>NZ_BCVI01000039.1 GCF_001591665.1 Neobacillus soli NBRC 102451 | reverse complement strand
GGGGAGCATATCATTATGCGCAGATGCCTTTTGTTTTTACCCGCCTATCCTTGTTGTCTTGTAACGATAATTTTTTATAAGCTCTTCTAACCTGTTCCCGCTATCTGCACTGAAACGAACCTGAACGGTATTTACTTTAAAAGAGGAAGTAAATGATATTTCCTCTTCCGATAATATTTGTCCGCTCCAATCCTCTGCAGCAAAAATATAGGGGAATGTGTTCGTTTCTTGTTTTGCCCCAAGCTCCTCAAAATACATCCCGAGATGCTGCCTACTTATCCCGCGAAACTCTAAATCTCTAACTATCATCTTAGCCACCTGCAACAGGTGGAAAAAGAGCAAATTGATCTGTTTCGGTAACTTTTGTCTGAAGGTCATCTAGATGGATGATATTCCTTCCGTTTACATACACGTGGACGAATGGCAACAGCTCTTTTTCCACTGTAAAAATTTCATCCTTTAAATCGGGAAACATTTCCACCATTTTATCAAGGACATCGATTACCCGCTCCCCATCAGGATGCACCGTTACTGTTACTCCGCCGCAAATTTGCCGGAGATTTGCAAACACCTTTACTAGCACATTGATCCTCTCCTCTCTCTATTTTCAATAGTAAAACCAAAGCTGAAAGTTGTCACGCTGTTTTATGCTAAATGACAAAAGGCTGCCCAAGCTACTAGGACAGCCTTCATTTTTAGAATATCGCCTTACATATTAAAAATAGACATCGGCAATTTTTCAAAACCTAAATATAAAACAAGTAACCAGGCAACTACAAACTGTATCCAAAAAGTAGAAGTCCTTCTTTTGTCTGTAACACGCGTGAGAATCATTTCAAATAAACCAATTACCCATAATCCAGCAACCGCTTTTAAAATATACCAAACATCTATCCTATCTACGCTAAAAAGAAGTCCAACACCTGTTGCAATAATGACCAGATAAAGTACTCGTAAAATCATTTGGACAATTTTAAATCCTTTTGCCTTTCCGCTCTTATGTAAGAAAAGCGCAACGATGAATAAAATTAGTGCTAAAGCCCATGCTGTAACATGACCATGAATCATTTAATTGCCTCCCTATGTATAGTTATTCGAAACTATCATACCACAGGCCTTTTATAATTACGAAAAAAGTGATTCAGGTAAAATAACGAACGTGGAAATATTCTTTTCATTTCTAAACGCATAGAAGGAAAACCTAGTTGTTCACCTCAATGGTGTTCTTTAATGTTCCTATTTTTTCAATCGTGATTTCGATTTGATCCCCTGGCTTCAAAAATTTAGGCGGCTTGAATCCTTTGCCGACACCTGCTGGAGTACCGGTTGCAATAATATCCCCTGGTTCAAGTGTCATTCCTGCAGATAAAACCGAAATGACCTCCTCGATTGGAAAAATAAAGTTCTCTGTATTTGAGCTTTGTCTTACCTCACCGTTTACCCTTGTTTCAATAGCCAATTGATTTGGGTTATCAATCATGCTTTTATGAACAATCCAAGGGCCGATGGGGCAGGTAGTATCTAGGCTTTTGCCAATGAAAAATTGCTTGTGCTGTGCTTGCAAGTCGCGTGCAGTCACATCATTAAGAATCGTATATCCAAAAACATAATCAAGGGCCTCTTCTTTAGATATTGCCCGGCCCTTTTGCCCGATGATGACGGCCAGCTCCCCCTCATAATCAAGCTGCCCCGTTACGTTTTGATGGTTTAAGATTATTTCATTAGGACCGATGACTGATGTTGGCGCTTTCGTAAAGACCATAACATGTTCAGGAATATCTGCTGCACTTCCCATCTCAATCGCATGTTCGGCATAGTTTTTTCCGACACAAAAGATATTTTTGTCGGGTCTTGGAATGGGGGCAAGTAAGTCAGCTTCATCCAATGGGATGTAAAAGGAGTCGGCCTTTCCATCTCTGTAGACCCAGTCAAGCAGACCATTGACTTGTTCGATAAAGTTATCCCCTAAAGTAATACATTCCAGCATAGACGATGGAAAGCTTTTTTGTCCTGTCCTTGCCTCTTCAACTCGATTTAGTGGCAGAACTTTATTACCATCCGCATCCATTAAACCAACAAATGGCCCAGCTTCGTGTTTGACCGTTACAAATCTCATAGTAATCACCTCTTTATTAAATTACACTACTAAAGAATAATATAATCATAACAATCTAACAATTGTAAAACTGGATAGAAATATAAAAAAGGATGTTAATAATATGAAGAAAGGAGAAGGAATATCATTGTCTTCACTCCTCATTATCCATATACCGATGCCGGAATGTAAGTTCCCGATAGCTCAAGACGTTCATGGAATTTTGGCCTTACTCCTGTGGGCACAAGACGTCCGATAATTTTACCCTCCGAATTAATCCCTTCTTGCTTAAAGACAAAGATGTCTTTAAGAACAACCATTTCACCATCCATTCCTTGAATTTCCGCTATGTTTGTAATTTTTCTAGACCCGTCTTTTAAGCGGGATTGTTGAATAATCACATCAAGCGCACTTGCAATTTGCTCACGAATCACTCTTACCGGCTTACCCACTCCAGCTAACAAAACCATTGTTTCCAAGCGTGCAATCATATCTCTTGGACTATTGGAATGTCCCGAGGCTAGCGAGCCATTATGGCCTGTATTCATGGCTTGGAGCATATCAAGCGCTTCGATTCCCCTTACTTCGCCAATTATCACTCGGTCTGGTCTCATCCTTAGGGAATTCTTAACAAGGTCGCGAATGGAGATAGCACCTTTCCCTTCAATATTAGCGGGGCGTGACTCTAATGAAACAACATGGTCCTGCCCTAATTGGATTTCAGCCGTATCCTCAATTGTAACGATTCTTTCGTCTTCCGGGATAAAATTCGAAAGAACATTGAGCGTGGTCGTTTTACCGGAACCTGTTCCGCCACTGACAAACATATTTAACCTTGCTTTTACACATGCATCCAGGAAAATAGCCATTTCTTCAGTGATAGTTCCAAACTTGATTAAATCTTTAATTTGATAAGAATCCTTTGAAAACTTCCTGATGGTAATGGTTGGTCCATTTAATGCCAATGGGGGAATAATAGCATTTACCCGTGAACCATCCGGTAGCCAAGCATCTATCATTGGCGATTTTTTATCTATTCTTCTTCCAAGTGGTGTAACAATCTTTTCAATCACGTTCAAAACATGTTCATTATCACGGAATTGTACCTCTGTTAACAATAATTTTCCTTTCCGTTCACAATAAACTTGATTTGGTCCATTTACCATTATCTCTGAGACATCTTCATCTAATAAGAGTGAATTTATCGGGCCAAATCCAGTTAGATCATTAATTAATTCCCCAACTACTTTTTTCCGATTAATAATATTGTTTTTTTCTTGAATTCTCTTGAGTAGACCCATTCCTTCAACCCACCTTACGTTCGTCTCTTTTTATAGAAAAAAGCCTCACGTTTGCAACGAACGCAAGGCTACAATAACAAATTCTTTCAAAACCAAAATCTTTATCTCCATAAAATAAAAATAACCCCACCTATACCGAAAAAGGGGGGGTTAGTAGACATAGAACAACTATATACACCTAGAGAACCTATGTGAACATAGCATATCTAATATGAAACACCCTGATCTTTCGGTAACTGGCTGGCGTAGTGCAAATGCACCTTAGCCCCTGTAGCTTTGCGTCACTGATTTTCATCAGCTTTGCCTTTATCGAGACTCAGTGTTTATTTTTCCGACTGATCTCTTACTCACATAATAGAACCTTTTCACTTTAGCGAATATCCTACTAATTTATCATTTTTCACGAAAAATAATAAGCCTTTATTCCTATTTTTTATTAATACGCTTATAAAAATGTATAATCAGCGTAAATATGCTCTACCCCCTTGCAACTACTTTATTTGGGCAAATGATTCACATTACATTCGCCCAGTCATAAGATGTAAAAGACCATACTACAAAAAGGGTGTTAATCATGCCAGCCATTGTTGGAGTTGCGCAAGTCCTTACGCTGGGGAACAGTTCTGTTTTCCACATTGGAGATGTCTATAAAATCATGCCATTCTCTAATGCAAAAACCTTCTCAGGTGCTGGTTCGTTTAATACCGGCGAGAGGTTAAACGTCGAAAACAAAGTAAGTTCTACAAATACAATTGATCCGGATACTCTTGATCAAGGAAACTTCCTTAATATGTGATAAATGGGTGGTCTAACATGAATTTTTATATCCAGCAGTCCATTCAAATTCATTTCATCAAAATTGGAGGGATTACCAATTCCTCCGTCCTGCAAATTGGCAGTGCCGGGATTATTAAACCTGCCGCCTATTTGTATAATACCGGGGGATTTACACATGCTGCGCCATCCGCATTTAAACCTTTAGGAGGGGAGCAGCCATCCACTCTAATGGAAGCACCTGCAGTTCCATTACAAGCCCCGGTAAGAAGGCTGGAAAAGAACTCCTTATGATGTTAACTGACTTCAAATTTGGATGTTACAATGTGCAGAGAGAGATGGAGAGCACATAGTGAGGTGATAAAATGTACCAAGATGTTTATCAATACCTTCAATGGCTACAGATGTGTATTCAAGCACAAGAGAAAAGAATCAATTCTCTGGAAGAGACCGTCAAAAAAATGAGCGAAGAAATAGTGCAATTGAATGAAAAGAAGTCCATCCATGTTGATAGAATTGAATATAAATTTGATCAATTGAAGGTCGAGACTCTTGAAGGCACATTAAACATTGGCTTGAATCCTTCCGACTTATCCGGAATCGAAGATTTCGCGGTACAAAATCAATCACTAGCAACCCCCTTTTCTCCTAAAGCGCAAATGCAAAGGTCGATGAAAATCGAAGAGGCCATATATCGATATTTAGAAACAGACTTACCACAAATCATTGAGGATACTCAAAAACGGTTAAGTATGGAACCTGGTGAAGCCTACTTATCCTTCATAAAAGAAGATATTATTAAACAACTGCCTAACCGGATTGAATATCATCTAAAAGCTCACAATGTCCAAAACCGTTCTTCTGAGAATGGCACCGACACTGACATATTAATCATTGAAGCCTTAAAACAGGAAGTCCAAAATGGCGTATTTATCTTTTTAAATCATCTGCCTGAAAATGTGAAAGGAATGAAGACGAATGAACTTTGAAGTCTATAATCGGGATCTTTGTGTAGAAAACATAAAAATCACAGGGGTAGCAAGCTCCTCCCTCGTATTGATTGGAGATACCGAATCCATTCAACTGGCATCTACATTTGACACGCCGGCGGAATCATTAATAATCGGACCATTTGTCCCATTAGCACCGGAAGTGACCTGAGTATGCTGAAGCGCACTTCCTTTGTAGACAAAATTCATATAGATATTGTATCCTACTCCTCTATTTTACAAATCGGTGATTCCTCCATCGTTAATGGACTGTCACGGGCCCTTGCTGTTCAAAGAGAAGCGGAAATTGATTTCGGATATGAAGGAAGCTTTTCTGCTTATCCTGTTTTTACTGAACCCATTCCCTTTCAGCCGCTTAATGAGCCTGTAACACTCCTAACACACAATCCCACGCCATTA
Source organism: Neobacillus soli NBRC 102451 (assembly GCF_001591665.1). Classification (GTDB taxonomy): domain Bacteria; phylum Bacillota; class Bacilli; order Bacillales; family Cytobacillaceae; genus Neobacillus; species Neobacillus soli. Next base: position 170,853 of record NZ_BCVI01000039.1, on the reverse strand, counting down.
ATTAAGGTAAATAAAATTGATATCATCGGGATTTCGTCCGCTTCCATATTGCACGTTGGAAACAGTAAACATATATCGATGGAAGCAAGGATTAAGCACATCAGACAGTTGCTGCTGGAAGGACATGAACAAGATCTGGTATAAAAGCATACGTTACTTTATAGGCTAATTGAAAAGGATGTTTGCGATGCCAGCGATAATTGGTCCAGTACAAATTGTTAATGTGGGTGGAGGAATTGTGCAATTTGGCGATACCGTTTATATCTCACCAAAGAGCAGCACCAAAACATATGCTGGCTCTGGAGGTTTTAATACGGGGGGACTTATTGTAACGAATAATGGCTTAAGCGGTACCAACGTACTTGATACGAATCTAATTGACCAGCCGATTGCCGGGAATAATTAAAATGACATAAACCATCTCAATGGTCTATGTCATTTTTTTATTCTTGATTCAAATATAATATATGGGCACCGTCGAAGAAAAATAGGTAGCGTTCACTTACTTTCCTTTTCCAAATCTGTTCGATTGCCTTTGTATATAAGTTAATTTGGAGCCTATATCTATCTTCCAGGATTGGTTTAGCTTGTTCGAAGCCGCCCTTATACCGGTCAGTAATTCCATCCGATTTATAATCAATCAAAACTAGGCCGTTTTCATCCTCAAAGACGCAATCAATAATCCCTTGAACAAACACGGATTCATCTTCATCCGTCCATGACGGGTAAACCTCATGGGCAGGCATGGAGAGCGTGAAAGGAATTTCCCTGTTAATTACTTTAGCATTGAAATATCTTTTCCCTAGCTCTGATTGAAAGAATTGAACGATCAAACGTCGATCAATAACGTCAGCTTGCTCATGTGTCAGCAATTCATTGTTAACCATCGATATTAATTGTTCCGCAATCGATTCTTCACTAACTGCTTTTGTCAAATCTACATGCTGCATTACTAGATGCATAGCTGTCCCCCGTTCAGCAGGGGTTAATTGTTTTTCCTGCATAAACTTGGGCCGTTTTAGAATGGATTGTTTAAATTTATGAACAAGGTCTGTACCGCTTTGTTCATCAGCAATTTCCTGCCCTCGTTTTATTTCAGAAACCGATTGCTTCGAATGATGGGTCGCAGCGTTGGGGTAGGAATATTTCCAAGCTAAGCGCGACTTAATTTCTTCATCAAAAGGTGACTTTACGGGAACCTTTGCCCCTGTTTGAACCATTTCCAGGAATTGATCTTCTTCCATTTCTAAGGCTATTTCCTGACTTGTAATTTCTTCAGCACTAAGTAGTGAAATTTTCCAGGAAGAGGGATGGCCCGTGATTTCCTCTGGAACAAGGACATTGGTTTCTCCCGTAACTCTTAATTCTCCGCAGTCGTGATGACGAATAAGTGCAGGACCAATCCAATCGATATAGCTCATCGCAGATGCCCGCTCATAATCCTTTAGCAGCCATTCGGTATTCGCGGAAACGTCATTCCATTGGTCGATTTTTTTCGCCGCATCCTTTAATGTGGCTGTCACATACAGCCTTTCTTTCGCCCTCGTCATCGCCACATATAACACGCGCATTTCTTCCGCGAGCATTTCCATTTTCTTTTTTCGCTTAAAAGCTATTTGCGGCAACGATGGATAGGAAATTCTTTTCTCCACATTTACATACTTGGCAGCAAATCCATATTCTTTATCGAGCATATATGATTTGCGAATATCGGCGATATTAAAGTTTCGCGCCATCCCCGCCATGAATACGACGGGAAATTCAAGTCCTTTACTGCTATGGATGGTCATAACCCGAACAACATCCTCTTGCTCACCAAGTGCCCTTGCTGCCCCGAGGTCGTTCCCTCTTTCGATCATTCGCTCGATAAAACGTAAAAAGCGGAATAAGCCGCGAAAGGAGGTTTGTTCGTATTGGCGCGCTCGATCGTATAAGGCCCGTAAATTGGCTTGGCGCTGCTTCCCTCCTGGCAGGCCGCCTACAAAATCATAAAACTGTGTGTCGCTGTATAACTGCCAAATTAATTCCGAAAGTGAGCCTTGTCTTGCCATTGACCGCCATTCTGTCAGTGAATCATAAAAATGGCGGACTTTTTCAAAAAAAGCCTCTGTCGTTTCGTCTGTTTTGCTCCGGCAAAAAGCGGAAACCGCCTCCCAAAAAGTACCTCGCTTCTGATGGATGCGAATTTTCGAAAGCTCTTCTTCGTTTAGTCCGATAATCGGCGAACGTAGTACAGATGCTAATGGGATATCTTGGTATGGATTATCGATAACCTTGAGCAGCGACATCATGATGGCCACTTCGGTTGCTTCAAAATAACCAGTTGAAAGGTTTGCGTAAACGGGTATCCCTTGCTGCTTGAACTCTTCGATGATTTGTGGTGCCCAGGTCATCGAACGGAGCAGGATCACCACATCCCGATACATCAAGGGTCGATTCGATTTTGATTTCGTATTATATACAGGAGCACCGCTCGATACCAATTCCTTTATCTTAGCTGCCATTACCCGCGCTTCTAATTGTGATTGTTCGAGGTCTAAAACATCAAATTCTAGCGCCTCGGTCTCAGTCTCTGCTGATGCATCTGACGGCTTTTCTGTCTTTTCCGCGTTTTGATCAATTAGCAGAAGTTCGACAGGAAATGGCTCATCCTCTGGATACGGTGCACCGGTACGTAACTCTGCCGCCTCATCGTACTCGATTTCACCCACCTTAACTCCCATGATTTGTTTAAATAAATAATTTGTCGCCTCAAGTACTTCCTTCCGGCTTCTAAAATTACGAGCTAAGTCAATGCGCAATCCGGATGGTTCACCGTCAACAGTAAAACGATTATACTTTCCTAAAAAGAGGTTAGGCTCAGCCAATCGAAACCGGTAAATTGATTGCTTGACATCACCGACCATAAACAGGTTGCCATTCCGCTCATCTTCTTTCGTTACCAGCTTTAGGATTGTCTCCTGGACCATATTTGTATCTTGGTATTCATCACAATAGACCTCTATAAAATGCCTTCGATACGCTAAGGCTGCTTCAGATGGAAGGAATTGTCCCTCAGGCGAGCTTTCATCTTTCAAAATTTCAAGGCAGTAATGCTCCAAATCTGCATAGTCAACAAGCCCTTTTTCCCTTTTTACCCTTTCAAAACGCTTAGAAAATCCTTTTACAAGCTGGACAAGCGTGTCGACTAATGGAAGCATCTCCTCCATATCACGTAAAAAGCTTTCCGGCTTACGGGAGAAGAGTTCTTCTTTAATGTCTTGAATTTTCTTCTTTGCTTTGTCACGCAAATTTTGAGCTTTATCTGTCAGCTCTTTATCATAATGGTCGCCCTTCACCTGTTTTGCCCTTGAAAAAGAACAGGTCTGCATCGCCTGATAAAGTGCCGACCATGAGTCCCGCTGCGCTAATATAAGCGTATCAATGACGTTTAGGTCATCCAAAAAGCTTTCCGCTTTTGGTGCCGGACCGCCTGGAAGCTTTGTTAGCTCTAATCCCCGCTTAATCATATCCTTAGCTGCTTCTAGCTGCAATTCAATATCAAAAAGGAGTGCCTTAATAAAAGGGAGTTCTTCTAAATTTGTGATTGCGCCAACATCATACATGTCAATAATTGAGTGCAAATATTGCTCCGGCATAGGGTTTGAACGGGCAAAATCGTAAATAGACCGAACAATATCCCTTAATGCATCGTCACTGCGATCACTTGTAAACGAATCAACCAATTTGAAAAAGGGCTCATTATCTTTTTTCCCATATTCGTCTTCAAAGAGTTCCTCCATTACCTCATCTCTGATTAATTGCGCCTCTGTTTCATCGGCAATTCTAAAACCAGGGTCCACTTCGATTAAGTAATAATATTTACGGATAACCTCCATGCAAAAGGAATGAAGCGTAGAAATAGATGCTTTATTCAATAAGCTAAGCTGTTTTCTTAAATGGCGGGACTTTGGATCCTCATCAATCGCTTTATCTAGCGCTTCACCAATCCGATGCCTCATTTCCGCTGCCGAGGCATTTGTAAATGTCACTACCAATAATTCATCGACATTGATTGGGTCTTCCACCGAAAGGATTTTTTGGATAATCCTTTCCACTAGGACAGCCGTTTTCCCCGAGCCGGCTGCGGCCGCAACGAGGATATCCTTATTTTTCGCCATAATTGCTTTCCACTGGTCTGCTGTCCAGGTAACATTTTCAGGCATTGGCGGAATCAGAAAATTACTCATCACGGTGTACCTCCTCCCGAATTAACTCAAGGACCTTTTCGTTTGAAAGCGGTGTAAGAACTCGATATGGATCGCTTTCAACCAATACATCTATTTGGCAAACTGATTTATAAGGGCAAAATGTGCAGGCTGTTTTATCTTTTCGTTTATATGGATCAATTTCCACATGCCCATCAATAATGGCGTTCCCCGATTTTTGATACAAGTCTCTGACATAATGTCTTAAATCGTTAAAATTCTCCATACTTGCTACTTTAGAGCGCTTCGTTAAATTTCCATCTTTTTTGATACCAGCTGAAATAATTTGTGAATCTCCGGATTCAAGCGTTTGATCCATCAGCCTAATCACATTTTGATCATTTAGTAATAAGCCATTCATTTTGAACTTCTTCATGATTTCCTTTTCAATCTCATCCATTGTAAGCATTCTTTTTGAGCTAATCAGTGGATTATGAACATGGAAATAAAGAACACCTGCAGGGCTCGCCTCCATCTCGACTAATTCTTTTGAATAGGTCATGACAATATCCAAATACGTTACCATCTGCAAGGAAAGACCATAATATACATCGCTCAAATCCACATCTTTTTCACTGGATTTATAATCAATGACCCGTAAAAAGACATGGTCGTCATCGCCCTTGGCTTGATCGACCCTGTCAATCCGTCCGGCTAGTTCCATTCGCTTACCATTTTTCAATGCAAAGCTTAATGGCGGCAGCTTTGCATTTGCTCCAAAGCCCAATTCCAATCCAATTGGCGAGAACCCGCTGACTTTTGCATGTTCACTCAATACGAGGGAGGCACGGGTAATAATTTGTTCCAATTTCCGTTTGATATAATGATGACGCTCCGAGCTCAGCAAAATTTCATTTTGCAATCTTGGTGCTAAGGCATTGACGGCCTCTCTCGACAATTCCTCACATTGCTGCTTAGAAAGCCCTGCCCAAGAAATCCTCCGCTCATTGACAGTATCCGAAATATGTTTAATGGCTGCATGAAATAATTCTCCAATATCAGGGGCTTCCAAACGATAGATTTGCCGCTCGCGCAGCTTTAATCCATGCTGGACGAAATGGGTAAAGGCACAGCTGTTAAATAATTCCATTCTTGATACACTCGCCTGAATGGTTTCTCCATACAATTCATCCGCCGTCTGTTTTGAAAGCTGGATCGTCCTATTCATGTAAAAAAGGCTTGAAAATACCTTTTGAGCCTTTTCCTTTCCAGAACTCTCAAGATAATAGTTATAAACATCCCACCATAGGACGGAAATGGGGTAATGCCGTTTTTTCAATTGCAGCTGTGCATTGAGATAGGATAATGTAGTTGTAAAGTTAGAAACAAAGCTTAGCTGATCTGCTTCCGGTAATTCAGCAGGGTCTGTGACATAATACCGCTCACTTGCCTCTGGAAACATATCTCTTATTCTCTTAATATACGAAGAAGGAATTAACGCTTTTCCTTCTTCATTGGCGAGCGGATAGCTGATATAGAGCATATCAGATGGTGCTGTAAAGGCCTTATAGGCTAGAAAGTTTTCATCGAGCAAGCGTGTACGGCTGCTTGGTGCGACATTGATACCCGCGGTAACCAGCATTTCCCGGTCTTCGTCAGAAAGGATTCCTTCATCTGTGATTTTTGCAGGCAATACTCCTTCAGTAACTCCCACCATGAAGGTCACCTTGATGTCCGTCAGCCTTGACTTTTCAAAATCACCAATCAAAACCTGATCCAATGCTGGAGGGATAAGCGAAAAATGTAAGGATTCAAACCCAGCCTCTAAAACAGCGGCAAATGACTTTACCGTATTGGGCTCGTCTCCAAGGATTTCGACATATTGGTCCAGAAGGTCAATAACCGCATTCCACACTTGTTCATGCTCTCGCATCTTAATAAGATCGCCTTTTGCCTCAGCGTCAGTTTTCCAGGCTTCCAGCTTTGCTGGAATATCCAATTCTTCCAAAAATAAATAGATAGCTTCACAAAGCTTCCTCCCTGAGTCGGCTTTTTTCAATCGTCTTGAAAGCCGTAGGATTGGTGCAGTTACCATGAGCTTTAATTCATTTAACTCTTGTTCCATCTTTTTTTCAGCATCCGTTTGGATAGTTGCCTCTAATTCCAGCCCTCTAAAACGCCGGTATCTCCAACGATCCTTTTTCGTCCATTTACTTCCGTTTATCCCGTAGGCCAGCACATAGTTTTCGAGCCTGTCCATCTTCTCACGCATTTTTACAGGACTTTCCTGCAGGGGGTATATTAATTCCGTCTTAATCATTCTGAAAACTGATTCATAGCGCCAATAAGTATTAATCACTTCAAGGCTTGAGCGAATTAATTCAATAAGCGGATGATTTAGCATAGTCCTTTTTTGATCGATAAAATAAGGAAGCTGATAATCGTTGAAAACAGGTTCAACAATATCATGATAGTCCCCGCCATTTCTAATTAATAACGCGATATCCCGATATCGGTAACCCTTTGACTGAACTAAATGGCGAATTTCTCGTGCAATGCCTTCAATCTCTGCACGTCGATTGGCTGCTTGGCAAATATTAATGCCTGTCCCGCCATAAAATGAGATAACCGGGCGGGCATCAAAGTTTTTCTCTAAATGCGATAATGAAGGCTGATTCCATTTTTTTTGTTCTTTTAGAATTACTGGCTGATCCATTCCAATGCCTTCAGCCCTTGCTAAATCATAGATGTTATAGCAGGTCTCACCCGAGGCGCGGAATAAATCAAGCTCGTCCGGTGCGGAATCAAAAAATAAGCGTTCTGTCGTCACCGCGATTGACACACGTTTACAATGCTTCATTAATTCCGCCATCACTCGATATTCCTGCGGTGAGAATTGATAAAAACCGTCAATATAGATTTCGGCCTCTTTTAAGTAAGCGGAGGCTGATATTTTCTCCGCTAGGAGGCGAAAGTAATCTTCTGAATCAATGTATTTTCCAAAGACCTCGTCTTCAAATTTCTGATAGATAAGTTCCAAATCATTTAATTTATCGTGTAGTGCTTTTGAAACGGATGTTTCACCACCGAATTGTAATGAACCTTGGATGATCTCCTCCGGTCGGATACAATATCGTTTAAATTCGGTGATCATTTGCTCTACTTGTTGGACAAATCCATTCTTATCTGCGGCCCGCTGGAAAAGCTTTAGCTGCTCCTTTTGATCATCAATAATTTTGCGGATTAACATACTCATCCCAACGCTGCTTAAATGGATTCGGCTAATACCGCCCGTTTCCTGCAGTATTCGCCACGCCAAACGGGAAAAGCTATATACCTGAGCACGAATCATGCCGCCGCTTGCCGTCTGCGCTGCCAAGCGATATTCTGATGAAAACGTCATCTGGTCAGGAACGATATAAATAATTGGCGGGCCTTCTGGGTTTTCCTCAAGCCGTATCCGTATTTCATCAAGAAACATCGCTGTTTTACCGGTTCCTGACCGTCCACTTACCATTCTTAGAGACATAAGATTAACCTCTCTTCTCTCAAAAACTCTTATCTCTCATTCTACCATATTATAAGCACAAACGTTTGGATTAACTCGAATAGATTATCACCAAAAATGGTAATTCTATGATTTAATCAGAAAAAAAACACGACCTTTATTATCGTGCTTTCCCCTAGAAAATATATTTAAAAATGAATATCCATTTCATTTAATGGCCAGTAGCGTAAATCAACTTTTCCGACAACCTGGTTTGCCGAGATGAAACCAAATTGACGGCTGTCCCAGCTCCCTAATCGATTATCACCAAGGACAAATAATTTTCCATCCGGGACCTTATTTTCACCGGTAATTTCTTTCAAACTAAAATCACCAGTTATCTTAATGCCAGGTGATGACTGTTTATAGACATTTAAAAATGACTCCTCATACTTGTGTCCGTTAACATACAAGCGATCGTCGCGATATTCAATTCTATCCCCCGGCAACCCGATGATTCGTTTGACAAAATCCTCCTTGGAATTGGCATGAAAAACAATGACATCAAATCTATTTAATTCCCCAACCTGATAACCTAGTTTATTGACAACCAGCTTATTCCCATCCTGGAGTGTCGGCATCATCGATTCGCCTTCTACTATATAATTTGAAAAGAAGAATGTACGTATAAAAGCAAAAATAATGATTCCTATTGCAAACGCCTTAACCCATTCCATACCTTCCCTTTTCCATTCAATCTTCATTAAGACTCCTCCTTTTCTCCTGCTCTTTGTTTCTATCTATTTCTTCATTATGGTCAGTTTCTGTACCCTTATTCAATCTAACTTCAATTCTTTTACCAGCATACCAAAGAATGAAAATAACAAATAAAACCATGACCGTTCGAAAAGGCTTTGTAATCAATGACTGTATATCATAACCAATAAAGCTAATGGTAAAAATCATCACCATTTTCCCGATACACACAGCCAGCATATATTGGGCTGTACTTATTTTCGAAAGACCAGCAACAATGTTTACGACCGCGGAGGGGGTAAATGGGAAGCATAGCAGTAAAAAGAGTGGACCAAACCCATGACGTTCCACCCAATCCATCAGTTTGCGGACTTTCGGATGCTTGGACAAAAAAGAAAATAACCTTTTCTGCCCATACCTTCTTATTAGTAAAAAAACAAGCAATGCCCCGATGCAAGCTCCAAGCCATGAGTATAAAAATCCTAACCAGAGTCCAAAGGCGCTTGCATTGGCCATTACAAATATAAACAAGGGGAGAAACGGCAAAAATGCTTCAAGGACAATCAGCAATATGCCAGGTAAAGGGCCGAGGGCTCGATATTCCTGTATGAGACTCATTATATGTTCAAGTGTAAACCAAGCTTTTAGCGATTCAAAGTCCATACTTTTTTCCCCTTTAATTATTTTTCTCACACTTATAGCAAGTGAATTGTTTACTTTGTAATAAATTGATGGAGTGCCTGTTTATTTTTTTCAACATCGATATCTAATACGGCTCCTTCCCCCTGTATTCGCGGCTCCGTAAAACTGTTCTCGACTGGAATTCGTAATGCAGCGATATTCCCTCTTTTGTCTGAAAAGAAATCCTTACCCATAAATAAAATGTCTGAAGTATTCATGTTTGTATTCACATAAGGTGTGAGGACGCCTATTAGCTTAGGGAGCTTCGTAATGGTTTGCAAACCGCTTAATTGATTTCCAATCGCCTTTACAGCTTTTTGCTGGCGTTCCACCCGTCCAAAATCGCCGATGGCATCATGGCGGAAGCGGACATAACCAAGCATTTGTTTGCCATTTAGTCTTTGAAGACCCGGCTCTAACTTCGTATTAATATTTTTTGACATTTTCTTTTCCACATCAATTTCCACACCATTAGGGAAGGCCTCATCAATCAGCTGAACAAATCCCTGAAAATCAGCAATTGCAAAATATTGGAGATCGATATCAAAATTTTGTTTGATTGTTTTTCTCATTAATTCTGGACCTCCACGTGCAAAAGCGGAATTGATCTTATGCTTGCCATGCCCCGGGATTTCCACGTAACTATCCCTCATTATCGAAGTTAATTTGAATGTTCCTTTGTCTTCGTTATAATGAGCAATCATGATGGTGTCTGCACGGGATTTCTCCTTTCCACGGGCATCACTTCCAAGCAATAGGACATTCGTATCCCCATACTGATCCTTCTGGCCCTTAAAGGTATAGACGACATCTGCCTCTTTATTATCCTTATTTAACTTTTTTAACGATTGATTGACACCTTGTTTAAATTGAAAATAAGCATACCCAACGCCTGCACCGATTAGCAGCAAAAAGATAAGCAAAATAGCCGGCCATCGTCTTTTTTTCTTACCCTGATATTTATCAGCTCTCATATATTTATACCCCATTCGTTGATGTTTTTTTATCTTTACCTTATATTTCATTTTTTTTAGGTATCCTCATTTAATTCATTTTCCCCTAACGGATATCCTTCTATCATAAAAAACTTTCTCATATTTTGGCTTTAATTTGCAACAAAGAAAGCTTGCCATTTTGGACAAGCTTTTGTGAGAGAAAAGTTCTATTGCTTTTGCCGCTGTTTTTTTGTAAAATAAATTAAGAACATTTGTTCGAAAATATAGGAAGGTGCGGATGGTAAGATGAGCAGAATTCCGGAGGATGATCGCGACATAATGGAGAAAGCTATGTATTTACCCATGGTTCTAATCGTCTTAAACCGAGATTTATCCGTTGTGGAAAATAGTCCATTTAAATTAAAGAAGCCTTATTTGGATTTGATTGAAGATACGATGAAGGAAATACAAAAGGAACTTGCTGAAGTGAAGCAGTATATGAAGAAGAATAAACTTCAAGTCATTGAAACAAAACGGGACGATGCTTTTACGATGTACATGTTTATTTATAAGGGCTATGAAGAAAATCATAATTACTTTAATCCAAGAATTCGAAATAAGGTCCAAGAATTAATGGAGGCCTACTTATTAAAAAAACATCAATCCCGTTAAAAAGGTTAAAATAGTGCTCTTATTTCGGATCGTTTAAATAAAACTCACTACTTTCCGAGGCCTTAAGGGATTTTGGTCTGTACTGCAAATAAAATAACTTTCTCTCATTATTTTCAATTCGCTGCAAAAGTTTTGTTTTTAAAAAGGAAGTTCGTAACATTTGTGTATTGATTGTACTAAAGGAAACTGGAAAAACGTATGATTTTTTATTTTGAAAAAAGACCTTAGTTTGTTGCGCTGCCAATCGAAGATAATCCTCGACATGCTCTAAAGAAATCCAAATACACTCTGGGTCACCCGGTGATTTGGTTGGAAAAAAATAGATATGTGTTGTTGGTTCAATGACAATTGGGATTTTTCGTGAATAGCCAATTAATTGCCGGGTCCCCCTCTTTCGGCTATCGTAATCGACACCATAATACTTGCAGCTATTTTTAATGATATCCAAAGGTTTAAGGGGAGACAAAAATTCATCTTTGATTTCTACAATAAGTGTATAAATTTTACCTCCGTATTCCACTGGTTTCAAAAACATCGTGCAGGAATTCACCTCATAATCATGGATTACATTTTTCTTCAATACAATCAACTCCTTTTTATTTTATCCACCATATCTTACCACCTTTGGTAATCAAATTTCTCCAACTTTCGGAATTGTTGCTAATTTATTCACAAAATCTATGTCAAGAAAATATTTATCGGAAAATTGTAAAAATTATTGATATTCTTTTAAAAAATCCATATAATTAAAAAAAGCATCAGAGGTGATTTTCATGAATGAAAAATCATACACGGAATTGATGAAGCTTGGTGCCATGAAACGCAATCAAAAGAAGGAGAACTTCGTCCAAGATCTATACATCGAAATGCTCTTATCCGAAATCCAACTAACAGTTGAAAAGGAAAAATTATTACGGAAAATTGACTTGGCCATTGATGGTCGAGACAAAAAAGAATTTCTCCTTTTATCCGGGCGGCTTAAAGACGTTAACAAACGATTTGGAACGTAAGAAAAGCGCAAGCGCCCTGGTCAGCGGCGTATGGCCTGGACCGCTCCAACTGAGATAAAGGAAACACGAAGAGACGGAGGTGATTCGATGTTGACTTATCGTAGGGCGGAGAGCAAAGGACACTAGCCGCTAGGGCGCTGGAGCTAGACAATACTTAAAGTCGAAAATTATATACTTTTTAAATGAGATGAACCGTCACATTTTGACGGTTTTTTTGTTATAAAAGGATTCAAATAGGCTGAAAACGTGCAGATTGCTTTCAGCCTATTTGAATTTTTTATTTATTTCGATGCTCAACTTCATATTCCTCCAGCATGGAGATACGATCAAGCATGGAAGGATGAGAATAACGGAAAACTTTCACTAACAGCGGCGGTTTCACCTGACTTAAACCAGAACGAGTTAATTCTTGAAAAGATGTGATTGCAGCTTCAGGATTTTTTGTCATGTTAATCGCATATCTGTCCGCCCGTGTTTCCTGATAACGGGATGCAAGATTTGTTAAAGGACTTGAAGCAAACAAAAGTATGGAAAGTATCATAAAAAATAACGGCAGCGAGCGAATATCCCTTACATCTGTAATTTTCAGTTCTTTCCCCCAACGCCTTGTCGCCCAATTCATTAGTCTATAAGTGAAGTACAGCCCAAGCAATGAGAGAAGCAGGTATCCGCCAATGCCGAAATAAATATGCTTTTCGACATAATGGCACATTTCATGGGCCATTATGAATAAAATTTGGTTGTCTGTTAGTTTATTTAAGGTGGTATCCCAAAGGACAATCCGGGCATTGGAGCCAATCCCGGTTACATAAGCATTTAAAGAATTAGTTTTATCTGCCATATTTACTTCAAATACATGCTTGGCGGGAATCTGCGCCTTTTCTGCAAGCGTTAGAATTTTTGTTTCGAGTTCCTTGTTTTTCAAGGGATAAAAATCATTGTATAACGGGTCGATCACCACAGGCTGGAGAAACATCATAAATAAGGTAAACGGAATGGAGAGCAGCCACCCGTAAAGCCACCAACGCTTTTTGCTTTTCTTCATGAGCCAGTATAAAACCGGAACAATAATCAGCCAGGTTCCATAATTAATCCAAAAGTCAATCAACTCATCCTTCATCCAGGAAGGGAAGGTCTGCGTCGAAACATTATACGTTTTTGCTAAAGAATAACTAATATAGCTTATCGGAAAGGTTGCCAAAAAGGCGAAAAAAGATAACCAGATTAGATAGATGGCTGTTTGAAGCAGCTTATATTTAGAAGAACTTTCCGCCCAGCGCTTGAACGCCCTTGAAAAGCCAAATAATAAAATCAGGAAGTAGAAAAGCCATTCTAACGGAGTGGCTAAGAAAAACAAAAGATTTCTTATTTTTGAATACTCTTCGCTCAACATGAGTTCCCTTCCATTGAAGAAGGTGCTTGGGTCTGCTTTTGATCCTTCATATTCGAAGGGCAGTTTCGTATCGGCAAAATAGAATAAATACCAATAAAAAAACAATCCATATAGGACGTAGCCCAAAACCGCATAGACGCCCATCTTTCTTACCATAGTATTTCCTCCTTTGTGTACAGGCTCGCTATTCTTAGTTTAGTTAAAAAACGATGTTTTAGAACTAGACAATGAAAAAAGCCAGTTCAACAACCGGCTTACATAAGATACGAGTATAGGGCAAGGACCGTTATCGATCCAAGTACAACAACGATTACATTGGCACCTAAAAAGGCAGCAATAAATGCCGCGGCAGCACCTAGCACACCATACCAGACATCACCCTTTTGAATGAAGAGGATAGCTGGAAAGATTAACGCACCCAGTGTGGCATATGGGACATTTTTTAACACCCCTTGAATAAATGGCGGAAGTTCCTTCCCCTTAAATAGAACAAATGGCAGCATCCGGGGAATATAGGTAACCAAACCCATTCCGATAATCATCCAAACAATTTCAGTCTTCATGGTTTACACCTCTATACCTCGTTTTAATCACTTCAGCTATTTCAATGATCATGCTTGCCAATAGAGTGGCTGTAACAATTGCCCAGCCTTGAGCCATGACGTGACCAATGGTAAAAATCGAGTTAAAGACCGCACCCAGCAGCGCTAAAAAAATCACTTTTGCACTTCTTTTCATTGATGGGACTAAGAGTCCAATAAACATCGCATAAAGAGCCACTCCCATGCTTTCCTGTAATGTCTGTGGAAGGCTGGCTCCGATAAGATGACCAACTCCGGAACAAACCACCCAGCTAAAATAGGACACCGAGATAACCCCAAACATGAAGCCTGTTGTAGCTTTCCCTTCTTTTGTTGCCACAACCGAAAATGTTTCATCAGTAATACCAAAAGAATAAACTAGCTTATTGATTAAATGGTCCTCTTCACATTTTTCATTTAATGATGTGCTCATTAGAAAATGCCGTATATTGACAATGAACGTCGTTAAAATAATTTCGAATATGCCAGTTCCATAGGCGATTAGGCTTAATGAAATATATTGCGATGCACCTGCAAACACAATCAGACTCATCAAAACCGTTTCATAAATGGACAGCCCTGAGGTTTTGGCGAGGAGACCAAACGTCAGGGCAATCGGAAAATAACCAATCCCGATGCTTATCCCTGCCTGGAGACCTCTTTTAAATTCGGACGATTCTCTCCCTATTGCTAAATCCGCCAACTTAATTCTCCCCTTGTTTCAAATTAACTCATTTAAGAATAGATTTTAGCAAATTTTCTGTAAAAGTGAAACAAAAAAACATGGCAAGGAGCTGCCATGTTTACTTACCTTTAAAAATAGGTTTTCTTTTTTCCGAGAAGGCTTTTAATGCTTCGATTCGGTCTTCTGTTGGGAGGGTCACTTCGTATGCCTTTCGTTCAATTTGAAGCCCTGTGTTTAAGTCTGCATTCATTCCATTTTTTATCGCAAACTTCGCTTGCTGCAATGCGATCGGACCATTGGCAAGTAATTGGGAGCAAAACCCAAGACTCCCAGCCAGTAAATCCTTCCGTTCAACAACCTTTGTTAGCAGCCCATAAGAAAATGCCTCGTCAGCAGACAAGCGCCGTGCGGTCAAGATGAGCTCCAATGCCTTCGCCTGGCCAATAAGCCTTGGAAGACGCTGCGTCCCTCCTGCGCCCGGTATAATCGCCAGACTCGTCTCCGTAAGCCCCATTACGGCTTCTCTTGCCGCAAAACGAAAATCGCAGGCCAAGGCAAGCTCCATTCCGCCGCCAAAGGCAAAGCCATTGATTGCTGCGATTGTCGGCTGCGGGAGCGAATCGATCGCTGAAAAAACCTCATTAATTTTGTAAAGGTTTCGCATCACTTGTTGATTAGTTAGCGTTTTTCTTTCTTTCAAATCTGCACCAACGCTGAATGCTTTTTCACCGGCACCAATAAATATGACAGCCCGAACCTCTGGATTGATCCGCATTTCTTCCACTTTGTTCTGTAATTCAAGCAATGTCTCATAATTAAAGGCATTGAGTGAATCAGCCCGATTAATGGTAACGACCGCCACATGTTCTATTACCTCTAGTAAAATTTGCTCCACCTTACTCCCCCTCAAATTATCTTTCAAAAAGCAGGCTAAAATGACCTGCCCTTCATAATAAAATATAAATTACTTACCGACCATTTGGGTGATCTGATTCTTTAGGGCACGTCTTAAGATTTTCCCAGTTGTATTCTTTGGCAATTCTTCTAAAAATTCAATCACGGATGGTACTTTATATTTAGCAAGATGCTCTTTACAATAGTCAAGCACTTGTTCCTTGCTCAGCTGTGGATTTTTGCTAACTACATAGGCACTTACTGCCTCGCCCTGGTTAGGGTCCGGAACACCGAGAACGGCCACTTCGACCACATCCGGATGATTGTAAATAACCTCTTCTACTTCACGTGGATAGACGTTATACCCGCCAACGATGATTAAATCTTTCTTCCGATCAACAATATAAAAATATCCATCTTCATCCATCTTTGCTATATCACCGGTGTAAAGCCATCCATCACGAAGGGCCGCAGCGGATTCTTCAGGCATTTTATAATAACCCTTCATGACATTCGGACCGCGAACAATAAGCTCACCAGCCTCACCAACAGGAACCTCTTCTCCTAACTCGTTCACGATTTTATTTTCAACACGAAGGATCGATGTCCCGATTGAACCAGGCTTGCGCGGGCGGTCTAGAGGGTTAAAGCTAGTAACCGGTGATGCCTCAGATAATCCATACCCTTCAGAAACCAACACATTAAATTTCTGTTCGAAATTCTTTAATAATGCGACCGGAAGCGCGGACCCGCCTGAAATGCATAAGCGTAATGATTTCAAATCCTCTGGATCTCCTTCTGGATTCTGATAGAGGAAATTATACATGGTCGGGACACCGGCAAAAACAGTCGCCTGATAATCTTTGATTAGCCCAAACGTTTCCTTCGGACTAAATCTTGGTGCAATTAATAATGTTGCACCAAATAATAACGGGGCATTTAGGGCAACTGTCAAGCAGAAAACATGGAACATTGGCAGGACTGTGACTACCTTATCTTCTGTATTCATTTTTAAATATTCACCAACATCTTTGGCATTACTGAATAAATTCTTATGGGTTAACATCGCCCCCTTCGGTTTTCCAGTTGTTCCAGATGTATAAAGAATGATGGCTGTATCCTCCTCCTGAAGCTCAGGACCCTGAAAAGCTAAATCTCCAGATGAAACCACACTTGTAAACGATTTCATTTTTGGATAAACTAAAAGATTTTTAATTTCAGATTGTACTAGGCTGCTAGGCTTTGTTTCACAGAAAATGTAGTGCTCTATTTTTGGAAGGAAACTATGCATTTTTTCCGCTAATGGTACAGCCAAGTCCAGGGCTACAACTGCCTTAACATCGCCGTTATTTAATATGTAACCAATTTCATCTGCCGTGTAAATAGGGTTAACAGGAATCACGGTTACCCCTAGCCGTAATGCCCCGTATAAACTAATCACAAAGTGTGGTGAGTTCCCCAACAATAACGCGATGTGATCCCCTTGTTTGATCCCTAACTTTTCAAGTCCTGATGCAAATTTCGTAATTGCCACATCCAGTTCAGCATAGGTGCTGGCTTGGCCCATAAAATGATAGGCAGATCTAGTGGCAAAGCGCTTGGCTGTTTCATGAAGCTGTGATGAAAGATTCATAATTCTCCCCCTAATATGAATGAATACTCATTCATAAATTCGTAAAAATTTTCTAAATATATTATATTGCTAGAAATATAAGTATTCAAGTATAATACTCGAAAATTTCAGAAAAATAAGGAAAGCAGAAGCGAACAGCTATCAGATATCCCTTTATGAACAAAAGGCGGAAGCGCCCGTTTAGCGGCGTATGGACTGGAGCGCTTTGACTGAGATAAAGGAAACACGGAGAGCGGAGTGCATCCGATGTTGACTTATCGTAGGGAAAAGAGCGAAGTCCACTAGCCGCTGGGTGCTGAAGCTGGATTCAGATAACTAATTCAAAGTTATCCACACTAAATTATTTTATAAATTCCTGGTGTACATCTAAAAAACACAGCGTCGTTAAACGCTGTGTCTCTTCTTAATAGATTAAGTTTATGAACTCTTCCTTCGATACATTACCAAAATAATGGGTGGTATCGGCGTCTACAAGTGCCTTCTCTATTTCCTCTTTTTCATACCGAATCCCTTGTAACCTGTTTTCGATTTCACTTACATCGCCAACACCAAAAAAGTCACCGTAGATTTTACAATTTTCAATGATTCCTTTATTCACCTCGAGACGTACATCAATCGAACCGACAGGGAAGCGGTGAGAGTGCTGCAGATTGAACCTTGGTGATTTGCCGTAGTTCCATTCCCAGTTTTGATAGCGTTCCTTTGATAGCTGATGAATTTTTTCCCAATCTTCTTCCGTCAGCACATATTCGGATATTTCTTCTTTTCCATCAAAAATGTATTTTAAGATTAAGGACCGGAACTCTTCAATATTAATCTTTTCTGTCAGAAACTCAGAAATATTGGCAACGCGGCTGCGAATCGATTTAATCCCTTTTGATTCAATCTTATCTTTCTTTACCTTTAATGCCGATACGACGTGGTCCATTTCCGAATCGAACAGAAGCGTTCCATGGCTGAACATTCTGCCTCTAGTCGAAAATTGGGCATTTCCAGAAATTTTTCTTCCTTCTGCTAATAAATCATTCCTGCCGCTCAACTCTGCGTTTACTCCTAATTTTTGCAGTGCAGCTACCACTGGCTCGGTGAATTTGCGGAAGTTATGAAAGCTTTCCCCATCATCCTTTGTAATAAAACTAAAATTCAAATTGCCAAGATCATGATAAACGGCTCCCCCTCCAGACAATCTCCGGACAACGTGAATACCATTGTTCTCAACATACTCGGTATTAATTTCTTCAATCGTATTTTGGTTTTTGCCAATGATAATCGACGGTTCATTTATGTAAAATAATAAATACGTTTCATTTATATCAAGGTTTTTCAATGCATATTCTTCAATAGCCAGGTTAATGCGCGGATCGGTGATGCCTTTATTATCGATAAATAACATACTACTCTTCTCCTTCTTATAATGAAATAGATTGAAATTCGTCTGCCAGCTTAATTATACCAGTAAATTCACGCGATGCCTCGGCAATTAAATCGGATAAATTTCCGTAATGAGGAAGGTGTGTGAGAATTAATTGCTTTACAGCGGCTCTGTGCGCGAACTTTCCTGCATCGATACTGTTCATATGTCCAGCTGACTTACCGTTTTGATGTCCATAGAAATTACATTCGCACAATAACACATCAGCATTGCGACTGAACTCGATAAACTCGTCCTTAAAGGAACTGTCAGCCGTATAGACGAGTACTTTACCACCTGCTTCAATTCTCATTGCATAGCATGGGACGGGATGGTCTGTTTTTAGAAACGAAACTTGAAAGGGTCCGACCGTGAGAACCTCGTTTAGATTATAGGCAATTCCTTTCGTGATCTTCTTATAGGTTAATTTGCCAAATTCACTTTCATCAAATTGATGCCCATAAAGAGGCAAGGCCGGAAATTCCTTTCCCAAGAAGCCTTGGATTAATCTTGCATGCTGCAGGACGCCAATATCGGCGATGTAATCTGGATGATAGTGGGAAATTAAAACCGCATCAAGGTCTTCCGGCTGAATAATATTTTGCAGCTTAGCGAGAACCCCGCTTCCACAATCAATTAATAATTGAAAACCCTCATGTTCAAGCAAATAGCCAGAGCTTGCGGCGTTTTGTTTCGGATAGCCGCCCCAAAAACCTATTATTGTTAGTTTCATGTATACTCCTCCATCTCAGGTAGAATCTCTCTTTACTATACTCAAAAAACAGGAAAAAACCAGCCAAATCATAAAGGCTGGTTTAATATCTTATTCACTTACTAAATGATTACTTTGATGTTTGGTTACGTGTCTATGCCTCATTGTAAAGTAAGCGATCGTTACAAGAGCAAATGCTGCAAAGAAGCTTAATAAAATGATGATATTTTGCCACATGAAGCTATAATCACCGCTTGAAATCACTGCCTTAAAGCCTTGAACCGAATACGTCATCGGCAGGAATGCATTAAAGTGTTGAAGGAAATTTGGAATTAATTCAAGCGGGAATGTCCCTGCACTTGTCGTTAATTGTAAAATTAATACGATAATCGCGATAAAACGTCCCGCATCCGCAAATACCGAAACAAGCATCTGAATTAAAGCGATAAAAGCTAAACTTGTAATAATCGAGAGTAAAATGAATTTCGGTACACTTTGCACATCAAGACCTAAACCTCCCAGAAGGATAATGTCTGCAAGCAAGGCTTGGAAGATCCCAACACCCGCCATAATCGAAAATTTGCTTACAAACCAATTAAATCCGCTTGATGGGACAACCGCTGTATCGCGCAGTGGGAATACAATCGATAAGAGTAGTGCACCAACAAACAAGCCTAATGACAGAAAGTATGGTGCAAAACCTGTTCCATAGTTTGGTACATGATTTATATTTTCACTATCAAGTTTTACTGGTTTAGAGATCATATTAAAGGTTTTATCATCTGCATGGACCTTAGAAGCTTCATTAGCACCATCTGAAAGCTTATCAGCTAACTCCTTAGCACCGTCAGCAAGCTTTGTCGTACCATCTTTTAATTGGACCGAACCATCAGCTAACTGACCCGTGCCAGAAGTAATGGCAGATGCGCCTGCAGTTAATTGATTCATTCCGTTTGAAAGATCGGAGGCCCCGTTTTTGAGATCATTGGAACCTGATGCTAATTTCCCTGCACCTGTTGATAATGCATCGGATCCAGCGGCAAGCTGATTCATACCTGTTAATAAATCATATGCACCTGTTTTCAGGGTGCTTGAGCCTGTAGCTAACTGTCCAGTCCCCTCATTTAAGGCATTAGAACCATCCGTTAACTGCTTCATTCCGTTCGCGAGAACTGAAGAGCCGCTAGCTAGTTGATCCCCGCCAGCTTTTGCTTCTGTAAATTTCTCGCCAAATAACTTCATTTGACTTACAAATGTATCCTGACCGCTAACAAGCTTATTAGCGCCGCCTTCAAGTAATTGACTGCCATCAGACAGTTTAGATACTCCGGCTTGCAAGGCCTTTTGACCATCATTTAAATCAGCAAGTTTTGTTGATAATTGACCCGCGCCTGCCGAAAGCTGGCCAGCTGCATCTGATAAACCTTTGGTTCCCACTTTCAACTGAGCACTGCCGGCTTCTAAATCATTTAATGACTTCACAAGCTCCACTTTTTTGTCCTCTGGCAAAGCATCTAATAAAGGCATCATTTGGCTTAGCTGATCCTTTAATGCTGCAATCCCCTGATTTAATTGGTCAGCCCCAGCTGATGCGCCATTAGATTTCTCTTGCCATTCACTTAATTTTGTTGATAGATCTTGGGCTCCTGTCTGAATCTTTTCAGTTCCGTCAACAAGTTTTGGCAGTTCACCGTTCATCGTTTGAATTCCAGTTTTGGCTTCTTGAATACCAGCTTGTAATTGTTCCCCGCCATCTTTAAGTTGCATGGAAGCTGTTTCTAGCTGGTGATGACCTCCGAGAAGCTGCCCAAGGCCCTCGTTTAGGCTTTTACTGCCTTTTTCCACATTTTTAGCACCAGAATCTGCTGTTTTCATCCCATTGTTGAACTCAGCCGATTTTTTGGACATCGTTGCAAGACCATTATCCAAATCCTTTGCACCGGAAGCTAATTTATTTGCACCGGAATCCGCTGTGGTCATACCATTATCAAATTCAATTGATTTTTTTGCCAGCGTAACAAGGCCGTTATACAGCTCCTGTGAACCGGAGGCGAGTTTATTTGAGCCTGCGTCCGCCGTATTCATTCCGTCTTTAAATTCAATTGATTTCTCTGCAAGTGTTGCAAGGCCCTTATTTAAATCTTTGGATCCTTTATTTAAATCCTCAGAACCATCACTTAATTTACCCGCACCGTCACTTGCTTTTACAACGCCATCTGAAAGCTGATTAATTTTTTCAAATATCGTTTCAGCGTAGGTTTCTGTCACTTTTTCAGCAACAGCTGTTTTAATCTTTTCGGCAGCTGTTCCACCAATTTGCGCTGACAGGAAGTTATAACCTTCATTTGGCGTATAAATCAGCTCCAACTTTTTCGGCTTCTCATCCATTAAAGTGGTGGCATTCTCCGAAAAGTCCTTAGGGATTTCGATAACCATATAATACTTTTGGTCTTTTAGGTTATCATAGCCCTCTTTCTTGTCGACAAATTCAAAACCGAATTGCTTATTTTTCTTTAACTTAGAAACTAAGTCATCCCCAAGCTTTAGATGATCCCCATCAAGTGTTGCCCCCGCATCTTCGTTGACAACAGCGACAGGCAGTTCAGTAAGCTTGTCATATGGGTCCCAAAACGCCCAGAGAAACATTCCAGCATACATTACTGGTACAAACATAACAGCAATAATCGGGATTAAGATTTTTTTATTTTTGAAAATAGCAAAAAGCTCTTCCTTTAATAAAATGTTTTTCACTAAGATGCCTCCTTTTCGCATTGACTACTTTGTTCATTTGGTCATTTATTTTTTAAAAATAAGGACTATCAATTGATAACCCTTTGATCCTTATTCATCAGAAATGTTCACCCATGACCATTTGAACATTTCGGTCAGTTAATACTTTAAGAGTATACAATTATTTTTTACTTTTGGCAAGAAAAAAGAAGCTGTCATCAACGAACAGCTTCTTTGGAAGTATCTTTTACTTTTAAATAATCCAGCACGTCTTGGACTGCGGCCTCGCCTTGGTCAATACAATCCGGAACGCCAACACCGCCATAGGAGGCACCTGCTAAAAATACGCCAGGTAACTCTGCTTTCACATGCTTAAGAATGGTTTCTAGACGTTGTTTATGTCCCACGGTATACTGCGGCATGGAATTTTTCCAGCGGGAAACAATCGCAAAATCAGGTTCCATGGTAATATCCATGGTTTTCTTCAAGTCATCGAGTACAATCTTTATGATTCGGTCATCAGAGAGATCGACAATCGTTTCATCACCCGCTCTGCCTACGTAGCAACGAAGTAAAACCTTACCTTTAGGAGTGGAATGGGCCCACTTTTTATGTGTCCAGGTGCAGGCAGTGATGGAATAATCTCCGTTTCTCGAAACAACAAAGCCAGTTCCATCAATATCCGTTTTAATCGCTTCTTCAGGAAATGCTAAGGCAACAGTTGCAACAGATGTGGAAGGAACTGATTTAAATGGATCAAAAAAGCTGTATTCCGAGAACATCGCTTGTGTTACCTTATGAGGAGTTGCTGAAATGATAGTATCAGCCACCAGCGTTTCCCCATTATTAAGAAATAATTCATATTTTTTTCCGTCTTTTAAGATTTTATCAACACGATGCCCTTTTAAAATCGACTTCGGATCCAATTTTGCCTCGATGGCTTCTGCAAACGATTGAAGCCCCGTTTTGAAGGTTAAGAAAGCTCCTCCTTTTGGCTTTTCCTCGCCATCAGGCTTTTTCGGTTGGGATGGGGTCGTTTTTTTCATGCCAAGAATTAGGCTTCGGTATTTTTGTTCTACCTCGTAAAATTGCGGGAAAGTTGACATTAGGCTTAGTTGATCAATATCTCCGGCATAGATTCCCGATAATAATGGTTCAATTAAATTTTCAACAACTTCGTTGCCTAATCTCCTTCTGAAGAATTCCCCCAATGATTGGTCTTTTCCACTTTCCGACCGAGGTAAAAGAAAATCTGCCACAGCTCTTAGTTTACCTGGAATGGAGAAGAGGTTAGTTGTCATAAACGGCCTTATTTCTGTTGGGATTCCCATAATCGATCCACCGGGCATTGAATGAAGCTTCTCATTTACTAAGACATATGATTTACCCGTAGAATTAGGAACTAACTGGCTATCCATCCCGACTTCCTTCGCTAGCCTAATCATACTCGTTTTCCTTGCTAGAAATGAATCAGGCCCTCTCTCAATCGTATAACCATCCTTAACAACGGTTTGCATCTTGCCGCCGAGACGGTGTGATGCTTCGATCAATTTAATATCGATTGGCAGTTTATGCTCCTGAACCGCTTTTTGTAGATAGAATGCTGATGTGAGGCCTGCAATTCCACCCCCGATAATGATAATTTTTTGCTTTTCTTCCGTCACGGACGTCACCTGCTTCCATTTAATTTTTCCTTTCGACTCCTACTCTGCTACTGTTTTAAGGATGACGGTCGAAAGTGCATCAATAAATTCTTCCTTAGCATTAGGCATTTCCGGGCGATAGTAGCTTGCTCCTATTTCATCCGTAACATTTTTACATTCAAAATCGTTATCATAAAGCACTTCTAGGTGGTCGCAGACAAACCCTACCGGTGCAAAAACAAATGCTTTATATTGATGCTCTTTAAATAAATCTCTAGTTAGATCCTGAACATCTGGACCAATCCAAGGCTCTGGGGTATTCCCAGCACTTTGCCAGCCAATTTGGTATTTCTTTATTCCTGCTTGCATAGCAATTAAATCAGCCGTTTCCTGTAATTGGGCCGGATAAGGGTCACCAAATTGCAGGATCTTTTCAGGCAGGCTATGCGCAGAAACGATAAGCATTGCGTCTTCCTTTTCCTCTTGAGGCATTTGCTTAAAGATTTGTTTAATCTTTTCCGCCCAATAGCCAATAAACTTCGGCTCCTGATACCAGCTTTCAATTGTTTTTATTTTGAGATCACCTAATTTTTCCGCTTCTTCTACAGCTCTTCCATTATAGGATTTTACGCTGAAGGTTGAAAAATGCGGCGCCAGAACGATACTTACGGCCTCTTTTATCCCGTCTTCATGCATTTGTTTAACTGCATCTTCAATAAACGGGGTAATGTGTTTTAATCCCAGGTACATTTTAAATTCAATTTCTTCTTGATTTTTATTTAGATTTTCTTCGAGCTTTTTCGCTTGATCAAGCGTGATCTTTGCTAATGGAGAAATCCCGCCGATTGCTTCGTAACGATTGCGAAGGTCGTCAATCATTTCCGGAGTTGGCTTTCTTCCATGCCGTATATGTGTGTAATATCCTTCTAAATCATCTAGTGTGTATGGGGTACCATAAGCCATTACTAGCAGACCCATTTTCTTTTTTGTCATCGTTCGCACCTCGTTGTCAAGTCACTATTATTTACTTAATTTTGATGATGAATACTCATGGATGAAAGAAGCTAATCTTTTCAACGTTTCAGGTTTAACAGATGGGAATACACCATGACCTAAATTAAAGATGTAACCATCTTGAGCCATCCCTTGATCTAAAATCGCCTTGGCCTTTTCCTCAATCACTTCCCAAGGGGCTAATAGAAGGGCAGGGTCAAGGTTGCCTTGAATAGTTTTATCAACACCCATTCCTCTTGCTTGCTGAATCGGCAAACGCCAGTCCAAACCAACGACATCAAGCGGCAGGTCATTCCACTCTAAGGCTAGATGGCTTGCGCCGACACCGAACATAATTAACGGAACTTTTTCTTCTTTTAAGGAAGTAAAGATTCGATTCATAACAGGCTTGATGAAATAGCGGTAATCCTCGACGTTTAACGCTCCAACCCATGAATCAAAAATCTGGATAGCTTTTGCTCCAGCCTTTATTTGTGATTTCACGTATGTAATAATCATATCAGCCAATTTTTCCATCAAAGCAAACCATGCCTTCGGCTCGGTGTACATAAACGCTTTTGTCTTATTGTAATTTTTGGAAGGTCCGCCTTCAATCATGTAACTGGCAAGTGTAAACGGTGCGCCAGAAAAACCAATAAGTGGCACGGACAATTGCTCCTGAGTCAATAACTTGATCGTATCTAATACGTAAGGAACATCGTCTTCTGGATTAATTTCACCGAGTTTTTCAACATCTGCTAAAGAACGGATTGGATTATCAATGACTGGACCAATTCCACCCTTTATTTCTACTTCCATGCCAAGCGCCGGAAGCGGGGTCATGATATCTTTATATAAAATAGCCGCATCGACGTTATATTGCTCAACAGGTAAACGGGTGACATAGGCACATAACTCAGGCTGGTGAGTAATTTCAAATAGGGAATATTTTTCTTTAATCTCTCTGTACTCCGGCTGAGAACGCCCTGCTTGACGCATATACCAAACAGGCACATGGTCTGTTTTTTCTCCTCTTGCTGCTTTTAAAAATGTATCATTCATCAGTCTGGTCATTACAAAAGTCCACCTTTCAAAGACATATCTGTTATTCATTTTAATATATATAGCATGAATTTAAAACTTTCTCATTCTATTTAGACTTCCTTCACTATAGCTATTAATCCTATTTATGTATAGCAAACGATGAAAACTGTCAAAAAAAAGTCGTTTTTACGGTTGAAAAATTGTAAGAATGGCTATGGAATACTGAAAAGCAATAAGTATAAACTAACAAAAGATCAATAAGTAAGGGGGAACGTAAAAATGTATGTCTACATGACCGCTGGTACGTTCGAGTTTTTAAAGAAGGTTGAAACTAAGTATCCTAAAGAAAATATGATAACAATGATGAATGAAAATGGGGCATTATTGCTCCATGAATCAATTGGGGCAACTGTATTTAAAGAACCTCGCAGATATGAAGTATTAGAAACAAGCGGGGAAATGAAAAAAGAGGGCTATGCTGTTATGAATAACATACCCGTGACAGAGGAAGGCCGCCCATTATTTGAACATCAGTTTAAGAATCGATATAGTAAATTCGAAAACGAGCAAGGTTTTATTGCTTTACGCGTTCTTCGTCCTTTATCATCAAATACGTACGTGATTCTAACCGTATGGGAAAAAGAAATTTATTATCAAAAGTGGCAGAACTCCGAATCATTTTTTGAGGCACATAAAAACAAAGCAGCTGGGATTGACCTGCAGCCAAAAATATTTGCAAGTGCAGCCTATGTAAGCAAGTACACGATCACTGAATAACCGTTGGTACAACTGGAATGGAGTGCTTGCTCCGTTCCTTTTTATTTTGGATTTCTACCCGCTATTTTTTCTTTTTTTTGCCATCACCACTTGATACAATTTTCATATCCTGTATTACATCCAGCAGGG
The DNA here is from genome assembly GCF_001591665.1 of Neobacillus soli NBRC 102451. Classification (GTDB taxonomy): domain Bacteria; phylum Bacillota; class Bacilli; order Bacillales; family Cytobacillaceae; genus Neobacillus; species Neobacillus soli. The sequence goes on along the minus strand of NZ_BCVI01000039.1, from coordinate 144,500 downwards.
CTATAGCCCTTGGATATAAGAAAGGAGGTTGAAATTGTATGATTGTCGAGCTTACAGCACTTCATTGGATCTATGTGACCTTTATTGTTTTGATCATCGGGTTTATGGTAATGAAAAGAGACACGACCATTGTTTGTATTGCTGGAATTTTCTTAATTGCCCTCACTGCTACTGGCAGCTTAAGTCACTCTGTAAGCAGTATCTTCAACAGTTTCAGTTATTCTATTACAGAATTATTGTCTACTATTCTTGTTATTTCAATCATTGTCGCGATGAGCAATACCTTGACAGTAACTGGGATTAACGATGTCATGATTTCACCTTTTCGAAAATTAATTCGCAACCCGACACTTGCCTATTGGACGATTGGAATTTTGATGATGGTCATCTCTTGGTTTTTTTGGCCCTCGCCAGCTGTTGCTCTGTTAGGTGCTGTTCTTCTTCCAGTGGCGATTAGAGCAGGACTGCCGGCCCTTGGGGTCGCCATGGCTATGAACTTGTTCGGGCACGGGATTGCATTATCGGGCGATTTTGTCATTCAAGCTGCACCAAAGCTAACCGCAGATGCAGCCGGGCTTCCTATCCAAGATGTCATTAATGCCAGCATTCCCTTGGTATTTATTATGGGGCTGGTGACAACGGTTACTGCCTTCTACTTTTTAAAACGGGATATGAAGCGAGGTATTCTAAAAACGACTTCTACTGTTATACCCGGCGCACCAACAGAAGAATCTGTTCAACCGGCATTGTTATCACTCGCCCAAAAACGGTTCTTCGCTCTATTGGTACCATTGTTATTTGCTGCCGACGTTGCGGCCATGTCAATCCTTGATTTGGCCGGTGGTGATGCCACCGCCTTGATTGGCGGCACCTCCATCCTTATTCTTCTGTTAATCTCTTTAACGAGCCACAAAAATAAAGGACTTGAAAAAACGACCCACTATTTAATTGAAGGCTTCCAATTTGGGTTTAAGGTCTTTGGTCCAGTGATTCCAATCGCGGCATTCTTCTATTTAGGTGATAGCGGCTTTACAAAAATCATTGGAGATTATTTACCGAAGACTTCACAAGGTATTGTTAATGATTTAGGGGTCGCCCTTGCCAATATCGTCCCATTAAGCAAGGTTGTGGGAGCGGTTACATTGACAGCAGTTGGAGCAATCACAGGACTCGATGGTTCAGGCTTCTCCGGGATTTCCCTTGCCGGGTCGGTTGCCAGTTTGTTTGCCGTCGCCATTGGCAAAGGTGCCGCGACACTGACAGCGCTTGGGCAAATTGCTGCCATTTGGGTGGGCGGTGGAACACTTGTCCCATGGGCATTAATCCCAGCTGCTGCCATCTGTAATGTCGACCCCTTTGAACTAGCAAGACGTAACCTTGTCCCAGTAATGATTGGTCTTATTGTGACAACGGTAGCGGCGATATTTTTAATATAAACCAAAATAAAACCGGCCAGCACTGTGTGTAGAACTCAGTGTGCCCGTCGAGATCAAAAATGGACCTGGGCGGGCACTGTGAAGAGCTCAGAGTGCCCTTCGAGATCAAAAAAAGCTCCGCTCGGGCACTGTGAAGAGCTCAGAGTGCCCTTCGAGGCCAAAAAAGGATCCGGGCGGGCACTATGTAGAGCTCAGAGTGCCCTTCGAGATCAAAAAAGAACCTGGGCGGGCACTGTGAAGAGCTCAGAGTGCCCGTCGAGTCCAAAAAAAGTTCCGGGCGGGCACTGTGTAGAGCCCAGAGTCCCCGTCGAGGCCAAAAAAAGCTCTGCTCGGGCACTGTGAAAAGCCCCGAATTCCCATCGAGGCCAAAAAAAGCTCCAGGCGGGCAATGCGAACTAAAAAGAGGCTGACTTTTGTCAACCTCTCTTCCTATTGAATCCGCTTCTTAAAATAATTATATAAAAGAATCCATATAAATACCCAAATATATCCTAAAGCATAACCCCCAAGTACATCTGAAGGATAATGAACATGTAATATAATTCTGCTTGCACCTATTAATAAAAGCAGTATGGCTGCAATAGTGGCAATGATAATTTTAGTGGTTTTTGATTTCACTGCTTCCATAAGTAAGTAAGCGATCAGAAAATAGACAATCATCCCAACCATGGCATGCCCGCTTGGAAAGCTATAGCTTTTTACATGGACAAGATGCTCAAGGTCTGGTCTGAGGCGGCCAAAAAGATTTTTAAGAAGCTTACTTGCTTCGTTCCCTAATGCCACTGATAAAGCTAGCACAGCGGCTCCAAGAAAGTTTCTCTTTCTAAGTAATAGCCAAACTAACATAAGTAAGACAACAACCCCAATCCCTTTTTTATCACCCATTTCCGTTAATTGTATAAAAAAGGGAATGACTGATGCAGACACATGTGAAAACAGCCCCGCAACTTTGTCATCGATCCAAAAGGGACTGCTCACCGCCACTTTAACTGAAGTATAAAACGCGAGTAATGCAGCGATAATCATAAATATCAAAGAAATATTCCATTTATTTTTAAATTCCATACTTCTAATCCTTTCCCACTTGTAACGAATGTAAATCCACTAAAAGTATAATGAAAATACACTTAAAAATCTACATAATAGTTAAATAATGCTAAAATAGTTTGAAAATACATTTTCCACTAAAAAAGGGGGATTTTTTATGTTAAATAAGCTGTTTGCACAATTGGATGGGTACTATGAAGAAATGGTCTCCATACGCCGTTATATGCACCAGCATCCGGAACTATCTTTTCAGGAATTTAATACTGCTGAATTCATCCAATCCTATTATAAAAAGCTCGAGATTGAGGTAAAAGGGAACGTGGGTGGCAACGGGGTCATTGCAAAGATTTACGGAAAAAAACCTGGGAAAACCGTGGCACTACGAGCAGATTTTGACGCTTTGCCCATCCAAGACGAAAAGGATGTTCCTTACAAGTCATTAGTACCTGGGGTTATGCATGCATGCGGCCATGACGGTCATACTGCGACTCTTCTCATTCTTGCGAAGACATTAAATGAGCTAAGAGAGGAACTAGAAGGTACTTATGTCTTTATCCATCAGCATGCAGAGGAGTATGCACCGGGCGGAGCTGCTTCAATGATTGAGGCTGGCTGCTTAGATAGTGTCGATGTTATTTTTGGCACTCATTTATGGGCGAGTGAACCGACTGGAACAATCCAATATCGCTCAGGTCCAATCATGGCGGCGGCAGACCGATTTGAGATTGAAATTCAGGGCCAAGGCGGGCACGGGGCACAACCCCATAAAACAAAGGATGCGATTGTAACCGCCTCACAGCTCGTATTAAATCTTCAGCAGATTGTTAGCCGCAAGGTAAATCCCGTTGAAGCAGCGGTTGTTACCGTCGCCTCTTTTACGGCCCCAAATGCCTTTAATGTCATTGCCGACAAAGCAAAACTGATAGGTACCGTTCGTACCTTTAATGAAGATATAAGGCAATTCATCGAAGAGGAAATGGAACGAATCATTCATGGCACTTGCTATGCAGCCCATTGCACCTACCGGTTTGATTTTGTCAGAGGTTATCCTGCCGTGGTCAACCATCCCAAAGAAACAGAGTTTTTGATAATCTGTGCACAGGAAATCGAAGAGGTAAAAACAATCGAGGAAACCGAGCCGCAAATGGGCGGTGAAGATTTTGCATATTATTTAGAAAAAATTCCAGGAACATTCTTTTACACTGGGGCAAAACCGCATGGTGTTGAAACGGCCTATCCGCACCACCATCCTAAATTCGATATCGATGAAAAAGCAATGTTAATTGCAGCAAAAACGCTTGGAACGGCTGCGATAAACATCCACAAGAAATCATAAAAGACCATAACAAATACCCCTGAAATCATTCCATTTCAGGGGCCTTTTGTAATAATCTTAAGCGGTAAGAGTTCTTTGCGGTTTCACCTAGATGTTTAAGAAGGTTATTATTCGCATAGGCACCGACAAACGCGCCAATTCCCGGCACAAGCTGGAGCATTTTTGCAAGGTCGATATAATCGCGGTACTCCTGCTGGAACTTGCGCCAATCCATTTCAACAAGAACTTTCTTTCGATTCTCCCAGTTTTCAATTTCAAATAAGGTATTCTGGCGAATTTCCTCACTTGAAAAGGCTAGCTGAAAAACGTGGAGAATAAACAGCCTTTCTCCGTATTCACTTGTATTAAAACCGTAAACAGCTGCCGTCTCGAACAGAAATTTCATCTTAATCGATAGGAGTAACGGGAAATCAGCCAGACCTAGCAAAATCCCCCCTGCCCCAGTCCCAGCTCCTTCTATGATCGCGGTCTTCTGGTAAGTCGATATTTTCTTTTCAGCCAGCACATCTCTTTCAGCAAATGTTAACGCGTGTGCCTGATTTTTATTTGTGGTAAGCTGTGAGCCGAATAATGTCGCCTTTACCATCGCCTTGATACTCTCAGTCATTACTTCATGAACCTTTTCAGGAATTAGTTCATTGATCTTCCCTTGAGCCTTTTTCGAGATTCGATTCATCATTCCAGAACGTCTGGTTAATTTCCTTTTCCATTCTTCTACTTCCTCATACACCTTTAATTCATACTCGTTCATTTGTCGCACCGCCTCAATCATACTTTATGCCCAAGAGTTTCAAAAAATCTATTCACCTTGAAAGAGATTCTCCAACTAGGCTTTTAAGCGATTTTTACTATAAAAATAAACGAATAGATAGCTGAAAACAAGACCTGCCAATAATGAAAGCAGCCCGTTTACCATTTCACCCTTAATTAATATAAACAAAGCAAAAAGTACCGTCTGGATGGTTAAAATCATCATTAATAAATAATGGAAGGCAGCTGTTTTATATTTTTGTGCTACAGGATACAAATCAACCCAGAGCTTGTTTTGATAATGATTCCAAAGCGGAAGAAGCTGGAAACCGGTTAAATATAAAAATAAAATACTTAACAGGATTTGACCCAATCCAAACGTTAGGAAGTAAATAGCCAGCAAGCCAATGACCGTTAGGCGGATAAACAGACCAAGATAATCAGATGAGCGCAAAAAGGCCCTTGAAAACAAATAAAGATAGGTTTTTTCTTGTGAGAACGGGATTCCATTAATAAATATATCTAACCATTTTCTTCTTTTAACCGTATCTTTTAATTTTGGAACATCAGTAAACAGGTTGGCCAACCGGTAAAAGGAAGCCATCCGTTTTTCTTCGTGTTCAATTAACAAATCCCATTTTAGACCCAGTGTTCTTGTTCGAACCTTAAAGGCGCGATAATAAAGTATACAGACCAACACAATGACCAATAGAATAAAAATGGTTGCCTGTTTAAATAACAGATAGGTAAATGTTGCATTTAAGAAATAACGAACAACCATGTCCCATCTATGTACGGATAACTGAACGAAATAATGAATTCGCCAACTAGCGGCTAGATTCCAGGCTTTTATTACCAGCAGTGCGACCAGAAATGGTAGGAAGAAACGAAAGCCGCTTTTATTTACATGTGCATACATTGGCATAAGTACTGCTAGAACCATTAACAGAAGGTAGCCTTGGAAGACAAGGCTTGCTATTCCAGAGCGAAGGAAATAACCTTTCAATTTGTCTTCAAGCGGTAGTAAAAAAACCTTGTCAGCTTCAAGCAAAAAATTATAAACAGGACTATAGGTTAAGAATATTGCCAGCAAAACAGCGAGGATGATTTCGGCAGGAAACCCAGTTGAAAGGGTTTCAATCCATTTCTGATAATAAAATGCTCCACTTCCAATTAGAAATAACAAGACAATGACAAGATGCCCATTGAAAATATAACGTAAATACCTGCCTAAATTTTTCACACGACCGCCGGCACGGTCCTTCCAAAGTTTTTTATCATCAAACATAATTTTCTTCCTTCGTCAATTGAATATACAAATCATCTAAAGAAGCTGTTGGCATCGAGAATTGTTCTCTTAACTCCGCTAGTGTTCCTTTTGCACGAATTTTCCCTTCATGAAGGATAATAAACCGGTCACAGTATTTTTCGGCTGTTGCAAGAATATGGGTTGACATTAAAATACCTGCTCCATTTTCTTTCATTTTTTTCATCAAATCGAGCAAGGATTGGATCCCCAGCGGATCCAAACCAACAAAGGGCTCATCAACAATATAAAGTGAAGGCTGGACTAAGAAGGCGCACATGATCATTACCTTTTGTTTCATTCCTTTTGAAAAATGAGCCGGAAACCATTTTAAGCGCTTTTCCATCCGAAATTCAGACAATAACGAGGTAATTCTCTCTTTATAGTTAGACTCATCCAGACCATACGCCATAGCCGTTAATTTCAAATGTTCTTCCAGCGTCAATTCTTCATATAATACCGGTGTTTCCGGAACAAACGTAAACAATCGGCGGTAGGCTTCTTTATTTTCAGTAAAGGATTGTCCATTAATTTTTATTGCTCCACGATGCGGTTCCATTAATCCAATAATATGTTTAATTGTTGTACTCTTCCCTGCCCCATTCAAGCCAATTAAGCCAACCATTTCTTTTTCTTTTACTTCAAAGGAAACATCCTTTAAGACAGGGTTTCTCGTATAGCCCCCGACAAGATTTTCAATCGTTAATAAAGACATGTGCAAACGTCCCTCCGTAGCATGATTATGCTTTATATTTTATCAAATTAGTTTCAATAAAAATAGGAATTCAGTTTTTCGTTATTATTTTGTATATTTCTTTTGCTATCGGACATCATAATATTTGAAGGGGAAACAACTTACTTCGATGAAGAAATTCATCAAAAATTGAAATGAGGTGTCTGTTAAAGACAATTTCCTTTCAAACAAGTGAGCTTCTTAAATCGTTTCAACTAAGGGGATGGTTGTTTTGTACAATGTGCATGCAAACCATTTTGAGTTCAAGTAACACCAACTGTTTATCTTAAAAAAATAAACGGAAAATGAGGTGTTTACCGCAGATCGCTACCCGTTTTTATAAGTTGGGAAAACATATAAAAACAAACATAGGGGATGGTCAGCTTGAACAATGATGTCTCTTTATAAAAAACACTCTACGAAAAATGAGGTGTTTATCAAAGAACACTCCTAAATGAACGTCACTTTGAAGCAATACCCCTTCGAGAGGGCAGGATTCCACGCGGATCCTGTCTTTTTCTTTTTTAAATTTTTGTGGTAAAATAATACAAACATTTATTGAAGGGCTGTGTTTGAATGAGCGACTGTATTTTTTGTAAAATTGTTAATGGAGAAATTCCGGCAGCTAGGGTATTTGAAAATGAACATGTTGTTGCCTTTTTAGATATTAGTCAGGTGACGAAGGGCCATACACTGGTTATCCCGAAGGAGCATAAGGAAAACTTATATGAATTGACACCTGAAATGGCCCGAAATCTTTTTGAGGTGGTCCCTTCCATTGCCAATGCATTAAAAAGAGAATTTGAACCAATTGGTTTAAATACGATCAATAATAACGGTGAACATGCCGGGCAATCTGTTTTTCATTTCCATATGCATCTGATCCCCCGTTATGGTAAAGGTGATGGTTTTGGAGCCGTTTGGAAAATGAATCAAAGCGATTACACACCACAAATGCTGCAGGAAATGGCAGTAAGTATTAATAAACAGCTTTAAGCCGCCATTAACTGTATTTCAATTATCTGAAAATTATATCTTTATTATTATTATCGTAATATGTTATAATGAAATCAAGTTTTTCGCTGCAGGCATCTAGGGCACTGCAGGAGGAACCAAATTGCTTAGAAGAGCAGAGGAGAGATGAGAAATGAAAACAAAAAATCTGGTGGTTTTAGCACTTTTAGCGGGAATTGGGGTAGTTTTGCACACGGCAATGCCGGCTTTCCTTACCATTAAGCCTGACATGATGCTGGCAATGATGTTTTTAGGGATTGTTCTTATTCCTGAAATTAAAAGTGTCATGCTTTTAGCCATTGTGACTGGGGTATTGTCTGCATTAACGACTAGTTTCCCAATGGGCCAAATCCCTAATATCATTGATAAGCCCATCACTGCATTAGTCTTTTTTGGTTTATTTTTAGCCTTAAAAAAGTACCGAAATTCCGTTGTAAGTGTTGGAGTTTTAACAGCTGTTGGAACGCTGATTTCAGGCACCATCTTTTTGGGAACAGCCTTTTTTCTAGTTGGTCTGCCTGGTAACACTCCTTTCACAGCATTGTTTGTAGCAGGCGTATTACCTGCTGTTGCACTAAATACCATAGCCATGGTTATTTTGTATCCAGTAGCCCTATCAATTGTTAAACGAACTAAATTATCATCAGCTTCCGTCATTCAAAAATAATGCACGGGGCCCTCTTTTAAGAAAAGAACCCTGTTGGGTTCTTTTCTTAAATTAATTACATACTCCCTTCTACAAAAAATAAGAAAGCATTACAGCAACTAGCAGGCAAATTCCTCCACCCCCAGCTAATGCAGCTGCTCTTTTCTTTAATACTTGTTTCGGCGGATAGACACCAGGTCTTTTTAATTCCAAAAAGTATTTAAAGGTTCCTAATAAAAGGATCGCACTAAAGATAAAAAACAACACAGCTGCACTTTTCATTTTTTCCCCCTCCTTAGATTCGAACAATTCTTGTAACTATATTTATATGTCATCCCGTCCAATCCTATGAGCAATGTCTACCTGTTTAAACTAAGGGAAAAAATTAAACTATTTAAACAAGAAATAGCCAAGATTAGAGATTAAACTACAAATTTACTTCAATTTCTAAAAATTTTGTGAATTTTTACTTTATTAATTTTTACTTTATTGGCATAATGATAATAGAGAAATAAAAAAGTGGGTGAAAATGGGGATGACTGAGAAACAGTATTCAATGAAGGAAGCAATGCTTTTTAGTCAGAGAATTGCACAATTAAGTAAAGCATTATGGAAATCGATTGAGAAAGACTGGCAGCAATGGATAAAGCCATTTGATCTAAATATTAATGAACACCATATTCTTTGGATTGCTTATCATTTGAATGGTGCTTCTATATCGGATGTGGCAAAGTTCGGGGTTATGCATGTCTCAACAGCATTTAACTTTTCAAAAAAGTTAGAAGAAAGAGGTTTGCTTACATTTTCGAAGAAGGAAAATGACAAACGTAATACTTATATCCAAATCACTGCTGAAGGTGAAGATATTTTACTTCAGCTAATGGAAACCTATGAACCGAATGGCAATGCTGTATTTTCTGGTGCTTTACCGCTTCGTGAATTGTACGGCAAGTTTCCAGACATTGTTGAAATGATGGCAATTGTTCGTAATATTTATGGCGAAGATTTCATGGAAATCTTTGAGCGTTCTTTTCATAATATTGAAAATGAGTTCACTGAAGAAAATGGGAAGCTAAAGAAAGCGAGTAAGAATGAACAAGAACTCGCTTAATCCTTTTCATTTATGTATTTTTCAAACTCCTGGAAAAGGGGCACGAAAAGTTCCTGTTTTAAACATGCCTTAATTACTTCTTTCATATCAAGTTTTGCAGGTAAAGATGCTGATAATTCATCAAAAAGCGGATAAAAGTAAACATACCCTTCCGCTTTTTGTTCTTCAAATTCCATGCTCATTTTGTCACATAATGTATAAAAATGCTCTACTTCCTGCTCGGTTATCCCATTTTCAATAATTAACTTATATAATTCGAGCATTGGATTGCCTAGCAGCTTTAATAACAACTTTTGGTGATATTCAAGAAGTTTGATCCTTTGCAGCAGTAATTCATGTCCATTCATGCAATAGCCCTCTTTTCAGACGTTTAAAAATACCCTATGTTCATTATTCACCTTTTTCAGACCAGGGTAAACCATTTTTAAAAACAATAGGGAACTTTTTTATGGATAGTTTTAGCCGCTGGAAAACAGTCTATTCTAGCGTAGTTCGAAAAGGCTGACATTCTAACATTCTTTTTGACTATCTTTTTTTTGTATTTTTTGATATTGTAGTAAACATAACACGAACAACAGGGAGGGATTCATTGATGATCTCCGTTTTTATTGTCTTCGCTATTTTCATCTTGTTTTATGTAAATAAAATGACCAACTCACTTTGTATTCAAAAAGAAATTCCAGAAGAACGCCAACATAAGGTGTTTCGAACGATTAATGTTTTAATCACGATCCTGCTGATATCATCATACTTGGAAATTTTATATACATAATCCAACTGTTAACGGTGTTCGAACGAAGGGGATATGTACGAGTAAAAAATAGAAGCGATGAGGCATTTCTCATCGCTTTTATTTTGTCACTTTTTATTAATAAACCCATGAAGCGCCGATGATAATTAATAAAATGAATAGAACCACGACTAACGCAAATCCTCCACCGTAACCTGCCGCACCAGTCATTTATTTTTACCTCCTTTTTCATTTGCTAAGATATACTATTCATCCCTTATTTTTTTCGTTTAGGCACTACCTATATTTTTTTGGAATAGTCCAGCTAAGATATTTTATAAAACCATTACAGCTAAATTTTTGCAGTAATTCTTATTTATGTTATTATTATAGTTGTGGACAAACGGACCCACAAGAATTTAACTGTTTAGGAGAGATTCATCATGAAAAAATGGATATTAGCCCTCACATTAGCTGGCGGGGTTCTTGCATTAGGTGCATGTAATCAAAGTAGTTCTGATACAGTGGCAGAAAGCAAAGCAGGTAATGTTACTCAAGAGGAATTGTACAAAGCGATGAAGGATAAGATCGGGGATCAATCTCTTCAGCAGCTCGTATATGAAAAAGTTCTATCAAAGAAATACAACGTTACTGATAAAGAATTAAATGCAAAAATCGATCAATTAAAAGCTGATCTTGGGACAAATTTTGAATCTACCCTTGCACAATATGGCTATAAAAGCGAAGCTGATTTAAAGAAAACAATGAAACTTGGCATGATGCAGGAAAAAGCAGCAATGAAAGGCGTTACGGCAACTGACAAGGAATTAAAGGATTACTACGATAACTTTCAGCCGGCAATAAAGGCCCGTCATATTCTTGTTAAAGATGAAGCAACCGCAAAAGATGTTAAGAAAAAGCTTGATGGCGGTGCAAAATTTGATGAAGTCGCAAAAAAATATTCCACAGATACCGCTTCTGCTAAAAATGGCGGCGATTTAGGTACAATTAATAACACAAATAAAGAACAGTTTGATAAGGACTTTATAGCTGCCGCATATGCACTTAAAGTTAATGAAATTAGTGCTCCTGTGAAAACACAATTCGGTTATCACATTATCCAAGTAACAGAAAAGCAAGAGAAAAAGCCATACGCTGAAATGAAGAAGGAAATCGAATATCAAGTAAAATCTTCTAAATTAACAAGTGAAGATATTTCTAAAGCAATGCAGAGTGAACTTAAAGCGGCAAACGTAAAAATTAGTGATAAAGACTTAAAAGACGCTCTAAAACCACAACCTGCAGCACCAGCCAATCAATAAATAAAAAAAGCGGAAACGCCAAGGCGCTTCCGCTTTTTTTTATTCCCCTGTAGCCCTAAGGTCTTCCCGCTTTTCCTTTTCCCGCTCCAGGCGTTTCATATAAATTTCCCCTTCTTGCTCAATGTTTTCCATCTCCACCAATCGCTCTTCTCTACCCGTTTTTAATGCCATCATTGCACTGGCAACAATTCCAACCACCACTGCATATATCCAAATAGGAATAGTCAATTTCTATTGCCCCTTTCTTTAGTGGTTGTCCACTAGTTATTACATGATATTCTAGTAATCTGAAATTATTCATCCATTAAAAAAGATAACCCAATTTTCGTGGGTTATCTGGAATTTCTAATTATGAAAGACAGGCTTATAAAATGAACGATTATCCAAGGCAAAAATCCGCTCTGTGAATTCACCTGGCTTCACTCTTTCTAAAGCACGGTCAAGCATATTCATTTTCGCATCTAGATTATCGATATAATGTAGAATTTCTGCTTCTCTAATTAAAGGTGGCTTTGGACTTCCCCATTCAGCCTTCCCATGATGGCTAAGAACAAGATGCTGAAGGATTAGAACCTCTTCCCCAGAAATCCCCAGGTCTTCTGCAGCTTTGCCAATTTCATTAATCATAATGCTAATATGCCCAAGTAAATTCCCTTCAATCGTATAGACGGTCGAAATAGGCCCGGATAATTCCAATACTTTACCCATATCATGTAAAATAACTCCGGCATATAGTAAATCCTTATCTAGGCTTGGATATAGCGCTGCAATTGATTTGGCTAGGTCAAGCATACTAACAACGTGATAAGCGAGTCCTGACACAAACTCATGATGATTTTTTGTTGCTGCAGGAAACTCTAAAAAGGCTTTTTGATGCTTCTTGATTAAGTGTCTGGTAATCCTTTGGATATTTGGATTTTTCATATCAAAAATATACTGTGTGAGCTTACTAGCCATTTCTTCTTGACTTAATGGTGCCGTCTTCAAAAAGTCATCTAGTTTTACATCATCAGCTGGTCCAGTTTTCCGGATTTGGCGAATTTTCAATTGGCTTTTCCCGCGATAATTTTGCACATCACCGATGATCTTAACAATATTTTGGGCGGAATAGCTTTTTCCGTCCTCATCATTGATGTCCCAAAGCTTTGCCTCAATATCACCACTTTGGTCTTGAAGGATTAAAGTCAAAAATGGCTTTCCATTACTTGCAATCCCTTTCGTAGAACTTTTTATTAGGAGGAATAATTCAACCTGTTCCCCAACATCGTAAGATAAAATTCCTTTACCCAACGTATTCACACCCCTTCTCAATAGTATGAGTATAGCATATCCAACTATAAATCTATGAAATAATTTGAACAGCACCTTTTTCCAAAAAAAGAATATTATCCTTTTGGAAATGCTGAAGTACGTGTTGATGACAGGTGAAAAATAAAATTTGATTACGCTCGAGCCTCTTAAGAAGTTCTATCACTTTTTCCGTTCTTTTGGCATCAAAATTGACAAAGCTGTCATCAATCATAATCGGGAACCGATATTTTTCATACAGCGTTGTTGCCAGTGCGAGCCGAATCGATACATATAACTGCTCTGTTGTTGCTTGGCTTAGTTCATTTGCTTCAAATAAGGTACGGTCCTCGCGCTCAACCAAGAAACCGGGACCAGACGAATGTAAGTGAATCTTTTGATAGCTTTCATTTGTAAGAAACGATAAATACTGTTCCGCTTTGGAAAGCATCCTTGGTAGATGAACATTTTTATATTTTTCAATCGTATTTGAAAGGATCGCTTGAGCTAAGCAAAAGACAGACCACTCTTTCGCTTCTTCTTCTAGTTCAAACTTTTTCTGTTTATAGTGGTGGAGGATATCCGAATAAACGCCGCCTTCTTCCAGTTTTTGAATCTCGTACCTAATAGACGCCTGTTCCTCTTGAAGCGTTTTTAATTTTGTTTGTAAACGATGTGTTTCATTATTGCATTCATCTGCCAATTCAGCACTGTTATGAATTTGTAAAAAACTTTCTCTTACTTGTTTAGGCAGAATTGAATATTGCAGCTGGCTTTGAATCGTTTCAAGTCTTTGGTTAAGCTTGCCTTGTTTTCCCGCCATCTCCCCCAGTTCATAGAATTGCCTCTCTGTTTCGACATTTGCAGCACATATCAGCTTGTCATATTCTTCCTGGAGGTGCTCTAGCTCCTGAGATTTTTGCATCAAATCAGCTTCGAGCTCGGTAAGCTTTGCCAGTCGCTCTTGACCCTTAATTTGTTTTTCATGCTCTTGTTTAAGCTTATTTCGCAATAAATAAGCTGAATTATGTAACTCTATTCCTTTTTCTTGTAAATATCGGCTCTCTAATTGATTAATTCCATCCACAATTCTTGCCTGCTGCTGATTTATTTGCTCAAGTCTTGTTTGAATTTGTTTTTTCTCTCTGCAAATTGATTTGTATTGTTCAATTAGCCCGAAAGCTTCCAGTAAAAAAGCTTTCGCAATATATTCTGGAATCTTTAATTCACTGCTGATTGATAGTATCTTTTCTTTATTTCGAGCCGAATCCGATTTCCATTCTTCCATTTTTCCCATTATCTTTTCAAATTGGGATTGCTGCTGTTTTAGCTTTATTTTTAACAATTGCAGCCGTTCTCTATGCTGATTATCTTGCCTTAATTGTTCCTCAAGTTTTGTGATATCCATATATTCAGCAGATTGACGTTTTTGGATTAACTTGTCTTCCTTTTCCCTTAGATCCGCTAGCGTTTGATTTAGCTCTTCTTCTTTAGACTGTCTCATACTCTTCGTCATAAACATGGCGATTCCAATACAGCTCAGCACTCCTAAAAATAACAGCACCCATTGCTTTGTCAGCAAGCCATAAAATGTTAACCCGGCTAGCAGCAGCTCAACTAGGAAAAATTGAAGCTTTTTTTGCCTTTTCATGCTGACCCTTTCCGCTTTATTACGTTCATTTGCGGCTTCATAAAATGCTATTTTATCTTGTATCGCGCTAATTTCCCATTCTAAGCTCTTCTTATCATGTCCGTGACTTAGCTGCTCCTCAAGCAGTAACCGTTCCTGTTTTGTAAGAACCTTGTCGGTTTCTAACAAGACATCCTTTTCTATGACATCCAAACTGTTTTTTTCTTCCTGGTAACGATCATCTAGTTCTTCCTTCAATTCTTGAAGCTTGCGGGTTTTTAAAGAAACGACTTCCACTTGATTTTTCATATAAATATTTGTATTGATGGCAAAGATGTCTTCTTCGCTTATAGGTAAATGAAGTTTCTCTCTAGTGAGGGAAAGGCTTTCTTCCAACTCTAAAAGTTTTGTTTCACAATGCTGCTTTTCAAGCATCAATTGTTCATAAAGTGGGACTTGATCAAGTACTGCTAGAATCGCCGGCTCGTTTTCTAGGAAAGAATGGTCTGGCTGAATTGCTGCTAATTCCTTTTTCATATTTTCTATTCTTTCTGAAATGCTAATAATCTCTGCCTTATAGGGATGGATTAGCTGATTTATTTTTTCTAGTCTTTCAATCCCGCGTACCGGAAATTGAATTTCTCCAAGATCCCCTAACTCCTTCATCATCCATTTTTCTTCTTTTACCAATGACTCAATTCGCTTCCACTCATTCAACTTTTCGACCTTCTCTTGAATTCCCTGAAGCATCCTGTTAATATCTATCATTTCCTGCTGAAGCGTTCCTTTCTTTTCAATAAGATTTTCATATTCATTATTTTTCGCTGCAGCTTTTTTCAATTCCCCATTTATTTCATGAAGTGCTTGTAATTTTTCATTCATCAGAGGTTTTTTTCCTGATGGCTTAAAGCGCAAATCGAGCTCTTTTTGGAGAACAGTTTCTGTTTTCGATAACCGTTCTGTGCCTAATGTTCCGGCGGAAAACAGGAATTTGCCAATATCCTCACTCTTCATTTGATGAATATTTTGCAATCCATGTAAATTAAAGGAAAAGACCGCTTGGAATAGCCCTTTATCAAAGTTCGCTGTTAGTTCTTTTAAAAGTTCTTCGCCGCCAAGTGTTCCATTGTCCAAGGCTACACTAACATCGCCTGCGGCCTTTCCCTTCACACGTTCAATGACTGCAAACCCGTGCCCTTCGTGGTAAATTCTAATTTTTCCGCCATATTTGCTGCTATGTTTTGGCTCATAGCGGAGCTCAGATTGTTGTTTTGTCGGAAAACCGAATAATACTGCATGGATAAAGGCCATAATCGTGGACTTTCCCGCTTCATTCTCACCATAGAAAACTTGAAAATCAGACAGATTGGTGATTTTAACATTCTCTAATTGTCCGTAGCCGTATATATGTATCTCGATTATTTTCAAATGCTTTCCCCCCTTCCTATGATTGATATAGTAATTCGATTAGTAATTTCTCTGCTTTTTCGATTAGCTCCTCCTGCTCCATTTTAGGTAAATGCGATAAATATTTTCTTCCTAAATGATGCTGGTATAATGGAGCTATTGTGTCCTCTATATCTTCATAATCAGCAGCCGTATCAAAAAGCTCGGCATAAAAGTTTGCTTCGGTTTTCAATTGTTCTTTGTCAAAAAGCTTGCTTTCAATGACGATTAAATTAACAATCCAAACAAACGATTCTTCATCTATTTCATTTTCTAAAAGGATCTCTAAAAGTTCACTGTCCAGGTTTCTTTTTTCGCGGTAATCCTCCAATTGGAGATTTTTCAAAAAAAGAGTTACGAGTGTACCCGATTTTTCCTTGCGAAGGTCATTGATTGTTGAATGACATAATTGAAGAATCGCGTTAAAACTACTTACTGAAGCAGCATCAACCACCGCCTCCTCCCAAACAATATCTGAGGTTTCAACAAAGTTTATTTTTGTATCTAAATCGTTCAAAGTGACATGATAGAAACCTTTCCCGCCGGTTTCTTTCTTATTTCTTCCTTGAATATTGCCTGGATAGATGATTGGTGGGGCTTCTGACAATACAGCACGTTTATGGATATGTCCTAATGCCCAATAATCAAAGTCTTTTTCCTGCAAATCCCTTACCGAAAAAGGAGCATAGTTATCGTGCTCAGTTCCCGCACTTTCGTTGCCATGAAGAATGCCAATATGAAAATCAGCACCCTCCTCCTTTTTATAATCATCAATTTTTCTTGAAAACACATGTCTGGTCGGATAGCTAAATCCATAAAGATGTACGATTTCACCATTCTTCGTTTGCAGGACCTTTGCTTCCACTTCACTATGAAACACATGAACATTTTTAGGCATGTCAAGGTGAACCCAAGAACCGTTTAGATGGTCATGATTACCGTGGATGACATAAACGGGAATGTCCTTTTCCGCGAGCCTAAGCATTTCCGTCCGAAAGCGTGATTGCGCCCGCAGGCTGCGGTCCTCTCCATCAAATAAATCGCCTGCAAAAATGACAAAATCAACCTGACTCTCGATTGCAGCCGTTGTAAGTTTCTTTAATGCCGTAAAGGTGCTCTCTTTTACCCTTGTAAAGATGTTTTCCGGCAAATGCTTTAAGCCGACCATAGGGCTGTCTAAATGGAGGTCCGCCGCATGAATAAACGATATCTGTTTCATAAATATTTCCTTTCATCCTCTTTTCTCCATTGTAGCATCTTTAAAATGCGAATGCACGTTCCTCCTGAAAAATAAAGAGCTTTGCCAAAAATGGCAAAGCTCTAACAGCCTATTCGTTCTTTGTTAATTGTAACGCCTTTTTAATATCTTTAAAGGAGTTGGACTTCCCATACATTAAAACACCGCCACGGTAAACACGGGCTCCAAATATGGCTAGAACAGTAATTGTCGCAACAAGAATAGCTATTCCTAATAATGCCTCCCAAGCAGGTATTGTCAGCATGCCTACACGTAAAAACATGATCATCGGTGTAAAGAAAGGAATATAGGAGGTTACCGTAATAAACACGGCGTCAGGTTTTCCAAGACCAAACATAGCGATCATAAATCCAGCAACAACCATCATCGTCATGGGCGTAATCATCTGCTGAACATCTTCAATCCTACTGACAAGTGAACCCAAAAATGCGGCAAGAGTCGCATAAAGAAAATAGCCGAGGATAAAGAAAATCACTGCGTACACAATCGTTGCGAGAGGGATATCCCCAAATCCATATACCCCAAAGAATCCTTCTTTTAATGATTCCATATTTCTTGTTAGCGAAAAATACCCTACTAACAAAAATGCGGCAAGCTGTGTCAAACTTAATAGACCTATGCCAAGAATTTTGGCAAACATCTGCTTAATCGGTGAAACACTTGATATTAATATTTCCATTACCCGTGAGGACTTTTCCGTCGCCACTTCCATTGCAATCATATTGGCGTACATAATAACGGCAAAATAAATAATAAACAGCAGGACATAAACGAGGCCTCTGGCTTGATTTAATTCCTCTTCTGTCTTTGCATTTTTCTCAAGCGCAAATTTTTCAAAAGAAACCGGTTCATAAAGCTTTTTAAGCTGCGCAGGTTCCAAATGAATCTGTGAAGCGGCCAGCATCGTTTTTACCTGCTGCAAACTTGTCTGAAGGTCGGTATGCAATGCTGAATCAGCAATGCTCATTGCTTTATAGGTTGCTTCCGGCAATTTTTCTTTATTAAAACGAAGCTGAATAATCCCTTTAATATCTCCCTTTTCAACCGCTTTTTCTGCTTCTTTTTCATTGCCCTTGTAAAGGGTAAGTTTTATATCTTTATTAATTGTGTTTACCTGCTGCTTAAAAGGCTCGTATAGCTGATGAGTTTCATCTAGCACGGCAACCTGGTCTTTTTCGCCATTTTTATCAAAAAGGCCAATGATAGTATTGATATTGGTTAGCGCTAATACAATGACCACAGTTATGATAGTCGTGATAATAAATGATTTACTTTTCAATTTGTTTAAATAGGTATGAAATAGAATAATCCAAAAACTATTCATAAGAATTACCTACTTTCTCGATAAAAATATCATTTAAAGAAGGCTCTTCAAGGGCAAACTTTCTGATAAATCCCTTGCCGACTATTTCTTTAAGGATCTTTTCAGCAATATATTCACCTTCAATTTGCAGATGGATTCCTTCCATAGTCGTTTTTGTCTTGACTACCCCGGGATAATTTCTCAATGAATCTAATGAAAAATCAGCATGGATAACAAGATTCTTTTTACCAAATTCACGCTTGATTTCTTTTAATGAGCCGTGTACTACGGGACTTCCTTTGTGCAGAATACATAGATGTTCACACATTTCCTCGACATGCTCCATCCGGTGGCTTGAGAACACGATTGTTGCCCCATTTTCCTTCAAGGCTAATACGGCTTCTTTTAACATTTCCACATTTACCGGGTCAAGGCCGCTAAATGCCTCATCAAGGATTAATAATTTGGGTTTATGTACAACAGCGGCAATAAACTGGATTTTCTGCTGGTTCCCCTTTGATAGTTCTTCAACCTTTTTATTCTCATACTCTGATATTTTAAACCGCTCCAGCCAGGATTTTAGTTCGATTAGCGCCTCATTCTTTTGCATCCCTCTTAACCTAGCTAAATAGATGATTTGGTCGCGGACTTTAAGTTTCGGATACAAGCCTCTTTCCTCGGGAAGATAGCCAACTAAGTGACTGGTGGAATAATCAATTGCTTGGCCGTCCCAAGTAATCCTCCCTCCGTTGGTGTCTAGTAAACCTAAAATCATCCGGAATGTTGTTGTTTTTCCCGCGCCATTCGCTCCTAAAAAGCCAAATATTTCCTTTTCAGGAATAGTTAGCGATAAATCGTCGACAGCTGTAAATTTTCCAAAACGTTTCGTGACATGTTCTAACTTCAGAACCATTACACACACTCCTCTCCTACCTTATTACGAATATACCACATAATGGTTTCACTTTCTTTTTGCACAATTTTAAAAGATATGTAAAAATAATAGTAGCAATATTCTTTTAAAGGGAGTTTGTAAAATGAAAACATATAAATTAACGGCTTTTGAATCCAATGGAGAAAAAATTCTAGACGTAAGCTTTCAGGCTGAAAATGATGATACAGCAAAAAAACAAGCTGAAAACCAATTAGCAGAGAAAAACTTATTAGAAAGTACGCACCGTTGCACCTCACCTAGCGGCAAACTTCTGCTTTTCCATTCTTAATCTTTCTTAAAAAAAACAAAGAAGCAGGGCTTCTTTGTTTTTTACTTTCCTATAAAGTTCGGTTTCCTTTTTTCGATAAAAGCCTTGATTCCTTCTTGATGGTCCAATGTTTCGCGCATTTTTTGCTGGGCGTGTTTTTCTAATTCTAATATTTTCAGCAGCTGCGGCCGATTCTTTTCTGCTAATATCTTTTTCGTCTTAATCATTGCCTGAACGGGGCGGCTTAACCAATCTGAGCACCTAGCTTCTAGCGCCTCTTGAAGCTCGCCCTCAGCCACTTCTTGAATTAACCCCAACTTCAACGCTTCTTCGGCACCCATCGCTTTCCCATCCCAGATTACTTGCTTTGCCTTTGTCTCACCTAATCTTTTTTCTAAAAAGAAATGAGCTCCGCCATCCGGAATTAAACCGATCCCGATAAAATTCATCGCAAGCTTACTAGTTTTGTCTACGATGATATAATCCGTCGCTAATGCTAGACTAAACCCTAGGCCAGCGGCTGCTCCTGATACCGCACTAATCGTTATTTTAGGCATGCTATAGAGGGTAATGATTAATTCGCTAATCCAATCCATGACTGGAAGGAAATCGCTCTCATTCATGTTTGAAAGCATTGTTTTAATGTCGCCGCCTGCAGAGAAGGCCCGCCCCTTCCCTGTTAACACAACAATATCAATATCATCTGATTCACTAATCTCTTTCAAATTACAAACAAGTCCCTTAATCAAATCAATATCCATTGCGTTTAACGATTCAGGTCTGTTCATTTCTAGTGTGGCAACGCGGCCATCTACCCGCAAATTCACCTTATCTGTAACAAAATTCAATGACATTCATACTCCCCCCAACTCTTCATTCCATTCCATTATATATGGAATTTGGGAGAATAAGAATAAGTTTTCTTAATATATTGAATTCTATTCTACCCTTTTGATTTAGCTTTTTCGCAAGACCTCTTTTTGGACCTGATCCCTTAATGACATCTTTAGGAACTTACCAACTGATGTCTTCGGAATTTCCTCAAGGAAAAGAATATCATCTGGAATCCACCATTTTGCAAACTGGGGTTTTAAAAAGTCAAACAACTCTTCTTTCGAAGTTTTTTCTTTATAGGCATCTTTTAAGACCACGCAGGCAATTGGTCGTTCCTGCCACTGTTCATGTGGGACGGCTACAACTGCTGCTTCAAACACAGCATCATGGGCCATTAATGCGTTTTCTAAATCGACCGACGAAATCCATTCGCCGCCGCTCTTAATTAAATCCTTGGTGCGGTCAACAATTTTAACAAAGCCTTCTTCATCAATGGTTACGACATCGCCAGTATGAAGCCAGCCATCTCGGAAAGCATCTTCCGTACGTTCATCCTTATAATATTCTGAGGCAATCCATGGGCCGCGAATACACAATTCACCCATTTCCTTACCATCCCAGGCAACCTCTCCATCTTTACCCAGGATTTTTATTTCCAACCCGGGGACGAGGGTTCCCTGCTTTGCTCTCAATTCTAATCTTTCTTCATCATCCAGCTCCTCTTGATAGCTTTTAAGAGTTGAAATAACAACGAGCGGACTTGTTTCTGTCATGCCATAGGCATGCATAAATGGTATCTTATGACGTTGCTCAAAGGCCTTAATCATTCCTTTCGGTGCTGCTGATCCTCCGCATAAAACGCCTCTTAAGCTGCTCATATCATAAGAGCCTTCATCTAGTTCCTTTAATAAACCTAACCATATCGTCGGAACCCCTGCTGTAACGGTTACTTTTTCCTGCTCAATAAGCCCAGCAAGCAATTTTGGGGTAAAATATGGTCCAGGCAATACTAAGGTTGTACCAAACCAGACAGCAGAAAACGGCATTCCCCACGCGTTAGCATGAAACATCGGTACTACTGGAAGGGCGATATCTTTTTCACTTAATGCTGCACTATCAGCAAGACCTAGTGCCATACTGTGAAGAACTATCCCCCGGTGGGAATAAACGACACCCTTTGGATTTCCTGTCGTGGCTGATGTATAGCACATGCCGGCCGGATCATTTTCAGCAATATCTTCTGGGTAACTAAATTCAGGATTGGCTTCAGCCAAAAGCTGTTCATAATGATAGACTGGAGAAAGCGTTGTTTCAGGAATTTCCGTTTCATCGCTCATGATAATATAGGCCTTTACGGTTTTTAATTCTGGCGCGCATTTTTCAAGTAATGGGAGAATGTCAGAGTCTACGAGTAGGACCTTATCCTCTGCATGATTGATAATATAGGAAATGTGCTGGGGTGATAATCTGATGTTAATGGTATGCAGGACTGCACCCATGCATGGAATCGCAAAATATGCCTCTAAATGACGGTGATGATTCCAAGCCAGTGTCCCTACCCGCTCGCCTTTTTTCACCCCTAATTTGGTTAGACTATCGGCAAGCCTTCTTGTTCTTTCGGCAATTTGTTTGTAGGTAAATCTGTGGATGCCGCCGCCCGTTCTTGATACCACTTCTTTCTTTGGAAAATACTTTTCGGCTCTTTCCATCATTTGCGTCATCGTTAAAGGTGTTTGCATCATAGTCAAGGTCCCTCCATTAATGAAAGTGTTTTATTACTTCTTGTATTCTAATCCTTTAAATTATTCGACATTTCCATAGAATAGCCCTTTATTAAGAACAAAAAACAGTCAGGAGGATGACTTTTTTGCGATGCGGCACACTCCACAAAAAAATATCAAAGGCGATGGCCAATGATATCTTTGGGAACCTATCTTTTTATGATGTTCATCTTCCTTAAAAACTCAATTGGCTGCTGCTTTCTAAAGTGTTCCTTTACCATATAGGCTACACCGTTTTCATTTTCAGACCTCGTTACCCAGTCCGATGCTTTCTTCACTTCGAAATCTGCATTCCACATCGCAACCCCCAGACCAGCCCCTTCAATCAATGGGATATCATCAAGAGCATCACCAATATAGACCATTTCTTTTCTGTTGATTCCAAGTTGTTTCCCAAGGTAGGTCAAACCAGTCAGCTTTGAAACACCCGTGGGCACAATATCTAAACGTAATGGGTCAAGTTCAATTACTTCAATCTCCGTAAACATTTTACTTAGCGCTTTTTTTGCATCCTTAAGGTCACTCTCTTCTTCAAAATAAACTTCAATCTTTGGCGGGGTAACAGGCTGGTCATGTAAATATTCGGTTAGTGAAGATACAAATTGCTGGGAATAAAAAACAGGATCTCCGGAAGTAAAAACGGTTTTTGCCAACAGATTATTATTTAATTTTAACTTATTTGCTAATGAAAATTGCTCATGGACAAGGCGGATTTGGCATGGCAGTGCCTCAAGGAAGCTAACTGTATCATAGGTAATCCCCTCTTTAATTCTTTTTACATAAATCGGCTTTTCCTCAGAGCCCGCAATATAGGCCCCTTGATGTGTGATCAGCGGTGCTTTTATTTTTAACGCCTTAGCCACCTTTTTAGCCGAGGGAAAGCTGCGTGATGTAACAAGTGTGACATAGATCCCTTTTTGCTGGACATATTCAACCGCCTCTTTTGTTGATTTATGGATCTTTCCATTTGTTTGAAGAAGCGTGCCATCAATATTCAACGCAAGCAAGCGATAAATCATAATGTTGCCCCCTGTTCTTGGTGAAATTACCTTTATATCACTTTTATGATTTCTCGACCATTAATAGAACAGAAAAGCGGAGGAGCCTGTAAAACAAGCGGAAAAGAAAAAATCCCCGGATTAACTGTACCGAGGACTTTGTTATTAAGCTTACATTTTTCCATATAAATCTTCTAATGGTTTCATAATCACTTGGTTTAATTCACCGATGATCATACTCATCCGCTGTTCTGCTTGCATAAGAGCGGCAATCTTTTCATTCTGCTGAACAAGGGCAACTGTGGATTGAGCTTGCTGTACTTCTTGTTCAGAAATATCTTGCCCCATCATTTGTTTCTGCTGCAGGTTCATTTGGATTTGACGGAATTGCTCAAACATACTCTTTGTAGTTGGGTCAGCATTTACCTCGCTGTATGCTTGCTGTAATTGTCTATACTCATCACTTTGACGAATGGCTGTTTCTAAGGCATAAGCAGAATCATATAAATTTACTGCCACGTGAATTCACTCCTTTAAATTTAATAAATTTCTAGCTCCAACGCCTAGGGGCGAATCCGCTTTTCTTATTCGAATTCAACTATAACAAATTATTCGCTGAATTGCGAGAATGTTAAAATCACACTCTAGAATGCTTTCACATACATTACCATATCAGCTAATGCCCATAAGAAAAGCGGAATGTCCGTCTTTAAAGATATGCGAAAATGAGGAGTGCTTATGTCATTTTCATTAACCCAGATAACCATTTCACCTAGAGAACCCCTAAATAGAAATGATTCGATTATACAAATTTCCGAGAAATTATTTACCGAGTTACAATTAAATAATAACCGGGACTTAAAGATCACGTTGGGGAAGAAAACGATAATAACAACCATCCAAATCGTAGAGTGTGCTGCAAACGAGATGCTTTTACCCAAAAATATCATAAAAGCTTTTTGTCTGCCCATTCAATCCTATAAATTTCAAGCAATCTATCATTTAGAATCTCAAGAACTGCAGCTTGGACCTGTGATTGGCTTACTAACCGACTTTCCTATAATGAAGAATGGAGAACCCCACTTTCGTTCCATCCATACGTTTTGTGAGGAGCTTCATCACGGAATAACTGAACGTGGCGGTTTTTTTTATGTGTTTCCCTATGACAAATTTTTAGAGCAAGGGTATTACTTTGTAAATGGAAAATGGACTACTGCTGAGCTTCCCCTGCCCGATGTAATCTACAACCGTATTCATTCTCGAAGGCTTGAACGCTGGGAGCCATATAAGCATTTTCGAAAAAGACTAGACCAGTTAATGATCCCCTTATTTAATGACCGCTTTCTTTCTAAATGGGAAGTTTATGAACATGTCCACAAAGAAAATCAGCTTTTTCCTTTTATGCCAGAGACAAAGGTTTTTTCAAAGGAACATCTTCATGATTTTGCCCAAAAATATGAAACAATCTTTGTTAAACCTATTCACGGCAGCCAAGGCCGAAACATTGTTAAAGTGACCAAGGAAGCTGAAAACTGCTATTCTATGCAAAGCTCGTTACCAAACCAAGCTAATGATTTACGGAAGAACTATAGCTTAGAGGAAATTTATCAACAAATAAAACCAATCCTTCATAATCGAATTTATATTATCCAGCAAGGGATCCTATTAGCCGCGCATCAATCCGCCGCAATGGACTTCAGGGTTCTATGCCACAAAAATCTAAACAACGATTGGGAAGTTACATCCACTGTAGCTCGGATTGCAGCTGAACAGGAATTTGTCTCCAATCTTGCCAGGGGAGGAACACTAGTAAAGCCGCTACATGCCTTACGAACGTGTATGAGTCCAAAGAAAGCGCTAGAGGTTCTTGCACTAATGAAAGAATTGGCCCTTGAAACAGCTTCCGTTATTAGTCGCCGCACAGCAGGTTTAACGGGAGAACTTGGAATTGATATCGGTGTCGATCAGGACGGAAAGCCTTGGCTAATTGAGGTAAATTCTAAACCCTCTAAAAGCTTCGAGGATGGGTTGGGGAAAATAAGACCATCCGCAAAAGCGATTATTCAATTTTGCACAATCATTGCTTTTGATTCAACGATCATTGAAGGGGGAAACATACATTGATTACATTTGGAATCATGACTTTAAGTATGGAAAGTGAAACTTTATATATAAATGAAATGGCAGCCCTCGCTGCAGCGTGCGAAATGGAGTGCTTCCGTTTTATTCCATCCGCCATCAATCCACATACACTTCAGGTTAGAGGGAAAAGGTTTGATTCTACAGTAAAAGGCTGGCTGGACTGTGAATTACCAATTCCCGCGATTGTTTACGATCGTTGTTTTTACGGTGATGATGAACATTCTAAGCAATGTTTGCCAATTGTCTCTTGGCTAAAAAGCAGAAATGATATAACCTTTTTAGGCTATGGGTTACCAAATAAGCTGGAATTATATAAGGTATTAAAAAACACGGTTTTAACTTCCTACCTACCTGCTACGCATTCAGTCATTGATCAAGAAATCGTTTTAAATGAATTATCTGCAATGAAAAAAATCATTTTAAAACCAATAAGCGGTTCGCAAGGATACGGTATTTATTACCTGAAAAAAAATGATAAAAGCTTTCATGTAAAGACAGAAAAGCAGAAAAAGATTATTTCACGCATTTTTCCAAATGAGGCCAAGCTCATTCAATGGCTGAAAGTATTAATTAAACAGCGCGATTATCTACTACAACCATATCTGGAATTATCCAATCATGAACAACAGCCCTTTGATATCCGCATCCTTTTGCAAAAAAACGAGCACGGAGTTTGGGGCGAACGCGGCAGAGGGGTTCGGATTGGAAGCACTGGAGGAATTTTATCAAACTTAAGTGCTGGTGGTTCTGTCGTCACCTTTGCTGAGTGGACATCATCCCTTCCACCCGCCAAAGGGGAATATATTAGGCAGGAATTAAATTATATTCTTAGCAAGCTTCCGTTTATTCTTGAAAATGAATTTTTGCCGCTATTTGAGATTGGCGTCGATATTGGCATCGCCAAAAACGGCTCAATCTGGATTCTTGATGTCAATTCGAAACCAGGGAGAAAGGTCCTTATGCACACCCAGCCAGACATAAAGGAGACCCTAAATCTCGCTCCGCTTCTATATGGAAGACATCTTTCCCAGACGGATCAAAAAGAAAGGAAGAACTATTATGAGAAAACGTTATCTCATTGAGGTAGTTCAAAATGATCAAATGGTTATTTTTTGTCCTCCTGCGATCATTCGAGATAAACAGGTTAACAGGATTGCATTTGGATCAAAATTCATAGAGGTTGACTTCCTCCCACATCCTGATCAAGATGACCGCATTGTCATGAGCAGGAAAATACAAAAGGCATTGCAATTCCCTAGTTTCGACATTCCCCTTCATGTATTTTTTGATAACCAAACGATGCTGATTGGGCCGCTTGTTGGCATATTCACTTCAGGCTTTACCACACTGCCTTTACAGCCAATTGGTGAAAGAACGTTGTTTTTCTCGAAACTGCTTTCTGTAAATAAAACGGTCGGCGCCCTTCCGTTTGTCTTTGGAGAGCAGCATATCGATTGGGAACAAGGAACCATTGATGGTTATTTTTTTCATAACAATGCTTGGCAAACGGTTGAGATTCCTTTTCCTAATGTAGTTTACGACCGGCTTCCAAATCGAAGAAGTGAAAATAACCCAAAATTAATTAAAGTGAGGGACCGCTTGCAAAAGGATTATCTTATTCCATGGTATAATCCTGGATTTTTCAACAAGCTTGATATTTATGAACGACTTCATCAAGATGCTTCCGTTGCCGGCTTTCTTCCGGAGTCCTATCCGTTTACGTCCTTTTCCATAATTGAAACAATGCTTTCCAAGTATGGGCACATTTTTTTAAAACCTAAAAACGGCAGCCTCGGTTTAGGTGTTCACCAAATTATTTATGACAAACACACTGACGATTATTTCTGTCGATACCAGGATAGTAATGGTGTAAATCGTCTGCGCAAATTTTCAAGCCTGGAACGTTTGTTTAACTCAGTATTTGCCAATCAATCACTTGAAAAGATGTTGGTCCAGCAGGGTATTTATTTGCTCCGAAAGGAACACCGCTCCGTCGATTTTCGCGTCCATACGAATAAAGATGACCAAGGGGAATGGCATGTCACAGCGATTGCCGCAAAAATTGCTGGCGTTGGCAGTGTAACAACGCATGCACGAAGCGGCGGGGATATCAAAACAATCGAAGAGATATACTCAAAGGATGAGTGTGCCTTATTTACCGAAAAGCTATCCAACGCTGCACTTCTGTTAAGCACCACCTTGGATAGAAATGTAGAAGGCATCATTGGTGAGATTGGTTTTGATTTAGGGATTGATCGCAATGGTGAGGTTTGGCTTTTCGAAGCAAATTCCAAACCGGGCAGGTCCATTTTTAGTCATCCTGAATTAAAAGGCTTTGATTTACTCACACGGAAATTATCGATTGCTTTTTCCATTTTTCTGACCGAGCAATCATTATTACATCCAGAGGAACTATTCAAATGATCAGCGGCCATCCAGGTCCACTTATTGGGATTATGACCGCACGTAATGCGAATGGTTCAATAGCTGGTAACGGCCCGCTTTTTATAGCATTACAAAAAAAGCTTATTTCATTAGATGGAATAAGCTTCGTCTTTACAGCAGAAGAAGTTAATGAAGATTATATTGATGGTTATTCCTATTTACCCGATAAAAAGAACTGGATAAAGGCTAAATTTCCTTATCCCGATCTTGTTTATAATCGGATTCCCTTTCGAAAGTCAGAGCAGGATGTACATTGTCAAAAGTTTTTTTCCCTGTTGAAGGAAAAACAAATCCCTTTTTTCAATCCTTGTTTTATCGATAAATATGAGTTTTATGATTTGCTGAAAAACCACGAGCTCCTTCACAGCTTTTTGCCGCAAACAATCCTTGTCAAGCAAAAGAAGGACTTGTTTTCTTTTTTAGAAAAACATAAAAGTATTTATGTAAAACAAACGCAATCCTCAAGAGGTAAAGGGGTTTATCGCCTAAAGCTGATAGAGTCCTTACAGATTCAGCTAGAAGGGTTAAACATAAGGGAAACTTATCAATCCTTTCATCATTTTTGGGACGAATGGAACGGTCAGCTGCTTGAGAGAGATTATTTAGCACAGGAAGAAGTAAAATCAGCAGAGTATGAAGGGAATCGCTTTGATTTCCGAATCCTTGCTCACGCAGCTAATGATGATTATCTTCTAACAGGAGTCGGGATTAGACAATCACAGAATCAGGGAATCACCACGCATATTCCCGCTGGGGGAAGGCTTCTTCCCTATGAGCTTCTACAGTCCAGCGCCCATGACCAATTTATTCAAACGGTTGTCCCGCAGATTGGCAAATCATTATCGAAACAGTTTGGTTATTTCGGTGAATTTTCCATTGATGCAGGTGTCAGTAAATCCGGTGACTATTATATTTACGAAGTAAACTCCAAGCCAATGAGCTTTGACGAACCTGGGATAGAAGAGCGGAAAATTGAGCAGCTCTGCCGCTTATTCCTTAAGTTGGCAGAGCTTGACTAACAAAGAATTTTATTTGAATAATCCCCTAAACAAGGTATGCTAAAGGTAATTAAGCGTAATTAAAGGGGGATTCACGATGCTAATGCACTTTCAATTCAAGCCCTTATTTGAAAATAAAAATATTCCCGGTTGGAATTTTTCTTTTTACCACAAAAAACAAAGGATTACAGGGATTTATCACCAAACTGGAAAAATTGAATGGACGACGAATACTCCTGAACAAGAAGATATTGAGGCATTAACAAGCCAGATTCATGAATTAATGCTTTTCCATGTGTATGAGTAATCCAGATTAACCCACGTGCATGAAAATATATCCTTTCCACAAACTAAAAATAGAACTGGGAAAGGATTGGTGACATGGAAAAGGAAAAAGGAAACCTAACAAATCAAGGTTCTGAATATGAAGGCAGGGATAAGGTCTTCATGGATGTTGACCGAATGATTAATGAGGGGATGTCCGGTGGTTCCGTACATGCCCGCCATGATACAACAAATATCGAAGAAGCCCGAGACCTGCATGAAGAACAACCGCCATATGAATGTGATTAGCCCAAATACGATTGGCTGGCCTTTAACTAAAAGAGGCTCAGCCTTTTTATTTTTCTGCCCTTAAACTGTTATAATAGAAGCTATCTGCTTAGAAAATTTTTGATATCGGGGATATGAACGATGCTAAGAAAATTATTGTCTATATATGAGAATTCTATTTTGTTTCCTGGACGACCGGAAAATCCTGATGAGCTACTTTATATCTTCTTTGATGAAGCCGAAAATGATTGGATGGGTATACCTAAAATCGAAGTAAGTGAACGTGAACTTAGTTTGCTAAAAACTCTATATGAATTGGTTGAGGTTCAGTCAGCAACGGTCAATTCTGCTGCAAAAGGCTGGGATAAATTTTTATTGTTGGATGGTCCTCCCCCTCCGAAATATAGTTCTAAGATGTCTTTTCGTTTTATTCAGTTTCATATTAACCGGGATGATGCTAATCATTTAGAAATTGAGTCTGCTTTAAGAGGCTTTTTTACCGACGAAGCCATAATTATTTGGGAAAATGTTAGCCGGGGAATTGTCATTGAGGAAAAGAAACAGATTTCTCTTTCCGAAGAAGAATTGATTTCTATCTCAGAAACTTTAGAAAGTGATTTTTATGTAAAAATATCTTTTTTTATTGGAAAACTTCAACCTTTTTCCATTCAGCTTCGCTCAAAATATTTACAGGAAAAAGAATACTTTTCATTTGTCATTGCCCGTCTAACCCATCCTTATGTCTATACATTTGAGCGGATCTTCCCCGCCTATTTGGCGTTTCATTTGCCTGAGGAATTAACGCGAATGACCAATCAAGGAATAGTAGAAGTATTTAATGAGGACCCGGAGATGTTTTCAACGATAAAAATTTATCTAGAAAATAATTTAAATGCGAGTATGACAGCAAAAAAATTGTATATCCACCGAAACACACTTCAATATCGTATTGATAAATTTACTGAGAAAACAGGGATTGGCTTAAAGGATTTTTATGGAGCATTTACCGTCTTTTTAGCTTGTCAGCTTTTTGAACAAAATCGAAAAAAGTAACAACGTGCCCAAAAAAGCGTTTTCAAACTTTGTGCAACCTGTCTATACTGATTGTTACCCCATTCCTGTAAACTTGTGTTAACAAGTTAAACAGGGAGGCAATACTAATGGCAGAATTAAAATTAGATCATATTTTTAAAATTTATGATAATAAGGTAACCGCTGTTCAGGATTTCAATTTACATATCCAGGATAAGGAGTTTATCGTCTTTGTCGGACCATCCGGCTGCGGAAAGTCTACTACACTTCGGATGATTGCCGGTCTTGAAGATATTTCAAAAGGTGACTTTTATATTGATGGAAAAAGAGTAAACGATGTGGCTCCAAAAGATCGGGATATCGCAATGGTTTTCCAAAACTATGCCCTTTACCCGCATATGACTGTTTATGATAATATGGCATTTGGATTAAAGCTGCGCAAATTTGCAAAGGATGAAATCGACCGCCGCGTACAGGAAGCAGCCAAAATTCTTGGCTTGGAGGCTTACTTAACTCGTAAACCAAAGGCTCTTTCGGGTGGTCAGCGTCAGCGGGTTGCCTTAGGCCGTGCGATTGTCCGTGATGCTAAAGTTTTCTTAATGGATGAACCATTATCGAATCTTGATGCTAAGCTGCGTGTGCAAATGCGTGCCGAAATTGCTAAGCTTCACCGAAGGCTTGATACAACCACCGTCTATGTTACCCATGACCAAACAGAGGCAATGACAATGGCAACACGCTTAGTTGTTATGAAGGACGGGATTATTCAGCAGGTCGGCTCACCAAAAGAAGTGTATGAAAAGCCTGAAAATGTTTTTGTTGGCGGCTTTATCGGCTCTCCAGCAATGAACTTCTTTAATGGTAAACTAGAAGATGGTAAATTTATGATTGGAAAAACCTCTGTTGCTGTTCCTGAAGGAAAAATGAAATTTCTTCGTGAACAAGGATATGTTGGAAAATCCATTATTCTTGGTACTAGACCTGAAGATATCCATGACGAACCCTTATTCATCAATGCATCTAGTGATACAAAGATTAATGCAAAAGTTGATGTTGCCGAGTTAACCGGAGCGGAATTGATGATCTATTCAACCATTGGCGACCAAGACTTCGTTGCCCGTGTTGATTCCCGGGGCGATATCAAGCCTGGCGATAGCTTAGAACTTGCCTTTGATATGAATAAAGCTCATTTCTTTGATGTTGAGACAGAGTCAAGAATCCGCCCTTAGGGTGAAAAATAAATATTTGCTACTAAAGCCCCGTTATCTATGGAACGGGGCTATTCTTTTATAAAAATGATTTCGTCTTTATAACAAGCAGGACAGCGATAAAGATGCGGGCACCTATGTCCGGAATTCGTATTAGAATATCCGTCTTCTAGCTTCATTAAATCAATTTCCATATATGGACTATAATCATCATAAAAATCCATAAGCCTGCCGCTTTCCATCATAGGATTCCCGCAATTTGTGCACATTAAGTAGACTTCCCGTAAACCATTACAGACGGGGCATATCGACATACATTTCACCCTTTTGTTTTAGAAGATAATCTTAGTTTGTGTTATCTTACCTACCATATGTAGAGGAACAAATTACCAGTCAACTTTTTCGAATAAGTCTTTGAAAATTAATCATAATAAATATTACAAAGCAAGCAACCATTACACAAGGATGGATGAAACCAACTAGGGAATAATAACTGGTGCAACTCCGGATTATCCACCCAAACAAAAGAAACTTGAATGAATCTCCAATTTCTAAATAGTTTATCAAAAGTAACATTGATAATATGGGTTAGGCCAAGGTGGCACTAATATGGTTCAATTCCATACTGACCCCAAACTTATTAAGAGGAGTGTTATACAACTATGCCAAGTAACAACAACAACTCTAATCAACTTTTAGTACCAGGTGTTCAACAAGCACTAGACCAAATGAAGTATGAAATTGCTTCAGAATTTGGTGTTAATCTTGGTGCAGATACTACTTCTCGTGCCAACGGTTCTGTTGGAGGAGAAATTACAAAGCGTCTAGTCCAAATGGCTGAATCTCAAATGGGCGGGTTCCAACGCTAATTTTTAGAAAACCCTTTTATACAACAAATAAATAATATGGCTAAGCCCCCTCCTTTATCGGAGGGGGCTTTCATTGTCTTATACCATCTTTTCAGGCTTTATCCATTCGTCAAATTGATCTGAAGTCACATATCCAGTTTTCACCGCCGCTTCCCTCAAGGTGCTTTTTTCTATAAAAGCGAGCTTGGCAATCTTCGCCGCTTTTTCATAGCCAATATGAGGGTTTAAAGCTGTAACCAGCATCAAAGACCGTTCGACATGTTGCTTGATTATTTCTTCGTTTGCTTCAAGGCCTACTGCACAATTTTTATTAAAGGATTGCATTCCATCAGAGAGAAGCCTGATGGATTGGATTAGATTATAAATAATCACTGGTTTAAAAACATTTAGCTCAAAATTCCCTTGGCTTGCTGCAAAACCAATCGTAGCGTCATTGCCAAAAATTTGACACGCTGCCATCGTTAACGCTTCACTTTGGGTGGGATTTACTTTTCCCGGCATAATCGAGCTTCCTGGCTCATTCGCTGGAATGCTTAGCTCGCCAATCCCGCTCCGCGGCCCGCTTGCAAGCCAGCGGACATCATTGGCAATTTTCATTAAATCAGTTGCTAATGCTTTTAAGGCACCATGCACGTAAACAATTTCATCATGACTTGTTAAAGCATGAAATTTGTTTTCTGAAGATTTGAATGGATACCCTGTAAGGACTGAAAGCTGCTGAGCTGTTTTATCACCAAACTGTGGGTCGGCATTAATTCCTGTACCTACTGCCGTCCCACCAATCGCTAAATCAAGCAGGTATTTACTGGACTCCTTTATCATCTGTTCATTCTTTTCAAGCATCGCCCTCCACCCGCTAACCTCCTGTCCGAGTGTCAATGGTGTTGCATCCTGCAAGTGTGTTCTCCCTATTTTCACTATTTTTGAAAAGGCCTTTTCTTTAATCAGCAGTGTTTCTTTTAATTCTTGAATGGCGGGAAGGAGGTTTTCTGTTACCCTTATATAGGCAGCGATATGCATGGCCGTTGGAAAGGTATCATTGGAGCTTTGCGACATATTGACATCATCGTTAGGGTGAACTTTTTCAGGGCTTCCCTGCTCACTCAAAAATAGGTTAGCGCGATTGGCAATCACTTCATTCACATTCATATTGGATTGGGTCCCACTCCCTGTTTGCCAGACCACTAACGGAAAATGTTCATCATACTCACCCTGATGAATTTGATCACATACTTTGGTAATTGCCTTCATTTTTTCTTCATTGAGCTTTCCCAATTGAAAATTGACAATTGCTGCTGCCTTTTTTATAAAAGCCAGGCCATAAATTAGTTCCAACGGCATCTTTTCAGTGCCAATTTTAAAATTGTCCTTGCTGCGCTGTGTCTGTGCCCCCCAATGTTTCTCTTGTGGGACACGGACCTCGCCTAGTGTATCTTTTTCGATTCTAACGTTTTCCATGTCTATACCCCCTCACTAATTCGTACTACTCAATATGTATTCCCATTACTAACCAATTTATTAATAAAAAAACTGCAGACATTTGTCTGCAGCTTATGCGTTATAGATTGTATATCCGATATAATAAGAAAGGATTAAAAAACTACCGATTAATAGTACAATTGAATACTCTGTCATACACATCCCACCCTTAGTAAATTTAATTGCTTAAACAATTTTAAGTTATCATAGGGGGAAGAACGAACAAGTGATAGAAATTACACTTTAGTGACTAAGGAGTGAATTTTTTGTGAACATTTGCCTTTTTGGAGCAACAGGAAGGGTAGGAATGGTTATTCTCGCTAATGCATTAGCCGCGCAGCATTCTGTCCAAGCCTTGGTAAGAGATTCAAAAAAATTAAATCGAGAAGCTGCAGGGGTTTCAGTTTGGGAGGGTAATGTCTTAAACGAGAGCGATATTGCCCAGTCTATCGCAGGCTCTGATGTGGTCATTAGTGCCTTAAATACTGATGGGAGCTCCAAACTTTCTAGATCGATGCCGTTCATAATCAATAATATGAAAAAGTGTGGCATTAAACGAATTATTACGATTGGTACGGCGGGGATCCTACAGGCTCGTTCGCAGCCTGAAATATACCGCTTTCAATCGGCAGAGTCGAGACGGAAAAGCACTCGTGATGCCGAGGAACATTTAAAAGCCTATTTGCTGTTAAAGGATTCCGGGCTCGATTGGACGATTGTTTGTCCTACCTATTTACCGGTTGGCGAAAGGGTGGGTCATTACAGATACGAAAAAGATTATCTCCCCGAAAATCCTTCCTCAATCTCAATCTATGACACCGGCGATTTTGCTTTTCAGCAGCTTTTTAGCAATGAGTTTTTTGGAACACGGGTCGGGCTTACATATTGAAAGCAGGGTGTCAGGCACCAACAAAATGGTGCCTGACACCCTGTGCTTATTTATCCGGCCAGGTCTGTACTGCCTTGCTGGAGCTGATACATTTGATAATATTTTCCCTTATTGGCCATCAATTCATCATGGTTGCCTTTTTCAACAATCGTCCCGCGGTCTAATACAAGAATTTGGTCTGCATGCCGGATTGTCGATAATCGATGGGCAATGATAAACGTTGTTCGGCCTTTTTTCAAGACATCCATTGCTTCTTGAATAAGTGCTTCAGTCTCCGTATCAATACTGGAGGTGGCTTCGTCAAGAATTAGAATCGCTGGATTAAAGGCGAGCGCCCGGGCAAACGAAATCAGCTGCCGCTGTCCGCTTGAAAGTGTACTCCCCTTCTCGATGACCGGCTCGTCATAGCCATTCTCTAAATTCCTGAACACCTTTTCTGCGCCAACTTCCTTTAAGGCCTTCTCGACTTTTTCCCTTGTGATTGAAGGATCATCTAAGCTTACGTTCGAAGCAATCGACCCTGTAAACAGATAGGGATCCTGCAAGACGATACCCATATGATCACGAATTGTTTGGCGCGGAATACTTTCGATATCCCTGCCATCAATTGTAATTTTCCCCTTTTGAGTATCATAAAAGCGGAAAAGTAAATTCATGATAGAGCTTTTCCCTGATCCCGTATGCCCCACAAGGGCAACCGTTTCCCCGTGCTTTGCTTCAAAATTAATATCCTTAAGCACATATTCGCCTTCTTTATAGCCAAATGAAACATGATCAAAGGTTACATTCCCTTTAAAACGTGAAATTCGCTCCGTGCTGACATTTTCACCAGGCTCATCCATCAGCTTAAAGACGCGCTCCCCGGCAACAAGTGCCTGCTCTAAATTAGCTAATTGATTGACTATGCCTGTGACAGGCTGAAAGAGGCGATTAATATAATCCACAAACGCATATAGCACTCCCAGTGAGATGACATTTGAAGGAAGCAGCGCCTGCCCGCCGAAATACCAAATAAATGCCACAAAGACTAGGTTTCTTAAAATCCCAACTAAGTTATGAGAGGTTAAGGCATTTAAACTTAGCATTTTATTTTGGTAGGTAAAATGCTCATGATTTAGCTTTTCAAAATCCGCTTGCGTTTCTTTTTCACGGCCGAAAGCTTGAATAATACTCATCCCCTGAATCGATTCATTGATGGTCGCATTAATATCGCTGTTCCGCGAACGGATGACACGGTTATATTTAGACGCATACTTCCTGTATAGTAACATCCAAGCAAACAGGATTGGTAATAACAATAAACAAAGCGCCGCCAGCTTCGCGTTCAAGATAAATAAGGCAACATAAATACCAGTAATATAAATGGCGCTGGTAAAAAAGGTGGCAAGCACCGTTACATAAAGTTCACGGATGGCTTCGGTATCATTCGTGATCCTTGCTACCACCTTACCGGCAGGCAGATTATCAAAATATTGAATCGGGAGCCGTTGAATATGGCCAAAGACATCTTCACGCATTTTTTGAATGATGCGGTTGGCCGATTTTTGTAAGAAAAAGCGTTCACCGTATTGAAAAATAGCAGATACAACTAAAAGCCCAAAATAGAGAGCTAATAATTGAAAAATCCCAGGGATCTCCGGCTGGTAAAAGGATAATAGTTCATGTCCCTTGAGGATTTCCGCCTGATAGTCTGCCTCTTCAGAACCCCTTTTTATTACTAACGTTCCTGCCTTCAAGCTTCTTTTTCCATCAAATTCAAGCTTTTGGTCAACAAAAACAAATTTTGCCCCCACCTGCAGTATCTGAACTTGTTTTCCTTTTTGTTCATCATTCAAAAAGTACTTTTCCCGTTTATAATACTTCCCGTTATAATGAACTGCCTGTTTGCCATTTTGTGTTTCATACCAGACAGTCTCGATGCCTAAAATATGTTGGTCAATAATATTTTTGGCAATAAACGGTCCTGCCAGGTCCGTTACGACCGAGATGGTCAGCATGAACAATGCAGCAATAATAATTTTTTTATAAGCATAGGCATATCTGAGCAGTCGTCTTCCCGTTGTCATGCTGTCACCCCATTTTCAAGCTTTTTCTCCACCTGTTGGCGTAAAAATTGTTCCTGATACCACCCGTCCTGCTCCAAGAGCTGTTCATGTGTACCTTCTTCGATAATTCGGCCTTCATCCAAGACAATGATATGATCAGCATGCTGGACAGCTGACATTCGATGAGTGGTAATAATCGTCGTTTTTTCTTTCCTTACCTCGCGAATATTATCAATAATGCTTTTTTCTGTTTTGGCGTCGACCGCTGATAGGGAATCATCAAGAATAAGGATTTCCGGATTTTTTATAAGCGCGCGGGCAATCGAGATACGTTGTTTCTGACCACCAGAAAGTGCTACCCCCTTCTCACCAACAAGTGTACTTAAACCTTTAGGAAGCATTTCTAAATCCTTGCGAAAGGCAGCTAAATCAATGGCTGTCTCTAAATCTTCATCACTCGCATCTTTTCTGCCAAAAAGGATATTTTCTTTCACACTTCTGGAAAAAAGCACATGGTCCTGCGGCACATACCCAATCCAGTCACGAACCTGGCTCAAAGTTTGTTCCTCTAATGGAACACCGGCAATGGATAACTCACCTGTACCAAGTGGATACTGCCGTAATAATTGTTTAATAAATGTCGTCTTTCCGCTGCCAGTTTTGCCGACAATCCCTAGTGTCTCCCCTTGAAGCAGCATTACATTAATATTTTCGAGATTATCACCTTTTGAGGATGGATAACGGAAAGATACCTTTTTATAGTCAATCCGATTGGCTGTTGTAACCTCCAGCGGCTGAAGAGGATTGCCGACTTCCGCCTTGTAGTTGAGCGTTTCATTGACACGGTCTAGCGAAGCATTCCCCCGCTGCATCACATTGATTAATTCACCAATCGCAAACATCGGCCAAATCAGCATCCCTAAATAAACATTAAAAGAAACGAGATTGCCTAATGTAATCGCTTGATGGAAAACTAAATAGGCCCCGTAACCAAGTCCAATTAAATAGCTAATTCCAACAAGGATCTTTATTGTGGGATCAAATAAAGCGTCAATCCTCGCGACGTTAATATTTTTATGATAAACATCTTCAGTTAACTGGTGAAACCGGCTGCTATCGGCCTTCTCTTGGACATAGGCGCGAATCACGCGCACCCCGGCGACAGATTCGAGCACACGGTCATTTAACTCCCCGAAAGCATCTTGCGCTTCCATAAAACGAGTATGAATTCTTTTTC
Organism: Neobacillus soli NBRC 102451; assembly: GCF_001591665.1. GTDB lineage: Bacteria > Bacillota > Bacilli > Bacillales > Cytobacillaceae > Neobacillus > Neobacillus soli. Next base: position 106,434 of record NZ_BCVI01000039.1, on the reverse strand, counting down.
CATAAACCTTCATTAAAATGGCCATAATTGGCAGCGGAATAATCGACGCTAAGGTCAGTTTCCAGCTAATGAAAAGTCCCATTGTCATCAGCAATGTCAGCATCCATACACTTGAATCCACGAGTGTTAAGATACCAAACCCTGCAGTATTTGAAATTGCCTTTAAGTCATTGGTGGCCCGGGCCATTAAATCCCCTGTCCGGTTTTTTTCATAAAAGCCCGGAGTCATTTTTAATAAGTGATTCACAAACCTTGAGCGAAGCTTTCTTTCAACGAGGAATGCCCCTCCAAACAAGCGATACATCCATACATAGGTGATGGCGTAGGATGCTATCATGATGAAAAGAAGAATACCAAGATAGCGAAAAATTTTCTCGTTACTGATGATACCGATATGAATATCATCAATCGCCGTCCCAATCAATTTTGGCGGGATAACATCTAAAATACCCACTATAATTAATAGCGTTACCGCTATGGCATATCTCTGCCAATTTTCTTTAAAAAACCAACTTAACTTTTTTAATACTGCGAACATTGTTGTTTTCCCCCTTTTGTTTAACTATCCGCCTGCTGTCTCATCTGTTTTTTGTGCTAGTCTAACCTCTTGTATCATTAACATGTCATGTTCCCCCTCAGTGTTTTTTGATTAAAAAGAGGCATACCGCAAATAGTGCAGTATGCCCCCTTTAAAAATAGAGACAAAAAAACACACGTTACGTTTCAAATAAGAACGCAACCTGTGTTCATGTCATTTGATCAATTAAAATCGAAAAATTAGACAGAAGCTTCTTCAGGACAGGTTACATTCACATATAAAGTTGTTGAATAAAAGTTGTTTAATTTAATCATCACGTAACCCTCCCTTTCCTTTTATTTCTTCCTTTGTTAGATTATCACTGGTTCATTTAAATGTCAATTCCCATTTTTCAGAATTGTCCTGCCCAGACTGCAGTTCCCAAACTTCCTTACCAGGAATGAAATCAGTCGTAACATTCATCATCATTTTCAGCCACCTCTATTTTTATGAAATATTTTTCGAACAAATAGTAAATAAAATAGGGTTGGCATCGGGGCTTGAATTAATCCGACAATTCCCCATAGCCAATAATTATGATTATGTTTCCTCGCATTCATAAATAAATATATGCTTTGCAAGAGCAAAATAACGACAACAACAATTGGAATAAATAATGGAATGTCCTTACTCATTTCTGGTCGCCTTCTTTATTAGCCGAACACTAGTGTAAGACGCGATAAATATTGTCGTTATGATTTGGACAATAACAAAAATAGTTGGCATTTGATAAAGGGAAACAAGCATCCCACTTATAATGATGAATGCTACAATAAAAAATACCGATAAATCTCTGATAAGCTTTCTTCTAGTATGTTGCTGTTCTTCTACTACCATTTGTTCAAACCATTGTAGATTGGGCGTATAAACAGGGAATTGATCGATTTTATTCAATCCCTCATGTAGCTCGTGAATAGCATCAAAGTCTTGTTTATTTTGTTCTTCGCTGTTCAGTATAATGACTTTCTGTTTCTTCACCTAGCTTCAGCTCCCTTCTGACTGACCTTATTCCGTTATGCACCCGTGATTTAACCGTTCCGGGAGAAAGTTTCATCCATTCTCCAATTTCGTCGTATGAGTAACCATAATAATGCTTTAAAATGATCGGAATCCGGACATCCTCCGGCAGTTTCCCAAGCGCATCAAGAGCGTCATTCCATTCCTCATTTCTGCTTTCAAAATGCCATTTCAGCTTACGAAAGACTTCCTCTTGCCCTTTCCAGTTCTTTTCCTTCTTTTTCTTTCTGCATTGGTCTATGTATGAATTCGTCGCAATTGAAACCAGCCAGGTGGTAAATTTACTTTGACCATTATAAAGGTGAATCTTTTGAATACATTTCGCCATTGTCTCCTGTGCTAATTCTTCTGCTGTATCAGGATTCATTGTAATTTTCATTAAATACTTTACGAGAAATGGATAATTTTCTTTAAACAACATGGCAAATGCAAGATGGTCCCCTTCTTTAGCATTTTTAATCAATGCATCCATTCGGAAATAGTCCTCTCTTTCCCCAACATCCTTGCCTATCTCTTTATCTAGTTAGACGTGTGAAACAGCAAATTGTTCATTCTATTTTTATAGCTTCAAGTTTTTTTATGTAAATGTCAATAATTGTACATATGTTTTTTTAGTTTATCGACATTTTTTTTATAAAATGAAACTGATGTTTAGTTTGAATAAAGAAAGGATGTGCCTTATGGCTTATAAGCCGCGGGACGAACGGGGAGAAATAGCGATTTTAAGAATCTTAAATGCTAGAATGGTTTTGTCTGATGATGAAAAATGGAACTACTTGAAGATGAAAAAGGGTTTTGAAGGGGAAGTGATGTTTGATTCTTTAACTGAGAAGCTTCAGTGTGAATGTTATGTTTTAAATGATTTGCTAATTGAGTTAGACAATTCGAAGTTTCAAATTGACACGTTGGTTATTCAAGACACGATACACCTTTTTGATGTTAAAAATTATGAAGGCGATTATAGTTATGAAAACGGTGATTTCTTCTCCAAGTCCGGTAAGTTAACTAGTAATCCGCTTTCCCAATTAAAACGATGTGATTCCTTACTCCGCCAATTGCTTCAAAAATATGGTTATAAACTGACCGTTGAACCGTCGTTAGTGTTTATTAACCCCGAATTCACTCTATATCACGCTACTAAACAAGAACCTATTATTCATCCTACACAGGTTAATGCCCTAATGAAAAAATTAAATTCGTGGACCGGGAAGGTTAACGGAAAACATAAAAAGCTTGCTGATCTATTAGTTTCCCTGCATCAGATTGAATCTCCGTATCCCAGGGTACCCCATTATAGTTTTGAGGGGGTCCGGAAGAAAATGAATTGTTCATTATGCCAATCGTTTTCGGTAACTGTTAATGGGAGGAAGATAGTTTGTGATAATTGCGGGTGCGTGGAGGGTGTCGATGCTGCTGTGTTACGGATTGTGAAGGAACTAAAGCTCCTATTTCCGGAGCGGAAGGTGACTACTAATTTGGTTTTTGAATGGTGTGGAGGGGTTATATCGGTACATATAATTAGAAGGGTTTTACATCAAAACTATAAAACTTTAGGATCTGGCAGGTGGTTATATTACGAGTAATGCCTCGCTTCTCTTTATGGATTACCTGCAACAAGGGTGGGAAATTACCTTTTTTCTCTTATCAGTGGTAGAAAAAATTATGTCATGGGAGTAAAAATCGAAAGAGATCGTTCTACTTTGATTTTTCCTCTCTTTTTTCAGCTAAATATCGAAATAGAACCACTCTACTTCGATGTTTCCCCTCTTTTTCATGCCAATCATTGAAGTAGAACTATTCTACTTCGATGTTTCCCCTCTTTTTCATGTCAATCATTGAAGTAGAACCACTCTACTTCGATGTTTCCCCAACTTTTCCAAGACAACGTTGAATTAGAACTACTCTACTTCAACAATAACCCTCGTTTTTCGGCCATACCTCGAATTAGAAAAAGGGCGCGAACTCCCCCGCGCCCCTAAACCCTCAATGTCCATGCCCATTACCCTTACCTTTACCCTTACCTTTATCCTTACCCTTCCCTTTCCCCTTCTTCCCCCATTTTTCTTTTTGTTTATTCCACTTTTCTTCCCACTTCTGAACCTCATTTTTGAATTTCTCTGGAAAGTCCTTCTTATTCTTTTCTTCTTCTTTCTTCTTTTTCTCTTCAATCAATGGGGCAATATGCGGCACGTTAAAACTTTGGTTAGGTGAATTTCTGAGTGCTGCCGACATCACCTCACGGAAGACAACGGAGGATCCTGTATTGCTCACAGGTGTTATATAATGCTCTGCATCCGTTTTATCATAACCAACCCAAATAGCTCCGACTAATTGTGGTGTATAACCAACAAACCATTGATCCTTTAGACCATTGATTCCTTTTATCGGGACTTGCGTTGAGCCTGTTTTGCCTGCAGTTTCCCGACCAGGGATTTGCGCCGCTTTTCCTGTTCCCTGCTCCACAACACCAAGCAGCATCGTCGTCATATTGTCGGTAACTGCTTTGGTTGTCACCCGTTCTTTTTTCACTTTCCATTCAGCTACCACCTTCCCATCTGCATCCACAATTTTCTTGATCACATGGGCTTTCATTCGTACACCATTATTAGGAAAAACCGAAAAGGCTTCTGCCATATTCAATGGCGAAACACCCTTATGCAAACCACCAAGGGCAATCGATAAATTACGGTCCTCTTTATCTAACTTAATACCAAACCGTTTAATTGAATCTAATCCTTTTTCGATTCCCAGCTCATTTAACATCCAGACAGCCGAAACATTTTTTGATTCCTTTACGGCCTCATACATCGGCACTTCGCCCGCATATTGATGATCATAATTGCTAGGTTCATAATTGCCGAACTTCAGCGGTTCATCCTTTAACATATCCGTTATTTTCCAGCCATCTTCAAGCGCGGGGGTATAAACAGCTAAAGGTTTGAAAGAAGAGCCTGGCTGTGCCTTTAATTGGGAGGCACGATTGTAGCCCCTAAAGGTATGTTCTCCCCTCCCGCCAACAAGAGCCCTTACCCCGCCTGTTATAGGATCTAGTAAGACGCCGCCGCTTTGAATAAGTCGATCTTTTCCCTCCTGAAACAGGGCATCGTTTTGATATGTTTTCTCAAGAGCCGTTTGCATGTCTGGGTCAAGCTCTGTATAAATTTGATAGCCTCCGGTTAACAATTCATCCTGCGAAAACCCGTGGCTATTAATTGCTTCTTCCAATACCTGGTCAACATAGTAAGGGAACTTACCACGGAATGGATCGCCGCCCTTATCATTCAATACCACTTTCTCCTGTTTTGCTTTTTCAAATTGCCGGCTGGAAATATAGCCCTGTTTCTGCATTTGAATTAAAACGATATTTCGTCTTTCAGTGGCCTTTTCCATATGTTCGTACGGATTCAGGGCTGATGGCGCTTTTATTAATCCTGCCAGGAGGGCCGATTCACCGATAGACAAGTCTTTTACCTCTTTGGCAAAATACTTACTAGCGGCCTGTTTAATTCCCCAGGCACCATTTCCGAAATAAATTTGGTTTAAGTACATTTGCAGGATTTCCTGTTTCGAATAGTTCCGTTCAATCTCAAGTGCTAAAAATACCTCCTGCAACTTCCTTTTTACCGTTTTCTGCGATGTGAGTAACGTATTTTTCGTCAATTGCTGCGTTATCGTGCTCCCGCCTTCGACCATCCCTCCTGCCTTTATGTCACGAAATAAAGCCCTTGAGGTTCCAATATAATCGACACCGTGATGTTGATAAAAACGATGGTCTTCAATTGCAACGATGGCATTTTTCATTGATGCTGGGACTTGTTTGATTGAGACACCCTCATTTTTATTGGCAGAAACCTTACTTGCCACTTCCCCACTGCTATCAAAAAACACCGTTGGCTGTGGAAGCTCATCCTTGAGAGCTGATATATCAACACCCTTGGCATAGAAAAATAGAATCCCGAAGAAAACTAAGATAATAACTAACAACGTTAACACGACTAACTGGACCAAATGTCCCTTTCTCCAATTTTTAAAAATACTACGATCTTTATCTTTCAATACCAAATGTATTCATCCTTTATTTTTAATCTACAACAGATATAATTTTCGATTATTTGCTAGTTTTTATGACGGTTTGGCTAAGAAATTACAGCAAACGTCAAAAAAGAAAAGACGGCAGCGGTAAACTCCATCTTTTTTAGTTTATCCCTTATTCACTTTTAGCTAATTCTTTAAAGCGAGATTTTGACTGCTTTTCATTAACACTGCTAAAAACTCGGTAATTTTTTTCATCCAATATCCGATAATGTTTACTAAGAATATTTTGCTGGAGGATAAATCCGTTTTTCTTCGATACAACTTTCCACCATACCCGGCCGCCTAACGTTTTTGTTTTTCTAAAGTCTATCCCTTCACGGGCAACCGTTTCTAGCACTTCAAGCGGCTCATTCCCAAATAAAAATTGAACGGTTTCCGTTTCCCGAAAAAGAGCACAAATCGAAACGGCCGTAGACCAGTTGGCGTGGACCCTGCCTTTTTCAATTTGCACAAGTGTTTTCTTTGAGACACCAATGATTTCAGCCATTTTATCCTGGGTATAACCTGCTTCAGTTCGTATCAGGCGAACTTTTTCGGAAATCTGAATAATAATTTCATCCCTGGTCATGTTAAGCCCTTCCTTCAAATACGTCTAGTGTAATTTTACACAAGTTTATCTAATCATTCAAATAATTGGATTAAAAAACTGCTATCCATCACAGATAGCAGTTTTATATTTATTGTATTTTGGGCGGCATACCGCACTGGCTTGAACATGAATTTTTCAAATCGCATGCAGCGCATTTTCCCTTTTTCGATTTATTAATAAATTTCACCAAAGCCCAGCTTGCGTATCCGAAAATAGCTGCACCTATCACAATACTGGCTATCATTTGCTCCACCTCTTTTTAGAATTACACAAGTCCAAACAATTTACCGCCTTGATAGATGACCAAGGACAAAATATAAGCAAGTGCAAATGCGTAGATCATTGAAAATGCTGTCCATTTTTTCGAGTTAGTTTCTTTATAGATAGTTGCGACGGTTGCTAAGCACGGAATATACAACAAAATGAAAACCATAAAGCTGTATGCCGCAAGCGGTGTATAGTAGCTAGCTAAAAGCCCCTGCAAGCTGGCATCATTAGGGACAAAATAAATAATGTTCATGGTCGAAATGATTGCTTCTTTTGCTAAGAAGCCTGTAATTAATGAAGCAGCAGCCTGCCACGTCCCAAAGCCAATTGGCTCCAGTATTGGTGCGATGACATTCCCAATTGCTGCTAAAAAGCTGTCATCCATATCCACGTTTAAACCATTAGGACCAACATACGATAACAGCCAGATAAAGACGGAGCCGGCAAAAATAAAGGTCCCAGCCTTTCTTACAAAACCTTTAGCTTTATCCCATGTACTTCTCCATAGCGATTGAAACTGGGGAAGCCTGTACGGCGGCAGCTCAATAACGAATAAAGAAGTTTCCGATTTTAGGATGGTAGAAGAAAAAATCTTGGCCAAGATTAATGCAACAACGATACCTAGCACATAAAGACTTAAGACAACAAATGCCTTATTACCTGCAAAAAAGGCGCCAACAAATAATGCATATACTGGCAAACGGGCCGAACAAGACATTAACGGTGTGAGAAGAATCGTTAAAAGTCGCTCCCTTGGTGCCTCAATTGTTCTTGCCGCCATGATTCCAGGTACATTGCAGCCAAAACCAATCATCATTGGAATAAATGCCTTCCCGTTTAGTCCGACTGATTCCATGATTCGGTCCATAACTAAGGCCACTCGTGCCATATATCCAGAATCCTCTAATAACGAGATAAAGAAGAAAAGAATAAAGATCTGCGGAACAAATACGAGAACCCCGCCAACCCCTGCCACTAATCCATTCAAAATCAAGGCTTGAATAAAATCCGAGGCATTAATTGCTGTTAGTACTGTTTCGAACCCGGAAGTAATTGGACCTGTTAACAAGGTATCTAATGCATCCGATAATGGAGTTCCCAGCCAATCAAAGGTCAGCATAAACATTAAATACATAAGAAGCAGGAAAATTGGCATGCCTAAAAATCGATTCGTAACAATGCTGTCAATTTTTTCCGAAAGAGGAATAATCGAATCACTTTTTCTAGCAACATCAACAATGATCTTCTCAATTATTTCTTTTCTTTTTAAATAAATATAATTTGCTAGTGTTTTGAATGTTTTTTGTTCTTGTAATTTAGACTCCAAGTTTGCCGTAATTTCCGTTAGCTTGTGTGGGTCTGCTATTGTTTTAACATAGTCTTTAACATATTCATTGCCTTCAAAATATTGAATCGCAAGAAAACGCGGCGAATGGTTGGTTTTTCCGCTCAATTCTCCGCTTAAGGATGTTATTGCTTCCTCAACCTCTATCCCATAATAAACGAGGTTCTTTTTCGTTGGCTGCATTGATTTTGTAGAGATAGCATCAATTAGCTTCTCACAGCCCTTTCCGCTTCTAGCAACAACGGGGACGACAGGCACGCCAAGAACCTCGGATAGCTTCTGTGCGTCGATTTGAATTCCACGCTTATTGGCGACATCAATCATATTTAGGCCAATTAGAGCTGGCTTTTCAAACTCTAGCAATTGCAGTGTTAACTGTAAATTTCGTTCTAATTGCGACGCATCTAATATATTTAGCAAGCGGTCAACGGATTCATTTAAAAAGAAAGAAGTGACCACACCTTCATCCTTTGATAAGGGATTAAGTGTGTACACACCAGGTAAATCAATTAAGTGTCCAATATTATTTTTGAAAACGCCGACTTTCTTTTCAACTGTTACACCGCTCCAGTTACCAACATACTCATAGGAACCTGTTAGATTATTAAACAATGAAGTTTTCCCAGTATTGGGGTTTCCAATAAGAGCGATTTCCATTATATTCTCTCCACTTCAATCTGAACTGCTTCTTTGCGGCGGATGCCGACACATTGTCCACAAGATTCAATCATAATCGGGCCGCCAAACGGCATCACGCATTTCACACACACTTCTGACCCTTCAGTTATTCCTAAATCAAGCAAACGTCTTTGAACAAGGTGACCCACATGTGAAATGTCAATGATTTTTCCTTTATCTCCTGCTTTTAAAGAACCAAACATGTATATCACCCTATCCTAGGTTAATTGAGAATGATTATCTTTCTATATTGTCATTTTAACACTAAATCCATATAATAAGCACATAAAATTTGTGACAAATGTACGAAAAGTTTTAAAAAAAAAGGAAAGAGTGGGGACCCTTACCTTTCTTTTGCATTTCATATTAATTTTTTTGCAAAATCATTCTTTTTGGGACCGCACTTATAACTAGAATAATAATGATTGCACTGATAATGAAGCTTGGAAGCATGTACGTTCCATTATAAAGGAGTGAGTAAATCGCAACCGGCTGTCCCTTTGGTGCATATTCGCCAAAGAATACAGCCCCGGCGATTACATGGCAAAAATAGCGAAGCAAACTTCCTAAAAAAGTCCCCAAGACGGCATAGGTAATCCATTTACCTTTTTGCCCTTCTTCAAGAGAATTTTTTATTTTTCCTGCGAAAACGCCTGCTAAGCCCACAACTGTAAAAGCAATAAAGTAATCTATTATCCCTTGAATAATTGTATATATTTGTGCAAATCCAAGTATAAACTGTAATAAGCCTAGTAGAAAGCCCGTTAATAGTCCACCTTTCACACCCCAACGGTAGGCCATTAGGAAAATAGGCACCATCGCAATTGAAATAGACCCCCCCTGCGGCCAAATTCTTAAAGATAAAACCCCTGCAACAAAATCCAATAAATAAGCCAGTGCAGTGAATACTGCTACCTCCGTAATAAATAATGTATTACTTCTCTTTTTGTTCACTCCAATTTCCCCCTCAATTTTTTTAAAACAATAAAAAAAGCAATGCAAGACGATAAGGATTGTCTGCACTGCTTTAATATTCAGCAAACCACATCCCTACGCTAGTGTTAACTAACAGGTTCATAGGGTCAGAACTCAAACGTTCACTCTCAGCCGCCATTAGCAGCTCCCCCTGTGGAAATATTCAATTGTTTCCATAACGAATATACTATTGTTTTACCTCTTTTTCAAGGAAAATATTGCAATCTGTAAGTGATTCCTTTAAGACAATTTTAGCATGGACATATTGGGAAAATAATATTAATTTCATTTTATAAAGGATTTTTGCCGTTATCATCGAATTAACACTGTAATTAGTTTTGTCAATTGGATGGGGGAACAAGCATGATTACGGGAGAACAAACGGAGTTAATCGCATTTTTCAAAAAGAATAAAGAGAAATTGGTCCAAGAATGGGAAAATGCCATTGTCGTCAATCATGGGGATCCCTTTTTAAGGAAAATACATGAAAATGGGGAGGACCTATTGGATGTATTACTTAATGTGGATAAATTACCTAAAGAAGAGCTATTGGTTACCATCGAAACTCTTGCGATAGAAGTATCAGAAGAAAGAGTTATCGCCAATGTTAACCTGGGTGATTTTGTATATAATGTTAATCTTGGCAGAACTATTTTATATCGCTATTTTGGTGAAATAGGAATCCCCTGGCCTGATTTACAAGAATCAATGAATATGATTAATTTTTGCTTTGATAAATTTTTATACTATGCCGTTACACATTATTCGGAGGCAAAAAACAAAATTATCGAAGAAAAAACCATGGTCATCGACTCTACTCACCAGGATCGTTTGACACTTCTTGGTCAGATGACATCAAGTTTTATTCATGAATTTAGAAACCCGCTTACTTCTGTTCAAGGATTTATTCAATTGCTTAAGAGTGATTATCCGAATATGAGGTATTTAGAAATCATTTCAGGTGAGTTGGATCAACTTAATTTTCGTATCTCCCAATTCCTGCTTTTATCCAAAAAGGAATTGATTGGGAAAGAAAAAGATTCTTATGGGATTAACAAGCTAATTGGTGAAGTATTAAACTTTCTTTATCCAAGCATTCTCGACAGTAAAGTTAAAATTAAAAAGGAATTAGTTGAGGATATTACACTGAATGGTTATGCTGATGAAATTAGGCAGGTTTTCATTAATATCATTTTTAATGCTATTGATGTGCTTAATCATCATGGTATTCCTAATCCCACAATCGAGATTATCAGTAGTTTAGATAATAAACAGTTTATCACCATTTATATTTCCAATAACGGGCCAGCTATTCCAACAGAATTACAAAAAACCATTTTCGAACCTTTTTTCACAACAAAAAAACTAGGTACTGGTCTTGGCTTATTCGTATGTAAAGAAATTATTGAAAAACATAAAGGACATTTAGTCTGTGATTCTGCGCCAGATAAAACCACATTTTCCATTTCCTTACCTATTTCTAATCTATAGCTGTATTAGTCTTAATCCCACTTTATTTAAAGCAGGGATTTTTTTATTTCTTTATAGAATATTCTTCCGGGTCTCATCTATTCTGCATATGATGTACTAAAATTTTCAATTGGGAGAATAGGCTTATGTTTACATTAAAAGTTGATAATGAAATCGAACTTCAATTGTTCCAGCCACACCATGCCTTAGCACTTTATCAGCTTGTCGAGGAAAACCGCGAACATTTGCGTGAATGGATGCCCTGGGTGGATAGTATGAACTCACCATATCATTTTGAGTCAATTATCCCTGTCTGGCTTAGTCAATTTGCCGAAAGTAGTGGACTAAATGTTGGAATCCTTTACAAAGGGGAGCTTGTTGGTTCGATTGGCTTAACTCAATTGGATTGGTACAACAGTATGACAAGCATCGGCTATTACCTTGCAAAAAAAGCGGAGGGTCATGGGGTCATTACTCGTTCAGTCAAAGCCCTGCTTAACTATTCATTTTTCAAATTAGGATTAAACCGTGTCGAAATTCGCTGCGGCGTTAAAAATATAAAGAGCCAGGCGATTCCCGAAAGGCTCGGATTTATTAAGGAAGGGATCATCCGCGACGGTGAACAATTAAACGGCCACTTTCATGATCTCTTCATTTATAGCATGCTGTCCCAAGACTGGAAAAAACGTCCTCCACATTGAAAGCTTTCCGGTAGACATCATTCAGCTTAAGCTGCCAATTAGGCAGCTAATTTTTTATTTTTCCCTTCTTGATTTGCTAATAGAATTTTTTTTTGAAATAATAAAAAAGAGTAAAACGTAAGCGAGGTGGCAGGCCTTACTATTGTAAGGTAATAGATGATTTGGATGAACTTGGGAATAATTGCACTGCTGATTGCCTTAACCGCATTTTTTGTGGCCTCAGAATTTGCGATGGTTAAAGTCCGCACAACAAGAATTGATCAATTATTATCAGAAGGAAACCAAAAAGCTGAAATAGCAAAGAAAGTAATTTCCAATTTAGACGGCTATTTATCTGCCACTCAAGTTGGAATAACAATCACTTCATTAATATTGGGCTGGTTAGGTGAACCAACAATAAGGAAAATGTTGAATCCTGTTTTTGAATGGATTCAATTGCCGTTATCATTAACGCAGGTTATTTCGTTTATTTTTGCCTTTGCCATCATCACCTTTTTTAATGTTGTTATTGGCGAATTAGCACCAAAAACATTTGCGATTCAAAAGTCCGAGGAAATAATCATGCTGTTTGCCCCTGCCCTAATTTTTTTCTATAAACTGATGTACCCTTTTATTTGGGCTCTTAATAGATCAGCTCGGTTTGTTACTGGCCTGTTTGGAATTCAACCTATTTCAGATCAGGATATGGTCCTTTCTGAAGAGGAATTGCGGATGATTCTTTCGCAAAGCTACGAAAGCGGGGAAATTAATCAATCCGAATATCGGTATATGAATCGTATTTTCGAATTCGATAATCGAATTGCTAAGGAAATCATGGTACCCCGAACTGAGGTTATTACCCTTTCCAAGGATGCAGCCATGGCAGAGATTATTGAAATTGTAAAGGAAGAAAAATACACAAGATACCCTCTTATTGATGGTGACAAGGACAATATTTTAGGGATTGTTAATATTAAGGAAATACTAACCGATTGTATACAGCAAAAATGTAGTGAAGAACAGCCGCTCCTCCCTTATTTAAAGCCGGTTATTCATGTTATTGAAACCATCCCGATTCAGGAATTATTAGTCAAGCTGCAAAAGGACAGAACTCACATGGCCGTTTTATCGGACGAGTATGGCGGTACGGCGGGAATCGTAACGGTCGAGGATATTCTTGAGGAAATTGTCGGTGAAATACGGGATGAATTTGATATTGATGAACTCCCTCTTATTCAAAAAAAAGGCGAAGCCCACTTTATTTTAGATGGCAAGGTCCTCATAACCGAGGTAAACGATCTCCTCGGTACCACGCTCGAAGAGGAAGATATGGACACAATTGGCGGATGGTTTTTAACACAAAAATTTGATGTAAAAAAAGGGGATACCATCGAAAGGGATCAATATGTGTTCAAAATTAAAGAAATTGAAGGGCACCATATTGTATTTATTGAGGTAACAAAATTCCCGGCGTCTCCAGAGTAGGAGACGTTTTTTATAAGTTTAATTTTTGTAATATTTAGCCTATTTTGTTCATATTCACGTTAATTTGCCATAAAATGTAGATATCAACCTGTATCCAAACTAGAACGTTTGACTGTATGGTTTAAATTCTTTATAATTATTGTTAATTTACAAAGTTGTCGAGGTGGTATAATGACCATGAGACAAGATTAATAGAAAACTAGATATTAGAATGAGAAATACCGAAACATGATACGCGTAGATTTTCTTTATAAAACTGGGAGGTGACTCCTTACCCGTTTAAAAACGGGATAAGGGAACTTATTTGGACATATTTAACTTGGTGATTATAGCCATTTTAATTGCTTTAACTGCTTTTTTTGTTACTTCAGAATTTGCCATTGTTAAAATTAGAAGTTCAAGAATTGATCAGTTAATAGAAGAAGGAAATTCGAAGGCTGTTTCAGCAAAAAAGGTGATTTCGAACTTAGATGAATATTTATCCGCCTGTCAATTAGGAATAACCATCACTGCCCTCGGGTTAGGGTGGAAAGGACAATCGACAATCGAGGAGCTGCTTGGCCCCCTTTTCCTTAAAATAAATATTCCTGAAGGCGCAACGCAGATATTATCCATTGGGCTTGCGTTTGCAACCATTACTTTTTTACATGTAGTGGTCGGTGAACTTGCACCTAAAACACTGGCGATTCAGAAGGCAGAACTAATTACCTTAGTAGTGTCTCGTCCGCTTATCCTATTTTATAAGGTCATGTACCCCTTTATTTGGGTACTTAATGGGTCAGCAAGAATTGTTTCCAGCCTTTTTGGACTTAAGCCTGTTTCCGAAAACGAAATTGCCCATACGGAAGAAGAACTTCGAATTATTCTGTCTGAAAGCTATAAAAGCGGTGAAATTAACCAATCAGAGTTTAAGTATGTAAATAAAATCTTTGAATTTGATAACCGAATTGCGAAGGAAATTATGGTTCCAAGGACGGAAATGGTTTCATTGTCTAAGGATGATACTTTAGAGACATTTATTCAGGTATTACGTGTTGAGAAATTTACAAGGTATCCGATCATTGATGGTGATAAGGACCATATTATTGGGCTTGTTAATATTAAGGAAATCATGACCGACTTAATTGGGAATGAAAATCTATCTACTGGAAACTTAGAATACTATACACGTCCAATTATTAGAGTAATAGAGACCATCCCCATCCATGATTTACTTGTGAAGATGCAAAAAGACCGTGTCCATATGGCGATATTAATGGATGAATATGGCGGTACATCGGGACTTGTAACGGTTGAAGATATCCTTGAAGAAATTGTTGGCGAAATTCGTGACGAATTTGATATGGATGAAATTCCAGAGGTTCGGAAAATTAAGGAAAACCATTATATTATTGATTCTAAAGTTTTGGTGACCGAGGTCAATGATTTATTAGGAGTCGAAATTGATGATGAAGATGTGGATACAATTGGCGGCTGGGTTCTTACCGAAAATTATGATGTAAAAGAAGGCGACTTCATTCTTCATGAGACCTATACTTTTAAAATCCTTGATATGGAAGAGCATCATATAAAATATATTGAAGTAACCAAGAATGTTAATAATGAAGAAACAGCCATCAAGCCTTTGGCAATATCCAATTCGGAAGTCCTATCTTAATTAACATATTGTAGACCGATTTTTTCGGTCTATTTTTTTTCGGAAATTATGTGCATATGACCAATCAACAAGCCCGTTGAAAGCATATCCTGCTCATAAGGAGGGATACAAAATGGATCGTTTAGCAAATTTATTTTTAGCTTGTATATTAGCCGGGTTTGCCCTAATTCATATGCCAACAATTTCGTTTTTATCTGGTCTGTCATCATTTTTTCATGATGTCGGGGCACTTGCAATTTTAGTATTTTCTTTTCTTTTACTTTACCTAGGAGTCAAAGCGCTTTTTACCAAGTTATAAGCAATTTTATTATCAATAAAAAAAAGATCAGATTTTTATTCTCTGATCTTTTTTATTTTAAGCTAATATTATGATTATTTGGATTTAATAATGAGTATATCTTCTTCCGCCTTTGCAATTTTCACCAAATGAGAATCAAGGCGCCTATTGACCTGCTGAATTTCGCTATTGTGTGAATCCTCAATCCGCTGAAGTGATTCTTTTATATCAGAAAGGTCGATTTGGTTTACCGCTACCCTGTGCTCAATGCTGTCTACCTTTTCTAATCTCGAAAGTCTTCTCCCGATATTTTCCAGTGTTTCATTGAATGTATGAATTAAACTTTTTATATCTTTCACATTTTCAGTCAACTTTTCGAACTCTTGCTCCATCGTCAAAAACTCCTTTTTTATTTTTCTTTTCTTATTGCCTTTATTTTATCACGGTTTTCACTATAAACATGTTACAAAAACAGCAACAATCGACCTTTGAAAAAACATTTAAATTAATTAAGAAGTTTTTGCCATGGCACTCATATTTTCCATACCCTTAGTACATAGCCCCCTCCTCCACATTGATCAATGAATTTAATCTTTACTTTATAGGGATACAATTCTTTTAATAAATTCCTCCACGTAAGTTATAATTATTGGCTCTTTTAATTAAAGCGCTTTTTACATAATATGTTGTTGATTTTTAGCACAGTTGTGAACGTTTCCAAACAAATAAATGAACATTTTTTTAAATAACCTTTGTTAATGGAAGCCCGTGCCTTATATCACAGGCAAAACAGGTAAAAAGTTATAATCTTTTACTATAAGGAAATGGATAATCAATTCTTGCAGCCATTTCTATCCTTATGACTCATACCCACTAGGAAAAGGTTGGTGTATAAATATGTTTATTTCTATCGATGAAAGAGCAACTTCATGGTTCTCAAGAGAATTCGAATTTAACAAACCATTCAGCATTCGGATGTTCCCCCAATATGCTGGGTTTGGACAGAAGCATAAAGGTTATTGTATGGCTTTTTCAGCTGAACTTCCTGCCAACGTTGGATTTACGAGAGAAGTAAATGGAATTACTTTTTTTGTTGAAGGCAGTGATATTTGGTTTTTTGAAGATACTGAAACATACTTGTCCGTCGATAATCGCGTTGATGAAATACAGGTAACCTTCAAAGAAGAGGCTGTCATTTCAATTAATTAATCCAAAAAAAACAAGCCAGGCTACCTACCGGCTTGTTTTTTTGTCTTTTTAGTTAACTTGTTTATCTAGACCTGGTGCAAGTAATTTTGCGCTTTCAAATATTGTGCCAAGCTTTTGTTCAGCCTCTGTGAAGGCAGCATTCGCTGCATCAAGAGATGGAGTGTCTTTTTTTAATTCTTCTGCTTTAGTATGGTAAGAAGCGGCAAAATCTTTAAGTACTGCCTCAAGGTCAGCCTTTTGATCTTTTAACCCTGTTGGAATCTGATAGTTAGTTAGCTCATCAGCAACAGCGGCAGCTGCCTCACTTGCTTTTGTCCTGTCTTCAGCCGTTGGTAATTCTTCTTGCTTTGCATCTTCCTTGGACACTTTAGCTACATAAGCATTTAAGTCAGCATCTTTTGCATTAATTTTACTTCCAAGGTCCATATAGAACCTGACTAGTTCTTTCTTAACATCAACTTTGGGAGCTGTTGCAGTTTCCTTCTTTTCTGTTTTTGCATCATCTATGCCTGAGCAAGCAGTTAGCCCAATGGCCATCATTAACGCCGCAAGTAATACCAAGAATTTTTTCATATTAAATTCCCCCTGTATCTCTTTTTATAATCCTCATTTATACTATAAAACTACCTTATATTACTATACTACAAAAATTAAACTATACAATGTATATTATGATTTTAATCTTACCAATCTTGTTTGCTGTATTATTTTGAAAATTAGGAATAAATTGTGAAGTATGTTACAATAATGAAATTTTTTGTATATAATAAGGATATAACCAAAGAAACCATTCAGTGGCTGCATTCCATGCACGTAACCGGTCCTTTACACAAAGACTGTATTAAGGGGGGAAATAGCATGAAACACCAGTTTACAAAATACCCGGGCAATGTTCCTGAAAATTTAGAAATAGGATTCGAAGAAACATGGATCTATGTCCATTACAAAATGGGTACCTTTGAAAAAACTGCTTGTCTTTTGAAGAATGAAAATAAATCCGATGAAGCCTATCTTGAAGAATTTTTTGAAGAGAATAAGGTCTCCGAAGAAATGAAAAAAGAGATTAAGGAATTTCTTAAAAATGAAAAGGGTCAAAACGAAAAAAATTGGAATGAATTCGCAAACTTCCTTATGAAAACACTTTCATTGAACATGGTATTTGGGATTACAATTGCACTATCTGTTTATGGTGGTTATAAGCTGGGAGCATTACTAGATGGCCGCTATAATTTTTATCCTGTATTCACATTGATTGGGACATTTTTAGGAATAGGAATTGGTGGATTAACTGTATATTCGATGGTTCATAAATACTTTAAAACTCCTATTCCATTTAGGAAAGAAAAGGAAGATTCTTTATTTTCAGGACAAAAAGATGACAAAGATTACCCCGTTATAGATGCCGGCATAGAAGAGGTTCGTAATGCTGTAAGAAAGTTTTCCGACAATTTGCCAAAAGGTGTTTATCGAACCATCCTTGTACTGGAGGATAACAGTATTGACTTTCAACAGCTTACTTCTTTTCTTGGCGGGATTCCTTCCAAAAAATACTATATGTCTAAGGAAACCTATGATTTATTTGAAGAAAGTGACAAGCAGATTCCAATCGAAATGGATCTAGTTCAAAAAGCAGTTGACTTATACGTGAAGGAACATAAAGAATACCCTATGCTTAAATTCGACCCGCATCACCGGGTGAATTATTATCAGTTATTGCAGGATCGTTATTTAAAAGCAGCGCCTGAAATCCAATTTTATATTACCGACCTTGATGGCCTCATTACACATATCCGACCACAGAAAAAGAAATTGGATAACTCCTAACTCCCCTCACAGTTGAGCGGAGTTTTTATTTTTCTATCATTGGTATAGGAATGTTACCTTTAACTCCCACTATGCCCTCCATTCCATACATCGCGTATAGGAAACTTGCGCTTTTACTAGTGAAATTGAGATAATAGCATTAGGCAACACTATTTATAAAAAATGAGGGGTTACAAAGATGTTAATACAGAAAAATAAATCGCGGCATCTAGCGACTATTTCTCTTGCAGTGATGGGAATTGGTTTTTTGGCAACCATGCCTATACGACATTCACTTTGGGGAACGATCCTGCAGGGTGGTTTTGAAGCAGGTCTTGTTGGGGGACTTGCTGATTGGTTTGCCGTAACAGCATTATTTCGGCATCCACTTGGTATTCCTATCCCACATACGGCGCTTCTGCCGAAAAACCGTAAAAGAATAATCGCAGGAATTATTTCAATGTTAGAAAATGATTGGCTAACCAAGGAGAGCATTCGGAAAAAGATTGAAACCATCAAATTCGCAGAAAAACTATTGGGGCTTATCGATAAGGAACTACCTTCTCCAGCGGTACAAAAAAATTTCACAACCCTTACGCAGCATTTGATAAAAAAGATAGATATAAAAAAAATAGTACCCTTTGTTGAAAAGGAATTAAAATCTCGACTGAATGAAATAGATAGTAAGAATTATCTACCAATGCTTATTGATCAGATAACCATAAGAAAGTATGATGAGAAGACACTCGATTTCATCCTAAAGGAAATTGATGAATGGGCTAGGAAAGAAAGTACAAAATATAAGCTTGGTGGCTTAGCGGTGGATGCCGTGGAAAATATTAAAGCAGATGGGTTTATGCAGTTTGCTTTAAGATCATTTAGTAACCTTGTTAATGAAGAAAAGTTGGGTAATATTATCCAAAATCTGATTCTAAAAGGTGTGGATAGCTATCGCGATCCCTTTAATCAAAATAGACAAACATTGATGATCCATATTCATAAAAAACTGCAATCGATAAAAAGCGATGAAAAGATTTATGAGGAACTTAATAATTTTAAAACACAGTTAATTGCCAAATGGGAACCACACGAACAAATTTCCGATTTATTAACTCAATTACAGCAGAAAGTTTATGAATTCGTGGCAAACCCCCTCTTCTTCGGTGATTATATCCTTCCTCTTATTAAGAATGGTCTAGAGGAAATAAAGGAAAATCCGGAAAAAATGAACCAGTTTGAAACATGGGTCAAGAAACAAATTTCCAGTTTTGTTGATAAAAATCATTCAAAAATCGGCAGACTTGTCGAGGAAAACTTAGAAAGGCTAGATGATAAAACACTCGTTAACATGGTAGAAACGAATGTTGGTAAAGATCTGCAATGGATCCGTGTCAATGGGGCTGTTTGTGGATTTATGATTGGATTAGTTTTAGTCGGGATAAAAGCCTTCTTTTGATTCTTATCTGAAAGAGCAACCTTGAATTATAAAGGGTTGCTCTTTTTCATGCCTCTAAAAAAATACACATCCTGTCCTCCAATGGCCAAGTTCTTTTTCGGCATTTTCCAACATATTTACTACTGTAGTCAAAATATTAAAGTGAAAAAGGGGGCAGGATCATGGCAATAAAGTTTATCAAGATTTCTGTTGTCTATTTTGTCATCGGTGTTTGTATTGGGATGTATATGTCGATGGCACATAATTACACCTTAACTCCTGTACACGTACACATCAATTTATTAGGGTGGATGTCATTGGCAGTAGCTGGTCTCGTTTACGTTGCTTTTCCAAGTGCAGCGCAAACGACATTAGCAAAGGTTCACTTTTGGCTTCATAATATTGCCCTGCCAATCATGATGATTGGGCTTGCATTTTTAGTAACTGGTACAGAAAGTGCCGAGCCTGCGGTTGCGGTCGGCGGCACATTGATGGTTTTGGGGATTATTATATTTGCAATAAATGTCCTTAAAAATGTAAAAAACTAACCTGCCTTTTTGGTATTATTTATTTAATTTGTCGAACTTTAATTACCTTTTAAGCAGATAAAAGACGCCATTCTTGATGGCGTCTTTTTAGTTTCCCTTATAGACGTACTGATCCTTAGGGGCGGATGTCTTTGTCCACTTTTCTACATTTAAAATAGGGATATTGGTTTTAAAGGGTTGATAATATAGCGTCGATATTTTCCCTTTTACGGTAATCCACTCGTCATTACCAAGCTTTGTGCCCGCTGGCATATCGACCAGCATTCCAAAAACCCCGGAGTCAGCAATACAATGAATGATGCCGAAACGAAATACGAAAATCTGATTTTTATCTATTGTCTCAGCATCGTTAAATACAAACCCTTTAAATTCAATTTCTTTATCTAGGAAATCGCCCGGAAAGTTATATATGGTTTCCATCCCATTTAAATAATTTTTATCATTTAGTGCAATCGTTTTTTGATTGACATATTTTTTCTTTTCATTTTTCATACGGGAATCGTATTCATCTTTTGCATAATAAACACTTGTGTCTGGACGCAGGAATTGCTGTTGCATAAACGGATCTCCTTTTCCCTCATCATAGATTGGGAAATGGAAGCCTTTTGCCTTCACAATATTCGAATCAAGGGTTGCAATCGGGAAAAATAATCCAGAAATAATCGGAAACGCGAAAATCGGATAGATCAAAAGCTTTTTGTACCACTTGTCTTCTTTTGAATGATTGTGTCCGCCATGATCATGTTCGCAGCCGGTTTCTCTTGAATGATCCTTGTTCAACATCAAAATTTGGACGATGGTTAAGACTAATAACGCATAACCGGCTATCGCTGATAGGTACGAATACTTCATGTTGATATATTTTGAAATATCACCACTAAGATGCAATTGAAAGATTAAGTAGGTAAAGCCAATTAAAATTAAACTCCTTATCATGGGTCAACCTCCTAAAACAACAAAGAGTACACAAAGACAACAGCAAATACAGATGAAACAATCATAAATACAAGCCGTTTTTTAAATGTAGCCAGCATCATCAATAAATTCTTAATATCAACCATCGGACCAAAAACTAAAAAGGCCAATAATGAACCAGTCGAAAACGTTGTTCTAAAGGAGGAAGCAATAAAAGCATCCGCTTCGGAACAAAGAGAAAGAATAAAGGACAAAGTCATCATAACAAAGGATGATGATACGGGACCTTGACCAATCGAGACAAGCGTGGCCGTTTTCACGTACGTTTGGACAGCTGCTGCAATGAGGGAACCAATCACTAAATACTTCCCCATTGAGAAAAATTCTTCCACTGCATGTTCAAGTGTCCGCCAAACTTTTTGCAGGACAGTTGTTTTTTCTTCGTGATGATGGTGATGATGATAGGATTCTTTAAACGGATTTCCTTTGTAGCGATAAGCAATTAAAATTCCTACTGCAAATGCAACTACAAGCGCTCCAATCGAGCGGAAGATCGGCATTTTCCAGTGTCGCTGCCGAAGGCGATATAAGTTGCAAATAGAACAACGGGATTGATGATTGGAGCGGTTAACATAAAAGCAATTCCCGCTGATATTGGCACTCCTTTTGCGACAAGACGGCTAACAATTGGAACAATCCCACATTCACACGATGGAAATAAGATTCCTAAAAAACTAGCAAAAATCACCGCGAGAACCTTATTTTTCGGCATAATCTTAGCGATCATTTCTTCAGTGACAAATATTTGGATGATCCCAGAAATAAGCACCCCTAAAGTAACAAAGGGCAGGGCTTCAATTAGTATCGAAATAAAGATGGTATTCATCTGTAAAAATGATTGCGGTAATGAGATACCAAACATTGTAGTAGTCCTCCTATATTTCAAGACTCATGGAAACTACTATACTCTCATCCTAATACTACGTCCAACGATAAATATGGGATAACAAGGATAATTTTTCTTTATTAAGACAAAGAAACGCTGCCAACCAAAAATTAGCAGCGTTGTAATTTTTATTGCTGGTAAATTTCTAAGAATTTCTTTCTAAGCTTAGCTTTTTCTTCGTTGGATTTTCTATAATCATAATTATAGATGGCCCCTTCCCAGTCTCCATACATTGGATTTGGAAAGAGAATAAGCTTTTTGCCGAATTCTTCATTATTCCTTTCCACTGCTTGGATCCTTTCTGAAACTGATAACCCCTCAAAACCGCTGAAGTCCCCTAAGTTGTCGCCAAATAACAGGATAATGTCATGTGTCTTCGCTACTTGATTGCGACGTGTTTCCTTTCCTATTTCACCAGGCTGCTGCAGTAAAACATGTGCTGCATCTACCTGAGGCGCACCAACATTTTGTAAATTTTTCATTGTTGCCTGTTTTTGCGCTTCATTACGGTTGGATATGTAGTAAATCGCAACGCCCTTTGAATCAGCATACCGCAAAAATTCAATCGCTCCCGGCAGGGGTTTCGCGTCTCCCCGGCTAAACCACTCATTCCAATTAAACGGCCTGCCCTTACCTGATAATACATACCAGGCTTGATGCGGGCTGTTATCTAATATTGTCTCGTCAATATCGAGGACAATTGCCGGCTTTAAGCTTTTGCCCTTCGGCCTTTTTCTCAAGATGTCATCCAGTCTCATTTTTCCGAGGTAATAGCCTTGATAATATAAGCCTTTTGCCTCCCCCGATTTTTGAAACCAGAGGACAGACATTGTATTCTGTTCTGTAAAACTTTTCACCGGTTCTGCCCTTGCATTATCACAGTAAAAAGAAAACGATAAAACTGCGGCGGCCGCCAGCATAAACATTTTCCTCACAAACACTACCTCCCTTTCATTAATAATGTTAGTATGTGGAATAGTGAAAAATCCAATCTATTTATTGGAATTGTTCTTTAGGTCTCACTTATGAGTCAGAAAAAAATAAGGCCCATTTCTGGACCCCATTTTCTAACTAGCTTGTTTATCGGCAATCTCTGATGTATCTCTTTTATGATATCCTTTAATATAGTAGACAGCTATCAAAAAGGCAATAAAGAGCGGACCAATAATGATTGCAATTCTTGTATCCTGACTATAACCCATGATCCCGATAACAAAAGCCAAAAAGGCTAGTGATAAATAAGAGGAAAAAGGATAGAGCGGAAGCCTATATTTTAAGGATTTTACCTCTGCAGGTTTTAGGCTTTTACGATATTTAAGTTGTGATAAAAGAATCACTCCCCATGTCCATATCGCTCCAAAGGTTGAAATACTTGATAACCAGATAAAAACCTTTGCAGGAACAATGTAATTCAATACCACTCCAATTAATAGTACAGCAGCAGATGCGAGAACTGCTTTACCTGGGACCCCACTTTTTGTCACTTTCCCAAACTCTTGCGGCGCCTCTCCATGCTGAGCTAAATTAAATAGCATCCGTGCCGTACTGAAGATACCACTATTGCACGAAGATAAGGCTGCAGTTAGTACAACAAAATTAATAATTCCAGCCGCGCCCTTAATTCCGATTTGTTCAAACGTGATAACAAATGGGGAGCCTGTTGTCCCAATTTCTTGCCATGGGAAAATTGACATGATCACAAATAGCGCCCCGACATAAAAGATAAGAATACGCCAGAAAACTGTATCAATCGCTCTTGCAAGAGATTTTTCCGGGTTTTTAACTTCTCCAGCAGTAACTCCAATCATTTCTAAACCAAGATAAGCAAACATAACCATTTGTAAAGACAATAATACGCCTTTAATTCCATGTGGAAATAGTCCGCCGTGTTCCCATAGATTAGAAATTCCTGTAGCAATACCGCCGTTTCCAATCCCAAAGAAAATCATCCCGGCCCCAACTACAATCATTGCTAAAATTGTGACAATTTTAATGAGCGCAAACCAAAATTCTAATTCGCCATAAGCTTTTACTGCTAGGAAATTGACCGTTGCCATAATTACTAATGCCGCCAGCGCCCAAATCCAGCGTGGTATAGTTGGAAACCAATATTCCATATAGATCCCAATAGCGGTGATTTCCGCCATACATGTAACAATCCATAAAAACCAATAATTCCAGCCAGTGATAAATCCTGCCAGCGGACCTAAATAATCTCGCGCATATTTACTGAATGAACCAGCTACAGGTTTTTGAATCGCCATTTCCCCAAGCGCTCTCATAATAAAAAACATAATCAGACCTGCAACTGCATATCCCACTAAAATACCAGGACCTGCCATTTTAATTGTTGTTGCAGAACCAAGAAATAAACCAACCCCAATGCATGCCCCTAATGACATTAAGGCAATATGTCTTTCTTCTAGACCACGATGAAGTCCATCACTATGAGTGTTATTACTCATATATTAATCCCCCTTGATAAATAAGCTTCTAATTTCTTATCATCCCACTTTAAGTATTATCTTCTCTTTATTAGAATAGCATTAATATCATTCTTTTTTATAGCAGTTTTTTATCCCAACCCCTCCGCATCGGGTGATAACGCTTTCAATTTTAAGATAAATAAAATATTCACTCTTTTAAAACTTACCTGAAATTATTTTACCATTATCAATTATAAATTCTTTTGTACAAAAACATGAAATTATTTTTTTTTTTTTGTAAAATAAAACATAGACAACTTGATTCTTGCGAGACATGTAAAAGACAACTATATGTCATTCCATAATTGGAGGACCCTACTTTGAACACTAGACTTCATGATCCATTTAAAACTGCCTTTGATAGTTTAGATGAATTCGCCGACCTAATTAGTCAGGTCCTTAAGTGTCCGATTACAATTGAAGATGCAAATCACAGGCTTCTGGCCTATAGCACCCATGATGAACGCACTGACCCTGCAAGAATTTCTACCATCATTGGCCGCAGGGTGCCTGAAAAGGTTATCAATCAATTATGGAAAGAAGGAACAATTCCCGCTCTTTTAAACACGAACGAACCGATTCGGGTAAAAAGCATGAACGATATTGGCCTTAGCAATCGGGTAGCTATCTCTATTTGGAAGCAAGATGAGGTATTAGGATTTATTTGGGCAATTGAAATTGACAAGTTCCTATCAGTAGAGGATTTTAGTCTATTAAAAAAAGCAGCGGATGCCGTAAAAAATAAACTACTACAGCTTCAGACAAGGAAAAATAAAAAAGAAGAGAGTTCGCAAGAATTCTTTTGGAAACTATTAACGGGGCATCTGAAAGCAAAAGATGAAATCATCAAGCACTTCCATACCTTGCAAATCACGCCCCCCACCTCCTTTGCCATTCTTGTTTTTCAGTTCCAGGAAAACATCACTTCCAAGGAGGAGCACTATATCTCTTACCTGTTAAATACAGATCAGCGAATGAAAATCATCCTTTATACAATAGATTGTAATCAACTTATTCTGTTGGTATCAGCAACCGGCCTTGAAAATCCTTTCGATGAACTTGACCACTTTGCGAGGGTGTTTGTCTTGAAAATGAGCGAACGGTATAGAATTAAGGATATTAATCCTGTCTATAGCAGTATTTGTGAGGATTACCAAAAAACCAACAAAGCCTACGAGGAAATTTTGGAAGTTTTTTCGATTAAAGAAAAATTCCCTTTAGAGACAAAAGACATCTTCAATTATCAAAAACTAGGAATTTATCAGCTTTTTGATCTTATTTTAGAAAAAAGAAGAAACGAAGAATATGAAAATTACTCGTTAAAGAGGCTTCATGAATATGACGGGAAGCATAACAGTAATCTCGTTGAAACCTTAGAGGTCTTTTTAAATAAAGATAACAACATTAATGATGCGGCTAAGGAATTAAATGTTCATGCTAACACATTAAATTATCGACTTAAACGAATCAGCGAAATCGGGGCTGTTAATTTCAAGGACCCGAATCAAAAAATAATCCTTTACTTGGATTTAAAATTGGCTAAATACCAGGGGATTTGAACATTTTGTGAAAATCCCCAAAAAGGATGAAAATCTTTCTCCATTCTTAACAAAGAAATTCTTTGGCAATCATTCTATACTTAGCCATAGGAAAACTATTTTGAAGTTAACTGGGGAGGAATAGAATATGTTTATTGGGGTACCTAAAGAAATTAAAAATAATGAAAATCGAGTAGCGCTTACTCCAGCGGGTGTTGTTTCATTCTTAACTGCTGGCCATTCTGTATTAGTTGAAAAGGACGCTGGAATTGGAAGCGGTTTCACCAACGACGATTACGCCAAAGCCGGCGCTGAGATTATTGATAATGCTGAACAAGTGTGGACGAAAGCTGAAATGATTATGAAGGTAAAAGAACCTCTTTCCAGTGAGTACCAATACTTCCGTCCGGGATTAATTTTATTTACATATCTTCATCTCGCAGCTGAGCCCGCTTTGGCACAAGCTCTTAGAGAGAAAGGTGTCATCGCAGTTGCTTATGAAACCGTATCAGTAAACAGAACGCTTCCACTCCTTACACCAATGAGTGAGGTCGCTGGACGTATGGCGGCTCAAATTGGAGCACAGTTCTTACAAAAAAATAACGGCGGCCAAGGAATCCTGCTTGCAGGTGTACCAGGGGTTAACCGCGGCAAGGTAACCATTGTCGGCGGCGGGATTGTTGGAACAAATGCAGCTAAAATGGCCATCGGTTTAGGTGCAGATGTGACCATCATCGACTTAAGTGCTGACCGCTTACGTCAGCTCGATGACATTTTCGGAAATCAAATCAAAACGTTAATGTCTAATCCTTTCAACATCGCTGAAGCCGTTGCAGAAGCTGACCTTTTAATTGGGGCTGTACTTATTCCTGGTGCTAAAGCTCCTAAGCTTGTTAAAGAGGAAATGGTTAAGGCAATGAAGCCTGGTTCAGTGATTGTCGATGTCGCGATTGATCAAGGCGGTATTGTCGAGACAATCGACCATGTAACAACCCATGATAACCCAACATTTGTAAAGCATGGTGTTGTCCACTATTCTGTTGCAAATATGCCTGGTGCCGTTCCTAGAACTTCAACAATTGCTTTAACAAACGTCACGGTTCCATACGCATTACAAATTGCAAATAAAGGGGTTTTCAAAGCCATTTCTGAAAATGCTGCTTTATTGCTTGGCGTTAACGTTGCGAGCGGAGAAATCACTTACGAAGCAGTAGCAAAGGACCTTGGTTATGATTATGTAACTGTAGAAAAGGCATTAGAAAAAGAACTTGCTGCTATTTAATAGGAAATTGAAATCCCCTCAGAAATTTCTGAGGGGATTTTTAATGTTTATAAATACTTTCGGTGAACCCCTTTCCCGTCATAAGTGAACAGCATTTTTCTTTCTTCAATCATTGATTCAATATGAACTGGTCGGCCCCATAGCTGCTGAATATATGGCAATACTTTTTCAAGATATTTCACGTCGAGTTCGACTCCCTCATACCAATGCTTCAAGTACAACTCGCCGTTTTTCATGTAGTCACCTTCATTGACGGTGATATAAGGGAACCCGCCATTTACCCGCATATTTACTAATTGGTCGCGGATTTGCTCCCATTGCTTGTCAACGATTTTATAATCCCTTCCTTGCTTTTGGAAAAGATACATGTCTTCTCTCATCACAAGATCCTTGTTTAAATAATTACGAAGGAAAGAAATATCCGATTCTACTTCCCGCACCTCAAACATTTTTTCCCTGCCTGAGCCCGGAACTGCTCCCCTAAGCTTCATCTCTTCCGTTGGATTATTATAGCGTTCTTCTATATCTTCAAAAATCTTGATTCCTAAGTAGTATGGATTAATGCCCGTTTTCGATGGCTGCACAACTCCAGCATTCAATTTAGCGAATTCAATCGCTTCTCCGCTTGTTAAATCCATTTCCCTTAAAATTCGTTGATGCCAGTAGGATGCCCAGCCTTCGTTCATAATTTTTGTTTCAAGCTGCGGCCAGAAGTAGAGCATTTCCTCCCGCATCATTGTTAAGATATCCCGCTGCCAATCCTCCAGTTCCCTGCTATAGGTTTCGATAAATAGCAGCAAGTCCTTTTCCGGCCTGGGCGGAAATTTCTTTTTGATCGGTTGATTTGACTCTTTATTATCCTTTTTATCTAATCCCCAAAGATCATCGTAAGGCGTGACAATATGGTGTTCCTGATCCTCATCTTCCTCATCGTCCCCAATCGACCAAGATAGGTTTGGTCTCATCAGCGAGGGGTCAATATGTTCATCTATAGCCAACACTGCATCAAGAAAGGTTTCTACTTCCTTTTTTCCATATTTGATTTCATATTGGTGAATTCTTTCAGCTGTAGCTGCCATACTTTCGACCATATCCCGCTTTGTATTTTGAAAGCGAACATTATTTTTAAAAAAGTCACAATGAGCTAAAACGTGAGCGACAATAAGTTTATTTTGAATAAGCGAGTTAGAATCAAGCAAAAAGGCATAGCAAGGATTTGAATTAATAACTAGTTCATAGATTTTACTAAGTCCTAAATCATAATGAAGCTTCATCTTATGAAATTGCTTACCGAAGCTCCAATGCGAAAATCGGGTCGGCATTCCATAAGCTCCAAATGTATAAATGATTTCAGCAGGACAGATTTCATAACGCATCGGATAAAAATCTAAGCCAAAGCCTGTTGCTATTTCAGTAATCTCACTGATGGCGTATTCAAGTTGCTTGCGACCTTCCACATCCATTAGCCACTCCCCCTTTTCCTCTTACCACAATGTATGAAGTAAAAAGGGGAATGATGAAACAAGATAGAGAAACTACTACTATTTTTCCCTTTGCTCCATGAGGTATGACTAGCGCGGGATTTTTTTCGCTTCGGCTGCAAGTTTAAGGCCCACATAGCGATTCCGTTTCCATTCCTCTTTAAAGACAGATAGAGGCGGATTCGTTTCATCGACTAGAAAACTGATTTCAATCGTTAATGCCGGGCGGTGATAGGTGGTGATAAACCAATCAGTGAAGCCGCCGCCAACAGAGTCTTTCGCCGGCTTTGCTAATTTATAGCTGGTCAATCGAGCTATTTTCTTTGCAATCCGCTTATCGCGCTTTAACTGATTTCCATTTTTAAAGTTCCAAAATATTTCCCTTCCTGCTGTATGATAAGCGACTGCAATCGAAGGGTTTATTTCTCTTATAAAGTTAGTTAAAGCCTTGACCTCCTTTGCTTCAAGGGGCTCCTTTCCTTTATAAAATTTATAATATGGCGCTGAAGGGTCTTTATCTAAAGCTTCCCAGCCCGCAGGATACTGTCTATTAAGGTCGATTCCCATGCCATTTGCTTTCCATCTTTTAAAATTGCGTGAGCATTCATTCATTAATATCAATCGTTCTTGATGTTCGGGCGGAAACATCTTTAGATTATTTTGTTGGATAGCGGCGCCGTCTGGATTTAGCATCGGCACAAACCAAATCGATACTTCATTTAAAATATTCGTTGACCTTGTTCCAAACTTCTCTCTTTCTTGAAAGGCATCAGCATACGTCTCAAGCATTTTCATTAAAAGCATACTTGTCAGCCATTCTCGCCCATGATGTGTGCCAATTAAAATGATATTGGTTTCACCTTGCCCTAGCTTCGCAGCCCAAATAGGTTGACCAAAGTGAGTTGATCCAATTGATTTCACTTCAATTTGTTCTTTGTACTTTTCCCGAATTTCCTCAAGGTCGTTTTCTAGCCGTACAAAAGAATAAGGTTTATTTACTTTAACTATTTTGGCCTGTGCAGTGGAAGTAAATGAAAAGAAGATAATAAGAAGAATAAATAAGAATTTAGCCATAAAATCCCCCTTTGCGCACCAAAGTATACAGGTAAATGTTGATAATGCCACTAACATTGAGTGTCCAACATTTTCTGTGAAAGTTATCTTCAAAATGTCATACAATAATCTCAACTCCTAATAAGGAGGAGATAAAAACAAATGAATAAAATGGATTACGACCGAGCGTTATACTACACACATCGATCCGAATGGGATAATTTGCTGATTTTAATGGTACGAACAAAAGACCAATTTTTATCGAAACGAATTGAACAATTCCTGCATGCTTATAATTTTGAACGTGACTACACTGTGATTGAAACGAAACTATATAACCTTCTTCGTTACATCGACCATGCTAACGAAACTGCAGAACCTGATTCAGATGGGATACCGATGTATAGTCTTTCCTGAAAAACCAAGTGGATACTATTTTTTTTGAGGAACCTTTTAACAACCGGACCAAAGAATTCCACCAAAAAAACACGGCTTCCTGAATCGGAAGCCGTGTTTCAATAGGTTTATTTAATCTTACGCTATAGGATATTGTTGAGCGAAGGGGTGTAAGACAATTTCATCAATTAACATATGTTTTGGTGCAGAGGCCATGTAAACAACAGCATTTGCGACGTCCTCCACCTTAAGCCAATCTGTTTTCTCCGGCAAGCCTTGGGTTGAATCGGCAAAATACGTATCCACCATTCCCGGATTGATGGTTCCTACCCTAATTCCGTATTCGCGTACTTCTTGAGCAACTGACCCTGAAAATCCTTGGACCGCATATTTTGAAGCTGTGTATGCCGCTCCATTTGGAATGGTATAGCGGGCAACGTCAGATGAAATGGTAATAATCGTCCCCGATTTTTGATCCTTCATATGTGGGAGAACCGCCTTCGTAGCTAAAAAAACACCCTGGACATTGACCTCAAATACCTTTTTCCACTCGTCAACGGTTACTTCCTCCGTTTGTTTGAAGAAGCCAACACCTGCATTGTTAACGAGCAGGTTTACTGAGCCATAGGCTTCAATGGTTTTCCTAACAACTTCCTCCATGTCTTCTTCTTTTGAAACATCCGCCTGAACAGGGAGGATATTTTCATAACCCATTTTCTTTAAATCTGCAGCAGTTTCGGATACTTGTGAGGAACTGCCAACGATAGCTAATTTCATTCCTTGTTCTGCCAGTTTTGTGGCTATTTCCTTACCTATTCCTCTAGAAGCACCGGTGACAATCGCGATTTGATCTTTAAGCATAATTTTTTCTTCCTTTCATGATGAAATGACTAGCTGTTTTAACTTACTTAAAATTCTCGAACCATTTTTACTTTTTTATCGACTAGATCCATAAAATCCTTCTCAATTGCTGCTAATTTTCTTTTGCTTTCCTCCAGAGTCAGACTATTTACGCCAAAGTAAAATTTCACTTTAGGTTCTGTTCCTGATGGTCGTAAACAAACCCACGAACCATCTTCAAAGGTATATTTTAAAACATTTGATTTTGGTAACTCAATTTTCTCTTCTTTATTATTTGTTACAATAATGCTTGTTAAATAATCTTCCGTGGTTGAAACTTCCAAAGAACCAAGCTTTGTAATTGGCGCGGCACGAAATGATGCTAGTAATCGCTGAATCATTTCTGCCCCATCTTTTCCTTTTAAGGTTAAGGAACGGAGGCCCTCTTGGTAATATCCATACTTTTCAAATACTTGCATTAACCCTTCATAGAGGGACAGGCTTTGTTTTTTATAAAAAGCCGCAACTTCTGTCGCCAATAGGGCTGCTTGAACAGCATCCTTATCGCGGGCAAAGTCACCGATCAAATAGCCGTAGGACTCCTCATAACCGAATAAGAATTTACGATCACCTGCTGCTTCATATTCATTAATCTTTTCAGCAATAAACTTAAATCCTGTTAAGACATCAACTGTTTCTAGGTGATATGCATGAGCAATCTTTCTTCCTATTTCAGAGGTAACGATTGTTTTTAAAACAACCCCATTTTGCGCAAGAATTCCTTTTTCTTTTTTCTGCGAAAGAATGTAATCAAGTAGTAAAGCACCCGTTTGGTTGCCTGTCAGGACAACATATTCGCCCTCTGGATTAAGAACGGCGATACCTAAGCGGTCCGCATCTGGGTCAGTAGCAATTAACAGGTCTGCGCCCACCCTTTTTCCATCACGAATCGCTAATTCAAAGGCAGCATGTTCTTCTGGGTTTGGACTCTTAACTGTTGAAAACTCCGGATCTGGCAGTTCCTGTTCCTTCACGACCGTAACATTTTTATAACCTAACGCGGCAAGGGCAGCACGTACTGGCTTATTCGCTGTTCCATGTAAAGGTGTAAAAACAATTTTCAGATCCGTTTCGTTTGCAAGGCCAGGATTTTCTGAAATCGTTTTTAATTTTTCAATATAAGCCTCATCAATTTCAGAACCGATCGTTTTAATTAACCCTGCTGCTTTTAAATTTTCTTCACAATCGACCTCTATTAATAATTCGTTCGCAATTTCATTTACCTTAGCAATAACCTGATCTGCTGCTTCAGGTGGCAGCTGGCCGCCATCAGAACCATAAACCTTGTAGCCGTTATATTCTGGTGGGTTATGACTTGCCGTAATGACAATTCCTGAAAAAGCTTGTAAGTATCTTAAGGCAAACGATAACTCAGGTGTGGGCCGTAATTCATTAAATACATATGTCTGAATACCTTTTGATGCAAGTGCTTTAGCAGCCTCCATCGCGAATTCCGGCGATTTGTGACGAGAATCAAAGGCAATGACAACGCCGCGATCTTTAGCCTCTTTACCATGTTCCTCTATGTATGCAGCAAGACCCGCAGAAGCCTTGCGGACTGTATAGATATTCATTCGGTTTGTACCAGCCCCTATTTCACCACGCATACCGCCGGTACCGAATTCTAAATTTTTATAAAAGGCCTCTTCAAGCTGTTTTTCATCCGTTTTTAAGTCCGCTAGTTGATTTTGTAATTCCGTATCCAGTCCTTCATATTCCATCCAACTCTTTACAGTTTCTTTCCAATTCATTTGTTACCCTCCAATTTATGTCTACTGTATATTGTTTCTAAGTTCAAGGCCGTTACTCCTCTAAAAGGCACATGAAATTAGCCGACAATTTTCGCAGTTAATCATGGTAAACTTTTTCTATTTCCCCTCTCTATATTACCTTAAATTCTCCAAATAAGTGAATGAAAAAAACAAGCCTGCTTCAAAAGCAGGCTTGTTTCCCTCACCCCTATACAAGTAATTCATTATCCGCTTTTGAATAAATACTTAGCATGTTGATTTTCATACTTTTTACCTCTACAAACTGATCATATTCAAATGGGAAAAACAATCCAAATTCCAGCAGATTATCAACATTTTTATTAAATAGGGTTGAATACTGTTCATCCAGTTGTGAGAATTCAAGAATTGAGATCAATGTTTGAATACACGTCATTACCTGAAAGGCATCTTTTAAGGTGTTAAAATCTTTAGAAGGATGCAAAACCTTTAACTGCTGAAACTGACAAATTTCCTCATCCGTAAAATAGAGAGGAAAAATATTGGAATAAAAATACCTTACAAGCCCATTTATTTCTTCTTCTTGACTTGGTGTTGGGGCAAACACAATTTTCACTTATAACCCACCTTTGCCATCGCTTATTTCTGTCGTATTATATAGGATAAGAATAACATAATTAAATATGAAAATACGGTGGTAATTATAACCGTTTTGATGAAGAAGGAGAATTTATGCTAAAAACAATACGAATGGGTGAATGGTTTCAAATCGTTGTTCCATTGGCATGGGAAGGCAAAACGCTTGAGCAGATATTTCGCCTTGTATGGGAAGCACCTAAAAAATTAACTCATAGTTTCCGAATGGAGGATAAGGTTTTATTAAATGGGGATCGTGCCAATTGGAATATACCGCTGGCAGAAGGTGCTAAACTCCAGTTCAAATTATTTCAGGAAGAGGAATTACATATCATACCTAATTATATGGAGGTTGATATTCTTTATGAGGATGACCATGTTATGGTTGTTAATAAACCGCCATTTATCACCACCCATCCAAACGACCCTGAAGCGGATACAACGTCACTTGTTAACGCTCTGCAATATTATCTGCAATCAAGCGGGGAATTAAGGAACATCCGGCAAATCCATCGACTTGATCGGGATACTTCAGGTGCAATCCTATTCGCTAAGCATGTATTAGCTGGTGCAATATTTGACAGAATGCTCGTAAAACGGGAAATCAAAAGAACGTATCTTGCATTGGTCCATGGACTTCTTCAGCCAAAAAAGGGAATAATTAATGCGCCAATCGGACGGGATCGACATCATCCAACGAAAAGAAGGGTATCTCCTTCTGGACAGGATGCAATAACACATTTTACCGTGTTAAAAGAGGATAAAAACAACCGACAATCGATTGTAAAATGCTGGCTTGATACAGGGAGAACACATCAAATCAGGGTTCATTTAAGCCACATAGGGCACCCGCTAGCAGGGGATATTTTGTATGGAGGAGAACCAGTAGTAAACAGACAAGCCCTTCACGCCGCTAAACTTGAATTTAACCACCCATTTTCTTATGAAAAGATTGAATGTTATGCACCATTTACAGATAAACCGGTTATTTTTAAAAATATAGATATTAATTTGATTTAAATAGCAAAAAATGCTGCTAACAATGAAAAAGCCTCCCGTATAGGAGGCTTTTTCATTTGGCAAGATAATTGTTCGTTTATTTATCAGCTTTTCTAAAGGCTCGCATAATGAAGCTTAGCAGAAGTGCTAGGACTGCCGCCCCAATGATGGCAGGTATTATTGCGAAATTGGCTACATGCGGTCCCCAATTTCCTAAAACCATTGTCCCCAGCCATGCCCCCACAAATCCAGCAATGATATTACCAATAATGCCGCCCGGTACATCTCTTCCTACGATAAGGCCTGCTAACCAACCAATAATCCCACCAATAATTAATGTCCAAATGAAACTCATTTAGAACACTCCTTTTTAGTATTCATTATTTTACTACTTTTTCAGGCAGTATTGGAAAAGTTACTCGTTTTTCGTGCTACCTGTACCTTTAAAATACCCTAATTTCTTTTTTATACTCATTAATGAATAAAATTCCTGTCTTTTTCCCAAAGATGCTTTTTGGTTCTTCATAAATAAAAAAATACATAATTAGGGGAATTTAGGCAAAGGTTAAAAAAGACCTTTAAATTCAAATAAAATATTCAAAACATTCTAATGTTAAGTTTTTGTAAATTACATAAAATTTGTTTCTTTTTTCGACATTTTTCAGATAAAATAATTTGGTTAGTGTACAACTTTTTCTAAAGAAATTGGGGGTAATCGCATGGCATTCAAAAAAATTGACAAGTTTTCAGCATTGCTTAGTAATATTTCCGCAAATTTAAAAGATAGTTCAAATTACTTTACAGATTACAAATTAAAAAATATTAGTGATTTGAAAATTTTTTCGGAGAAAATGAAGGAGTATGAAACCAAGGGAGACACCTACGTTCATGAAGTAATTAAAGAACTAAACGACGCCTTTATTACTCCTATTGAACGTGAGGATATATTGCTCCTTGCCATGAGCATGGATGACGTCCTAGATGGCCTTGAAGGATGTGCAGCGTTATTCGAAATGTATTCGATTACGCAAGCAGATGATTTTATGAAAAAGTTTGTTGATGCTATTCAAAGCAGTGTACAAGAAATTGACAAGGCCGTTGAACTGCTTTCCAATAAAAAGTTGCCGCAAATAAGGGAGCATGCCATAAAAATAAAAGATTACGAATCAAACTGTGATAACATTTTACGCCAGTCGATTAAAAATTTATTTACAGTTGAAAAAGATCCCATCCGAATTATTCAATATAAGGAAATTTACGAAAACCTTGAGGATATTGCTGACTACTGTCAGACCGTTGCTAATACCCTTGAAACCATTATCATGAAAAATGCATAAGGAGCAAAAATATGAGTCTTATATTCATACTAACGATATTAATCGTCATTTGTGCCCTTGCATTTGACTTTATTAATGGTTTCCATGATACAGCAAATGCAATCGCAACATCTGTTTCGACAAAGGCACTAAAACCTCGCCAGGCCATTTTATTAGCGGCAATCATGAATTTTGTTGGTGCGATGACATTTACGGGTGTGGCAAAAACCATCTCAAAGGATATCGTCAATCCATTCGATCTTACGAACGGCTCTATTGTCATTCTTGCGGCGTTAATTGCAGCGATTCTATGGAATTTAATCACTTGGTATTATGGAATTCCGAGTAGTTCTTCACATGCACTAATCGGCTCCATCGCTGGCGCGGCCGTTGCAGCCCAAGGCCTAGGAGTCCTGAACTATAGTGGGTTTATTAAAATTCTTGAAGCACTTATCTTTTCACCAATTTTAGCTTTTGTTGTAGGTTACATTATTTATAGTATTTTTAAAGTGGCTTTTAAAAACTTCAATTTAACTAAAACGAATCGAAACTTTCGTTATATACAAATTGCAACTGCTGCATTGCAATCTTACTCGCATGGAACAAACGATGCCCAGAAATCAATGGGTATTATCACAATGGCCCTAATTGCCAATCAATATCTTCCCAAAAATGCAGATGTTCCACTTTGGGTTCAAGTCTCCTGCGCTATTGCTATGGGTCTTGGTACCTCGATTGGCGGCTGGAAGATTATTAAAACGGTCGGCGGAAAAATCATGAAGATCCGCCCGATTAACGGGGTTGCAGCGGATTTAACTGGTGCGGGAATTATTTTTGGTGCAAGTTTAATCCATCTGCCGGTAAGTACGACACATGTTATTTCATCTGGAATACTAGGAGTAGGATCGGCGCACCGTCTTAAAGGGGTTAAATGGGATACAGCCCAACGGATGCTGATTACCTGGGTGATTACCCTACCAATTACAGCCCTATTAGCAGGAATATTTTACTTTATTCTGAATTTGATTTTTTAAATTCATGGAGTATTCATTGATTGAAAGCTAGAATTACCAACGAAAAAAGCCGGCACAGAGCCGGCTTTTTTCGTTATTCGGTCATTCGAAACGTTTCCTCGATTATTTCATAAGATGTTTTCAAACGTTCATAAAAGGCCGGCTGATTCCATTCGTCCCATTTATATAAATAAGCGTCCTTCAGCTGTATCATCCCGTTAACTACCTGCGGGAATGTTTGATTTAATGTACCCTCTTCTGCCATCGCAGCTGCAACAATAATTCCATTTGTATTCATCTTAGCCGTTAGACCACTTTCCCATATATCACCCATGACTTCTTTTTGACTAGGGTCCGTAAAATTTAAGAGCTGCCACGGGATCCTTCCCTCAATAATTCTTTTATCGCTACTAATACTTACATCTGTTAACGAATCAAAGTTTTTATCGTTTGGATTTCCATCCCCAAACCTTAGTACCCCTGTTTCGTAAGCTTGAAATGGGATGACCTTCTTAGTTGAGGGAATGGTCAATTCTTTGTTAAGAGCCAAACGGATTGGATGAAATACACCATTATTTTTCTTACTAGCATATGGCTCTTCCTTAATCATATGTAAGAGTTTAGCATACTGGTAATAGAACGTATCATAATAACTATCGACGATAATCCTTGAATCCTTAGGACCAGTTAGTTTAATTAAAAAATCAACTCCAAAATCCGTGTTCACCTTCATCTTGTCAGTCAGAGGTATATTGGTTTGCCCTTGGTTTCCAATCGTGTCAAAAAATAAATAAGCTGCTTGCTTTTGAAAGTCAACAGGACGATTATATTTAAGCAGGAAATATAGGTATCCGCTATCAGATGATATCCGTACCTCCCGTAATGGTTCCTTTTTACCAGTTGAATGATAACTAGTTTTCACACCCGCTATATCCCAATCCTTGTCCACACCATCAACAAAAATTCCAGTTTCCTTATTACTAGATTCAAAACCAAGTAAGCCAAAGTGCTGTTCATTTGTTTGCTGGTTATTCCAATACGGCCGTCGATCTGGATTGTCATAATCCATTGTATTCCATGTCCGTTTAAACCACTCATCCTGCCAGGTGAATACAAGTCCGCCCGCATAACCTTCCGAGACAATGGATTGAAATAGCCGTTTATCGATCTTTCCTTGATCTTTTTCTGAATGAAATCCTTGGTTCATTCCTTCCACATTCTTATGGGTCAAACCCCTTGAGGCGGGAACGCCGAATTCAGCCACGAGAACCGGCATTTGATGTGCACTCAGCAGCTCATGTAAATAGCCGGCATAATTATTTTTCATTCCGCTTGGATCCATATAGTTAACATATGACTCCTCATAGTTAAGGAAATCAGGATAGTAGGGATATATGTGATACGAAGCAAATAGCCCTGCATGAAAATGTTCCGACGCTTTAATATGATTGGGATCAATGGAAACCATGTCTTCTTTCTCCAGTGGTTCAGTTGGGTGATTCAACATATCAGTCGTAACCCAGTTTGTAAAACTCAGTGAATGCTGCCATTGGTACTGTTTCGATTCATAATCCGCAGCATAATCCATTAACTTCGCCAGCCAGATTTCAAAGGCGTTAGCAGCTTTCGTTTTGAAATATACCCCTGCAAATTGACTGATATGTGAGTGCAATCCATTCGTGTTTGTTACCATTAATGGGTCCCACTCTGTGCCAACAATCATTCCAAGCACGTATTTCGAAATATCGTATTTATAAACACCAGCGGCATGCCCGGGGCGCTTCGAAAGTTTGGCATTTCCATGAATAATATCAATCATATTTTTAATTTCTAACCTGGCATCCTCCTGATTGACTTTGGCAAAAGCATCTTGAGTATGAAGAAGATTCTCCTCATTCACCCACGTCCCGTGGAATAGGTATAAAGGACTTTTCGCTATTTGGTTGTATTCATAAAAAGCCTCATAAAACTGGGGCGGGTGAAGTGTGTAAATTCTGATGGCGTTAGCATTCATTGAACCAATTTCTTTAAACCAACGAAAGTATTCTTCTTTTGTAATCGCCGTCTCACCAGGGAAAAAGCCCGGTTTCCCTATCCCCATATTAACGCCCTTAATCAAAAAGTTTTTCCATTTCCCCTCTTTTTGAATTTGGATATAGGATTCCCCTGTTCGGCTGTTCGTTTTGAGACCATCACGCTCAACCAATTCCACTTGTTCTTGTTTATTCACATGCCTCAAACCAGTTTTTAAGATATCCTTCATCATTGGCACGTATATTTCCCAATAAAAAGACCCTTTTGCTCCAACATTCCTTTTCCAAGCATCAAAGCCCTTTGTTTGATAAATCTCAGGAACCTCCGATTCATCTGCATAATCACCTGAAAAATAATAAGAAGAATATTTAGCGTTTTGGTGATAAATAACTGCGGGAAATTCAGCAGGGATCCCATAGCCTTTAAGGTCTTTCTTCGTTTTCTCAGAAACCGGGAGCTTATAGGATGCCAAAATTTCATTTTTATCTTTTGCATCAATAATATCAAACCAATACCGATACTTCCCATGAATTTCACGGGTAAAGTGTTTCTTTCCCCTATCTGTT
Organism: Neobacillus soli NBRC 102451; assembly: GCF_001591665.1. Taxonomy (GTDB): domain Bacteria; phylum Bacillota; class Bacilli; order Bacillales; family Cytobacillaceae; genus Neobacillus; species Neobacillus soli. The sequence goes on along the minus strand of NZ_BCVI01000039.1, from coordinate 67,036 downwards.
AATTGAAAAAGGAGCCCTTTTTCATTAATCTCCTTTTTTCCAATGACAACAACATAATTATTTTTACTGACAAAAACGAATCCCTCGCCGGTAAGGGACCATTTCTTGTATTGCTTCTGATAATTCTCCTTTACCCATTCTGGTACCTCCGTACTTCCCAGGTCTGGAAAATACCGTCCAATCCAGCCTGACCATTCAACATTAAGCAAATTAGAGATTTTCTCCTTTGCTGTTTCTGTTGTAGGGCTTGCAAACGTATTAAATTCGGCAATTAATGTTTTCCCATTGGAGTGTAGAAGCTCCTTTTCAATTTGATTCACTTCACTGGATTTAAGCCCGCCATAAATTTTTGCAGAACGCTGTCCCGAAAGATTCTGTCCGTAAAAGTCCTTTTTATATACTCCATATTGGTCTGTTAAATAGAATACATCATAGCTTTTTAAATCTTTTGGCATAGGAACAATCGTATATTTCGCTCCTGTTTTTGGTACAAATCCTTTATAATCATTGTTTGCAGAATATGGTTTTAGTCCATTTTTAAAGTATTTAGCATTGTTTAATATCCATACCAGCCCTTTATGTTCCCGGTAGGATGAATTTGGCACGGTTTTGTCAACAATTAACACGTTTAAGTCCTTAGCAGGCTGGATTTTCCATAACCAAAAAGGGCTCGTCAAAAATAGAATTAAAAAAATTGCATAGATAATTAAGTGGGTTTGTTTTTTCATTCTAAAACACCTTTTCTTTTCATTTCCCCCCAGCTTTTGTCCCCTCTAAGCATCTGCCATACCCCTTCACAGCGCCAAAAGACGGTCAAAGGCCTATACCATATGGTTTCTGTTAAAGAATATAGAAATAGCTTGATGATATCAGATACCTTTGGATACTTTGTCAAACTCCACTCTTCTAAAAGAACAGCAGCCATTGAAAAAATCGACCCATATAAACAAGAAAGAAAAAATAATAAAATAGCAAATTCAATATAGATTCCTCCAAGGAATAAACCAAGAATCATAAATATATAGCCGCTTAGTTCAATCATTGGTCCAAAAAACTCAACAATCCAAAAGTAAGGAAAAGCTAGAAGGCCAATCGATCCGTATTTTGGGTTTAAGGTTATTTTCCTATGAATCCATAGGCTTTCAAATAAACCTCGATGCCAGCGTCTTCTCTGTCTGCGTAAAGTGGTGATGTCCTCTGGGACCTCTGTCCAGCAAACAGGATCCTGGACATAAACAATTTTCTTCCTTTGACCCTTTTCTTTTAACAGCCGGTGCATTCTCACGACTAATTCCATATCTTCCCCGACCGTATCCGTTCGATAACCGCCTGCTTCAATAACCCAGCTTTTTGAAAAAACACCAAAAGCACCAGAAATAATCAGCAGGAGATTATGCCTGCTTAAACCAATTCTCCCCATCAAAAAGGCACGTAAATACTCAATGATTTGCATGACAACTAACGGCTTGTCAGATAGGCCGATGTTTTGAATCTGTCCATTTTGAATTTGGCAGCCATTTGCTATTCGTACACTTCCTCCGGAGGCAATCACATCTCCATTAGAATCAATGATCGGTTTCATCACTTTTAACAAGGCATCCTGTTCAAGTACAGAATCACCATCAAGTGAACAAAAATATGGATATTGGGAAAAATTAAGTCCGACGTTAAGAGCATCTGCCTTCCCGCCATTCACTTTGTCGACAAGAAAAAGATGCGCAAAAATGGCCGATTGATAAATCTTTGAAATCGGCTTCGAGTTTACTTGCTTTCTAACTACTCTTTTTATTTCTTTCATATCATAGTGATCAATCATTTTTTTCAGTGTATGGTCAGTTGAGCCATCATTGACAACAATGATTTCATATGTAGGATAATTCACACTTAATAATGAGCGGACACTGTGGACAATTCCAGCTTCTTCATTATAAGCCGGAACGATAATTGAAATCGGTTTTGTATAGATTTCATCCAAATAATCCTCGTACGCCAGAACCCTGTCGAGCTTGTATTCTTTCCGAAGTTGAAACATCGAAATAACCAAAATAACTGAATAAAAAAAAATGACAATCACCATATAAACAGCGATTCCCCAAGCAAAAGTGGTAACGATGTCATCCCACTGAATAATCAGCATAAATTATTCCCCTTTATGAAGCCATTCCCAGGCCATATCTTTTGCAAAAGAATCCTTTGATGATTCTAAAACCAAACGTAAGATCTCTTTCCCATTTAAGAATTGACAAATAGACTGGCCGGCTTGAAATCGAACCCACCATGATTGATCATGCAATAGCTCAATTAATCTTGGGACTCCCTTTTCTTCCTTCAACTTCCCAATTAATTTAGCTGAAATCATCCGTTCCTCCCATTTAGAAGAATAGAGAAGTTCTAAATACGGTTCAATATTTTTTACATAGCCTATTACCGCCAGTGCCTTTAACGCTCTTAGCTTTACTTCTCCAGAATAATTAGAAAAGATATTTTCCAGGAAGGAAAGATAACTTAGTTCTTTTTTTATGGAAATGACATCAACAATTGCCTTTTGTAATGGGAGCTCAGATTTATGAAAATTAAGGACAAACTGATCAAATTGCCTTTGCTCTAAGCGAAGCAAAATATTGCGATACTCGTATTCAGATAAATGGTTATAATGATTTGTAAGTAATTCGAATAATGGCCCAAAATGGAATAAAGCAAGTATCCTCAAAATATGTATAAGTTCTTGATGTGAAAGCCGTCTTCTTTTTAAAAGCATGTAAACATCGTTTAAAAGGTGATCCATTCCGAAATCCTCAATTTGGTAAAGAGTATTCATACGCGTACTCCATCTCATACTTTTAAGCCGCTTTTGATAGTCATCTGTTAGATACAATGCTGCTAATTTCGATAAACGTTTCTTTTCCTCTTCACGTTCTAATACTTTTGTGTAACGGCTAAGCAGCTCTTCGATTGCTTTTCGCTGCAGAGCTGTTTTAGCAGTCAGTTCCCTTGAAAGCCCTCCCTCTGTAAGTATCAAAGAAATGAGTGGATTATATTTTTCTTTGCAGTGATCGATCCTCTTACTTATCTTTATATCCATTGCTTTACGAATCATTAAGTAAACTAATATGATTCCCAATATTCCTATCATCGCCAAGGTTAGGATTGAAAGGATCAACAACTCATTACTTAGCATTTTATTTCATCCCTTTAATTAACCGTTGTATAAAAGGGTCCATTTAATTGGACCCTTAATTTTGAATAGCTACCGTAAATTTTTTGCTTTATTTGTACAGCTCTCCATTGCTTCCATTACAGTCCCCCCGAATTGCCTTTTCTCAAGGACAGCAACGGCTTCAATGGTTGCACCGCCGGGCGTACAAACATTATCTTTGAGTTCTATTGGGTGCTTTCCAGTTTCAAGTACCATTTTTGCCGCACCAAGTACTGCCTGGGCTGCTAGCCTATAGGCTTTATCCCTTGGTATTCCCTGCCTTACGCCCCCATCCGCCATCGCTTCGATTAACATATACACATATGCTGGAGAAGAACCGCTGATCGATGGTACCGCATCCATTAACTTTTCTTCCAGACGTTCCGTTTTTCCGAAAGTAGAGAAGAGATGCTCCACTTCCATAATTTCTTCCGCACTGAGATAAGGATTAGGACAAATGGCACTCATCCCTTCTCCTACTAATGAAGGCGTATTTGGCATCGTCCGAACGGCCTTAACCTCGAAGCCAAATGCACGTTCAAGATCCAATAAGGTAATCCCAGCCGCAATGGTTACGATTATAGCGTTTCGTTTAATATCCCTTTTAATTTCCTCAATTACAGCTGTATGAAGGTCCGGTTTCACAGCAAGGATTAGAATATCAGCAAATTTAGCAACATCAACATTATTTAGTGAACAATAAATACTATACTTTTGTTTAACTTTTTCAATCGTTTGTGCTGATTTTGCACTGGCGATGATATTTTCTCGGGGAATCCTATTTGATTTTATAATCCCTTCTATCATCGCCTGAGCCATTTTCCCGGCCCCAATAAAACCTATCTTTTTTTCCATATTGATCCACACCTTATCATGATCTTACTTATACATTTTGTTATCTAAGATAATTACATTTTCCGCGTAGGTGGTTCTTCCTACCTCTTTCGTATTTTCAACCAAACGAAATATATTATCACAGCATTGCTTCGCACCTTTAACTAACAATGGTACTCCTATAAAATCAATTTTTAAACCTCTCGAGAAAAAGCCACCCATTGACATGACAAAGGGAACTGTTGGCGAAGTATTGGAAAAGACGATTTTTTCATCAAATTTAAATTTCTCTTGCAATAATAAACTCATTTCTTTTAATGCAGGAACCACATATTTATTCCGTTTCCGTCCAATAGTATAAACGGAGTTTCCGTCCTCATCAACCCCGTGAAAAATAAGCTTTCCAAAGTCCTCCTTTGTTAATTTATTGAAAAACTTCACATTTACTATTTCTTCCCTGGTAAGTTTCCGTTCAGATTGTGGTAATTTCTTTAAATGATAGGCCGCCGCTAATGAAGTAGTGTGTGTCCCACCATAATCATTATAGATATATATCATGGTATCATCCCTTATTTTTTATCTATGTATATTATGTTCTTATAACCTCCCTTCAATTCTGTAGTTAAAATAAGAGTTCATAAATAAAAAAAGAGTAGGTAATCGATTGATTAGCTACTCTTTTTTTATTTATATCCTAATGTAACCTACATTTATATCATTAATAATTGCTAGTAGAAAGCTCACCTTTAGCAATCGAAACACCCGAGCTTGCGCCGATACGAGTTGCCCCTGCTTCGATCATTGCAAGTGCATCTTCACCACTGCGGACACCGCCAGATGCCTTCACACCAATTTTAGGTCCTACAGTTTGGCGCATTAAGCGAATATCTTCGACTGTTGCCCCGCCAGTAGAAAAGCCTGTAGAAGTTTTAACAAAATCTGCGCCAGCTTTGACAGAAAGCTCACATGCTCTTATCTTTTCTTCTTTAGTTAGCAGACATGTTTCAATAATAACTTTTGTTAATGCTTTTCCTTTTGCCGCTTCCACAACGGCACGGATATCTCTCTCAACCAAGTCATTCTGTTGATCTTTAAGAGCAGCAATGTTAATGACCATATCGATTTCATTTGCCCCATTTTCAATCGCATTCTTCGTTTCAAAAGCCTTTGTCTCAGGTGTTGCCGCTCCAAGGGGAAAGCCTATGACCGTACATACTTTCACCTCTGGAGTATTGCTTAGCATTTCTGCAGCCGTGCTAACCCACGTAGGATTAATACATACCGAGGCAAACGAGTATTCTTTAGCCTCTTCTACTAACTTTATTATTTCACCCTTTGTTGCATCTGCTTTTAATAATGTATGATCAATCATCCTGACAACATTTTGAGTCATAACTAAATGTCCTCCCTGTAAATAAATTTATATATAAAATTCAATGTCATTACCACAATGTAACTATACCAGAGGATATGAACATTTGTAAATATAAATATGAACAAATGTAAAATAAATATCAAAAAGTACAAAACAGTACCTGATATGCTGTTGCTAGTCCGTTCATTTAAGCAAGAATTGAGCTGTAAAATGATCTTGCAGCTTATTTTTGATATTTTCTCTATTGTGACAAAGATAATTAGTGAAACCACAATATTTACATTTGTAAAATTATCTTTGAACATATTATCATTCCCTCATTTTGGCATGGAACAGGGGAGGAACTTTATGGAACATTGGTACCATACTATAAATAGGAGCTGATGTTAGACTGAATTACGGACACGAAATAGTCGTTTTTTTTACCTTCATTTCTTCCTGTATACTATATTGAGGAAATAGTTTCCAATTAATAAAGGAGTCGATTGCGATGCAGAAATTTTGGGGGTACATATACAGAAATCGTAAATGGGTGCTGATGTTTTGGATTTTTGCCATATTCCTGTTTGGATTTTTTGCCTTGAAATTACCTACTGTTTTAAGCGGAAATGGCTTTGAATATAAAGGAGAATATAATGAAACAAGAAAGCTCCTCGAAAAAGACTTTGGACAAGCCAAATCCTCGATTATCCTAGTTTTCGAAAAAGACAAAAAGATTAGTGATAAAAAGTTTAAAACATTTGTTCAAGACACATTTAATTATTTAAAAAACTTTGATGGAGCCCAAAAGATCACTTCGCCTTTTGAACACGACGGGATGTTCAAGGATCATTATGCCTATGGACTTATTACTTTCAATAAAAAAGCAGAAAACCTTGGAAAGGAAATCGCCGAACTACAGGAAATCCTTCAAAATGAAAAGGGCCTAAAGGTAACGATGACTGGCGAGCCGATTATTGTTCAAGACCTTAATACCGCGAGCCAGGGGGATTTAGCTAAAGCCGAAATGATTGGCCTGCCGATTGCCTTACTTGTCCTTATTCTTGCCTTTGGGGGTCTTATTGCAGCATCAATCCCGCTTGTCATCGGGGTAGTTTCGATATTAACCACAATGGGAACTGTTTATTTCTTTAGTTACGGTGCTGATTTAACCATTTTCATATTAAATATTGTCCCGATGATTGGACTAGCCTTAAGCATTGATTTTGCCTTGTTATTTATCAATCGATATAAAGAAGAAATACAAACCAAATCCATCGAAGATGCCATAAAAATAACGGTTACTACTGCGGGCCGTTCGATAATCTTTTCGGGCCTATGTGTTTTTATTGGATTAGCTGGTCTTTGGTTTATCAGAATTGATATATTTCAAAATGTTGCCCTTGGAGGGATGACTGTAGTATTTATTTCAGCTTTTTGTGCGTTAACCTTTCTTCCCGCATTGCTTGCCGTACTGGGGACAAAAATTAACAACTTAAGTATCCTTAAATTTTCGGAAGAGCAAACAAGTATATGGCATCGATTTGCTAAATTTGTAATGAGGCGTCCAGTTCTAATGGCAGCCGCCGCACTTGCGATCCTTTTGATGGGACTGATTCCGGTTAAACAAATGGTATTGGCCATACCCGGCACTAATTCCCTGCCTCCTAAATACCCTTCACGGGTGGCCATCGAAATATTTAAAGATCATTTTATTGCTAAAGAAAAACGTGATGAGAAAAAAGTGACCATTGTTCTCGAAACAATAGGAAACGTTCTTGAAAAAAACAATCTTAAAACAGTAAGTCAGGTAATAAATAAACTGGAGAAGGATTCACTTGTTTATACGGTGGACTCACCCTTTTCTGCGACGGGAATAAAAGATGTTGAACAACTTCATCAATTGTTTACCCTAGGTGACAAATCAAAAGTTGCACCGGTAATTGACCACTTCATTAGAGAAAATAAAATGCTTTTGGAGGTGTATTTAAAAACGGATGAACATTCAGCCGAGGCAAGACAGTGGGTAACTGATTGGTCCAATAAAGATTTAGGGATAAGGGCTTCGTTCGGCGGTCCGATTAAATTTGAGCAAGAAATATTTGCAGAAATTTATCAAAAAGCTCCATATGGGCTGCTTCTAATCGTCATTTCCACTTTTGTGATTCTACTGGCAGCATTTCGTTCACTGCTCATTCCAATCAAAGCCATTTTAATGAATGTGTTAAGCCTTGGCTGTTCGTTTGGCATCGTCGTCTTGATTTTCCAACAAGGCCATTTTGGGATAACAGCGGTTGATATTGCATTAATTTTACCTGTATTCGTTTTCACACTTGTTTTTGGGCTTTCGATGGATTACGAAGTGTTTTTGATCTCGAGAATCCAGGAATTCTATTTAAAAACAGGTGATAACAGTGAAGCAACCATCTCCGGATTAACCTATACGAGTAAAATTATTACTTCTGCCGCAGCAATTATGATTGTCGTCACTGGTGCATTTGCCTTTACAGGAGTAATGCCGGTTAAACAGCTGGGGGTTGGCATTGCCATTGCGATTTTTATTGACGCGACGATAGTGAGAATGGTCCTGGTTCCTGCCTTGATGAAGCTGTTAGATGATTGGAATTGGTGGTTTTTTGGCGCTAAAAATAAAAGAATGCTTAAATAAAGCAAAAAGCCAGCATAATCTGCTGGCTTTTTGCTTGTCCTAAGCTGCTTAATAACTTCTGATATTAAACGTTTTTAGCGTAAAGTTTACTTGGAATTTCGCTTAATACCACATACAAGCTTACTGATTCACTGCCGATATTCTTAAAGGCCATTTCTTCTTCGCTGCTAACGTGAATTAAATCTGCTTCGGCTACTTCTGTTTCTGCACCATCAATAATGATTGTACCGGTTCCCGTTACAACATAAAGATAAACTTCTGTTCCCGGATGCTTATGTGTTGGAAGTTGCTGACCCGGTAAGAAATTTAATACAAACGCAGTTGTTTCACCTTTTTTATAGATAACTCTTTTTGTAAATCTCTCTACACTATATTCCATAAATGCTTTTACCGAATTCTTTTCCATCAAATATTCCTCCTTATAATTGTTTATACTAATAGTTTAAATGAAAATCATTTTCAATTAAGTGAGTTACATCACTTTGTCTATTATGTCACAAAACTTCCATATTAGTGTAAACGAAAAGCCAGCCAATATAATGGCCGATTTTTCGTTTTAGGATCTACCCATTTTGATAAGTGAAGCACCCATTTATCATAATTCCTTTAGGATAACGAATACTAAGATTACCTTATTATAAAGATTATGATGGAGGTCTTCTAAGTGCACAAACATAAGGTTTCTTTTCTACTCGTTATCCTTTCGCCTTTATGGCTTGCATGTTCTTCCCTTTCATACGCAGCCTCCGGCATCACTGGGCAGGAGGTGGTTGATTTACGCATCCTTGAGACGACAGATTTACATGCAGATTTGGTCAATTATGATTATTATCAAACAAAAGTAAATAACCGTGTTGGACTAGTTAAAACTGCGACGCTCATCCATGAGGCTAGGAAGGAAGTTAAAAATTCCTTATTGTTTGATGATGGTGACCATTTAAAGGGAAATCCGCTCGGTGAATATCTAGCAAGGATTAAAGGAATGCATAAAGGAAAGAAACACCCAGTTTACCGGGCTTTTAATTATTTGGCTTATGACGCTGTCGCAATTGGAAACCATGAATTTAACTATGGACTTGAATTTCTAAATACCGCCTTAAAAGGCGCTAAAATGCCAGTTTTAAATGCGAATGTTATTTCTATAAAAAAAAATAAACCATACTTTACACCATTTGTAATATTAAAAAGGAATCTGGTTGACATAAATGGATCACAGCATGAATTGAAGATTGGAGTTATCGCCTTTATGCCCACCCAAATCATGAAATGGGACAAGGCAAATCTTGAAGGTAGGGTTATTGCCAAACCTATTGTTGAGTCAGCGAAGGAATATATCCCTATCATGAAGGGGGAAGGTGCAGATATCATTATTGTCCTTGCCCATACAGGCATCAGCAGCACACCCTATACTCCTGAATCTGAACACGATGTCTATTATTTGACACAAATTCCGGGAATTGATGTCGTATTGGCCGGCCATTCACACAGCGTCTTCCCAGGACCAGCGTTTACTCATCTTCCCAATACGAATATAGAGACAGGTAACATCAATGGAAAACCAGTAGTCATGGCTGGTGCATTCGGGAATCGCCTTGGGATTATTGATCTTAGACTTGAAAAAAAAGCAAATAAGTGGACGATAATAAAAGGAACATCCTTCACAAGGCCAATTGCAGATGAATCAGGCAAATCCCTTGTAAAGACGGATAAAGGTTTATCTAAATTAGTGAAACCGGATCATGATGAAACGGTTGATTTTATTAAAAGATTGGGGTTATAAGCGGTGAAAATTAATCTTCGTATTAAGCCGGACATAATCTATCGACATAATTATCAAAATTTTCCTTTACAATCTTGGTATAGTTATATAAAATAATAAAGAAAAAATATATGGTGATTTATTAGGGGGAGTCTGTCACTACAGGCTCCCTTTTGCATTTTTTCATTAATAATGAACTGTATAAATACTTGGGAGAAGAGGTCGATAAATGTCAACTCAAGCACTAGTCGCAATTGGCGTATTCCTTATTACATATGCCTTTATCGTCACAGAAAAGATACACCGAACCATCATTGCAATGGCTGGCGGTATCATGATGGTAATTCTCGGAATTATCGGTCAGGAAAAGGCTCTCCACCATATCGATTTTAATACTCTTGGGTTGCTGACAGGAATGATGATTATTGTCGCGATAACATCCGAGACGGGTCTATTCAAATACATAGCGATTTGGGCCGCAAAAAAAGTCAAAGGAGATCCGTTAAAAATTTTACTCGTACTGGGAGTTATTACTGCATTAGGTTCAGCCTTTTTAGATAATGTTACAACAGTTCTATTAATGGTACCTGTTACATTCAGTATTACAAGACAATTACGAGTAAACCCAATCCCCTTTTTGATTACGGAAATAATCGCATCAAATATTGGGGGTACATCTACACTAATCGGTGACCCGCCGAATATCATGCTTGGAAGTGCTGTTAAAGAATTAACATTTATGGCATTTATTAATAATCTGACAGCTATTTCGTTTTTTATCCTTTTTGTTAATATTGCAATTTTAGCTTTCATCTATCGGAAACAGCTGCGTACATCAGCTGAGCTAAAGTCAAGCTTAATGGACTTAGATGAAAAGGAAGAAATCACCGACAAAACCCTTTTAATTAAGTCGTTAATTGCCTTAGCTTTTACTATTATTGGATTCTTCCTGCACCAGCTGCTGCACCTCGAATCAGCAACAGTCGCATTAGCAGGGGCCTTTCTGTTACTGCTATTAACTGGGGAAACGTATCTAGATAAAGCCTTCGTAAAGGTAGAATGGACGACCATCTTTTTCTTTATAGGCTTGTTTGTTTTGGTATCAGGATTAATTGAAACCGGAGTCATTTCATTACTAGCAGACTATTCCGTTCACCTGACCGGAGGAAATGTCGCGTCAACGTCGATATTAATTCTCTGGGTTAGTGCAATTGCCTCTGCATTTATTGATAATATTCCATTTGTGGCAACGATGATTCCCATGATCAAAGATATGGGAGATCTCGGGATCACTAATTTAGAACCATTGTGGTGGAGCCTTTCATTAGGAGCATGTCTTGGTGGAAACGGTACATTAATTGGTGCTAGCGCCAATGTTATTGTTGCCGGGCTAGCCGCTAAAGAAGGCCATTCTATTACTTTTGGTAAGTTTTTGTTAATTGCCTTTCCATTGATGATCCTTTCAATCATAATATGTACGGTTTACATTTACTTAAGGTATTTAATTTAGGGGGAATTTGATGAGAGTGGAGTATAAATACGACGAAAAGCTTCTGGAGCTAAAGGAGACAGCTAACGGGGATGATATTGAGTTCTCGATTATATTATTGGATAGTGAATTAAAGAAAAGACTCACAAAAGTTCGGGCATTTTTCGAGGAAAATAAAACCTTAACAGATATCCTATATTACATCCATCCAAACAATAGGTATCAAGTCATTGTAAGGAAAGACTTTTATAATGAATTTTTAATCCAATTATTTAGGCAACAATTATTGCTTGAGATTAAATGGGTGTAAAAAATCGGCTGCCAGCGTATTGGCAGCCGATTTTTTACACGTTTAATTTTTACTGCGTCCATAATTGAAATAACCCTTCGGTAATTCCAAGATTATACATATAATAGATCCCGAATAAAAAACTTACTGTACCCGTAAGTTTAGTCAGCATACGGTTAACCCCTATGCTTTTTTTACTGAACACAAAAGGAATTCCAATAATTGTTGTAAACATGAGCATACCGATAATCGTCCCGGTACCAAAAATTAAAATATACAAGGCACACTCCCATACAGAGGAAACGGTTGACATAGTTAATAAAACCATCGCGGCACTTCCAGCCAAACCATGAATGAAACCGATAAAGGTAATTTTTATTAAAGATGCTTTCTCATGATTATGCGAGTCCTGTTTCGAATCTTTAATGAAAAGCATACTCTTCATTCCTAAATACACAAGCATGATGCCGACTAGAAATTCGAGTGACATTGCCCATTTATCAGTTAATTCACCCTTCATCAGGACCAGCATCATCCCGACAATGAAAAGTGTGCTCGTATGACCGATTCCCCAGAATACACCAGTTAATGTAGAACGTGATAGTTTTTTACTTTGACCAACCATGGTCGATACCGCGATAATATGGTCCGGTTCGATTGAATGCTTAATACCTAAAATAAATCCTAGGAATAAAACTGAGAAGAAACTCACAATCAAATCTTTCCCCCCTATTTTCTGCTTTCTTTTCTACTCTTCCTGCCCTAATGATTTCCAAACTTGTTCATAAACCCGTTTCAATGGAATGTTATGAAGTCGTGCAATATTTTTGCATTCTTCAAACTCCGGGGCTCTTTGTACGACTTGGCCTTCGTAAATACCCTCTTTTACTGTCACAGGACCCCACTTTGTTAAAACCTTTCTAAACATTCTTTCTAAGCGGTGTACCGTTAATGGATAGTAGCGTACCCCAAGTGTGGTGGTTTCCTTAAATAGAATTTCCTTCATTGTCTTTACATTTTTCTGTGAGCAAAGCAATTGAAGCAACACGCCTGGTCGATTTTTTTTCATATATATGGGTGTATAGAAAACATCATTAGCCCCAGCCTCAAAAAGGAGGTCCATTACATTGCCAAGCCATTCCCCTGGTATATCATCAAGGTTGACTTCCATTTTGACCATTTGGTAATCAAGATGTTCATGATTGGGAGGATGTAAGTCCACTAGACAAACTCCTTTCACATTAAAAAACCATTTTATGTAAGCAATTTCTCATTCATTTACTCACCAATAATCACTCTTAGAACATTTGGGTGGTTATTAAAGGTTTTTGTTCCTGCCCCATAGCCAATTGATTGAATCTGCATAGAAGGAAGAGAACAAAATTCTTCTGCAAGGACTGCCACAATCGCTGCACCCGTTGGTGTCGTAAGTTCCGCTCTAATATCCGATTGTTCAATCGGCACTCCTTTTAAAATTTCAAGTGTGGCAGGTGCGGGTACCGGATAAATCCCATGGTCAATATGGATTTTCCCCGTACCTACAGGAACTGGTGATGACTTAATGACATCTATTTCCAATTGATGAATTAAGATGGCTGCACCGATAATATCAATAATTGAATCAACTGCCCCAACTTCATGAAAATGAACCTGCTCCAACGGTATCCCATGAATATGTCCTTCCGCTTCACCAATTCTTTTAAATATCTTTAAAGCTGTTTCCTTCACTTGATTAGAAAAAGCAGCGCCCTCAATTAATTTTACAATATCTTTATAGGCACGGTGTTCATGGTGATGGTCATGCTCGTGGCCATGACTATGCTGGTGATCATGCTCATGCTCATGCTCGTGGCTATGACTATGGTGATGGTCATGCTCGTGTCCGTGGCTATGCTCATGGTCATGGGAAAGTCCATCATTCAATAACTGCACATCAAACTTTGTACTAGTAATCCCATTCTTTACTATCTTTTTCCATGCTAATTCATACTCATCATCAATATTAAGCTTTTTTAATTCCTCTTCTAACCGATGAGGGTCTGCACCAGCATCAATAAGCGCGCCAATGACCATATCCCCGCTGATTCCTGAAAAACAATCAAAGTAAAGTGTCTTCATTTTTTCCTGCCCCTCTCTGTGCAAGTTGGTGAATTAACACGGCGTTATATCCCCCGCCAAATCCATTATCAATATTTACAACACTAATCCCTGAAGCACATGAGTTTAACATTGTAAGTAACGCAGATAATCCATTGAAGTTTGCTCCATAACCAACACTTGTCGGGACAGCTATAACAGGATGGGAAACAAGTCCACCTACCACACTTGGAAGGGCCCCTTCCATACCTGCCACAACAACTGAGACAGTCGCATTTTGAATTTCCTCAGCATGGCTTAACAAGCGATGAATCCCGGCAACACCTACATCATAAATCCGATGTACACTGCTTCCCAATACTTCAGCTGTTACAGCTGCCTCTTCAGCCACCGGTAAATCAGATGTCCCTGCTGCAATTACTGCAATGTATCCTTGAGAGTTTGTCTTACCCGCTGCTTCCTTCTTCCAAAAAAGAATTCTTGCCGTTTCATTATAAATAAGATATGGAAGTGTGCTACGGATAAGTTCAGCCTTCGCCTTTGCAACTCGTGTGACAAGTACTTCGTCATTTCGTACCCTTAATGCCTGAACAATCGAAATGATTTGTTCCGCTGTTTTTCCTTCCCCATACACGACCTCTGCGAATCCCTGTCGTTTTTTTCGATGGTGGTCAACTTTCGCAAAACCCAAATTTTCAAAAGTTCCTAATTGTTCCTTCGCTTCTGTTATGCTAAGGGTTCCATTTTGAACTTGCTTTAAAATATCCTCAAGCATTCGATTTCCCCCTTTATTACCTAAAATATTTCACCATATCATTTGCTAACATTTCATAGTTCTGATAGATTTTCTTATAACGAATACTGTTTTCCTTGTTTGGAATAGTTGGCTTACCCATTGGAATATTCTGTTTAATCTCTTCAAAAGAATTTACTTTATTAATAGCTACTAATGAAGTCCATGCTGCCCCCCACGCTGCACTGTGGTGACTTTCCGATACATAAATTTCTGCTTCAAAAATATCGGCCATCATTTGCAGCCAAAGCGGCGACCTGGCTAATCCGCCGTTGACATAAACTTTTTCCGGCTCACCTGTTAAGCGCTCCAATGCTTTTCCAATTTGATAGAGATTAAATGTAACTCCCTCAAGGACTGCACGAATAAAATGTTCCCTTTTATGTGTGATGGATACCCCATAAAAATTCCCTTTTGCCCGCTGATTCCAAATTGGTGCTCTTTCGCCATTTAAATAAGGAAGGAAGAGCAAACCCTCTGCTCCTGGAGCAACCTGTCCAGCATCAGAAAGAAATTCGGTAAAACTTCTTTCATCTTTCAATAGATCTTTTAACCATTGTAAGGCAATGCCCCCATTATTGGTCGGTCCGCCAATGATAGATGAATCCTCTGTAAAAGAATAACAAAACGTTTCCTGATTTTCACTAATTTTAACTCCTTTAGTGACTTGCCTGATAGCCCCGCTAGTTCCAACCGAAACAGCCACCTCACCGGGAAGAATCGCACCATTTCCCAGATTCGCCAATTGTCCATCTGCCGCCCCGACAACTACTGGCATTTCTGGTGAAATACCCATTGCTTCCGCTTTATCGCGTTTAATTCCCATTAATACCTTTGTTGGAGGAACGATTTCAGAAAGCTGATTTTCAGTTATACCTGTAAGTTCTAATAGCTCTTGTTCCCACTTATGTGTTGCCGGATTGAATAATCCTGTTGCAGATGCCATCGAATAATCGATTACCCTTTGGCCAAACCAGCATTGGAGTATATACTCCTTTATGGACATAAAATATTTCGCCTTTTGATATGGTTCATACTCCTGCTCTTTCATCCATAATAATTTTACAAATGGTGTCATTGGATGAATCGGTGTTCCTGTTTTGCTGTAAACATTTTTTCCGATTGTATTAATGATATCTTCAGCTTGTTTATAGCTTCTTCCATCTGCCCAAATTAGGGCTGGAGATATTGGCGTTCCCTTATCATTCACACAAAGAAGTGAATGCATTGCAGCAGAAAAGCCAAGTGAGACAATTTCATTTTTCTCAATAGCCGCCTTTTCTATAGCTTCTCTGGTAGCTACAATCGCAGACTGTTCAATTTCAATTGGGTTTTGCTCCACCCACCCCTGCCTTGGGTATGCCGAATTAATCATTTTCTCAACATCTGCTACTAGTTTTCCATGTAAATTAAACACACACGCTTTCACACTTGTTGTTCCAATATCAAGTCCAATTACAAACTCTCTTGACATGCTTCATCTTCCTTTTCACATTACATTATATTGTAGCTCATAATTATCTTTTATTGCTCTTTTTATGATGGTTAAAAGAAAAGGCTCTGGATTATTCCAAAGCCTTTTCTTTTAACAATTACTTATCTGGCCCAAATTGCCGTTAGAAAAGGTCATTGGGCGAGGACCTTATTCATACTTCCGCTCTGATATCCAATTAAATCTAACGTTATATATTTATAGCCATAGCATTGAAGCTCTTTTACAATCGAATCATGATTTTCCAAAACGATTTTCATATCTTTAGGTTCGACTTCAATCCTAGCAATTTCTTGATGTGTGCGGACCCGAACTTGACGAAGTTGAAGGGATTTTAAATACGCTTCCGCTTTTTCCACCTTAGTAAGCTTTTCTTTAGTAATATACTCACCATAGGCAATCCTTGATGATAGACATGCTAAAGATGGTTTATCCCATGTCGGTAAATCAAACTTTTGTGATAGCTCCCTGATGTCTTGTTTAAACAAATCAGCCTCTTGCAGTGGACCACGAATTCCCTTTTCCTTTGCTGCTTGCATACCAGGACGAAATTCATTCATATCGTCAGCAATAACACCATAAATCACATTTTGAAAGCCCATTTCTTCCATAACCGGAAGTAAATGATCAAATAAACTGCTCTTGCAAAAGTAACAACGATTCTTATTGTTCTCCGCGTAACCTGGAATCGCAAGTTCTGACGTTTCAATCACTTGGTGCCTGACACCCATCTTTTCCGCAAGCACTTTTGCCTCTTCAAGTTCACTAGACGGATAGCTTTCCGAGTCCGCTGTTACGGCTAGCACATGATCTACACCTAATGTGTCCAGTGCAGCCTTTAGCAAAAACGTACTATCTACTCCCCCCGAAAATGCGACAACTACCGATTCCATTTCACGGAGAATAGACTGTAATTTTTTGTATTTTTCTGTTAGCATTGTCCTTTTCTCCCCCCACCATGCTCTAATCTATTACCCACCACTTTTAACCTATTTATTAGGTGGTTGATTTATGTGCACTTGTTTATTATATAGTCATGCTGCCAAAGCCGCCATCAACACGAACTAGCGTACCTGTTACAAAGCTTGAAGCTTTTTCAGAGGCAAGCCAAACAGTAGCACCTTGTAATTCTTCCGCTTCACCAAAGCGCTTCATCGGAGTATGACTCATGATGGATTCGATTCGTTCTTTGTCTAATATTTTTCGATTTTGTTCAGCAGGGAAAAATCCTGGAATAATCGCATTAACACGAATTCCATTCTGAGCAAATTCACGTGCTAAAAACTGTGTAACACTGTTAAGTCCTGCTTTTGAAACGGAATACGTAAACACTCTAGAAAGTGGCGTTGTCGATGAGACAGATGAAATATTAATGATACTGCCTTTTCTTTCCTGTTCAATCATTCTCTTTGCAAAAATCTGACAGGTTAACACAATTCCTTTTAAGTTAATATCCATAATTTTATCATACTCATCCATATTCAGTTCAAAAAAAGGTGTGGCACTATTTGTACCAGGTGCATTCAGGAGAATATCCCAACCGCCGGACCACTGTTCAATTTCATTCGCTACGTTAACTAATGAATCCTTTGAACTAACATCTGCTGAAAATGCCTTAGCTTCCCCGCCGCTTGCTTCGATTTCCTTGACAACTTCCTCTGCCTTTTCAAGATTACGGCCGACAATCGCTACTTTAGCGCCGTAATCTGCTAATCCTTTGGCCATTGCAGAACCTAAGACCCCATTCCCCCCAATTGCAATTGCTGTTTTCCCTGTTAAATCAAATAATTGTGCCATATCTCTCTACTCCCCTCATTATTTAAAATAAATTCCCGTTTTCATCAAATGGGAATTCATAAAGGTCTGAAACCTGCTCCATATTTGGATGACTTGCTATATAGTCAAGAAGCTGTTCGGAAACTTCAATTTCACTTAGCTTTAAGGTATTTTTTATTCGAACCAGTTTGACATTATTGAAATCTAATATATTGCATGTTTTAACAGCCGCTTGAATCGATTGTTTATCGTTTGGTAATGTAGTAGCTATTTTTGTTGGAGCTACAACGGTTGATGTTAAACCATTTGCATAGGTTCCTTCTAAATCCATTTTGTCTACTAGGCGTTGGGTCGTAAAATCTGCGGTTCCAACTCCATTGGCATTACCCTCTGATTCATCTGTTACATCGAGTACCACCATTTTGTTAACATCAGGGCCGCCAGTGGCATATGGAGTGGGATAACGACCTGTGATATTTGGATCCATTCCATCCCCGCTAATATTTTTACCAATTTCATCTATTACAAGAACATCCAATTGATCAAAAAATAGCTTTGGCAATAAGGCTTTAGCTTGTGTCTGTAACCCAGCTTCTTTTTCGATAATCTCTTCTTGTGTTAAAGCTTCAACAATTGCCACTTTGTCAAAAGCATTTTCAACAGTAGCAACCCCGAAAAGGAATGGTGTTTTTTCCATGATGATTTTCGCCATTGCTGGCACATTTTCTGCCATATACTTAAAACCCATTTGATGGCATGCTTCGGCTCCTTTTTGTTTCCCTAAGCCGATACTTATCATCTTCATAAGTCCGCTTTCAACAGGGCCCCGGAATGCCGTATGTGGTTTCACCCGATTGATTACCACAATGCCATCAGCTTCTGAAGCATATTTATCGACATATACAGGCAATCCATTCGACAGTTCGCTAATCTTTACTACTTCCATCGATGAGCGAATTTCACAACCCGCGCTTTCCTCTGTAACCCCAAGATGCGCTAACACTTCGCGCTGTCCTTTCGCTGTAGCACCACCATGGCTTCCCATGCTTGGAACGATGAATGGCTTTGCTCCTAATTCCTTTAAGAACTGCACCGTTACGGCAGTTAATTCCACTAGGCGGTCAAGTCCCCTGCTTCCTATAGCGATAGCGATTTCCATGCCAGGCTTGACTGTTTTTCTAATTTGTTCTTGCTGTAATTTTTCTTTTAAAACTGTGCCGAGATCTACAATCTCTTCGTCGTCAAACTTCACTTTTACTTTTGCCATTTTTGGTATTGGAATATCTTTTAATAACTCTTGAAGTATACCCACGGACAAACACACTCCTTTTCAGTATGTAAGAGTTCTACACTGGATAAAATTCCATGTAAATGGTATGTCTATTTCATTAAAAAACTCTTTTGTAATCCCTTTCATTATAATCCTAAATTAATTTATGAATTTATATAACTTAATTTGTTTACCAAACAAACTAATTACCTGTATAATATCATTATGCTAACTTTACGTCAATAATTATGTAGCATAACATACCATTTTTATTAGTCTATTTCAAAAGAAGAAACAAAGGAGGGATTTTATGCTTACCGGCGATGCTGCATATATCAAAAAAATTAACCGTTCTTTAATCATCAGCAAAATTATTGAATATGGGAAGATTTCTAGAGCAGATTTAGCAAAAATTACGGGATTAAATAAGGCAACTATTTCTGTTCAAGCCGCTGATTTATTGGCGGAAGAATTAATTGTTGAAACCCAGCAAGAGCATAAAAATCTTGGCAGAAGGCCAATCATGCTTTCGATTAACGAGCAGGCTGGGTTTGTATTAGGAGTGGACCTTGATAAAAATTCAATTACGTATACACTTGCAAACATTAACGGTTTTCCAGTTCAGACTGATTCAATTGAACTGCAATCCTCTGATTATCTCGTCATTCTTGGACTATTAATTAAGCATATCAAGGCATACAGACAACTATGCGAACAAGCTCGTTATGGCCTGGTAAGTGTGGTTATTGGGATTCATGGAATTGTAAATAAGGATGAGATGATTTATTTTGTTCCCCAACATCAGTGGCATAACAAAAATTTAAAAGATGACTTAATTAATGAACTTGGTATCGATGTATATATTGAGAACAATGCTAATTTGTGCTCATTTGCCGAAAAAGTATACAAACATCACCAAAGTGAGAACTTATTGTCATTAAGTTTGTATTCAGGAATCGGGCTTGGCATAATGGTCAAAGGTGAAGCTCTCAAAGGATATCACGGTTATGCAGGTGAAATTGGACATATGATTGTTGTCCCTGATGGAATTCCTTGTAGCTGCGGGAATATGGGCTGTTGGGAACAATATGCTTCGGAATCAAGTTTACTTAAACGAGTATCTAAACAGCAGAACAAACTCGATTTAAGGTATGGTGATATCCGAAATTTGCTTTTGGAGCAAGAACCTAATACGTGTAAGCAAATGGAGCATTATATTAAGTTTCTTTCAATTGGGATCAATAATATTATTAATCTGTATAATCCAGAGATTTTAGTTATTAATAGTGAATTACTGCGAATATATCCAAATGCTATATCAGAAATCCAGGCTCACCTCACTTCAACCGTTAGCCATTACTGTGAACTACTCATATCAGACCTTGGAAATAAAGCATCCGTAATGGGAGCCTGTGCTTTAGCAATTAAAAACTTTTTAGAAGTCACTAAGTTAAGTTTAACTATTGACAATAGATAAGCCCTCGAATTCAGGGGCTTTTTCTTTCTTCATATTTTCATTTACCTTCGTTAAGATGCTGTCTTTGATCGTAAATTTCCTTTTTCCAAAAGCACCTGCAGCTCAACACTGGAATCGTCTGCATTGGCGTTGGTAGCAAAAAATAATCCCTTTGCATCGCTTCATCTATATCACAGACTGCCACCAACTGGGCATTCGGGTTAGCCTGTATTGCTGGAATATGAATTTTAGAAATATCGCCAAGCCCTATAACTGCTACATTTAGCATTAGCCGATCCCCTTTGCAAACGAACTCAGGAGTACGAAGAATCTGAGTTCGTTTGATTCTAAAAATAAAAGACTATTTTTTAATTGGATTCTTTTTTTCTTCTTCAATCTTCTTGTTTAATTCTGCCAAATATAATTCTTCATCAATCGGAAGCTCTACTTCTTTACCTAACCAGCTTGATAGATGGATGGCATTTGCCAATGCAACACCCTTGATTCCATCACTGCCAGGTGCAATAAGTGGAGTACCATCGACGATATTGGCTGCGAAGTTTTCTAACACTGAAATATGCTGTGCCCCCCAAACACTATTAAATTCGAGCACTTCTTCACTATAGATATCTTCTGGGCCTTGACCTGTGAAAATCTTCATGACATCTGCCCAGCTTATCGTAGCGCTCATTTCAGACTCAGGTGTTTTAAGGCGTTTGATGGTAATCTTCTTACTATCATCGACAACAATTTTCCCCTTATTTCCTAATATTTCAAAACGGTCAGTACCTAGAATATCGTGTGTACACGTAATAAAGACACCGGTTGCTCCATTACCATAGTCAAGTAATGTCGTTACTTCATCTTCAACGGCGATATTTCGTTGGAAGCCGTATTTTACATTGGAATACACTTTTTTAGGCATGCCACAAATCCATTGAAGCAAATCGATTTGGTGTGGTGCTTGGTTGACAAGGACACCGCCGCCTTCGCCGCTCCAAGTTGCTCTCCATGCACTTTGGTCGTAGTAGCCTTGTGGTCTCCACCATGTTGTAATAATCCAGTTTGTCCGACGAATAGTGCCAATTTCTCCATTATCTATTAGCTCTTTCACTTTTTGATAAAGTGGATTTGTTCTTTGGTTAAAAAAGATACCGAATGTTAACTCTGGTTTTGATGCGGCAAATTCGTTTAATTCTTTTACTTGTTTTGTGTAAACACCTGCTGGCTTTTCTACCAATGCATGGATATCCCTTAGTAATGCAGCAATTCCAATCTCTGGGTGCAGATAGTGTGGTACAGTAGTAACGACTGCATCAACATTACCGCTTTCAAGCATTTCAATGTAATTATCATAGAAGGGAACATCAGGGTACTTTTCTGCACACATTTCCTTTTTAGCTGGGTCAATGTCACAAATTGCTCCGAGTACCATGTTTTTAACTTTACCTTCTGCGATAAATCCTGCGTATGTTCCGCCTTGTGCGCCGATACCAATAATCCCTAATCTAATAGTTTTCATATTCATTTCTCCCCGCTTTCTATTTTTTCTAGAATGTTTATTAGTGACTCATATTGAAGCTTATATCCGCCTGCACCATCCAGCCCCTTGTTATCCTTAATTACGTCTGCCGCATCCTCCAGCTCTAAATCTTTCAAAGAATCAAATAGAACTAAGTGAGGCTCAAGCGTTAAAAAGCCTTTGGAACCGCTATGAATTGCCTTTGCTAGAGGATCTAAGGAATTTTACCTTCCCCGGTGCCACAGACTACCTTTTGACTATCTGTTGTTACACATCCTTGATGTGGATATAGACAATATCATCTTTTAGCAAATCGTAGCATTCTTGACTGTCTTCACCGCACTGGACAAAGTTAGCAAAATCAAAAATGGCTTTAAAGGAGGGCGGGCCAACCTCTTTCAAAATCTCCTTACAGCGCCTTCCAATATCACCATAGATATCTTTTTCATTTTCATGCAGGAAAATCAAATCGTATTTTTCCGCAATCGCAGCAAATTCCTTGATCTTACTGAAAACTTCATCTCTATAGCTATCAGTATTTTCTCCTTATGGAATATAAAAGCTGAATATACGGATATACTGAAAATCTAGTAGATTACTAATTTGGCAAAGCGTGTCCAATATCAGCTTTTGTTTCGTAAAGCCTTCTTCGTCATTAATGAACACCTTGCCAATCGGCGATCCAACGGAAGATACACCGATCCCCGCTTTTTTCAGCCTTGGTTGTACACTATCTTTAATCTCTTCTACTGTAAAATCACCAATGTTTTTGCCATCAATACCGCACAATGAAATGTACTTCATACCTAGCTTCGCTACAACTTCAAGCTGGGTATCGAAATCAGAAGAAATTTCATCTGAAAAGCCGGAAATCATTAAATCTTGATTCATTTCTACTGTTCCTCCTTATTTGCTGAATGATTGCTATTTAATCTATTTCTGCGATAATTTGATGGCGTGATGCCTACCTTATCTTTAAAATACCTACTGAAATGCGCTGAACTCTCGAAACCCGAGTGACGAGACACTTCTGCTAATGACCAATTAGGTTCCATTTCCAACAAATATTTCGCTTGATTAACTCGGCACCCCATCAAATACTCCATCACCGTAAAGCCTGTGACTTCCTTAAATACATGCGAAGCATAGTACTTACTCAAATTTAATTCTGCTGCCAAGCGATCCAAACTAACTTTTTCGGTATAGTTTTTATTAATCCAAGATGCCATCGTCTCGGCATGTTGTTCCTTTTCGGTCGGTTTGCTTGGAACATGGGACAATTTCTTTTGACTTATTTTATAAATCGCTATCAACAATTGAACAAACTCAAGCTTCATTTCCGCTAAAATAATCACGTTTTTTTGGCCTGTTTGTTGCCGTTCTTTATCACTGTTCGAAAGCATACGAGCAATCCTCTCAATCCTTTCATCAACGAACTGGGCCGACTCATCATAACCTGTTCTTAAAAGACAATTATTTAATTTTACAAATGGATCTAATACACGCTTGGCTCCAAGGACTGACAATAACTCCTGCAAGTAAGCAGGTGAAAAATGAATAACACTCCTCGTATATGTGCTTTCCGAGCAAGGGTTTGGGTTCGGCTTATGCAAGGTTAAACCATCCATTAATAAAATATCCCCCGGCTGCAAATCATATATCCGATTATTGATTAAATACCTACATTCACCCGCGTGGAAAAAGTAAATCTCATATTCCAGATGTGAGTGAAAATCAAAGGTTGAAGTCGGCATTCCCTGCATTCTATAATGAGCATTTATCCAATTATCCATTTCTCCCACACCTCCTTAGGAAAGCGGTGTCATTTTTTATTAAAAAAGCATGTCAATTAGAGCTTACTCTCATTTTATTGCTTTTTTAAATAAAAAACATTCCCTAAAATTGCTTACTTTGTTGGAATATTTGACTCGAATTGCTTTTTATAGAAAAATTTCAGATAAAAAAAGAGACAAACCCAGCCTTATTTTGTGCTAGTTTTGTCTCTATTAATACTAAAAGGGACTTATTGTTCTATTTTATGGGAACAAACTTTCTATTCCATCCAGTTTGTATGGAAAACTCCTTCTTTATCAATACGCTGATAGGTATGGGCACCAAAGTAATCACGTTGTGCCTGCAATAGATTTGCTGGAAGTGTTTCAGTGCGATAGCTGTCATAGTAAGCAATGGCGCTCGTGAATGATGGCACCGGAATACCACGCTCAATTGCCACAGCAAGAACTTTACGTAACGCTTGTTGATAACTCTCAACAATCTCTTTAAAATATGGATCTAATAATAGGTTCGCTAATGCAGGATCACGGTCATATGCTTCTTTGATTTTTTGTAAGAATTGAGCACGAATAATACAGCCACCACGGAAAATCATCGCAATATCCCCATAACGAAGATTCCAATCGTATTCTTCGGATGCTGCACGCATTTGTGCAAATCCTTGGGCATAGGAACAAATTTTGCTCATATACAGTGCTTTCCGAACCGCTTCAATTAACTCTTCTTTATTAGCATCATAGGCTTTCGCTTCAGGGCCGCTAAGAACCTTACTTGCCTTCACACGCTCATCTTTCATTGCTGAAATACAGCGGGCAAAAACAGATTCTGTAATAAGTGGAAGTGGAACTCCTAAATCTAAAGCATTTTGGCTAGTCCATTTACCAGTACCTTTTTGACCGGCAGTGTCTAGAATTAAGTCAACCAATGGTTTGCCTGTTTCTTCATCTACTTTTGTAAAAATATCTGCAGTAATTTCAATTAAGTAGCTGTCTAATTCACCTTTATTCCACTCAGCAAATACGGTATGAAGCTCTTCAGCACTTAAATTAAGGACATTTTTTAGAATAAAATAAGCTTCTGAAATTAATTGCATATCGCCATATTCAATCCCATTATGCACCATTTTCACATAGTGTCCAGCTCCATTCGGACCAATATAGGTACAGCAAGGGTCTCCTTCCACTTTAGCGGAAATCGCTTCTAAAATAGGCTTCACTAAATCATAGGCTTCTTTTTTACCGCCTGGCATGATGGAAGGACCTTTTAATGCCCCTTCTTCACCGCCGGAAACACCGGTACCGATAAAATGGAACCCTGCAGTTTCTAGTTCCTTATTACGTCTAATCGTATCTTGGAAGAACGTATTTCCGCCGTCGATAAGAATATCGCCTTCTTCAAGATATGGTTTTAACGATTCAATCGTAGCGTCTGTTGCCGTACCGGCCTTAACCATTAATAAGATTTTCCGCGGCTTTTCTAAAGAGTTCACAAATTCTTCAACAGTACGAGCACCGACAAAGTTTTTTCCCTCAGCTTCGTTCTTTAAAAACGCTTCTGTTTTATCATATGAACGGTTAAAAACAGCGACAGAATAGCCGCGACTCTCAATATTTAATGCAAGGTTTTTCCCCATAACCGCTAGACCAATTACACCAATTTGTTGTTGAGACATATCAAAATCCCTTTCCTTTCTCAAAATACTTATTACTCTATTCTAACCTATTTTAAATATTAAGCCTTATAATTAAACTCCGGAAATTTATTAGGTATTATCTTTCTAAAAAATATCTTTCGGCATTATGATAGCAAATATTTAGGACCATTTGCTCCATGTGCTTCATGTCATTTGGCGCCAACCCTTGTTCCACCCAATCGCCAAGAATGTTACAAAGAATTCGACGGAAGTAATCATGACGTGCATATGAAAGGAAGCTTCGTGAGTCTGTCAACATACCAATAAAGTGACTAAGTACGCCAACATTTGCAAAGTCCTTCATTTGTTTTTCCATTCCATCGATGTGGTCCACGAACCACCAGCCCGAGCCTAGTTGAACCTTCCCTGGAACGCCTTCTTCATAGAAGTTCCCCATCATACCTGCTAACACAACATTATCTTTTTGATTTAAGTTAAATAACACTGTTCTTGGAAGTGCGTTTTCCTGATCAAGTGCATCTAGGAAGCGAGACAAGCCTTCCGCCATATTCGCTTCGCCAACGGAATCAAATCCTGTGTCAGGGCCAATTAGCTCTTTCATTTTGGTGTTGTTGTTTCTCATTGCACCCATATGCAGCTGCATAACCCATTGTTTTTCAGCATACATTTTTCCAAGCTCTTTTAAAAGGAAATTTCGATATGCTACTAATTCGTCATTTGTAAGTTGTTCGCCGCTTAAACGTTTATTGAAAATGGCTTCAACCTGCTGCTTCGATGTTTCCACGAATTCCATTTTTTGAATATCATGATCCGATGCCCGGCCGCCGTTTTCATGGAAATAGGCCACTCGTTGTTTAAGAGCAGCTAAAAATCCATCAAGTGTATCAACCTTCACGCCGGAAACTTGCGCTAATTTTTCAATCCAGCTGGTGAATGTTGGACGGTCAATGAATAGTGCCCCATCAGGACGGAATGTTGGTGCAATAATGGTTTTAAAGGATTCGTCATTTCTCAACAATTGATGGTATTCAAGTGTCGATATCGGATCATCAGTAGTGCCAATAAATTTCACATTGGATTTTTCAATAAAAGCTCTTGCACTATATTCGGGCTTTTGTAACTTTTCATTACATTCATCCCAAATTTCACGGGCAGTTTCCGGGCTTAGTACTTTGTCAATACCGAAAAACATTTTTAATTCTAAGTGTGTCCAGTGATAAACAGGATTTCCAATTAAATACGGTACTGTCCCAGCCCATGCTTCGAATTTCTCCCAATCCGCTGCGTCACCAGTAATGTATCTTTCACTAACTCCATGCATGCGCATGGTCCGCCATTTATAATGGTCTCCCGCAAGCCATATTTGGGTAATATTTTCATATGACTTGTTTTCCCATACTTCCTGCGGATTTAAGTGACAGTGGAAATCAAAGATTGGTGCCTCGGCAGCAGCATTTTCATACAATTTGATTGCTGTTTCTGTGTTTAGCAAAAAGTGATTGTTTAAAAAGGACTTCATCATAGTTCCTCCTAATATACTGAAATGGCTACTACTATTGCGCTCTTCTGTAAACCCTTTCAAAGCATTTTAAAAAATAAAATTCGTTTCATTTCTTTTAATTTGTTTAATAAACAAATTAATTACATGAATAATTTATCATTTTTATTAGGTTTAGTCAATTGACAAGTTAATGAATAAATTGAAATCAGAAAAGACCTATTTACTTTAAACCTGTTATAATTGTAGTAGTACTACAGTTGCTTAAATTGGGGGATTTAAATGGTTACCGGTGATGCGGCATACATAAAAAAAATCAATCGTTCTATTATTATCCGCGAAATTGTCAAAGAAGGGATGATTTCGCGTGCAGATCTATCTAAGGTTACAGCCTTGACTAGGGCTACCATCTCAGCACAGGTGGCTGACTTATTGGAAGAGGGTCTGATTGTTGAAACACAACTTGAGTACAATTTTGTTGGCAGAAAGCCGATCATGCTCTCGTTAAACGGCCAAGCAGGCTATGCGCTTGGAATTGACCTCGATTTTGAACAAATTTCCTTTACACTTTCTAATCTTCTTGGTCAGCCAATTTCTTCAACTATAATTGAAATAAAAACCAATGATTATTCAGAGGTATTAAAAATTTTAATTGAACAGATTAATAAATTCAAAGCAGAATACATGGATAGCCGTTATGGAATTGTTGGAATTGTTATTGCCATCCATGGCCTTGTATCTATTGATGAAATTATTCATTATGTACCGCGGTTTAACTGGCATGGTATTTACTTAAAAAAAGATTTGGAAGAAGAAATCGGTATCAAAATTTACCTAGAAAACAATGCGAATCTTTCCTCATTTGCTCAGAGGGTATTTTTTCACCATGAAACGAATAATCTTTTATGCGCCACCCTCTATTCCGGCATTGGCCTCGGGATGATGATGAACTATGAATTTTTTCGGGGACATGACGGTTTTGCAGGCGAAGCCGGCCATATGATTATCATGCCGGGTGGAAAACAATGCAATTGTGGAAATAAAGGATGCTGGGAAAAGTATGCCTCCGAATCAAGCATTTTTGAATATCTTTCTGAAAAAAGAAACATTAAAAATCTTACATATGAACAAATTCAAAGATGGCTTGAAGAAGGTGATGAGGAAGTAACCGAATTAATGGAACATTTTATCTATTACCTTTCGATTGGATTGAATAATATGATTAATATGTACAACCCGGACGTACTCGTTTTGGAGAGTGAATTGTTGCGTATGTATCCGGACTCTCTAAATAAAATTAGAGAAAACCTGAATTCATCCATCAGTCATTATCGTGAATTATTGATATCCCCGATTGGGAAAAAATCATGCGTTTTAGGAGCATGTGCACTAGCAATTAAACATTTCCTTAATGTGCCTATGCTGAATTTGTCCTTGGTTGAACAAAATCAAAATAATACAAACGCAATCATCTAACAGTTTCCCCTCTTTCAAACTTGGTTATCTTTTAAAGTACTTCTAGCAAAAAACATACTCTTTTTATATACTTTTGAAACCCCTTTCAAAAGTATATAAAATTGAAAATAATTTCATCTCGAGAATTTTTATAGTCAATTAATTAGTTTATTAAACTAATCAACCTCAGATTTTTAGAATATCACCGCCTAATAATTTCGCAAATAACTATTTTGTAAGTGCTACGCTTAAAACATTTCAAACCTAGGACCCCTTTCTATACAAACGTTAACAACACAAAAGCTTCCTAGTCGACTAGGAAGCTTTTGTGGTTTATTTATAATGCTCTTCATTTGGTATAACTGTTGTTCTCACTTCTTTTCATTTACTCTACAACCATCGCTTGCTTTTGTGCTAACAGACAAAGTTCAGCAGCTTTAAATGCATGTTCTTGCGTCATGGCACGTTCTGTCCTGTTTAAGCAGTCCAAAATCAATTCTCCAAAGAAAGGATAGCCGACCTTTCCGCTTAGCTCCATGTGATGTTCGCCTTCATCGTTCACCATATACAGGTGATCACCATTAGGATCACGGGCAATATCAATATACTTTCTAAGCTCAATATAGCCTTTTGTTCCTAGGATGGTTAATCTACCATCACCCCAAGACCCTAAACCTTCCGGCGTTAACCAATCTACGCGAAAATAATTGGTTGCTCCGTTGTCACCAAGTAAGGTGGCGTCTCCGAAATCCTGCAGTTCAGGAAATTGCTTACTATGATAATTCGCAACCTTACTATGCAATACCTTAGCATCCTTACATCCAGCAAAAAATAGAAATTGCTCAATTTGATGGCTGCCAATGTCACATAAGATGCCTCCATATTTTTCTTGCTGAAAAAACCATTCCGGCCGTAAATGTGCATTCAACCGATGCGGCCCTAATCCGAGCACTTGAACTACTCGGCCAATTGCCCCCTCTTGAATGAGCTGGCCTGCAAATACAGCACTTTCCACGTGTAAGCGTTCGCTGTAATAAACCATATATTTTTGGCCTGTAGCCTGTACTTTAGATTTCGCCCGTTCCAACTGTTCAAAGGATGTAAAAGGCGTTTTATCAGTAAAATAATCTTTCCCATGATCCATCACCTGAACCCCAAGTGATCCTCGTTCTGAAGGAATAGCTGCTGCCGCCACAAGATGAACATCCGGATCCTGTAAAATTTCTTGAGCTGAGCTCGCTACACTCACTCCTGGATATACTTCACAAAATTGCTTCACCTTTGCAGGGTCTGGATCATAAACCCATTTTAATGTTGCCCCTGCCTCCAATAGACCATTACACTGGCCGTAAATATGCCCATGATCAAGTGCCATCGCTGCAAAAACAAAATCACCTTTGCCTACCACCGGTTGAGGCTTACCTTGTGGAGCGTAATTCATTCCATCGCTTTTTTGCATCTTGAATGTCTCCTCAATTGCCCAATACTATTTTCCAGTTAATAATATGTTACGTTTATAGATAAATCCTTTTGCCTTCTGCCGCTGACCAATAAGCAGCATAGATTGCTTTCGTAGAATCATAGGCTAGGTTAAAATCGGATTTCGGGTTTCGTCCGAAAGCAATACATTCCATAAAATCCTGGAATTCATCCACATAGCCCCTCACATACTCTTCCATAGGACTTACAAACTGCCAGCCTTGCTTGGTTTCTACTTTCTCGCTAATAAAAATATCTTCTAAATTCCTTTCATTAGCGAAATAAGACAGTGCATGGTTATTTGGTGTCATATTACAAATATGTGCACTATCTGGAGTGAAGACCTCGACTAAATTTCTTACTCCCCCAACAATCATATCTCCAGCCATCACAGCTGCCTTCGTCCCATCTGAAAAAGTGATGCTCACATTTGCCCAATCTTCCACATCTACGGGGCGAGCGGCAATAACGCCTCTATCTTGCTCACTCAAATGATTGGTAATGTTCCCGACTTCTGCGACAATGCTTTCAATATGAATTTCTTCATTCCGGGCCTGTGCCTCCACCTGCTTCAAATAAAGCACGGCTGATAATGGGTGACACCCCTGACGGATCAATGCACCGCCACCAGTATGTGCCCAAAGCGCTGCATGAGCAGCGTGGGAGCCACTGTGACTCTCTTCGCCTTTCAACAAGAGGACCTTGCTTTTCCGTGCTTTGATAATTTCTGCACATTTGGTAATAGAAGGAGCATACACCCAATTCTCAGCATACATGAATAACTTGCCGCTTTGCTCGGCGACTTCACGCAGTTTATCCATGCGCTTCATTACATCGTGATACATCTCTTTTTTTGAAACCGTATGCCCAATATTCGCATCTCCTGTTCCATAAAAGCCTGTCATCGGTTTCTCACAAATGACATGCTTACCTGCCTCCAATGCACGAATGATCATGTCTTCGTGGAAGTGCGCTGGAGTACAAATATCTACAACGTCGATTTCTGTATCTTCCAGCAACTGATCAAACCGAGTATAGATTTTTTCTATACCGTATTTGTCTGCAAACGACTGCACCATTTTATTGGTTGATGCCACTGCCTTCAAACAAACATCAATTCCGAAGACCTTTTTATAACTATCGATGTGGATCGCGGCAATAAACCCGCTGCCTACGATACCGACATTCACTTTTTTCATTTATCGTCACCCCGTGATGTTTTTCTTCTTAAAAATAATTGGCTTTAACTTATCAAAAACTTTTAACTGCGCTAAAATCATTAAGATAATACCAATTACGAAGATAAGACACAATGGTCTAGTTAAGAGTGGTGTAAGGCTGCCGTCAGACAATACCAGTGCCCGTCTTAAATTCGAATCAGCCATTGGACCAAGTACGACACCTAGCAAAAATGGAGCAGCTGGATATTTCATTGCTGCTAAAAGCACACCGAGAATACCGAATATGAACATCATGTAAACACTGGTGATTGAGTTGTCAATTACGAATGAACCAACTGCGCAAAATACGAATACGATT
This sequence comes from Neobacillus soli NBRC 102451, assembly GCF_001591665.1. Classification (GTDB taxonomy): domain Bacteria; phylum Bacillota; class Bacilli; order Bacillales; family Cytobacillaceae; genus Neobacillus; species Neobacillus soli. The sequence continues at coordinate 35,622 of NZ_BCVI01000039.1, read as the reverse complement.
GGCATCAGAATTTTTTTGTCAATTTTGAGCATTTTCACAGTATATCGGGAGATAAGTAGTCCCAAAAGCAACATAACTAATGCGCTAGCTACCAAATACATGCTCATTGTATAGATAAATCCAGGAGATTCACTCAACAACAATGGTCCTGGTCTAAATCCGTGTAACCATAAAGCTGCTAGTAATACAGCAGAAGACGTGCTCCCTGGTACAGCTAACGTCAGAACAGGAATCAAGTTTCCGCCAATCGTCGCATTAATACCGGTTTCTGCAGCAATAACCCCTTCATATGAACCTTTACCAAACTCTTCTTTCTTTTTACTGCGCATTTTCGCAGCCCAATACGACAACCAACCTGCGACATCTTCCCCGACTCCCGGGATAATCCCAACAGCGACGCCAAGGAAGCCGGATCGAAATACAGTAGGAAACTTCCCTTTTAAAATCGAAAGTCCCTTTTTTACTCGTAGATCTATGACTTGTTTAATGGCTTTCATTTCTTGATGTTTAAAAGAACTTACGATTTCAGGAAATCCAAACAATCCAATCATTATTGGAATTAATGGAATACCCCCGATTAAGGCCATGCTTCCAAACGTAAATCGTGGATAGGAGTTCAAGGCATCTAGACCAATCTGGGCAACAAATAACCCAATTAATCCGGAAATCCAACCTTTTAAAGAGTCCCCTCCTGATGTCAAACTGCCGCAAATCATGACGCCAAAAACAGCTAGTAAAAAGAATTCCCAAGAACCGAATTTTAGGGATAGCATTGACAGAAGAGGTGTAAGGACTAAGACACATACTGCTCCGAATAAAGTACCGAGGAAAGCAGAGGCATTTCCGAGAAAAATGCCTAATCCTGCTTCGCCCCTTTGTCCAATCTTATAACCATCCACTGCCGTTGCAGCCGCAGCTGGTGTTCCAGGAATGTTTAACAAGATGGCTGTTTGTACTCCTCCCGAGATTGCACCGACATACACCCCGATTAATGATAGGATCGCTGTCTCGGAAGAGATCCCATAAGTCAAACCAGTCAATAGCGCAATTGCCATTGTAGATGTCAATCCAGGGAGTACACCGACTAATAGACCGAAAAACACGGCTAGCACTAGCGTCAGAAGATTAACTGGCGTAACAAGTTGATAAAGCGTGTCGAGAATATATTGTAAGGCCATGTTATTCATCCTCTTTCCTTAAGGTAATGGCACTTTAAAAATAATTTGGAAAAGCGTAAAGATCGATCCGCTTACACAAGCAGATATAATCGTGATTTTTAGAATGGAACCAGCTTCCATCACTTTCATCAAAATAAACATAAATATGAATGAAGATATTAAAAACGGAAATCTAGGAAGTAGAATAAATACGAATAATGCAAGTATTACTATTCCTAGCAACGTATTTAACGTTTCTTTCGTCTTGATGAAACCGGTAAACCAATGTTTGAATGCACTAATATTGCCTGCTATTCCAACATTTTTTAAACATCTTAAAAATAATAATACGGAGCATAGAGCAATCATCGTTCCAATAAATAATGTTAGCAGTCCTGGTGAAGCGTAAAGCGGACCTCCTACATCTTCATGAATTTCCCAGCTATCCCATATAATATAGACAGAAACTAGAAACAAACAAATTGCCGAAATGAAATCGAGATGTTTAATATTCCCTTCCATTTGTTACTCACCTAATTTCATTGGAATTATTTTTTTGGCTTTGCAATCTCAAATTTCTCAGGTGAAACCTTTGCAACGCCACCATCATACAATGCCCAGTCCACAGTAGATGCAAGCTTGTCGACAAATTTCTGTGCTTCGTCACCGCTGTAGCCAAGAACCTCTACACCCTTTTCCTTCGCAAACTTTTTCAACGCTTCACTTTGGATAGCTTTTTTGAACGCTTCATCAATCTTCTTTACAACCTCTTTTGGAGTATCCTTAGGCACCGCGATTCCAAATGTTTCTCCTAATGGAACAATCGACTTCAATTCAGGATTTGTTTCAGCAATAGAAGGTATTGGGTCTACGCCATCAATTTTAAGCGGCTTGTCTGTTAGTGCTGCAAGTCCTTTTAATTTTTTCCCTCTTAGCATATCTACCATTTCCATTGATAATTGTGGAACAAAATCTACTTCGCCGGATAGAGCTGCTAGAATAGCTGGATTTCCTCCTTGGTATGGAACATGTTTGTAATCAAATCCAAGGGATGATTTTAGTACTTCACTAGCGATATGCCCGCCTGTACCAATACCAGCTGTACCAACAGATACGGATCCAGGTTTATCTTTCAAATCTTTTATTAGCGAGTTAACATCTTTGTATTTAGAATCTTCCTTCACAGCAATAACGTTCGGAGAAAGGGTTGCAATCCAAATATTCCAATCGCGGTGTGTTTGTTCTGTATATCCCATAACTGGGTAGCTTACAAATGCCATGAATCCATTGCCCAACATTGTATAGCCATCATGTTTGGCATTCTGTACACTTAGCGTACCTACTGAACCGCTCGCCCCAGGAGTATTAACGACGGAAATGTTTTTTCCAAGCGTCTTGGACATTTCATCTGCTAATGCTCTGGTTGTCAAATCTGTACCTCCACCTGGATTAAATGGGACAACCATGGTAATATCCTTCTCAGGCCAATTTGATTCTTCAGCTTGAAATTTATCAAAAATTTTCGGCCATGCTAGAGCTAGGACAACAACTAGTGCGATTACAATTCCCCATACGATTCCTTTTTTATTTTTCATTGCAATTCCCCCTGAAAGTTTATTTTTTTTACAGAGTCTCCAGGCAAAACTTCGCAGGAAACTTTTTCTTGATGCCAGGTCTGGCTTTCACTTTCTCCTGCTATGTTTTTCAATAAAACTTCTGCAGCGATTTCTCCAATCTGTTGCTCCCCCTGATTAACGCAGGTAAATTTCGGCATACCGAACTGTGCCCAACTAGGCGTACCGATTATAATAACGGACATCTCTTCTGGAATATTTACGTTTTTCTCTCTCAGAAATCGAATTGCACCTTCCGCCAGGATGTGGTGGCCAAATACAACTGCAGTGATATCTGAATCGTAGCAATGCTTCATTAAACGATAACCCGAATCACTTTCAAGACCACCAAGTTGAATCCATTGATGCTCAACTTGCAATCCGGATTCTTCCATTGCATTGAGGTACCCATCTTTCCTGTCTTGAACGTTAATAAAGGTGTCCCACCCAACAAATCCAATCCGCGTATGGCCATTGTCAATTAAATGTTTTGTAGCCGAATATCCACTACCCAAGTTGTCAGAACCGACGAAATCATATTGATTAAGTCCAACCAACGGTCTTTCAAGTATGACGTAAGGAATCCCTAAGTTTCGAAGATGGTCCGTATTTTCTGTTCCTTGGATTGTCGGACTGATGATTAACCCATCTACGCGTTGTTCAATCATTTTTTTAATAATTTCTCTTTCTCTCTCCATATCGTCCACTGTAGTGCTAATGGAAATAAAATAGCCATACCGATGCGCTGCTTCTTCTATTGCAACGATAATCCGCGTGAAAAATGGATTATCGAACTGTGGAACCAATACCGAGAGAATGCCCCGCTCCTTACCCTTTAAGCTACTTGCTACAGCACTTTTTACGTAATTTAGCTCCTTAGCTGCCTGAAGAACTCGTTCTCTTAATTCTGCACTGACGTATCGTCCTTCAGAATCATTTAGAATGTACGATACGGTAGCAATAGATGTTTCTGCCAGCTTGGCAACGTCACGGAGTGTCGTATATTTCTTTTTCGGTTGTTTCTTCAGGATCGAACACCTCCTTTAAGTAAACGTTTACTTCTTTGATAAAAATAAAAGTAAACGTTTACTTAGGACGAAAAAACTATGTAAACGTTTACTTGTTTCTAGTTTAATAGTTACTCAAAATAATGTCAATATCTTTTTTTTCAGAAAACAATATCTCCTTTTGTATTGGGTATCATTCTATTTAATTGATCATTGTTGGTTTTGACGCTGGTTGTTTTTTTTTTTTTCTTGTTTTGATCCTGGTTATTGTTTTGTCCTTGGTTGTTGTTGTTTTGTCCTTGGTTGTTGTTGTTTTGTCCTTGGTTTTGACCTCTACCTTTCCCAGGTTCTTTGTCTCCATTATCACCTGAACCAGGAGCAATCTTTTCTAACCCATCAAGCGCTGCTTTCAATGCATAAAGGGCGTCAGCTAATTCTCGATCTGTCGTAATGCTAGCTAATGCAAATTCAGCTACTTCAATCGCAGCTTGTAGAGTTGTAAAGGAGCTTTCTGTATAGACTGAATCATCATTTATAATCACTTTTGCCTCAGCAATTAGTTTCTTTAGCGGCTCTTTATTGACTGCTTTATCAACGTCAATTGCCCAAAATTTATTAACGTTAGAAGTACCTGTACCAGTTCCAGATCTCGCGCCAAACATCGTTACCCGCAATAATCTAGCTGTTATTCCTTCAGGAAAAATAAATGTTTCATAATCTGATACGGAATCTCCGCCTGCACCAGGGATAACTTCCATCCCCATAATATGTCCATTACCGAGATTATCCCGTTTCCAATCATCTGCCATCACTTTCGTCCAATTATACCCATCATTTGATATTTCAAAATCAAAATAATACGACCTTCTGATTTGTGTGTCCCTAGAATAGCCAACCGAAACACTTTTTATCACAGCAGACTGATCACCAAGGTAAAATCGAACCCAAGGCGTACCTGATGCGGACCATGAAGTCTTTGGATCCCCATCAATTAAATTAAATACTGATGATCCACTTGTACTTGAAGTGATGGGAACATTCTTGTCAATAATCCCATAATTAACGGTGTATACCGAATCCGACTTTCCGTGCATACTCACAGTAAATGTTACGGCACGATTACCATCCACTTCTACAGCGACATTTGCAGTAGAATCCGCAGTATACGTAATCTCTGGCAATTTAGTATAGTCTAATGCCACAGGTACTGTGTATGAAAGAACATCCTTATTAAAATTTTCTATTGGGACACCGTCAACTAAAATCCCTGTTAATGATGCAAACTGAGATGCAAAGTCACCGGATTCATCAATATAGGCAGGAATTTCACTATTATTAACATTATTTACCGCCTCTTGTCCCAACCTATCTTTCAATTGTTGAATAAACAAGCTTTCAGGTGTCACTTTACTTCCATTGCTATACTCATATGCACGGAAATTAGGGACATTTCCCGGATCCACTGCATCCATTACGAATGGAAGTCTTTCCCCTATTTGTCCGAACAAATAATTGGCTGCAAGCGGATTCTGACTGATGATATATGGACCTGTACTATTGTAGAGAGTATAGTTCGCCCCTGACCAACCATGTGCCGTCCCATTATTCCATCTATTTTGCAGATAAATTCGACCTTCAACATTATCAAATAGCCCGCCAGTAGACCATCGCAAATGAGGCTCATTTGCGTCAAATTGATACTCTGCTTTGTTATTGTAAAATACGTTAGGACCAATAATACTACCCATCACAATAAATCCGTGGCGAGTATATCGAGTATAATTTCGTTGATTCAGTACTAATGTACCTCCTGCATTGGTAAAACTATACCGCCGCTCTCCCCCTGTACCTCCTACTGGTTCAAGACAATTCATATCCTGAATAGTAAGCATACTAACTCCAGTTGCAATAGATACAGCAACATCGATGTGATACGTGGTGATCCTTCTTGCCCAAGCATTTTGTGCATTGCCAAAACGAATAGCCAGTTCGGCATGAAGCTCATCATCAAATGATTTATAATCGACCCCAAATGCAGAATTGATCGCTGTAGTTGATGGATTAAATCTCGAGATAATCTGTATGTTCTCCATACCAACATTATTAATTCTGCCAGTAGGATCGTATTTTGTGATGGTAGAAACGCCATACTTCATATCAAGTGCATCTGCCAATGGCTCTGAAAGAATGATCTCATTCGTAACTTGATTGATCGACTTGATTGTGCGCTCCTCATCTTTGTTAACATGTTCGCTATTAACAACGCCATTTACTGCCCACTGATTAGCAGAGGGAACCCCTGGTGCATCAGTAATCACATCCATTTTAAGATCTTGGGCCCAAGCTGCATTAACAGCTCTGCGAATATTAACCGTATCTCCAATACTTAGTCCATTCACAGTTGCAAGTCTTAGAGTATGACCGCCAGCAGGAACATATTGATCAACAACGTCGATTGGGCTTCCGCTTTTTGATGCTGCCGATCCGGAAAAATTAAATATTGCCGTGTTTTTATCATAGGAACTAGCTACCCAAGTAGCAACCACCTTCGTAACGTTTAGTTTTGCTTCCTCTGATTGGGTATAGTCTTTCCAATTAGCAGGGCTTAATGGTGTTGAATGCTTTTCTATGTTCTCATGGTCATCTCCTTCTCCTTTGATGACGATGCCACTTTCAGAAATTTTAATCGTATTACTCACTCTATAGGTACCCGCTTTTAATAATAGGGCCCCTCTAAAACCATTAGAATCAGGTGCAATCCGTCCTAACATATTGACTGCATTTTGAATACGCTCGGTATCGTCAGTTGTATCGTCTTCCGAAGGCTCAAGAATAATTTTGACCGGTACATTTGGAATTTCCACATCGCCGCCTTGATACCCCACATTGGAGTAATCCATCACAGTGTTGCCAAGGTAATCCGGAACATAGACCAATTTATCTTCATTTAAATAAAGCGCTGGATAAGGATTGGAATAGTTGTATTGAGAAATGTCTTCGTCTACGGCTGTGAAATAAATTTTCTCATAGACGGTTTTACTTCCTTTAATTGTCCATTCAAAAACATATGTTCCAAGGATAGAAGCTTCTATATCAGGCGTAATCACCTTTGTCGAGCCGCTTTTAATAGTTTGCTTTGCAATTGTGTAAACGTTTACTCCATTTGGATCCCTTAATTCACCTGACACTTCAATGTCTTCCTTCGCAGTGATATGAATTTTGGGAACAGTTGTATCTTTTTTTACAATAGCTGGGCGCCCAACGGTTAAACTCATGCCATCGTAATCTGGGACAATTTTTGCTAAATCTCCCGTTGGATAGACTGGTTGATTCGATTCACCATCAGTAATCACTTTTTGAAAAACAAAGAAATTATAAATTTCAATCCAGCTACTTGCAAGCTCACCTGTCACCATCACGTATCGGGCTGAAATTGGCGCCTCAAGATTGCTCATAAATACCTTATTACCGTTAGCATCGGGTAATTCCCTCACATCTTGTTCATACGCAAGGTCCCAACCAACAGGTTTACTGTAATTTATAATACCGTCTGCCCCTGAAACGGTTGCGTTGGAAAGCGCAGCCCATTTAGCTGGGTCATCTGTATATTCGACCCGGTATTTCGAATCTTTAAGTCTTGTTGTTAAAGTCCCCACGTTTGTGCCCCAAGCTACACTAAACTGGTCAATCGTTTGAATTTCACCTAGGTCAACGGCAAGCCAAAATGTATCTTTCCCAGCACTAATACTAGCCGGCTTACTTTGAGACTGATCAACTTGATACCCACTGCCAGCATTGCCTGTTGATTCACCGTTAAAGGCGTTCGAAGGCTTAGTATCATTTCTTATTGAACTTACTTTGATGTTGCCCGGAAAAGGGTTTAGTGCTAGGTTCTTCAGAGTAAAATAATTCACTTGAATCCGATACTCTTTCTTTGCATTCCCTTTAATCAGCACAAACTTGTCACCTGTTACAAGCTCGTCTATCTCCTTTTTTGGAATGTCATTTGCATCCAATACCCTTATAACACTAACACCACCAGTGGAAATTTGCTGATCAAGCTTTTCAAAATTTGTTTTTTCTATTACGACAATAGAGTGTGCACTTTCATCAACATTTACAATATTCGGATGATCTTTATTTAACGAAATGGTTAGTTCTTCTGCAGCAGCCTGAACCTTTGTACCTAAAGTGAATTGAAATGATGTCACTGTTAAAATAAACACTAAAATTAGGCTCAGTCCCTTATTTACTCTTTTATACATGCTTTCACTCCTTTGGTTAGAATCATTCAGTAAAAAAAGGGGCTATCCCTCAGGCGATGATCAGTTTGATTACCTTTGGGATAACCCTGGGACATGGGGACAGGAACCTTGTCCCTAATTTATTGGTTCGATGGTTACCGTTACTTCCTTCACTGTTTTCATACCATTTTTCTCAAAGATGAGTGTTACGAAGACTGTTTCGTTTTTCTTGTTTGTATTTTTCTTTTTCATGATCAATCTATTTTTAACGAGATCGATATAATAATTTGGTTCAACGGTATAGCTTATTTTGATGTCGTTGTCCGCCGCTTGCCCCTGTATTAATTTGACGATCTGATTTGTGACATCAGTTTGAGGATTCATTTTTTTGTCGACCATTACTGAACGAATATATTTTTCTGCTTCTGCATTCAAGGCATCATTGGCCCTTGTGACCTCAATCGTATAAGTTTTGGTAGAATTATCCGCTCCCGTTACAACGATCGTAATGGTATTCACCCCTGCGTTAAGCGTAATCGCTTCGCTCGGCTGACCGCTTTCGGCGATCGTTCCGTTCACTTTCACAATCGCCTCTGCCTCTGCTTTTATTGGTGTAAGCGTCAGGCTCGAAACGCTATTAGCTACCTGCTGCGTGTAGCTTGTCTTTTTAGACGTAAAAGTTTCGTTCAACGCACCCGATGACAAACGAATATCACTCAAATCCGAATAAATATCTGGATTTTTTGTCTTTTCCATCGCTGCTTTCATCTTCTGAAGAAATGCTTTTGTTTCTTGATAAGGTGGTTCAGCTAAATCACCAGGATACCCCTCATCGCCAGGATTCCACAACAATTCGACCGGTATATATTCTCCATTTCTTCCATATGAGCTAACCCTCATATCCCTAAAGATTCTTTCCAAATCCATTAACTCAGTTGTTTCTGCCCCGCCTGGCTTTTTCTTAACTTGAAAGTTGTTTGAATACGGAAGGATTAGGGCGATATCGCTATACCAATCATAGCCTCTCGCATCAAGGCTCATAAAATCTCTGTAGTATCCTGTATCGTTCACAATACCAACGTTGTCCCGATTAACCCACTCTAAGAGCTGCAGTACTTGGTTGGCTGTTGCCAGCATATCACCGTGGTTTTGAACACCGATTTGCACACTTGGATAATTTTCTTTCGCAAAATCGGCAATTTCTTGAATGGCAGGAGTAATTCTGTCTTTCGTAACAGAATCCCAGCCTGAGCGTAAAATATCAGCAGAAGGCGGACCAGCAAACACACGGATAACAGGTGCTCCCATTGCATCTGCCACTTGAATATAAAACTTAGCACGCTCAATATCTAAATCACGTCTATTTTGATTCGGATCGGCAAAATTATTTTGAATCCCCGTACCGCTGATCGCAATTCCTATTTCATCTGCATATTCTTTAATCCGTTTAGCGAAGACAAGAATATCTTTTTGTTGTTCTTTTGTTGGCATTGCTGTATTACTATAACCTGGAATGTAATAACATGTTACATCGACTGCATCAAAGCCGTTATCATGTGCCCACTTGATCGCCTCAAAGGTATCCATCGGTTCAGGTGAAGTACGCCCTTGGATCCATGAGTTTAAATTCATGTTAAATGTATACAAGTTTAGACTTGTTTTATAATCACCGTTATAATATGGCAATTTATGATCTAGTCGAAGATGGTTATAATCAGCATCATTGTATTCAGGTGCCCTCTCTACGACAGGAAGTTCATCACCATTTTCTGCAATGAAATCAAAGGCACTCCAGTCAATCATCTCGCTATTTTCAATTTTTACATATCCATCATATGCAGCCCGGTCAGGCACATGAACCGTCATGTCTGTTACATAATTAAACCACAAACCTTGTTTACCTTCAGGAACCGTAAGTGTAGGTGGTTGTGCACCCAAGTACAAGTGCTTTAAGTTTACACAAAAATAGAACGCTCTTTGTTCGATTACTTCCACTTTTGGAAATCTTGCGATTGCAAGTTTGCTGTCACTAGAACCCTTTGTTTGTGCAAAAGCTTGTGATCGAATTATTTTCACATCTGGAAAATTCACTTCTGTTAAACTTTCAAATAAATTGAACGCTTTTACACCAATTTCTGTTACATTCTCCGCTTTAACTTTTGTTAAATATCTGTTGCCTTCAAAAGCATTTTTCGGAATGACACTATTTTCAAAATTAGCTTGATCGACAATATAGAGCTCTTCAAGCTTTTTAAGTCTGCTGGCAATAAAGCTGCAATCAGCAGGAGCTAAAACGCCTCTTTTAATGGTAAGCACTCGGATATCCTCATAATTACCGTTAAAACCAGGAGAATTTTTGATGGCATCCTCTAGTTTTTTTGTATCAAACGTAGCAATCTCAATTTCTTGCGTTGCCGGCGGCCCATCATCGGCGCCTTTCTCGGTATCGTCACCATTTGACATGATGGTGCAGCCGCTACAAATAGTTGTCCAATCTTCATCATCTCTAAAAATTTCGACCGCTCCTGTCGGAACGTAAATAGTTAGTTTACTAGTATCGACATCATTAAACCAATCAGTCGGTTCACCTGGAAATTCATCAAATACAACTGGAAGATACGTTTTATTAAAGGTAAGTGATGTAAGACTTGTGTTTCCCTTGAAAGACATCGGGCTAATTGTGCGAGTTTCGAGAAACTCTGCTGTCTCTAGTGAGCTACAGCCTTCAAAAGCTGATGAACCAATGTTAGCAGTAGCAATACCTATTTTCACTTCCTTTAGATTTTTAAGACCTTTAAACGCATTATTCGGTATTTTATTACCATTCCATGTTAAATAAAGAGGATCATTCGGCTTTTCTATCATAAAGGATGTAAGGTTAATATAGTTACTAAGAAGTCTTCCTTGATAGTTAAAGTCTGCATTCGCAAGTGTTTTCTTTGTCTTACCTGCTTTAATGACAATCTTTTTCAACTTGGCTGCCTGCTCAGGATTGGTGCTGTCAAAGCCGGCATCCTTCAATAGATCAACAAGTCTATCAGCTCTATCAAACGTGATGACAGCTACCCCATCATCGGTATCTAATGCGGCCTGAACGTTTGAGCTTAATGTAAATTGAAGCGAAGTTAAAATTAATAGAAAAGCTAATGTAAGACTTAGTACTTTACGAGCTTTATATTCTTTCTTATACATGTACTTACCCCTCCATTTTGAGTTATTTGCAACCCTAACACCTATCCTATTATGTTTCTCACGATAGATTTTTCCAATAACCCGTTTTCTCACCTCCAAATAAAGTTCTTCCTAAAGCATTTTTTATAACAATCTCATTAGGTAAACGTTTACATATGAAAATAAAAAAATAAAGTAAACATTCAACGTTTACCTCATTGAAAGTAGACTGTAGTAAATCGTTTACATATAAAATAATTAGCAATGTAAACGTTTACTAAACTAAAGTTTATAAGGACCTCAATTCACTGTCAATAGATTTTTCAAAAGAAATATTATTACCTATAATTACAAATAGTTCTTTTGTATCAAAATGTTAAAAATAATTAGAAAATATTGTTATTTAAAAAACCATGTGCTATATTCCAATTGAATTCTAAAGACTTCTATTAAGCTCTCTTCTAGATTTTCTTCAATGTAATGCAAGCAATCTTTACGGTGTTACAAACACTGCTTGGGAGGTGGATAATCTAAAAAAAAATGAAAATACTCCAGAAATTATGTAAACGTTTACTTATTTAAGTAAAAATTTTACATAAATACGATTCATTTACAAGAAGGGGGATTTATACATGTTAAATATAAAAAATATTTATAGTTTAATCCTTACCACAGTAATGCTAATTGCCCTCCTGCCTATTTCAGCAATTGCAGAAGGCAATCCAGATTCAGAAGGTGCGTTATCGATACGTCTTTCACATTCCGGAGGCGAACTAAAAGAAGCAATAAATAGTACTGGAATGGATTTTAAGGACATTACTAGCCTTACCATTACCGATGGTATACTGAACGCCAGTGATGCGAAATTTATTAACGAAAGTCTTATAAACTTGCAAATTTTTGAACTCATTGGAACAGCAGATTTTGAGAATTCTACTGTTCCAGATAAAGCATTTGAAGAAAACCAATCCCTTCAAAATGTAAAATTTCTTAATACTAGCATTCTCGGAGGAAGAGCCTTTTATCAAGGTAGAATCCACGCTGGTAATCTAAAATCAGTTGAACTGCCGAACTTGACTGCCATGGGCAACAGGGCCTTTTATCGAACAACTATTACATCTCTAACCCTAGGAGAAGAACCTCCCGAAATGCTTCCAACGGGATATTGGTTTAAAGATGTAACAAATTTAACGATTTACGTTCCGACCGAAAAAGCGATTGATAAGTATAAAAACAATTGGGATTTCATGGGTTTCAAAATAAAATTAATTGGTGATGAGAGTGTCGACGATGATGAGGGAGCAGATGAGTTACAATTTTACGATTACAAATATGACCAAGATATAGATCAACCGTATACTGGTGAATACTATACGGGTGATTATAAGCTTAGTCTTAATCTGTATAGCTTTAGTTCGAATTTAAGCGCCTGGATGAATAACAAAAATGATGTTCCGCCAATCGATACATTTGATGCACTAAGATTTGCGAAGCAAGCTGGATTTGATGCGGTCGATATCACTGCTTACTATATTCCGGGTTATGATAATAATTCAATGCCTACCAAATCAGATGAAGAAATTTATGATTTCGTCAGGAAATTAAAGGCGCTTTGTAAAGAATTAGGATTAGAAATTAGCGGTACTGGGGTGCAAAACAATTTTGCCGATCCTAATGCCGAAAGACGTGCTCTCGATGTCGAACGTATTAAATATTGGATCGATGTTGCTGCTGAAATGGGGGCTCCTGTTATGCGTGTATTTTCCGGTGATGTACCGAGAGACATCATGAATCATGGATGGGAAGAGATTGCTAGAGACAGAATTGCTCCTCCTATGCGAGAAATTGCAGAATATGGGGCAACGAAGGGTGTAAAAATAGGTCTCCAGAACCATGGAGACATGACTGCAACGGCCGGTCAAACAATCCAAATACTGAAATGGGTCAATCATCCTAACATCGGCATTATTAATGACACCGGTTACTTTAGAAATTTCCTAAGTACAAACTATGGTCATGACTATAATTGGTACCGTGACATCCGAGCTTCGCTCCCTTATTCCAACAACTTCCAAGTGAAAAAGAAAACCGCTGGACAAGAAACAAATGTATGGCTCGATTTTGATAGACTCTTCACAGATATTAGAAACAGCGATTACAGAGGATATATTCCGGTAGAATTGCTTTGGGTACCTGGAGATGAAGGTCATCCTAGCACTCTTGATTCACCGCCAAATGAAGAAATTCAAGGATTTCTCAATAAGGTGAAGGCTTCTTTAGAAAGAACCAAAACAAGTTCAAGAGTGAAAAACATAGAAATTTCAGGGAAGGAAAAACTCCTTATTGGAGAAAATGACCAAGTTCAAATAAATGGAATATACTGGAAAAACAACAAAAAGTCACAGACTGAAAACGTCGTTTATCATAGCTCCGAATCTTCTGTCGCAACTATCGACGGCAATGGAATAATCACAGCATTAAATGAAGGGAAAACAGTGATTACCGCAGAATATGATTCATTTAGAAAACAGTATGTCCTTAATGTAGAAAAACCATCCGCTTTCGTGGATTTAACTTCATTAGAAAAGCTAATTGCAGAGGCAAAAGCCATCAAAAATGACGATGGTAGATATACATCCAGCTCTTATGAAACATTACAAGCTGCGATCGTTACTGCCCAATCAGCATTAGGAACGATTAAAAATGAAGAAGAATTACGTGAGGCACTTAGTGCTTTACAAGCGGCAATCAATGGATTAGTTAAAGTTGAGTCGGATTCAGTAGAAAATGATAATAAAAATGACCACCCGAACGAAGATGCTTTTAAAGATCAGAATCAAGATAAAAACAATCATAGCGGAGGGAATAAACTCCCTAATACTGCAACAAATATGTATACAATGCTATTAATCGGTAGTACATTGTTTATGTTGGGCGCTGTAACCTTGTTTGTATTCAAAAGAAGAAAATTAAAGAATGAACATTGAGTTATGGGCAGATCACTGCCCTCTCTACTAATAATATTTAATAAAAAGCTAGAGGAATTTCTTCCTCAAGCTTTTTATTTGCCCCAAGATTTTCATAGACAATAAATCAGACACATAATGTTCAATAACTTCACCTCTTGTTCAATATTGAGCAAGAGGTTTTTTTCTATAATAAAAGTAATGAATTAAATATATAAAGATGGGTTGTGTTAATGTGAAAAAACTGCTTTATATAACTGCAAATCCAAAAGGGCTGGAAAAGTCAAAGGGATTGCAGATTGGGGAATCATTTCTTGATGCTTTTCGGGAGGAATCTCCAGATGTTGAAATAAAGAAATTCGACTTGTTTACTTTAGATTTTGCCCAAATGGATGCTGATTTGGTGTCAGCGAGAGGAAAATTAGCAGGTTATGGCTATACATTGGATCAACTATCCGAGGTTGAAAGGGAGAAAATAGTAAAAATGCATGCGCTTGCCGATGAATTTATCACGTATGATTACTTTGTTTTTGTTTCTCCAATGTGGAATTTAAGTTCACCTGCCGTATTAAAGGCCTTTTTGGACAATTTATTTATTTCGGGAAAAACCTTTGAACATACTCCTACCGGTCCAAAAGGACTTTTATCAAATAAAAAAGCAATCCATATCCAAACGAGAGGCGGGCAATATACCGGGACACCAATGCAAGAAATGGAATCGGGTGATCGTTATTTAAAAATTGCCCTTCACTTTCTGGGAATTGAAGTACTGGACACGGTTATTGCTGAGGGATTTGATCTAAATCCGCAAAAGGTTCCCGAAATCCTAGCAATGGCAAAAGAAAAGGCAAAAGCAGCTGCAAAAGAATTGGCTAAATACCCTATTGCCGTTCGGCTATAAGAAAATGTACAAAAGCTTCCGCTTGAAAAAAACAGGAGGCTTTTTTATTTTAAAATATAAACATGCATTTCCCATTCTAGCTTTGTCTAAAATAGTTAATTCATAGTATAATTGGAATGCTTTGAAATAACTCAAAGAAATAATATTGCACAATAGCAAGAAGCACTACAATTCGATATCAGGAGAATTTACATGTTAAGAGATTTTGTTTCAAATGCTACACTTTTAATTGCAACCTTTTCAATTATGGGCGTGTTATTTAAAGATAAGCCCTTAAGGTTATCCTCCCCTTTACCCTCTAAGTTATATTGGGGACTTTTTTTTGGGGTCCTCGGGAACATCTTAATGTTGTTTAGTATTGAAATCAACACTGGGATTATTGCCGATTTACGCCACTTGGCTATTGTAATTGC
Organism: Neobacillus soli NBRC 102451; assembly: GCF_001591665.1. Classification (GTDB taxonomy): domain Bacteria; phylum Bacillota; class Bacilli; order Bacillales; family Cytobacillaceae; genus Neobacillus; species Neobacillus soli. The sequence goes on along the minus strand of NZ_BCVI01000039.1, from coordinate 20,150 downwards.
TGCCGCATTTGGCGGATTTATTCCGGCAATCATTGCATCTGTTATTATTGCAATTGGGAGAGTAATCCTTTTCGGTTTTAGTCATGCGGCCATACTCCCATCAATTGGGGCATTATTAATTGGACTCGTTTGTGGGGCGATATCACCGCTTCGGCTTTCTCGCACATTAAAGGCCTTTGTTATGAATCTTTGCGCTTTGTTAATTCTATCAATCATCTTTTTTATTAAAATTGATGATTTACATACCCTTAAAACTCTTTTAACCATTCATTATCTTATTTCATTAATTGGTGGTTTTATAGCGTATCACTTTTTTGTTTTCGTTGTGGATTCAAATGAAACACAATATAAATTAAAAGAAACAGAAGAACGCTTTCGGTTAATAGCTGAATATTCTAGTGACATGATAACAATGCACAATGAAAAGGCTGAGTATATTTACATTTCACCAGCGGTAAAAGAAGTCATTCATTATGAATATCCAGAATTACTTGGGAAAAGAATCGAGGATTTTATCCATCCTGATGATATTGAGGAGACTAAAGAAAGTTTCGAAACAGCACTAAGTGATGGAGGTGCCGAATCCACTTACCGTTATCGTTCCAGCTTTGGCGACTACATTTGGATTGAATCTACGCTCAAGAGTGTCCACTTTGAGGAAGATGGCAGTAAAAGAGTCATTATTGTCTCAAGGAATATTACCGACCGAAAACTAACCCAACAAAAATTACAAGAGGCAAACGAATTACTAAATAGACTATCATATATGGATGGATTAACGGGAATTGCCAATAGAAGATATTTTGATGAAACATTAGAGAAAGAATGGACGAATTGTCTTTCATCCAATTCGCCGCTTACATTAATGATGTTCGATATTGATTACTTTAAAAAATACAATGATACATACGGCCATTTAACTGGGGACTTTTGCTTACAATTGATTGCTCAAACCATTAAAGATCAGATTACAGGTAACTCAGATTTTACTTTCTACCGTTATGGCGGAGAAGAATTCGCACTAATCTTACCTTCAACAATAATCTCGGATGGTATAAAAGTGGCACAGCATATTCAGGAGACAATCCAGTCACTGCACATTCCTCATAGCAGTTCGGAAATTGCAGATAATGTCACATTAAGTATCGGGCTTGGCACCATTGTCCCGACATCTTCAACAAAGCCGCAAGCATTAATTCAAAGGGCAGATTCGGCTTTATATTTATCAAAAACAAAGGGTAGAAATACAATTTCAACTTAATAAAAAGGAAGGCTGATGCGCTCAAGTCTTCCTTTTTATCGTTATTTCCTATATACAGGCCCAAAAACGACAAATTGTTCTATTTTTCCAAAATATTGCGAAAATTTTGTTGTAAATTGTGGAAGATACCTGTAAAATTTTCCTAAGAGCCTTTATTGGACGGTGAAGTTAATGGACATTACCAAACATTTTCTCATAAGCCTTTCCATCTTAATCATATTTTTATTCTTTGTTGTGATCTTTTTAAATAAAAGCAAAAGGTTCACTTTATCAAAACCCTTCATTATCTTTTTCTTTATCGTAATGGTATGGTTTTGTATTCATTTTTCTTACAATCCAATTCCAGTTGCCCGGGCTGATTTAAGAATTATTCCCTTAGTCATCGGTTCGGTATATCTAGGTATTGGACCCATCCTTGCAATAGCAATAATTATTATTAGAAGTTTTTACGGACTAGATTTAGGTCTTTTTCTAACCTTATTCCTATATGCTCCGCTTGGGATTATTCTGTGGCGAATATACCCTATGTTTTGGAGAAAAAGTCCTGAACGCCGAATTCTTTTCACCGTTGCACTAGGGATGATCCTTGGAGCGATGACAAGCGGGGGCATGCTGATCACCCATCCCTATCTTTATTGGCTTGATTTCTTGTTTGCTTATCTTGTCATCCCGCCACTTGGTATTGGTATCATATCATTTGGTATAGAATTTGTCAGAAGAAATAACGAAATGCAGCAGCAGTTAATTAAAACTGAAAAGTTAAAAGCAGTTGAACAAATGGGGGCCGCCATTTCCCATGAAATTAGAAACCCATTAACTGCAGCCAGCGGATTTGTCCAACTACTTCAAGATGATTACCTCCCAAGGCAGAAAAGGAAGGAATACTTATCCATCGTAAAGGAAGAATTACATTCTGCCGAGCGGGTAATTCAAGATTATTTAACCTTTGCGAAACCGTCCTTGGAGACCTTCGAAGAACTAAATGTAAAAAGTGAACTTCGGCAAATAATAAATATCCTTTTACCCTTAGCAAACCAAAATTCAGTTGAGATTATCACTGATTTTTCGGTAATTGGTTTCATAAAGGGAGACGGACAGAAGTTCCGTCAATGCTTTATAAATGTACTCAAAAATGCTATTGAAGCGATGCCTAATGGCGGTTGTTTATCCATATCCACTGAATTTAGCCAAAGTTATGTAACGATTAGGGTGAAGGACACTGGTATAGGGATGACTAGCGAACAATTTGAACGATTGGGAGAACCCTTTTATTCCACAAAAGGAAAAAATGGAACGGGTTTAGGTATGATGGTGGTATATAGCATTGTCCGGGCAATGGATGGGGAAATATGGGGGGAAAGTGAAGTGGGCGCAGGCACGACATTTCATTTTGAATTTCCTACCATTACATCAATTAGAAAAGGCGAGTAGGAATAACAACTATCTTAACCGACAGAGCTTGGCTCTGTCGGTTAATTTTCATCCCTTATTTCCCTATAAACATTTGGGTCCAGTGTTTCCCGGTATCTTCAAAACCTACGCCAATATGCGTGAAATTTGAACTTAGTATGTTTTTGCGATGCCCTTCGCTATTCATCCAGGCAGTAACTACCTCTTGTGGTGTCCTTTGTCCTTGAGCAATATTTTCACCAGCTGATTTATAGGTCACGCCAAAATCTCTCATCATGTCAAATGGCGATCCGTAAGTAGGACTTGTGTGTGAAAAATAATGTTTTTGCTCCATGTCCAAAGATTTTTTCTGAGCAACCCCGTTTAACTGTGTATCCGCTTTTAAAGCTGGAAGCCCATTTTTCCCCCGCTCGGCATTTGTTAAGTCGATAACCTGCTGTACATATTGACTAACTGTTCCTGTTGTTGGGGCATTATTATTTTGCGTTTGTGCCGGCTGTTTTGGCACTGGTTGTGTTTGCTGTGGTACTGGTCTTGTCTGGTTTGGAGTAGCTGCCGGCTGCTGGTGCCGAGGTACAGTCTGCTGTACTGGTGCCTTTTCACTCGGTCTTTGCTGCTGCAGATACGGCTGTCCTTGTTGAATTAACCCTGTCTGGAAATTTCCCTGTCTAGGGTCAATGCGGATATACTTGTACTTTGCATCTTGAATTAATACCGCTCTAGTGTGAGGATATTGATTACTATTCAAGGTTGTTTGGTAAGCAGAAATCATATCATCATTATTCTTTCTGTTGCTGTGCCTATCATTAAACCGGTTTACATCAAAATCCCTTTGACTGTTATTATTATTCGTATAATCTTCGGTAAGCGGGCCATTATGGTCAATGCCATCATCTCTCCCGTTCCGGACATCAAGGAAATTATTGTGGTTCCTATTGTTATTGTTAGTATTCATACCTACTTGATCGGTACGGTTGTCATTAATTCCTTTTTTATCATTGTTATTACAGGCAGCAAGCCCCAGCGTAAGAAATGCTGTTAAAAGTAACCCCACGGTTTTATTTATCAACCGAATGACCTCCTCTTGAAAAAATTTACTTGCCTTCTTATTTTTCATGTTTTTCAAGAAAAGTATTAATGGTAATAAACTCATGTGTGGGGAAGAACTAGGTATTAACCCAATATAAACTGTTCACCGTTTCATCTGAATCATAAACTTGTAACGATCTGCTCGATAGGCTGATTTTACAAATTCAACAGGGGTGCCATTCTGAAGATAGGTATTTTGTTGAATCAACATTACTGGTGCGCCTTTGTTGATTTTTAAATATTTCGCTTCAACTTGACTGGAAATTGCTGACTCAATTACCTGTGAAGCCCTGTCAATTCTGAAGTTTAGCTGTTCTTCAATGTGTGCATATAAGGATTGGTTGACAATTTGTTCAGTAAGGCCCTGAATTAGATTGGCTGAAATATAATTTGTTTCTAAGGCCATGGGAACACCATCTGCTAAACGGATTCGTTTGATTTCGTATACTGGTTCATTTTCTTGAATTGCTAGCTGCTCAGCAATCTGACTTGCTGCAGGAATAATTTCAAAGTGAATTAATTGGCTTCCTGGCTCCAGCCCTCTCGCTTTCATATCCTCAGTGAAGCTTGTTACCCACTGCAAAGGCTGTTCAATCTTCCGCTCGGCAATAAACGTTCCTTTTCCTTGCAGTCGGTGCAAATAACCCTCGTTAACAAGATGGGTAAACGCCTGCCTGACAGTCATCCGGCTAATTTGGTATTTTTCAGCATACTCTCTTTCCGCAGGCAGCGCATCACCAGGTGTTAAGTCACCTTTTTCAATTAACTCTTTAATATGTTCTTCCAATTGGTAATAAAGAGGAATGGGGGAATTCTTATTAATCATTCTCCATCGAGCTTTCCATTCTGATTAAACTTACTGCCGCTTCATCTGCAATTATTGTAACATTTGGATGATTTTTCAGAACAGAGGCTGGGGAACTTTCATTGACAGGACCGTTCATAAGATTGAACAATGCATCCCTTTTACTTTCTCCTGATATTAACAGCAGAATTTCTTTACTTTGCATAATCGTTGAAATCCCCATCGTAATCGCCTTAGTCGGGACTTCCTCTAAGCGGTTAAAGTATCTTGCGTTTGCATTAATTGTCGAAGGGGCTAAATTGACAGTATGGGTTTTGGAAGCAAATGAAGTTCCGGGTTCATTGAAGCCGATATGACCGTTGCTGCCAATGCCAAGTATTTGCAAGTCTATCCCGCCATGTTCGGTCATTAATTGTTCATATTTATTACATTCTATTTGAAAATCTGCAGCTTCACCGTTAGGAATATGTGTGTTAGCCTGTTTAATATCAATATGATTGAATAATTGATCCTTCATGTAATAGCTGTAACTATTCTTATCTTCACTAGAAAGCCCCACATATTCATCCAAATTAAAGGTAGTTACTTTCTGATATGAAGTCCCGTTCTTTTGATGGTCTGTAATTAAATTTTTATAGGTTCCGATTGGAGTCCCGCCTGTGGCCAAACCCAGTTTAATGCTCGGCAACATAGTTACCTTATCAATTATATATTCAGCCGCTTTTTTACTCATTTGCTGATAATCTTTTACTTCAATAATTTTCACTTTTCGTTTCCTCCCTATTAAAAGCAAGTTCACCAAGGCAGAATGTCATAAAAACTTCGAGATTATTATCAAGAATCACGATGTCTGCATCCTTACCTGCAGTAAGGCTCCCTTTCCTTTCAAAAATATTCAATTGCTTCGCGGGGTTCACCGAGACCATTTCAATCGCTTCTTCAAGTGTGCAGTCTGAATAGGCTACAATATTTTTTACTGCTTGGCCTAATTTTAAGATGCTTCCGGCAAGGGTTCCATCTTCGAGAACGGCCTTTCCTTCCTTTACGGTCACTTCCTGACCACCAAGATCATATTGACCATTTTTCAAACATTTTGCACGCATAGAATCGGTAATTAAAATTAACCCTTCACTCCGTTTTTGTTGATAAGCAAGCTTCACCATCTCAGGGCGGACATGGACCCCATCAACGATAAGTTCCGCTATTAATTCATCACGTAAAAATGCTGCCCCGACAACACCAGGTTCACGATGATGCAGCCCCCTCATTTGATTGTAGAGATGTGTGACGTGGTTAGCTCCAGCATCAACAGCTTCATTCACCTCATCATAGGTTGCATATGTATGACCAATCGAAGCAATGATTCCATTAGCTTTTAAATAGCGAACCATCTCTATGCCGCCAGGTCGTTCCGGTGCCAACGTGACAAGCTTTATATTTCCCTGCGAAAGGGATTGCCATTTTTCTAATTTAGCAAGGTCAGGATCAATAATGTACTGTATTGGCTGTGCACCTGCCATTTTAGCATTCACAAATGGTCCCTCAAGATGAATCCCAAGTACTTCTGCTTTACCTCGTGATTGCTGCCCTGATATATAGTCCCCAGCGTTTAGTAACGCTTTTTCAATTTGCTCGGTTTCTTGTGTCATCGTTGTTGCTAAAAAACTCGTTGTACCTTCTTTAGGCAAAGTCTTGACCATGGTATCTAGTGCTTCCTTCGTACCATCCATCGTATCCGCACCATTAACGCCATGAATATGAACGTCTATAAAACCTGGAATGGCTTTAAAATGGGGAGGAACCTTTACAACCTCAAAGTCTTCTTCATTTGAAAGCTTATCTAATGGCCCAAGCTCAATTATTTTTTGATCTATTATTTTTATATATCCATTTTTAATTATTTTACTGTCTGAATAAACATCGATTTCCTTAAGTAAAATATGATTAACTTTTGAAGCCATTCTGATTACTTCCTTTCAGCTTATACTTCATTTTAGCATTCCATAAGTATAGTTGTCTATACCAATTTTAGATAAAAAAATAAGGGATATCTTTATCATCCCTTAAGGAAATTTTAGCGGGCTTTAGGCGGAGGGTTAAGCTGGTATTCCTTATTTGCATAAATAGCCTCTATTTCAGCGGATCGCAATAACCTATTAATTTTATTCGCAGGCAGTTTCAGGGCTGCTCCATTTAGTGCGGATTTATAGGTATGGACGATCCTATAGGGAATTTGTGCTTGTCCTAGGTACCTCTCAACATCCTTTTGAAAACGGGCATGACTATCCTCTACATCTTTCTCAGCCTGCTCCAATGTCAATGGAACACCAGTCATTTTTGCCAAGGCAAGCGCAGCCTTAGCCGGTTTCGTTTTAAAATGAATGATGATGATAACATCCTTTTCACTTTTCATATCTATCGTGGGGTCAATATATATTTCGTTTGTCATAACTTCCTTCCCCTCTTCTTCCTTAACGTCTTTATGAACCTGTTTATAAATAACGGCACCGACGATTAGACACAACAGACAACTAAACAATAAAATTTTCGTCCATCTTGGCATAGCCGAATCATCCTTCCTTAATTAGGATAATACTAGGCGGAGCTAATAAAAACAACCGAATTCATGCCACCCCCTAAAAAGCATCAGAAAAAATCGACAGGCTCTTTGACCTATCGATTTTTAATCTAAGCATATAATTGCGATTCTTCTGTATGGAAAAAGCTTTTCATCGCATGAAATACATCGGCTTTTTGCTTAAGAATATAATAACGAAAATGCTCATCTTTGATGTTTTTATAGGCAGACATTAGTGTCGAATGGCGGTTGTATTGGTTTACTTCGCCATAGCCAAACATATTAGACACCTTCATTAATTCTTCAACTAGCTTCACACAGCGGGCGTTATCGGATGTGAGATTATCACCGTCTGAAAAGTGGAATGGATAAATGTTGAACTTTCGTGGATTGTATTTGGCATCAATGATCTCTAGTGCTTTGCGGTACGCAGATGAACAAATTGTTCCACCGCTTTCTCCTTTAGAGAAGAAGTCCTCCTCTGAAACAACTTTCGCTTCGGTGTGGTGGGCAATAAACTCAATTTCTACCGTTTCATATTTTGTTCTTAAAAAGCGTGTCATCCAGAAGAAAAAGCTGCGAGCCATATACTTTTCCCATAACCCCATGGAACCACTCGTATCCATCATCGCGATCACAACAGCTTTAGAGTCCGGTTTGACTATTTCATTCCAAGTCTTAAATTTCAAGTCATCTTTATAAATGGGATGGAATGCTGGTTTTCCACTCATGGCATTCCGCTTGAAGGCCGACATCATTGTTCGTTTCTTATCAATATTCCCCATTAACCCTGTTTTACGAATATCATTGAATTCAATATTTTCAACGAGATGTTCTTCCTGCTCTTTTCTTTTTAAATTTGGAAGCTCTAATTGCTTAAACAATGCTTCCTCAAGCTCCATTAAAGAAACTTCAGCTTCAAAATAATCTTCACCTGCCTGGTCCCCTGCCCCCTGGCCTTTACCCGGTCCTTTTTGACCGCTTGAACCGTCACGAGCTACTACGTCACCTACTTGGCTGTCACCGTCACCTTGGCCCACGTGTTTGTTCTTGTCATAATTATAGCGGATTTTATATTCGTCCAATGAACGAATCGGAATCTTTACCACATCTTTTCCATTAGACATAATAATACTCTCTTCTGTAATTAAGTCGGGAAGATTGTTGCGAATTGCCTCCTGGACTTTTTCTTGATGCCGCTGCTGGTCATCGTGGCCTTTACGGTGGAGGGACCAATCTTCTCTTGAAATGACATATTGTTGGTTATCGATTGACATTTTTAATGCCCTCCTTATAAAAATATTTCATTTAAAACTGCACACATTTTTTGTAAATACATAAGATAACGCGAGTGGAAAAAATCGATTAATGAAAACTTGCCGATGGCTGGCCCCTAGGGTCGGTCCATTTGGCATAGCTGATTTAGTTCAGAAATAATCGATATAAATTCTGATACATAAAATTTGGATTACTTTATCCTATGCAGGAATGGAGAATAATTTACAATTAATTTCGACAATTGGGTTTTTGCCCTAGAAAAATGGACAAGTAGATACATATTGAAAAAAATGGACTGACAGATTCCTTCTGCCAGTCCCAGCTATTTTAATCCTGTTTTATCTGTTTAATAGGCTTCCAACATAACGCAATAATTCATTAGCGGATGTCGAATTATAGCCGTGTTCATCAATTAATCGGGCTACAACATTATTGATCTTCTTCAACTGCTGCTCATCTGGTGTTTTCGAAGAAGTTGTTATTTTCACAACATCCTTGAGGTCAGCAAACAATTTCTTTTGAATGGCTTCACGGAGCCGGTCATGGGAGTTATAGTCAAAACGCTTTCCTTTTCTAGCAAAGGCTGAGATTCTAATTAACACTTCTTCCCTGAAGGCCTTTTTCGCATTTTCAGAGATACCAATTTGTTCTTCAATCGAGCGCATCAGCTTTTCATCTGGATTGATTTCTTCTCCAGTTAATTGATCGCGGAGCTTATTCTTATTGCAGTAAGCCTCGACATTATCAAGATAATTGTCCATTAACGTTTTCGCTGACTCTTCATACGAATAAACAAATGCCTTTTGGACTTCCTTCTTGGCAATATTATCATACTCTTTCCGCGCTAAAGAGATATAATTCATATACCGTTCGCGGAGCTCAGTGGTAATTGAGGGGTGCTGATCTAGACCGTCTTTTAACGATCTTAATACATCTAGGGCATTAATAGCTGGTACTTCTTTGCGAATAATCGTGGATGAGATCCGGTTAATAACATAACGCGGGTCAATCCCGCTCATGCCCTCATCTGGATACTCTCTTTTCAACTCCTCGACATCGGCTGTATTAAACCCTTCCACATTCTCCCCATCATAAAGGCGCATTTTCTTCAGTAAGTCGATATCGCCCTTTTTTGGTTCCTTTAAGCGGGTTAAAATCGTAAACATCGCTGCCACTTTTAACGTATGTGGAGCAATGTGGACATCTGATACATCACTTTCATTAATCATTTTTTCATAAATTCTTTCTTCTTGCGATGCCTTTAAATTATAGGGAATTGGCATAACAATGATCCTGGAGTGGAGCGCTTCATTTTTCTTGTTCGAAATAAATGAGCGATATTCTGTTTCATTCGTGTGTGCCACGATAAGTTCATCGGCACTAATTAACGCAAATCGGCCCGCCTTAAAATTTCCCTCCTGGGTTAATGACAACAGATGCCAGAGGAATTTCTCATCACACTTTAACATCTCCTGGAACTCCATCATCCCACGGTTTGCTTTATTTAGCTCCCCATCAAAGCGATATGCCCTTGGGTCTGATTCGGAACCAAATTCCGCAATCGTTGAAAAATCGATACTCCCTGTTAAATCGGCGATATCTTGTGATTTGGGATCAGAAGGACTAAACGTTCCGATTCCTGTTCGTTTATCCTCGGAGAAAAAGATTCTTTCCACTAAAACATCTTCGATTCTGCCGCCGTACTCCTGCTCAAGACGCATCATGTTCAGCGGTGACAGATTTCCTTCAATCCGAATCCCATACTCTTCGTGGAATTCTGCCCGCAAATGATGTGGAATTAAGTGAAGTGGATCCTCATGCATCGGGCATCCTTTAATGGCAAAAACAGAGCCCCTGTCCGTTCGCGAGTAACTCTCCAAACCCCTTTTTAACATCGTTACCAGAGTTGATTTCCCACCGCTGACTGGTCCCATTAATAATAAAATCCGCTTTCTTACATCCAGCCTTTTTGCTGCCGGATGGAAATACTCTTCCACAAGTCGTTCAAGCGATTCCTCTAAACCAAATAACTGATTACTGAAAAATTCGTACTTCTTCGACCCTTTTTCTTCCGTAATCCCAGAATCTTTAAGCATATTATAAACTCGAGAATGTGCAGATTGTGCTACCCATGGCTTTTCCTTTAACAGCAGTAAATAATCAGCGAATGTTCCTTCCCAACGCAGTTTTTCCTCTTCTTCGCGAAACATCTCGATTTTTTTTAAAATATCCATAAGGCCCTCCCCCTGTAGCTTAATCAGAGACGATTAATATACTCTATGCGCTTAAGCTTTTGAACATGCGTAACAGTGGAGAGTTACTGTCTATCTTTTTTGTATCATAAAAGGAATATTGCTCTTTTCATTTTTTAAAGTTAGGCTATAATAAAACTATTAAGCGTTAATGAAGGGGGCAATACATACACATGAACACTTTCATCGTTATTTTAGTTATGATTGCATTTATAACTGCCATATTAACTGCAGGTTATAATGATAAGCCAGGCTCAACAAAATAATAATTAATGAAAAAAGGCTGCCAATTGGCAGCCTTTTATCGTTTATTTTAAGTGTGAGTAGTTTTGCTGCCGCAATGCTTCATAAATGAGAATGGCAGCTGTATTGGAAAGATTTAAGGAACGAATATTATCATTCATCGGAATCCTCAAGGCCCTTTCCATATTATTCTCAATGATTTCCTTTGGAAGGCCGGTTGTTTCCCTGCCAAAAATAAAATAATAATCCTTGCTCGAATGACTGTAATCAAAGCTGCTGTACGTCTTTTGCCCAAATTTTGTTATATAAAAGAACTCACCGCCTGCATTCTTTTCATAAAATTCATCTAAAGAATCATAGTAGACGATCGTAACGTGCTGCCAATAATCCAGGCCAGCTCTTTTTAACATCTTGTCATCGGTCGAGAAGCCTAACGGGCGGATTAAATGTAAACGGGTATCCGTTCCCGCACAAGTCCGGGAAATGTTTCCTGTATTGGAAGGTATTTGTGGTTGATATAAGACTACATTTATTGACACGAATTTCACCTCGATAAAAAACTCTACAAGCCATTATACCACTCAAACTAATGCTTTCAAGAAAAGAACCGCCTTCAATCAATAATGGAATAAAATTTATATTTAATATTTGGTGTATAAGCAGATGAATCCTCATATGCCCAGTACCGCATCCGGCTATTGTACGTATGGGCATTCACTAATGGCATCCCATTAGCATCCCTTCCCGTAACAATAGTGTTATGATTAAACCGTCCGTCCCCTTCAAAATCGTAGCAAATGACATCTCCTAAGACCAATTGGTCTGCACTGCTTACTTCCCTTGCCCGAAGGCCGCTTGTTGAATTAGACAAATATAATCGCAGTGAATTTGCGACTGCCCAGCTGTAGCTCCAAATATTATTTTGAAGCCACCAGCCTCTTCCCCGATTTGGATGGCCCCTCATCGGCGCCCCGCCAGTATGGAGGCATTGCGAAATAAAGTTGGTACAATCCACTTCAAATTTTTTATATGCCGGATTATAGCTATTCCACCAACGTTCCGCGTACTGAACAGCTTTTAGGCGATTGTATTGATAGTTGACTCTCTCCTCATTGTCCTCAAACAAGAGCTCCGAATGTGGTTCTTGATATGCATAGGGGTTTATTTCCTCATCCATCACTAAAGCCTTTTTAAAAAACTTGGCTACTCTTTCTTCCACTTCTTCTTCCATATAAAGATTACCTTTTTGTTTAATTAAATATTGGTAATGGGCATGGTATTTTACTGTTTGAAATTCATCATCAGCACCTACTTCGATAATTTTACCTGAAGCTTTCACTTTCACGATTTCCGCAGATCTTTTTGCAAATGCCTCCTGTTTTTTTTCTGCCTTCGGAAAAAATACCTTATGACTTCTTTTATTAGAGACAAATTGGTCTACTCTTTTTTCAAAAAGATCTTGAATTAATTCAAGCATGTGCTCACTCCCTTTCCTTTCATACATATGAAAGAATACGGGGTTTCAATCTAAAAAAGAGCGAAACCATTAGTTCGCTCCTTTGTTATCACTATAAAAATATAAGCCCTTTTCGATTTCTTTTTGCACTTCGATTTCGGTCTCATTCTCTTTTGCCTTTAATAGCGCCGTAAAAGCAGTCTCCCCGCCAATTTTACCAAGGGCCCAAGCCGCCGTTCCTCGCGAAACAGGGCTTGCCTCCTTTTCTAATACATCGATTAATTCCGGGACAGCTGTTTCATCTTTAAAATGAGCTAGTGCAATTATCGCATTCCGTTGAATTGGCTTTTTCCCTCTCCACGAGCCTGCTGCGTTTCCAAATTTGACTTTAAATTCCCGATTACTTAATTTTAATATTGGCTTCAATAATGGTTTGGCAACATCAGGATCTGGATTCATTTCATCATGAAAATGAAAGTTCTTGCCCTTATTTACAGGACAAGCCGTTTGACAAGAATCGCATCCATAGACGCGGTTACCAATCTTATCCCTAAACTCATCTGGTATAAGCTCTTTTGTTTGCGTTAAAAAAGAAATACAGCGCTGGGCATTAATCTGCCCGCCTTGGACTAAAGCTCCCGTTGGACACGCATCTAAACATTTCGTGCAAGTCCCACATTGGTCTTCTATCGAGGTATCCGGCTCAAAAGGAATACTCGTAATCATCTCTGCTAAATAAACATAGGAGCCAAACTCCGGGGTAATGATGGCGCAGTTCTTCCCACTCCATCCAATTCCAGCCCGCTCCGCAACGGCACGATCTGAGAGCTCTCCTGTGTCTACCATCGATTTTATACGCGCTTCTGGTACCATGGCTATAATAAATTCTTCAAGCCTTTTTAACTTGTCTCTAAGAATATGGTGATAATCAAGACCCCAAGAGGCCCTGCTAAAAATCCCTCTTCGTTCACCCTTCTTGCTTTCAACACGAATTTTCATTTTTGAAGGATAGGCTAAAGCAATCGAAATAATCGAACGTGGTTCTTCGAGTAATAAGGAAGGGGTAACCCTTTTTTCAATATCCGGTTCTTCAAATCCAGATTGATAGCCAAGTTCCTGCTGCCTTATTAACCGGCTTTTCAATTCAGTGAATGGATCGGCAGTTGTGAAACCAATTTTATCGATGCCAATTTCCTTACTATAGGTGATGAGCTCATCTTTTAACTTTTTTATATCCACAGTTTTCCCCCCTTTCCAACTTAGTTCATCTATGAAAGTGGTTAATATTTTTAGTAGCACAACTATTTATGATAAACTATTTTCAATCAATTTTGGAGGTGGAATAGTTGGAAATTCAACTTTCGTCGGAAATAATCAAACAAATTCCGGATTTTAAGCTTGGGGTTATTGAATATGGAAATATCACTGTTGGGGATTCACCACAAATGCTAAAAGGAAGGCTTCAGCTTTTTCAAGAGTCCATATATTTCGATTTGGAGAATAGTAACGTTACAGACCTTCCTGGTATTCAAGAATGGCGAGGTATTTTTAAAAAGACAGGAAAGGACCCGAACCGGTATCGCCATTCTGCAGAGGCCTTATATAGAAGAGTCCAAAAACAAAACTATCTTTCGTCTGTTCAAAGTGCCATCGACACGAATAACTTTTTCTCCCTGCAATATCAAGTACCGATTGGAATCTACGACCAAGATCATTTGCAAGGATCAGTGGAAATACGTATCGGCAGAGAAGGCGAGGAATACATAGGTTTAAACGGGAGGAAAAACTCCCTGGAGCGGTTGATTGTGGCTTCTGATCAAGAAGGGCCGTTTGGCAGTCCTTTTGTCGATTCTGGGCGAAGTCATGTTTCTTTTAGTACAAAAAATGCTTTGCAAATCATTTATCTGAGACCATCAACCGATATGGAAAATGCTAAGAAGTTAACCGAATCGTTAATGAACATGTTTACGCAAATACATGGTGGAGACGCTGCTTTCCGTATTCTGAGTGGACAATAAGTTATTATGTGCGTAAAAATAGAAAAAACGCAATGCATCGTTCTCTTATGTAACGATACACTGCGTTAGTTAGTATGTATGGAGCGGGTGATGGGAATCGAACCCACTACATCAGCTTGGAAGGCTGAGGTTTTACCAGTAAACTACACCCGCATTTTTTGAACAAATGATGAACAATCGGTATCACCAGTTGACCTTTACAATAATACACACAATTTTTATTATCGTCAAGGGATTTGTGCGAAATTTGTCGACTTTTCCTAACATCATTATTAAGTGAAAAGAAAAAGTCCATAAGGGCTTTTTTCTCTTGTTTGGACGTTCATAAATGACTATTATCAGAAAATTTGATATCCTATACTAAATATATTGTTATGAATCTAGTGAGGTGGGAACTATTAAACGAAAACCGATCATTATTTCTATTATTTCTTTTCTAGCTATTGTGATTGGTTTGTCTATTACCTTTTATTTCAAAAATAGCATGCTAACACCAAAGGAGCTGCCAGTCCAACAACTTGAACATTCAAAAATTAATAAAATCGCTATTGGTGCTTATATCTCTAGCAATCATAAATATTGGAATGATGAATTGTGCTGGGGAAGAAGCGAGAATTATAGTTTTACAGTCTTCCAAAAGCATTACACCGAGTACATAGGTGATTTGAATGAAATAATTTATGCAACTGATGATAAAGACTTGAAAGAGGATTTCCTTCTTGCCAAGGATTTATTGGAAAATGCAAATAAAACAAAAGATATCCGTTACTTGATTGATGTTCATCGTATTTTACACGATTTAGATGTTAAATATAATAAATATACAACCAGTGATTATTTTGGAGTCACACAATATGGGAAAAAACACTGACGGGCGGTGCTCTTCTTTTTATTGATTTTCGACAAAGATTGGTTATAATCTTCCAATGGAATTAGCGGAAGTTAACGCCCCTAAGAACAAATAAAGAGAAGGGTTCCACCAAAAGGCAAGACCTTCGGTGAATACCCTTCTTTAAATCAAACCTTATTTCTGCCTGCCCTCTGTTTGGTTAGCTATAAATGTCCAATTAAGATTTAAAGAGTCACCTTGGAATTGGTTTTGATTTGAATTATTATCAATAAAGTTGAATTTGACAACAAGATCATCCAGAGAACCAACAGCAAGCCCTTTTTCTCCTATTATTGGGATGAAAATATTTTGCGCAATTGCATCAGGAGTCATATTTTTCAAGTCAGCTAATGTTGTTTCATAAACTACTTCATTTAACTTATCAAGGTTATATAAGAACTCCACTTGGATATGCTTAGCGAAGTTTTCAGTGTTATCCCCTTTTGCATCAATCACGGTATAATCTGTTTTCAATGTCACGTCCTTGATATCAAGGGAACCGTTGTTAATAAGTTCAAAAGTACGAGTCATGGAATCTCTAGGCTGAAGATTATCCACATCAATGATCACTGTTGGGTTTACAGATAAATCCAATGTTCCCGCTGCAAACGTATTTGTTGTTGTTTCGGTATCACTAAAGTAAGCATATGTAGCTCCACCTATTAGTGATAGACCCAACATTCCAGACATAATGCCCATTCCTAAACGTTTCTTAAAACCCATTTAAAATTCCCCCTCATAATTTTTGTGTTTTTTAGTCCCCTCATCATGGTTGAGATTCCATTTGAGGAGTTAAATCCGTAATTCTATCTCCCTTGCGACAAGGTATGCTGTCGCAAAGGGATAGTTTGTCCACTAGCGGCTAAAGCTAGGACGGATTGCCAGCGGTTTAATTAAATCGCCTGCGATTTTAATTAAACTGTTCCGAAACCTATTGATCCATTAGAGTCAAAATTAGTGCCTCACTTCACAGTTAAATAATCAGCATAGGCGAGGATAGAATTATATGCCTTTTCTGAAATCACACCGGTTTTCTTTTGGCTGTCAAGCAATGTCTTAAAGGTTTCCAAATGCTTTGCAATTTTGTCAGTAGCTTTTTGTTTTTCATACACCTCTAATGCACTTAAATGGGTTGTTAACTGACGAACTGCCAGACTATTAGAGAAACCGCCTTCTTTGTTAAAGCGCTCTACAAGAGCTATTAAGTCTGAAGCTCCAGGCTCTTTAGTTTGGTCGCCGCCAATTGTAAGTGTTACAGAATTATAGTTATTATCTTTACCTTTTGGATTGTAATTATTTTCAACATTCCCTGCCGTATCGACGGAGAAGAATTTAATCGTTGTAGTGGCATCAATTTTTAGCTTTTCTGCACCCTCACGAATTCCAGCAAGCTGAATTTTCGCTGAATCAAACGTTGGCCGGCTTCCGTCTAATGTGTAATAAACAGTAGCCGGTTCACTTGTTTCAATATCCACCTTAACTGATTTAGCATATCTTCCGCTTCCAGGTACTGCCTTTGATTCAGGGTTTGTCTTATCTCCAGCTTGGTCTAACGCGACTTCAAGCATTCCGATAAATCCGTTTGCAAATTCCATCGCCTCTTCATGACCTTCTGCATAAGTAGGCTGGAATCCAACAGAAACCCAACCTTTACCATTCCATAATGGTGCACCTACTTCAAAGTTCCAAGCATAAATGCCTTTCTTATACCAGAAATAATCAGCAGAGTTACCTGCAGCGGAATACAACACATCAGGAATAGGGCCTGTCCGTGTTGGTTGAATGACCGTTCCGCGGTGATCCTGAATAGTCTTTAGAATATGGTCAGATGCTTTCCAATAAAATGCTTCTTCCCCAGCTGTTGGACGAGTCAGTGTTACACGTTTTGCATCATATGCACCTGGAGACCACATGAAGTATCCACCATTGCTATGGATATTCATTGAAAACTTAAGATTATCAAAGTTATCCGCTAACCATACAAGATTCTTTGCTTCAGGCTCAGAGTTTATAGAAGGACCTGCAAATGTGTCACTCGTACAGCTTGTTGAAGCACCGATATAACCATCGAATACTGATCCAATAGAATGATTTCGGTTAAGGTCGACACCCCAGCTGTTGCGGGAATTAAAATCTGAAGCTCCTTCTGGTCCACAGTGATTTGTCATGTTTCTGCGCTGCATATTGTAGTCATAGAAGGTATAATTGGCACCATCAGGGTTAACCGTTGGAACAATGAAAATATCAAGATTATCGACAAGTTTTTTTGTTCCCGGGTCAGTAGCATAGTTTCTTAGCAAACGCTCAGCCGATTCCATAGAAACAAGTGGTGTAACCCACTCACGAGCGTGTTCTTGAGAGTAGCCAAGTACACCCGGTTTGGAACCGTCTCGAACTTTACCAATACGGAATGCCCTTACTGTCATTGGCTCACGGGAAACATTCGCCGGAGCTTTGAGACCATCCGTTAATTTTGCTGATAAAACCCCAACAACTCCATTTCCGACGTTTCCACGGTATGTTGTTGCCGTAACAAGATTGCTGGCATCCTTATTTAGTGCATCAACAACTTGTTTAGCAGTACTTGTAATCTTGCCAGATGAGTCTGTTGCCAATTGAACAACAATCTTTTTACCTGTCTTGATTACATTAAGATTTCGATTTGCAGCATTAGGATTCACGAAGCTTACTTCAATATCGTTGCCGCCTTCATGTCCCCAAGCTTTCGATGTAACGGAAACAGAAGAATTTGTGACAGTTCCCATTAATGCCTGTGCATTACGTCTGTATCCATTTGTTTTATTAGGCATTTCAACTATCTCTAAAATCTCTGGGAATTCCGCCGCCAATTGATCCATTTTGGCGTTCATTTCTGCTGGAGTCATATAATGATCAACAAACCCAGATACATAGTGCTCACCTGGCTCAGGTTTTCCCCCGCCAAGCCATTCTGTTACATTACTTGTCGCAGCAGCTGCTCCTTTATTACTAACTATTGTAACAGTTGATGGAATGCCTGTTATAGGCAGTTCCAAATAGTGGTATAGATAAGCCCCATAATCACTTCTTTTTGCTAATGCTGCTGATTTTTCTACGCCATTCTCCATCCACTTAGCGGTTAATACTGTTCCTGCTACATCTCCAAGACTGGATTTCGCTTCAAGGTAAAGGAAAGTTGCTGATTGGTTCGTGTAATGATTGGCACGAAGAACTTGCAACGTTTCCTCTTCGGCAGCTAGCATTGCATTCCGCTGAACCGTTGTGTTTCTTTCATTGACTCTTTTTTGCCATACTTGCTCCGTCATTAATGTTTCCGCAACTTTGATCCCATTTTTCTCTAGCATCTTAACCTCTGATGGAGTAACGACTGCTTCTACTTCCCACACTCCATCATGTTCATGGATCCCGTGATCAAAATCGATTTCGAGCTCCCTGATTTTTTCTGCTGCGGCTTCGTTAGGAATTTCAAGTGAGACAACCGAGAAGCTTTCTTCTTGCGGGATTAACTCCCCCTTTGCAGTTTCTGCAAAAATTGGCGACCCCAGACTAGCGAACAAGGTTGATGCAACAATTGCTGTACTTGTTGTTAAAACTAGTAATTTGTTTTTCAATCTCTTTTTCCTCAACTACAAACACCCCTTAATAGATTTGGTAAAGCAAGTCTATTATAGGCTTGAATATTTTGAATTTTCTGCTGCATTATGTCTTGAAATAACATTATTGTTTGACATATTTTTACACCGTTACTAAATGGTGTAAATTAATATAGTATTTGTAAATACCTTTAATCTATAAGAATAAATTTCTCTTACCGTAAGAATTCAATATCCTTTGTAAACTAAGTAAACAAAATAAACAAGATAACTTTTACTGATATAATTTGAAATCTTTTATTTTTTGTCTATTTAAATATTTTTTGTCGAAAAAAAGGAATTATGGAGAATTCAATCAAAAAAAAAATAAACAATTTTTTGCTATATAAATAGAATCAAAGGTTTTTTGGGAGTATTTGTCTAAACTTCTGTCAAATAATTGTTGATAAAAAGCCATTCTATTTATCATTGTATTTATTCATTAATTTTCTTTAATTGGCTGATCCATTGGAGTTAGATTATTTAACTCATCTAAAACATACTAATGCACATGCTGAAGAATTTGGAAAATTGCTGAGTTTGTTGCAAGAATTTCATTTGTAAAGGTTTCAACAACTTTTCTGCAATCTTTAAGCAGTTTAATATCACTAAGTGGATTGTTTTTGGGATGACTTTCACGATGAGGAAAATTAAAGAACGCTTTTATTGCTCTTAAACGAGAGTTTATGGTGTCAGTCTGCAATCCCTTCTCTTTCATATACAGATAGACATTTCGCTTAATATCCTCTTTTGTAATAGCTTCGAATGAGGAGTTAATGCCTTGTTCTTTTAGCATTTTGAAGAATACAGATAGTTCATTTCTGTACTATTGGATTGTTTGAGGTTTGAGGTCTTAGGTTTCTGATTTGGCAATCATCAACTTATAATGAAAAAGCGGTTTTGAAATCAATTTCTTTTACTGCTTTTGGTGAGTTAATGATGGATAATTCTTCAATTGATAGTTCATTTTTACGCTTTGCCATTTTTAATTCCTCCCTGTTTAATGACAGGGTACGCACACGATTTTATGTACACGATATTTTTGTAAGAATCGTATTTGAGATAAATAAAAAACGCTTCTTACGAAGTGTAAGAAACGTTGATTTCACTGCATTGGCAAGCAGTGTCATGATACCGGTGATCGGGGTCGAACCGATACTCCTCACGGAACACGATTTTGAGTCGTGCGCGTCTGCCAATTCCGCCACACCGGCGTATTTAAATATTTTGATAAAACTA
>NZ_BCVI01000038.1 GCF_001591665.1 Neobacillus soli NBRC 102451 | reverse complement strand
GAAAAAGCCGAGTTTGTAATTAAATGGTTAATATAAACCTGATAAGTACCCTTTTCTCTTTAGCCCACTCCAAACCCATCCTTTTCGCATATGCAATAGTGTAGGCAAGTATAGATGAAAAGGAGGTAGGCTGCATGTACCCTTATCAAAGCCC
Organism: Neobacillus soli NBRC 102451; assembly: GCF_001591665.1. Lineage (GTDB taxonomy): Bacteria > Bacillota > Bacilli > Bacillales > Cytobacillaceae > Neobacillus > Neobacillus soli. The sequence continues at coordinate 1,691 of NZ_BCVI01000038.1, read as the reverse complement.
GTACCTTTATCGAAACCCTTACCCGGTCCAGGATCAAAGATTTATAGGCTTATTAGGATGGCCGCTGGCGGTAGGCGGGCTCGGCTTTTTAGGCGGATTAATAGGCGGCGGCTTAGCAGGAGGATTTGTAGCTAGTCGTCCATTTTATGGTGGATATCCGGGAATGGGCTACCCAGGAGTGGGTTACCCGCCAGTGGGTTATCCCGGAATGGGCTACCCGGGAGTTAGACCCCCTTATTATTATTAACAAGGTGAAAAACAGCTCTTACAGCTGTTTTTTTTCGTGCTAGGCTGTACCAAAGATTAGAGGGATAAAAGGAAAATCTCTGAAAGCTGTAGAATAGATTATTAATAACATTAATTACATAAGTGGAGGGATAAAAATGATCAAAGATACATTAATCGAAGCACTCGGTATTGAAATCACCCATGTAGAAGAAGGGAAGGTAATTGCGACAATGCCAGTCGATGGGCGCACCCGCCAACCATACGGTATTCTGCATGGCGGAGCATCAGTAGCTTTAGCAGAGACGGTTGCAAGTGTTGGCGCTTATGAATTGGTCAATAAAGAGACGGAAATAGTGGCGGGGCTGGAAATTAACGCAAATCATGTCCGTTCCAAATCGGAAGGGATTGTTACGGCAGTTGGGACCGTGCTCCATCAAGGAAAAACAACCATGGTTTGGGACATCAAGATAAGCGATGAGCAAGGCCGTCTTATTTGTGTATCAAGATGTACGATGGCAATCATGAAATTAAAAAAGTAAATACTTTGTCAAAATCGGATGGGACTCTTTTCCCATCTTTTTTTCTATAAATTGTTTAAAGATTTGAAAAATTACCATTTAATTCGTGTTATAATGTAATAAATAAAAAAATAGAAAAAAAGCACAATTTTTTGTACAGGTTTCTTTATATAATGGTATTAAGATGATTTAACAGTAAAGGTGGTGAGATTTTTGAGAGCAAGACGGCAACATTTATTTATTGATTTTGAGTTTACAATGCCCGAACGGAATGTTCGAATGAAGGATTTCTTCGCGGAAATTATCGAGGTTGGAATTGTTGCGGTCGTTGATGATCAAGTAACAGAACAGTTTTCATCCTTTGTAACTCCACTAAAATTCCCAAGGTTATCGGAACGCTGTAAATCCTTCTTACATATTTCGCAGCAGCAAGTAGACAAGGGATTATCGATTTTTGAACTTGTGAAGAAATTGGAGCAGTTCAATAAGAATAATTATGAAACAACCATTGTTACTTGGGGAAATATGGATATGAAGGTGCTTCGGCAGAATTGTGTAAAGGCAGGAGTTGCTTTCCCGTTAAAAGCGGCTGAATTAGATCTCTCAATGGAATATAAACGGTTTTTCGGTGACCAAAATCAAACGGGATTATGGAAGGCCGTTCAAGAATATGGCAAAGAAGGGACAGGCCGGCATCACCGGGCACTTGATGATGCACTGACTACCTTTAATATATTCAGGCTTGTTGAAAAGGATAAACGTTATTTGGAAAAACCGGAACCAACGACAATTGGTGACCGGGTTGATTTTTCAAAGCTATTAAATGAATTCGCATAAAAGGCCAAATCATTCAAACTGATTTGGCCTTTATTGTTGTTAAGGAAATAATAAAATAATTTAGTGTGGATAACTTGAAATAGTTATCTGAATCCAGCTCCATCGCCC
>NZ_BCVI01000037.1 GCF_001591665.1 Neobacillus soli NBRC 102451 | reverse complement strand
CCGTGTTTCCTTTATCTCAGTCAAAGCGCTCCAGTCCATACGCCGCGCAAAGGAAGCTTGCGCCTTTTGTTCTTGTTAAAACCTATAATCCCTTTCCAATGATTCCATCGCTTTTAAGCTCATATTTGCCCATTCCGAAGAGGTCTCTGTTAGTTCCTTTTTCATTTTGGCTACAGCAGCTTTTAATGAATCCAAATAATCTGGAACTTCATTTTCAAAGGGCTTAACCATTTTGTAAGGAATATTTGCCTGTTCTCTATAGCTAAGCGCGCGTCTTTCGTGAAAAATAAGTACATCTGCGTCTTTGGGGCTGTGAAGATCACCCTGCATTGGATGTTTAAGCACGGCAAGGACCCTTACTAAATAATGCTGCGGACGCACCTCCGTTATTTCTCCGATATATTTACCGGTTTTATAAATGGCGGTTACAATTTCACCAATTTGTAATTCTGACACAACAAACACCCCTAATCATACTTTCGATAATATCTATCTTCCATTTTATAACGAAACATAGTAAATTTAAATCAATGTACGAAATATTATTATTTCGGTTAAGGTTGAAAATATGGAGGGATAATAAATGGGAAGAAAATTGCAGATTTTATTTTCATTATTGACAATTGTTCTTGTTTTGGCAGCTTGTGGGACAAGCACGAAGAAAGAAGTTTCAAAACCAAAAACTGCTGCACCAAAAACAGAGCAAAAGGAAGGGGATCAACAAGTGGCAAATGCAGTCTATCCTCAGCTTTCAGCAGAGGTGTCTGATAACGAAAAACTCGTTGAAATGGTAACGTCAATGGGGACGATTAAAATCAAATTATTCCCGGAATATGCACCGAAAGCCGTGGAAAACTTTGTGAAACATGGTGAGGAAGGGTATTATGATGGATTGATTTTTCATCGGGTTATTAAAGACTTTATGATTCAGGGCGGCGACCCCAATGGAAATGGAACAGGCGGCGAGAGTATTTACGGTTCGCCATTTGAAGATGAATTCTCTAACAATCTTTTCAATCTTCGCGGGGCTTTATCGATGGCAAATTCGGGGGCTAACACAAACGGAAGCCAGTTCTTTATTGTTCAAAGCACATCACTCGACCCATCGATGAAGGCGGAATTGGAAAAGGCTGGCTATCCTAAAGAAATCATTGATGCCTATGATAAAAACGGCGGGACCCCATGGCTTGATCATCACCATACTGTTTTCGGACAAGTGATCGACGGCATGGATATCGTTGATAAGATTGGCAATACACCAGTAGGTGCACAGGATAAACCAGAAAAGGACGTTATCATTAAAAAGATTAAAGTTTTAAAATAGGCGTAGGAATCGGATTGTAAATTGGTAGGAAACGTTTTTTGTTGCTATAATTAATAGGCAGTTCCTTTTAGAAAGGGAGAAGAAAAATGTTTCAACCGTTAGTACTTTCAATGTTTTTATACTTTCCGGAGGATAAATCAGAATATATTCCCGCTGCGATAACTTTTGTGATTTTTTTAATTGGGGCTTTGATTACGATGAGATTTATCATTAAAGTTTCAAAACGAGAAGCCAAAAAGGCAAAGGAATTAGAAGAACAATTAAAAAATCAGCAATCCACTCCGAGGAACAGTTAGTAAAGACGCTGTTCCTTTTTCTTTTACCCATCGTTTACAGATGAGCCTGAATACTGCATAGGTAATTAGCCTTTTGTTAATACTATTGGCAAATTGACTATTGTGGGGGTCATACATATATGAAAAAAGGGTGGGTAATTATTCCGCTGTTGCTACTTACAGGATGTATGGAAGAGAATGTAAAGAAAGTAGATGTAGGAATGTTTAATGCTGTCGGAGATTCGCTTGGAAAAATAGAGGTTGCTGAACAATCCAGTGGTGTCAAATTATCAGTGAATTTAAAAGGACTTCCAGCCGGGGAACATGCGATTCATATTCATGAAAGCGGGAAATGTAAGGCGCCAGATTTCAAATCAGTGGGTAATCATTTTAATCCAGAGAACAAGGAACATGGGCTTCTCCATCCTAAAGGTGCTCATGCGGGGGATCTGCCCAATTTAATTGTCGAGGATGATGGGACAGTTAAGGCGGATTTAATGGCACCCAACGTAACCTTAAAAGATGGGAAGACCTCGCTGTTTACCAAAGAAGGGACCTCCATTGTCATTGATGAAGGAAAAGATGATGGCATGACACAACCAGCAGGGTACTCAGGCAAACGAATTGCCTGTGGAGAAATTTCTAAGAATAAAAAAGCTGGCCAAAAGAAAGCACAGGATGAAAAGGAATAGAACAATTTGTAATACTTTTTGAAGGCCGTCTTATGGATGGTCTTATTTTTTTTGAAAAATTTTTAATTTATAGGTAAAAATCTAAGCTTATCCCAAATGTGGACATACACTAACACAGAGACTGTTAGGAGGCGAAAAAATGGAGAAAAGACAATACTTTGGGGGATTCCCTGGACAAACAGGCTATCCACAAATGGGTGGTTATCCACAAATGAGCGGGTATCCACATATGGGCGGTTATCCACAACAAGGGTATCCACAAATGGGCGGCAATCCACATCAGGGATATCCACAAATGGGTGGTTATCAGCACCAGGGATACCCGCAAATGGGTGGTTTTCAACAACCAGGGTTTCCGCAAATGATGGGTGGACAGCAGCATACTGGTTTCCCTCAAGGCATGGGCGGCTTCCCGCAAAGTGGTCAAATGCCAACTACTAAACCAGGAACATTTGGAACTCGGGAAGATAAGAAATAACAACCGCTAAGGTTACCGGCAGACTGTTCCTTCGCAATCGAGGGAACAGTTTTTCTTAACACTAAGAAAGAACATTTTTACTTTGAGAAGTGTCTAGCTCCAGCGCCC
>NZ_BCVI01000036.1 GCF_001591665.1 Neobacillus soli NBRC 102451 | reverse complement strand
CCGTGTTTCCTTTATCTCAGTCAAAGCGCTCCAGTCCATACGCCGCTAAACGGGCGCTTGCGCTTTTCTATTTTCTTGATTTATTTCCCCTAATTCCCGACAATAGGTTATATATTATAGTGAAAATTAAATAGGAGTGTGCTATAAACCATGGAAGGAAAACTCTATTATCAAGATGCTTACATACAATCTTTTACGGCACAAGTAGTAAAACAAGAGCAAGATAGGGCTGGAAATTGGTACATTGTTTTGAAACAAACCGCTTTTTACCCAACCGGAGGAGGACAGCCTCATGATCTAGGTACCATTGAGGATCAACAAGTAGTAAACGTAGAAGAAGTCGCAGGAGAAATTCGTCATTATCTTGATCGTCCATTACAAGATTTAGGAAAGGAAGTATCCGGAATAATCAATTGGAAACGACGTTTTGATCATATGCAGCAGCATGCCGGACAGCATATCCTATCAGCAGCCTTTGATCATTTATTCGCTTTCAAAACAGTAAGCTTCCATTTAGGAAATGAGCTGCTAACCATTGATTTGGAAACAGAAAGCCTCACGGAAAAAGAAGCTAAGAAAGCAGAGGAGCTTGCCAACCAGATTATCCTCGAAAACAGGCCAATTGAAACGAAATGGGTGTCAGAAGAAGAATTGTCACAGTATTCACTAAGAAAAGAGACAAAGGTTAAAGAAGACATTCGACTTGTTATTATTCCAGATTTTGATGATAACGGCTGCGGCGGGACACATCCAAAAGCAACCGGTGAGGTCTTCGCCATCAAAATATTAGATTGGGAAAAGCAAAAGAAAAAGACCCGTGTTCAATTTGTGTGCGGAAATCGTGTTATAAAGCAACTGGATCAAAAGCAAAAAGTCCTGCTTGAATTGACTAAACTTCTCAATGCTCCGGAGAAGGAAATGGAACAAGCGACCCAGCGCCTTCTTGAGAATGGAAAAATGGCAGAAAAATTACTTGAGCAACTTCAGGAAAGGCTGCTTCAATATGAAGCAAAGGACTTACTCCAAAAAAGTGAACAGAAAAAACTCATCGGTGAAGTTTTTCAAAATCGGACCATTCAAGAACTGCAAAAGCTGGCCAGACTGATCACTAGTGAAGAGGAAACGGCCATTGTTTTCTTTGTGTCGCAAAATGAAAATCGCTTGCAGCTCGTTTGTGCGAGAGGGGCAGCGGGAATGGAAAATATGAAAAAGGTAATCGCAAATGCTCTTCCGCTTATTAACGGAAAGGGTGGTGGAAGCGACTCCTTTGCCCAGGGCGGAGGCGAAGCGCTGATGTCAGGGGAACAAATGCTGCAGCATTTATTAGAATCAACAAAATAGTTAATAAGCAGAAGACCTCCCGTCAAGGCAGGTCTTCTGCTTATATGATGATCAGTGCCTTTTCTTTTTCAAGGTGGTAGGATTGCTCGAAAACGCTTATTGATAAACCTTCTCCACGGACTAGCTTTATGATGGTCTGTTCCGCAGTTTTTTCAACCTGTAACTTACGGCCTCGGCATTGGATAGAGAATCGATAGCCCTCCCATTTGTCAGGTAAGACAGGGTGAAAGGAAATACCGCTTTCCTTAATGCGAAGTCCAGCAAAACCAAAGACAATCGCTAACCATGTGCCGCCCATGTTCGCCATGTGGAGACCATCCTTTGTATTACCATGGGTATTATCTAAATCCAATCTTGCCGTTTCAATAAAATAATCATAGGCTTTTTGTTTATGCCCAAGCTTTGATGCCATAATACTAAAAACACAGGAGGATAAAGAAGAATCATGTGTGGTTATTTTTTCGTAATAATCGAATGAATTCCTGATGGTTGTTAATTCTTGCTCATCCTCCAGCAAAAAATGTGCCAAGACGGTATCAGCTTGTTTGCAGACCTGGTACCGGTATAATGTAAGCGGATGATAGTGCAAAAGAAGCGGGAAATCTTCTTTCGGTGTATTGTTTAAATCCCATACGGCCTTTTGTAAAAAAGTATCATCTTGAGGGTTAATATCAAGATTCTGATCATAGGGCAAATACATCCGCTCGGCTGCACGCTGCCATGTTCGGATCTCATCTTTAGTCAAACTTATCTTCCTGCTCAAGTTTGAAAGCTGTTCGCCATCTAAAGAGTCCAATAGCTGGTAACATTTCACTGCCCAAATCAAATTGTATTTCGCCATCACATTTGTGTAGTAGTTGTTGTTAACAATGCAGGTGTATTCATCGGGCCCGGTAATAGCGTCAATTTTAAAAGATTCCCCATCAAAATGGCCTGTATCCACCCATAGCCGTGCTGTCTCAAAAAGGACCTCCGCACCGTGTTCCTTCATAAAATTAGAATCCCCGCTAACAAGGGAATACTGGACAAAACTGTAGGCGATATCCGCACTTATATGATACTGAGCCGACCCTGATGGAAAGTAGGAAGAACATTCTGTCCCTGAGATTGTCCGCCAAGGAAATAAAGCTCCTTTCCGATGGCCCATATCCTTTGCATGAAGTTTGGCTTGCTCCAAAATCGAATAACGATAAAGAAGAAGCTTTCGCGCTATATCAGGCTGGGTCATTAAAAAAACAGGGAGGATATAGATTTCTGTATCCCAAAAATAGTGGCCTTCATAGCCTTCTCCAGATAAGCCTTTTGCAGCGATATTGGAAAAACGGTCTTGGCCCGCAGATTGCAAGAGATGAAATAAATTAAATCTAATTCCTTCCTGCAACGAAGAATCTCCGCGAATTTCAATATCTGTATCGCTCCAGAAATCACTAAGATAGCTTTCCTGTTCGATTGAAAATTGAGAGAACCCTTTTTCAGCTAGCTTTGTGTGTAATTGGAGAGCGGAGACAGCTAAACCTTCCCCATGCCGCAATGTATCGACGAAAATACTTTTCTTTTCGAAAGTAGCTTTTCCACTGAAATGAAAAATAAACTCAGATACAACAGAATTCGCATGAAGGTGATTCCTTCTTTTAAAAGAATTCGACAGCTGATAGGACGCAGCACAAGCCGTTTTAAGCATCGTATTTGTCGTTTCACACTCAACATAGGAGACAGCACCTAATTGCTGCACAGCGGTCACCTTTAACAGTTTAGCGTGGCCTGAGGATACGCGCGGGTCGACGGTGTCGACATAATTAGCTACATCTCCATTAACGCTCGAAACAATCCGAATCCTTCCTTGGAAGTTTGTAGATTCCAGCTTTATTTTTTGAAGAAAGGCTTCTTTGTCGAGAAATGAAACTAACCTTTTGAAGGTCAGCTTTATTTCCTTCCCAGATGGTGATCGCCATTCGATTGTTCTCTCAGAAAAGCCTTGATCAAAATGCAAATGTCGTTCAAACGAAAGGACTTCTCCTTCTTCTAAACAAAATCGTTCCTCTTCGTGTTCTTCCCCGAAGAAAATCTCAATCGATTGGGAATCGATGACGTTTAATAGCTTTTGCTGTGTATCTGGAAAGGCATAAAGCTTTTCTCCATAGGGAATTGCTACGCTATCGTGAAAGGCATTTAAGTAGGTGCCGCGGATTGATTGTTGACCTATGGAAAGGCCTTCTTCAAAATTTCCACGTACACCTAAATAACCATTTCCAGTGAAAAATAAACTTTCATCAACTAAAATTTGAGCAGGCTCCATATTGTGGGAACTTATTTTCCAAGACATGTGGTACACCTCGATATTAACTATTCTTTGACCCCGCCGCTCGTTAACCCGGAGACAATTTGTCTTTGGAATAAGAGGACGATAATAAGAGTTGGGATGGTTACAATCGCTGTTGCTGCTGATACTTGTCCCCAAAGGATCTCAAATTGAGTTCTTAAGAAGGAAATGGCAACAGGAACAGTATGATATTCTGGGTTAGGGTTCAATGTGATTGTTAAAAGGAATTCATTCCATGACGCGATAAAGGTAATGATGGCAGTCGTAAATACGCCTGGTGCTGCCAGTGGAAAAATGATTTTAGATAATGTTTGAAAAGTAGTGGCGCCATCCATTTTTGCTGATTCTTCCAGCGCAGTTGGGATTTGGTTGAAATGTGTGACTAAAATCCAAACGGCCATCGGCAAGGTAATCGTTGAATAAGGTAAAACGACAGCGAAGGAGTTTAATAGTTTAAAATGTAAAAATAAGTTATAAACAGGGCCAGTGATAATCATTTGCGGAAACATCGACACTGCGAGTATCAAACCCAAAAGAATATTCTTTCCCCTAAAATGAAACCTGGAAATGGCATAGGCAGAAAAGGTTGCGACCACAATGATATAAATGGTTGTCGTTGTTGCAACAATAAGGCTATTTTTTATCGAGTTTAAGATTCCTTTTTCAAACAGAATGGTTAGATAGTTTTGAAAGGTTGGATTTTCAGGAATAACACGGAAGGCCCCCGTTCCAAATATCTCACCAGATGTTTTAAAGGAGGTGATAAATACCCAGAAGAACGGGAATACCATCGCAAACAAATAACAGATAACGACCACCCCAAAGGTGATCCATAAATTTCGTTTAGAGGTCTGCATAGCTATCCCTCCTTAATTTTTTTCCATCAGGTTCGCACCCAAGAATTTCACAAACAAAATCGCAATAATGGCGACACATACAAACATAAACATTACAATAATCGATCCATAGCCAAAGTTCGTTTGAGCAAACATGACTTTATAGGCGTAAATAGAGAGTGTTTCCGTTTCGCCCCCTGGTCCGCCCCCCGTTAATACATAGATGAGATCAAATACGCGGAAGGCATCTAATGTTCGGAATAATAATGCGACCAAAATGGATGGCTTTAAAAGCGGCAGTGTTATTTTGAAAAACGATTTAACTTTACCCGCTCCATCGATGGAGGCAGCTTCATATAAGGAGTGCGAAATGTTTTGCAAGCCGGCCAGCAATAATAATGCCATATAAGGCGTCGTTTTCCAGACATCCGCTAGTATTGTTGATGCAAAAGCCCCGGGCCCGCTGAGTAAAAGGTTTTGGGATTTATCGACGAGTCCAGCCGCTTCAAAAAAATGGGCGACGATGCCGCTGCTTCCGTTGAAAAGGTAGCTCCACATAAGTGCCGCAACAGCTGTTGGAATGGCCCATGGAATTAATGAGGCCGTTCGAACGATTCCCTGGCCAAACATAGCTTTATTTAATACAAGGGCAAGTCCTAAACCAAGTACAAGTTCAAAAAAGACGGATAATACCGTGAAAGAGAACGTATTCCGGAGGGCAATACCAATCCGATTGTCGGTAAAGACCTGTTTATAACCCTTTAAGCCAATAAAATTGGAAGGAATCACACTATTTTGCAGATCATCCACTAAAGCTGGCAAATCATCTTTATGAATGAGTTCATACTTACTATTAAGGGAATGTACCAATTCCTTCGCAGATTTATGCAAATGTTCAATTTTTGACTTTTCTTGTTTACTGATTTTAATGACACCTTTTTGACCGTTAAATTGTTTATCTGCTGCCATTAAATCTTTCTTTAGCTGGGTAACTTGATTCAGATCTTCTTCACTTTTTATGTTAGCTAAGTCTTCTTCCAAAAACATCGAGACATACATTTGCGTTTCATTAAAAAGGGAGGCATTAAATCTTTCGCTCACATACAATCCAGCTTTTTGCTGGTCATTGAGACGATAATCAAAAAAAGTATAGGTAAAAGATTGGATCACTGGCCATAAGGAGAAAATGCCGATGATCAACAAGGTGGGAAGAACAAAAAGCCACCCCTTAAACCCCATCTTCTGCATTATTATCACCCTCTCTGTTGTCCAATTTATCGGGTTAATTTAAGCAAAACCTTTCATTCTATGAATGAAAAGGGCTCTAATGTTTAAATTAGAGCCCTATTTGAACATTGTTTAGATGATAACTGTCTAGCTCCAGCGCCCAGCGGCTAGTGGATTTCGCTCTTTTCCCTACGATAAGTCAAGCACGGATGCGCTTACGCTCTCCGTGTTTCCTTTATCTCAGTCAAAGCGCTCCAATCCATACGCCGCTATACGGGCGCTTCCGCTTTTCTTTTTTATTCTCCCTTGGCAGCTGCCTCAATTGCTTTGACAGCTTCATCAAGTCCTGCTCCGGAACTTAAATATTTATGGGCTTGAACCTGAATCGTATCCGACGTTTTGGAATACTCAGGTGAAACAGGTCTGGCAATGGTTGTTGTTAACGCTTTTTGGAAGCCTGGGTAGCTAAGCATGACATTTGCAGACTTAACTTCGTCATTATCTAGCAGGGCATTGAATCCAGGTAAATATCCACCTTGGGTAGACATAATTTTTTGACCTTCTTCCCCAGCGGCAAAATTAATAAATTCCCATGCACCGTCAAGCTGTTTCGAGCTTTTATTCACCCCGAGTAACCATCCGCCAACAGAACCGCCGTTAGGAAGTGGAGCAATTCCGACTTGATCAACCGCAACGGTCACGCCATCTTCTTTTCCTTTAATCCGCCCGAATGCATAGGGCCAGTTCCGGGAAAATACAGCATTCCCTTGTTCGAAGTTTGTATGGGTTTCCCCCTCCATATAGTTTAAGAGATCCTTAGGCTCGAATGGTGCCTGCGTAAATTTATACATGGATTCAAGACCAGCTTTTACATTTTCATATGATTTTGTGAATTCTGTTACGTTAACGGTTAATCCTTCATACTGCTTGGATTGATAAACGAATCCGTACTTTGTCTTATTTTTTCCAGTATAGGTTTTTGACATGTTATATAGGTCGTCATATGTGTAGCTCCCGCTTTCAAGCTTAGCAGCATCTTCAGCACTTACAATGTCTTTTCGGAAATAAAGTAAACCTAAGTCTGGGAAGAAAGGAAGCGTATATTGTTTGCCTTTATAATTTCCAGATGCCATCGAGCCAGCATTGAAATCGGTCTTTTTTAAGGCAGTTTTATTCATGTTCACGTCAAGGGGTTCTAAATATCCTGCACCGGCAAATTCACCGGCCCAAACAACGTCCATAGAGAGAACATCGTAATCGGAAGAGCCGCTAGATAAAGAATTTAAGAGCTGATCATGCATCTGAGCGGAGTCATTGGTCATTTGGGTCCACTCGACTTTGTACTTAGCCTGCTTTTGGTTGAAGGCGTCAATCAACTTTTGCGTTGCAGGAGTATTGTCATTTTGGGCTGCGAACTTAACTACAATTTGCTTTTCGCTAGCTTTGTCCTTGTCTGCCGGTTTCGTTTTTTCGGTGCTGGCATCACTGCTGCATCCAGTTAATGCGATGCTTGCCGCAAAGGAAAACGCTAACAATTTAGTGAACAATTTTTTTCTCTGCATTTCTTTATAGCCCCCTTTAAGGTTTATACTTGAATTCTATAGACTAAAAAATTACAATGATATTAAAAAAATGATATTTTTAACATTTTTTTAAGGTGAAATGTGGATGGAAATGAAAAATAACAATAATAAGTATTTCTTTGAAACACGGGCTGAAAATATCCGAAACTTTTACTATCATCCTTCCTTTGCATTAGAGCAGCAACTAATGGATGCTATTATTCGTTGTGATCAAGAAGAGGCCAAAGAGGTCCTTGACCAAATTAATAGTTTGGAAAGAGCGAAGCTCGCAGCCGAACCCATTCGGTCGATAAAGAATTCGCTTATTTGCTCCTGCACATTATTTACACGTGCCATTATTAAAGGCGGGGCGTTGCCTGAGGATGCTTTCAGTTTAAGCGATGTTATGATTCGGCAAATTGAAAAAACAAATACCTTTGCTGACTTGAAAGCACTTGAGTATGAAATGGTTTCATGTTTCATTGATACATTAAAATCAGCTGAACGATTAGAATATAACCATGTGGTAAATCGAGCAATTACATACATTCATCAGGAAATCTTACATGAGATCACCTTAGAAAAAATGGCAGAATTTGCGGGTGTCCACCCCGGCTACCTTTCAAGGATTTTTAAATTATCAGTGGGAATGATTATCCCGGAATACATAAATCGCAAAAAAATTGAAGACTCCAAGTATTTTCTTCTTCACACAAATTCGCGGCTTAGTGAAATTGCGCAAATGTTTGGGTACTGCAATCAAAGCTACTACACCGTTCTCTTCAAAAAGTTTTCGGGGATGACTCCAGGGCAATATAAAAATGCTAATCTATCAAAAGGTAAAGCAGGAACTTAATGATTAGCTTGCCTTAATATTAATAATAATCTTCACACACTTTTTTCATAAAAAGGTGTGTTTTTTTTAAGACTATGTTTGTAACATCTTTTTAAGTATAAAAGTTGTGAGAAATTACCTTTCATTTATAATAAAGCTTAATGAACTTTTTTAAACACCTAGAAGGGATGATTCAAATTGGAAAAACAACAAGTCGGTGTAGTGGGTGTAGGAGTAATGGGGAGGAGTCTGGCATTAAATTTTGAAAGTAAAGGCTTCCCGGTAGCTGTCTATGACCTTTCCGCCGAGAAAGTTAATGAAATCCTCGAACATAATAAAGGAAAAAAAATAGTGGGTACAACGAAGATTGAAGAATTCGTTCAATCGTTAGAAAGCCCGCGGAAAATTTTATTAATGGTCAATGCCGGGGTAATAACGGATAAGGCGATTGAATCGCTGCTGCAGCATTTAGACAAAGGTGATATCCTCATTGATGGAGGAAACAGCTTTTATCAAGATACGATTCGCAGAAATAAGGACCTTGCTGAAAAAGGCATTCTATTTATTGGTGCGGGCGTTTCCGGCGGAGAAGAAGGTGCCCTAAAAGGTCCTGCAATCATGCCAAGCGGGCAAATAGAAGCTTATGAGGCAGTCGCCCCGTTGTTAACGGAAATCTCAGCGAAAGTAAATGGGGAACCATGCTGCACGTATATTGGTCCAAATGGTGCTGGTCATTATGTAAAAATGGTACATAACGGTATTGAATATAGTGATATCCAGTTAATATGTGAGTCCTATCATTTAATGAAAACACTGCTTGGTTTGTCCGCAACGGAGTTTCATGAGGTGTTTAAGGGCTGGAATGAAGGCGAGCTTGATAGCTACTTGATTGAAATCACCGCTGATATTTTTACAAAAATAGATCCGGAAACAGGGAAACCTTTAGTGGATGTTATTTTGGATACAGCCGGACAAAAAGGAACTGGAAAGTGGACAAGTCAGAGTTCACTTGACCTAGGGGTTCCCCTTTCAATTATTACCGAATCCGTCTTTGCCCGTTTCCTTTCGGCAATGAAGGATGAGCGCGTTAAGGCAAGTAAGGTTTTACCCGGTCCATCCACCAATAAATTTATCGGCAGCAAAAAGGATTTTATCGAGCTCATTCGTAAAACCTTGTACTTAAGCAAGATCATCTCCTATGCGCAAGGTTTCGCCCAGCTAAAGGCAGCTTCCGCAGAGTATGATTGGAACTTAAAGCCTGGGGAAATTGCGATGATTTTTCGCGGGGGCTGTATTATCCGTGCTGCCTTCCTGCAAAATATTAAAGATGCCTATGACCGTGATCCAAATTTAGATAATTTATTAATGGATTCCTATTTCAAATCGATTGTGGCTGACTATCAGGATGCAGCTAGAGAAGTGGTTTCGATTGCGATTAAGGCAGGAATACCAGTTCCGGGGCTTTCCAGTGCACTGGCCTATTATGACAGCTACCGCTCGGAGAATCTTCCTGCCAATTTACTGCAAGCCCAACGAGATTATTTCGGTGCCCATACGTACCAAAGAGTGGACCGTGAAGGAACCTTCCACACCAATTGGCTGGAGAAATAAAAAACAAGCCAGACGTGAGTACCACGGCTGCCACTTCGATTTAGAGGCAGAACTAAAGATTTGGATTTCGGGGACCGCCTTGCCAGTGCAGAAGCAATTTAACAAGAGTTTAAACATCTATGGACTACAAAGCGTTCTCGCGGAATATGTGCTTAAATAATAAATAACAATCCAATGCACATGACATTCATAAACTTGAAATGTTGTGTGCATTTTCATTGTTATTTCAAGGTTTGTTTAATGAATAAATAATTAATTGTGTCCGGAAGGGAAAAAAACAGAAGGGGAACTCATCTACTTCGACGTTTCCCAAGATTTTGAGCTAGAAAGTTGAAGTAGAGCGCGTCTACGTGGATGTTTCCAAAAGTTTTGAGCTTGAATGTTGAAGTAGAAGCCCTCTTCTTGATTGTTTCCGCAGATTCCATCCCCGAAAAGTCCATGAAGAAATCCATTATGTCGTTATTTGCTTCATTTACTACATAATTTCGGGTGCTTATGACACATTTTTGGACACTTATGACATCATTTCAGGTATATACTACAAATTTATCGAAACTTACGACATTTCTTGGATAATATTTGGAAATTCCCGCAACTCCCTTATATAAATGACATATTCTCCTTCAATTGTGTAACATCACAACTCTTATGATAAAATACTCTCATCAAATGAAGACTAACAGGAGAAAAAAATATGAGAAAAGAGATTCGTACCAATTTGCAGTATGTGGATTTATTAAATGAATGGGATCCATTTCAATTGAAAAACGGTGGTTATGAAACGGAAATTGCTGATACGATTCAAGCGGTCCATGAACTAAATGATTCATCATTGCTGGCCCAAAGAATCCAAACCATTTATGAATTTTCATTTGAAAAGCTTATTCCAATGGAAAGCTGTTTAAAAATAGCAGAAGAATTACTAGCAATCAAAACGAACGAGTCCTGTTCGATATAAAACCAATATGGCGTTCCACGCCACCATCTACCATGGAAATAAATTCAGAGAACTAGCCCTAGTCACCTAATAAAGGCGGTGTGAGCAGAGCAAGGCTTCCCCATTCATAGCGAAAAACGTATATTTTCTACTTAACTTGCTTTTTGCGCCGCTCCGCCCCTTTTCCATAAAAAAAAGGCGGACAACCATTCATGGTCGTCCACTTCAAAAAGGGGGGAAATACTAGAAAAGCTTATGTGTTAAGTCTTTCCAGCTTTCCCTCCCTTTATACTGTCTGAAAGGAAAAAAAAGCGGTCTATTGCCGCTTTTTTATCATTATTCATGGGTGTGGGGTCTGTAAGAACTTGCTGTGCTCTATTAACTCAGAAGCAGAAATATCTAGAACAGTCGATAACTTTAAGATTGTCTGAGTGCTTGGAAGGGATTCCCCAGATTCGTATTTCTCAATCGTCTGTGTTCCAACTCTGACCTTTTGCGCCAACTCTTTTTGAGACATGTTCAGCATTTCCCGGGCTGTTTTAATGGTTTGGCCGATAGTATTCAACCTGTTCACCTCCGAATAAAAAAAGGATTTTCTTACTATTAGTTTATCACGAAAGATTCGTTTTTCTTCCTTCCTTATTTGAACATTATGTTAAGTTTTTCCGGCAATTTGTTTTCTAAAGAAGGTGCACATTAAATTAATGAAAACCTTTTTTGATTAATACTGTTCTTTGTGATATAATATTATAATGCGTATATCGTATATAAGGGATTATATATAAATCATTTACTTAGGAGTGTTTTTATGACAGAAAAGATTGAAACTGGAAGTATTTTAGCAGGTAAGGTAACAGGAATTCAACCCTATGGAGCATTCGTCGCGCTGGACGATAATACCCAAGGTCTTGTTCATATATCTGAAATCACGCACGGCTATGTTAAAGACATTAACGATCACCTTAAAGTAGGGGATGAAGTTAAAGTTAAAGTATTATCTGTAGATGAAGGTGCTGGAAAAATTGGCCTTTCTATCCGTGCTACAGAAGAAGCACCTGTTCAGCAGGCTGCCGCTGCTAAGGCCAAAAAGCCTCGTAAACGCCAAGCTGCAACGATTATTCCTGAAGCAGATGGACAACAAGGATTTAACACATTAAAAGATAAGCTTCAAGAGTGGATTGACCAATCACAACGTGAAGATTTAATTAAAAAGTAATCCATTTTAAGCCTGGGCCTATGCCCGGGCTTTTTCTTTTTTTTATGATTAGAAAATAAAAAGTTTAGGCGGAAGTATTCATTCTTCCTTCAAGCTCGGCTACAATAGATAATATACATATTTCAACTTTTGAAAGGGAGGAAAACTTTTTATGACAACAAACATCAATACCAATGAGTTGATTGAAAAAACAGAGAAGTATGGGGCTAATAATTATCATCCACTGCCAATTGTCATCTCGCATGCTGAAGGAGTATGGGTGGAAGACCCTGAAGGCAATAAATTCATGGACATGCTCAGTGCTTACTCTGCCGTAAACCAAGGGCATCGTCATCCAAAAATCATTCAAGCCTTAAAGGATCAAGCTGATAAGGTTACCTTAACCTCACGTGCTTTCCATAATGACCAGCTCGGCCCTTGGTATGAAAAGGTAAGTCAATTAACAAATAAAGAAATGGTTCTGCCAATGAACACAGGTGCTGAGGCAGTTGAGACGGCGGTCAAAGCGGCGCGTCGCTGGAGCTATGATGTAAAAGGTGTGGCCGAAAACCAAGCAGAGATCATTGCATGTATCGGAAATTTTCACGGAAGGACAATGACAGCGGTTTCATTGTCGTCTGATGCAGAATATAAGCGCGGATTTGGCCCAATGCTGCCAGGGATAAAACTCATTCCATATGGTGATTTTGAGGCATTAAAAGCAGCAATTACTCCAAATACAGCAGCGTTTTTAATTGAACCAATTCAGGGTGAAGCAGGAATCGTGATTCCTCCTGCCGGCTTTATGAAGGCGGCCTTTGAACTATGTAAGGAAAACAATATTCTGTTTATTGCCGATGAAATTCAGGCTGGTTTGGCGCGGACGGGAAAAATGTTTGCCTGCGAATGGGAAAGTATTGATCCAGACATGTATATTCTTGGTAAAGCATTAGGAGGCGGTGTGTTCCCAATCTCCTGTGTCGTAGCCAATAAAGATATTTTAGGTGTATTTAATCCGGGATCGCATGGGTCTACTTTCGGAGGAAATCCGATGGCATGCGCGGTATCAATTGCATCTTTAGATGTCCTAGTCGATGAAAAACTAGCCGAAAGGTCCTTGGAGTTTGGGGAATATTTTATAAGTAAATTAAAAGAAATAAAAAATCCATTGATTAAAGAAGTACGCGGCCGCGGCTTGTTTATTGGTGTGGAGCTGACAGAAACAGCCCGCCCATATTGTGAACAATTGAAAGACCATGGACTATTGTGTAAGGAAACACATGATACAGTGATTCGTTTTGCACCGCCGCTTGTTATTAGTAAAGAGGAATTAGACTGGGCGATTGAGCGGATTAAAAAAGTTTTAGGATAATGGAAAAAGCGGAAATTATATAGGGGGGCAAAATGGGGACTAATGATGTAACAAATCGTGTAGATGAAAAGGATAAAGAGACATTAAATCTTCTCACATCAACACAGATTGTTATTCATGATGCATTAAAAAAACTAGGCTATAACGAGGAACTGTTTGAATTATTGAAAGAACCTTTGAGAATGGTCCATGTTAGGATTCCCGTTCGTATGGATGACGGTTCTACAAAAGTATTTACAGGTTTCCGGGCCCAGCATAATGATGCAATTGGACCAACAATGGGCGGTGTCCGTTTTCATCCCCGGGTGGATGTTGATGAAGTAAAGGCTTTATCGATGTGGATGAGCATGAAATGCGGGATTGCGGATTTACCCTTTGGGGGAGGAAAGGGCGCTATTCTCTGTAACCCAAGGACGTTGTCTTTTGGTGAACTTGAACGATTAAGCCGTGGCTATGTTCGGGCGATCAGCCAAATTGTCGGACCAACTAAGGATATTCCGGCACCCGATATGTACACTAACTCGCAGATTATGGCCTGGATGCTGGATGAATACAGCCGTTTCCGTAAATACGACTCGCCCGGTTTTATCACAGGAAAACCGCTTGTGCTTGGAGGTTCTGAAGGCCGGGAAAAAGCTGGGGCTGCGGGGGTAACCATTTGCATCGAGGAAGCAGCAAAAAAACGTGGGATTCGAATTCAGGGGGCGCGCATTATTGTCCAAGGCTTTGGAAATGCCGGCAGCTATATCGCAAAGTTTATGCATGAGAGGGGTGCAAAAATCATTGGAATATCCGATGTTTATGGTGCCCTATACAATCCGGATGGATTAAATATTAATTATCTTTTGGACCGCCGCGACAGCTTTGGAACTGTGACATCTCTTTTTGAAGGGGCAATCACCAACAAGGAACTGCTCGAGCACGACTGTGATGTATTGGTGCCAGCCGCCATAGCTAATCAAATCACAGCTGAAAATGCCTCCAACATTAGAGCAAGGATTGTGGTTGAAGCAGCGAATGGCCCAACGACATTGGAGGCCACTAGGATTCTTTCGGAGCGGGGCATTTTGCTCGTTCCTGATGTCCTTGCAGGGGCAGGCGGTGTTACGGTTTCTTATTTTGAATGGGTACAGAATAATCAGGGGTATTACTGGAGTGAAGAGGAAGTAGCCGAACGGCTCCGTAAGAAGCTTGTGAACTCGTTCAATCAGATTTATGATATCTCCCAAAGTCGCAATATTGATATGCGCTTAGCCGCTTATATGGTTGGAGTAGGAAAAATGGCCGAAGCATCTTTATTAAGGGGATGGGTATAATAAAGTTCCTGACATCAATATTGATGCCAGGATTTTTTATATGTCTGTGTTGATTTTATAACTATGTTGATTGGAGCAGAAGGTGCGAGACTCCTGCGGGAGGACGGGGCAGGGGAGACCCCGCAGGCGCTAAAGCGCCGAGGAGGCTCCCCGGACCGCCCTAAGGTGCGCGAAGCACCTGGAGCGCAAATCAATAGACAAATTTAAAACAACCTTATATAAAAACAAATCAGCTTTTTTGCAAAATAACACATTATAAATAATAATGAAGGATGAAAAGGAAGGTGTCTATTTTGCAAAACTTCACATTTTGGAATCCAACCAAATTAATTTTTGGTAAAGGTCAGCTAGAACAATTAAAAACAGAAATACCGCACTATGGCAAAAAGGTGCTGCTTGTTTATGGGGGCGGCAGTATTAAACGAAGCGGTCTTTATGAACAGGTCACCAGCCTGCTTGGGGAAATCGGTGCTGAGGTGTTTGAACTCCCAGGGGTAGAACCGAATCCACGTATTTCGACGGCCCGAAAAGGGGTAGAACTTTGTAAAAAAGAAGGAATTGAGTTCCTGTTAGCCGTTGGCGGCGGCAGTGTGATTGACTGCACAAAGCTAATCGCAGCAGGTGCGAAATATGATGGCGATGCCTGGGATTTAGTCGTTAAAAAGGCGTTTGCAAGTGAGGCACTACCATTTGGCACGGTGTTGACGCTCGCTGCCACTGGTTCGGAAATGAACGCTGGCTCGGTTATTACCAATTGGGAAACCAACGAAAAATACGGCTGGGGAAGCCCAGTAACGTATCCGAAATTCTCCATTTTAGACCCAGTCAATACGTATACAGTTCCAAGAAATCAAACGATTTATGGAATCGTCGATATGATGTCACATGTACTCGAACATTATTTTCACCTTGAAGAGAACACCGATTTTCAGGATCGCATGTGTGAATCCTTACTCATTACAGTGATGGAAACGGCCCCAAAATTGCTGGCAGACCTAGAAAATTACGAACATCGAGCAACCATTCTTTACAGCGGCACAATGGCACTAAACGGCATTTTAAATATGGGCTATAGCGGCGATTGGGCGACACACAACTTGGAGCACGCGGTATCTGCTGTCTATGACATCCCGCATGGCGGCGGGCTGGCCATTCTTTTCCCGCACTGGATGAAGCATAACCTAAGCGTAAAACCGGAACGCTTCAAACAGCTTGCTGTTCGGGTATTTGGTGTTGACCCTGACGGGAAGAGTGCCGAAGAGGCAGGGCTCGAAGGAATTGCAAAATTACGTGAATTCTGGAATAGCATTGAGGCACCGTCTCAATTAGCAGATTATGATATTGATGATCAGAAGCTTGAACTTATGGCTGACCGAGCGATGGCAAATGGCGAATTTGGTAACTTTAAAAAGCTGAATCGCAATGATTGTTTAGCCATTTATGGGGCATCATTATAAAAGTAAAAAAATATTCAAAATGGGTCCGCTTACATCAGTGGACCTTCCTTGATAATCGGCCTGTCATTCGTTAAAGTGGTTAGTATAAATAAAATTATGGAGGATCATATATGACACATGTTCGTTTTGATTACTCGAAAGCTCTCACTTTTTTTGGTGAGCATGAACTTACATATTTACGCGATGCCGTTAAAGTTGCCCATCATTCCTTACATGAGCAGACAGGAGCGGGCAGCGACTTTTTAGGATGGATTGAACTTCCAACTAACTATGATAAAGAAGAGTTTTCACGCATTCAAAAATCAGCGGAAAAAATCAAATCTGATTCGGATGTATTGCTGGTAATTGGGATTGGCGGTTCTTATTTAGGAGCAAAGGCAGCCGTTGAAATGCTGAATCACAGCTTCTACAATGCATTAACAAAAGAAAAACGCGGCACACCGCAAATCATTTTTGTCGGAAACAATATCAGCTCCACTTATATGAGCGATGTAATTGAACTCCTTGATGGAAAGGATTTCTCAATCAACGTCATCTCTAAATCAGGCACAACAACGGAACCAGCGATTGCCTTCCGTATTTTCCGCAAGCTTCTTGAGGAAAAATACGGTCTTAAAGAGGCCCGGAAAAGAATCTATGCGACAACGGACAAGGCCAGAGGTGCGTTAAAAACGTTAGCAACAGAAGAAGGTTACGAGTCGTTTGTGATCGCAGATGATATCGGCGGCCGTTACTCAGTATTAACAGCTGTCGGCTTACTTCCAATTGCCGCAAGCGGTGCGGATATTGAAAAAATGATGGAAGGTGCAGCACAGGCCCAAGGGGACTTTGGTCAATCCGAGCTTGAAGATAATCCGGCCTACCAATATGCAGCGGTTAGAAATGCGCTTTACAATAAAGGCAAAACAATTGAAATGCTAATCAACTATGAGCCAGGTCTTCAATATTTTTCCGAATGGTGGAAGCAGCTGTTTGGCGAAAGTGAAGGGAAGGACCAAAAGGGGATTTTCCCATCTTCAGCAAACTTTTCGACAGACCTCCATTCACTTGGACAATACGTGCAGGAAGGACGCCGCGATTTATTTGAAACAATCATTAAGGTGGAAAAACCACGCCGCGAGCTGAAAATTGAAGCGGTCGAGCAGGATTTGGATGGTCTCAATTATCTTGCCGGACAAACACTGGATTTCGTTAACAACAAAGCCTTCCAAGGTACGATGCTGGCCCACACGGACGGCGGCGTGCCAAACTTAATTGTCACGATTCCAGCGATGGATGAGTTTACATTTGGTTACCTTGTTTACTTTTTCGAAAAAGCCTGTGCCATGAGCGGCTACCTGCTTGGTGTCAATCCATTTGACCAACCGGGCGTAGAGGCTTATAAAGTCAATATGTTTGCCCTTTTAGGTAAACCAGGTTATGAGGAGAAAAAGGCAGAATTAGAGAAACGACTATAGAAATTTAAAAAGAGTGCTGATGCGTTTGTTGCATCAGCACTCTTTTGATGTAAACCTTATCTAATAATTAGTAGTTGGTCATGTTCTTCGATTGGTAAGAAGTGGCTGGGATTCAAAAAGGTCTTATCTCCTCTTTGAATTCCGATTAACAGGATTCCTTTCGCAGACATTCCCTGACATATTTCACTGAAGGTTTTTCCGATATCAGCTTCATTAATTGGACTAGAGGACAATCGGCTTTCCTGGAGCTGATGAACAACATTTGATAAGACCCCATCCCCATTGGAATGCAGACTGTTGACCATAAAAACGCTTGTCAGTTTATTGGATTGGATCACTTCATCCGCACCAGCTCTTAGTGCATTAATGACCTGTTCAGCGGTTAAAATTTCGACTATACATTTTACTTGCGGGCAAAGGCCTTTAATCGTCAGCAATGTTAATATGCTATTCATATCGGCCTGGAGTTCATCATTGCCACGATCGGCAGTTATAAGGACTTTATCCGCTTTTTCGATATCACTTTTAATAATCGTTTCATCCACATGTCCTTTTCCTTGGATAAAATGGACAAATTTCGATTTCACCGGATTTGCTTCAAGTGTCTCGTCTATTAGCACAATCATTTGTGGGTATTTCGTGTTTGTCAGCTTGCCCACTAACTCTTTAGAACGTTCATTCCAGCCGATGATAATGATATGCCCCTTGCCCTTATAGGGGATTCTTCCTTCTGAAAAAGCATCTTGTTTTGTTACGGCTGCCGCTGCTAAAGTTCCAAAATAGGAGGAAACAAATCCAACACCAAGCAATATCAAAATTAACGCAGTTAGTCTGCCCAGGGTGGATTGCGGCACATAATCTCCATATCCTACCGTTGAGGCGGTTATAATTGCCCACCAAATGCCATCAAAAATAGTTGGAAAGGTTTCAGGCTCTAAAAAATGAATCGATATTCCAAAGGATAAAAACACTAGCAGTGCAATGAACAGGATGCGAACTAGGAGAGGCATTCGTAAAAAGCTGATATAAACTCTATTTGGCACGACCCACACCTCATTTTTAGGTATCGTCCTATTATTTACCAAAGGGGACGAATCTAATAATCCTTAATGATATTTTGGGTGTGGGTCAATGTTCACAATTTCAGTCCTCGACTGCGTCATCAACACGATAGCTTAACATTATATAGGCATATTTGGATTTTTTATTCAGCTCTTCTTCAGTAAGGTTTGGCAGGCTCGATTCTTCTAACTTTTCATCCCCGTCAGATTGTTCCCGAATCGCCCCCATCATTCGTTCGTGCGACGTTTCCCACTCTCTTCCGGTCAACGTTGGTAAACTAATCATTAAGTTTACTTGCTTATCAAAGTCCGGTTTTCCTTTTTTTAACTCTGATTGTAATAGCTTGAGTCCAGGTTGGAGCAGTTTCATGATTTCTTCCATCACGGTACCATGATGTTCTTTTAGTAAAGATTCATCCAGCTCAAAACTTCTTCCTGCAGCCTTTGTCCGTTTGTAATATTTTTCAATTAAATTTCCCTGCAGGCGGGTTTCGACTAGCTCTAAAAGTCCTGCTTCTTCAAGTTTCTTAACATGATAGTATAACCGTGAAGGCTTCTCATTCAATTCCACAGCAATTTGGCTGACGGTAACAGGTTCTTTAGCAATATCGAGGATCCCTCTTTTTCGGACATCCAACATCATTTTCGCTATTTCGATATCATCAATTTTTTTCACAAAACTAACCCCCAAGATTAATTAACGGCAGCCGGCTTTGGCGTTTCCCGTGCAGATTGAGGTTCGCTGTTATCTGAAAGGCTTTTGTATCCCTTCAGTAAGGGCATTAAAATGGCGACGGTCATTAAAAGGGCACCTGAGATAGCCGTGCCATATAAAACGCCGATTTCTTTCGATAACCAGCCTCCTGCCAAAATTCCAATCATCATCGCTGAGCTGGCCGTAAACCCTAATAATGATGACCCTCTGCCCCTGAAGGCAGCCGGAGTAACTTTTAAAAACAAACTGCTTAACGGCACATTTAAAAAGGCATTCAATACACCTACCATTATACTCCAAATATAGACAGGAAGGAGACCATAAAGAGACTGAAAGGTTTCTAAAGGAATGATTAACACCATCGAAATTCCAATTGCGGCTGTGCCTGTTAAAAGAACAGTACTGGCCTTGAATTTCTTTAGGGCAAATGGGGCGGCAATACCAGCACCAACAATAACACCAACAGCCGTGGCTGCCTCAATAAAGCCAAAATGAAAAGCCGATACATGAAATTCATTAGTAAGAACAGCAACAAGATTTGTATTTAATACGCCGCAGACTAGAGTAATTGGTAACAAAAGAATTAGTAAGAATCGTAACGCCGGCATCCCAATAACTTCTTTTACACCTGACCCAATGGATTGGAAGTACGATTCCGAAGCGGCCACTAAAGCGAATTTAGTTTTACCAAGATTCCGCAGTGTAAGGATGAACAGGGCGGAAAGGGCAAAGGTGACGGCATCGATGCCAAAAATAATATTGTAATTGTTGGTCATCATCAATAAGGCACCAACAGAGGGACCGATAATATCCATTGCTGCCCTCGTAGATTGCGAGAGGGAAATGGCCTGCTGAATATTTTCTTCGCCGACAAGATCTGGAATTGATGAGGAACGGGCCGGATCAAAAAGCGCGGAACCAAGCCCTTGGAAAGCAATTAAGATGATTAGTGCTATGGCGGAGTGATGGAAGGGAATCATCAAGAGCACAATTGCCATCCGGTAAATGTCAGCCCCGACCATTAACCATTTACGGTTATATTTATCTGCTAACGGCCCTAATAGAAGACCGAAAAAGGCAGTCGGGAGAAGCTGGGCAAAGATGACTAAACCAATGGCAAGTGGATCCTTCGTTAAAGTTGCCACTAGGTAAACGATGGCAATCCTAGTGAAGCCGTCGCCGAGATGGGAAATGATTTGACCTAACCAAAAACGAAGAAAGGCCCGGTTTTGAAGAATTTTAAACATGAATATCATCCTTCCTGGAAAAATTTAATTTATCGTTAAAATTTATTTTAATGATTAAATTTATTTTAACAGGGAATTTATGAAATGTAAATAATGGGAAACGTCTAGTTTTGTCGAAAAGCCTCTTATTGCAAAAAAATAGGCTAGAACAAGGCCAATTTCATCTTTATTAATTTATTGGCTAACCTTATTTGTGGAGAAAAGGGAATAATATTTACCAGGGATGCAAAGTTTATAACGGATAGCTCCTTTGGAGTCTTGGATTGAAGAGGTGTAGTTGAGTGGTTATCGAAACGAAAAGGGAAAAAATACTTGTCGTCCTTGCTTTGATTACGCTAGCGATTTATCTTTCTCCGCTTTTTATTCTGCAGGAAAATGCGCATATACGTGTTCATGATAATTTAGATTCGAATTTAGCGTGGTATAAGGTGCTGGCGAGAAGTGGGGAAATGTTTGGGCTTGTTAATGCGAACATTCCGCAAATCATTAATGGAACCTTGCCAAGAAATGCGTTTGGGACAGAATACAGCATTATTGTTTGGTTATATAAGCTTTTTCCGACGATGATTGCCTATGCATTAAGCCAGGCTTTGACAAGAATAGTCGCCTTTTTCGGTATGTATTGGCTTCTGAAAAAACACTTCCTTCCAGAAGAGAAGTGGCTATTTTTGCAAATCGGAGCAGCACTTGCCTTTGCCCTAACGCCATTTTGGCCGTCGGGGATGCTGAGTACGCTAGGGATGCCGCTTGCACTTTGGGCCCTTCTCACTATTCGAAATGGGGAGGGGACCTGGAAGGAGTATCTAGTCCTCACTTTATTGCCTTTGTACGCAAGCATTGTGTTGGGATTTTTCTTTTTCTTAACTGCTATGGGTCTTTTTTGGTTAACTGATTGTTTAAGAGGAAAGGGCTGGAACCTGCGCTTCTTGTTTGCCATTGTGTATATGACTGTTATTTTTATGCTCGTCGAATATCGGCTCGTTTCTTCCTTTTTAGTGACGGGCGAACCAAATAGCCGTGATGAATATTTCCATGCGGAACTATCTTTTTGGAGAGCTGCCCGGCTTGCATTGAAAAATTTCCTGCTGGGGCATACCCATGTGATGACGGTTCATACGTTATTTATTTTGCCCGCCACGATTATTGCCATCTATTTTGTCTTTTTTAAAAAGCTTTGGAAGCAGGAAAAACTATTTGTCTTTCTTTTTTTAGTAAATATTTTGTTATCGATTTGGTATGCCTTTTGGTTTTATGAAGGCTGGCTTCCGTTAACGAAGCGATTTCATTTTTTGGATACCTTTAATTTTGCCCGTTATCACTTTTTAAGGCCGCTTGTTATTTATGCAGGGTTTGCGCTCGCCCTAAAGGTCATTTCGCTCCAAGGCCTGGGCTGGGCCAAAACAGCTAAATGGATTGCCGTCTTTCAAATTCTCTTTTTGTGCCTGTTTAATGACGAAATTATTTATCGACAAAAGCCGACAGTGAAGCAATTTTACGCTGAGGCTTTGTTCGAAGAAATTAACGATCATATTGCACTGCCAAAGGAGGAGTATCGTGTCGCCAGTATCGGAATCCACCCGGCGATTGCCCAGTATAATGGCTTTTACACACTTGACACCTATAATAATTTTTATCCATTAAGCTATAAACATCAGTTTAGGAAAATAATTGAAAAGGAATTGGCGAAAAATAAAACCATCCGCAAGTATTTCGATCAATGGGGCGGACGCTGCTATATTTTTACAGCGCAGCTTGGGAAAAGATATATGATCAAAAAAGATTCCAAACGCCATTTGAAAAATTTAGAGTTGCATACGGATGTTTTTAAAGAAATGGGCGGCCGCTATATTTTCGCGGCACTGCCCATCGACAATGCCGAGCAAAATCAACTAGCACTAGATAAAGTGTTCGTATCAAAAACGTCAGCCTGGAAAATTTACTTATATAAGACTTTGTAGACAGCGGGGGTTTTTAACAGATGACGGAACCAGTTCTAACAATTGTTGTGCCTTGCTATAACGAGGAAGCGGTTTTACCAGAGACTATTAATAAGCTTCAACAATTTTTGATGAGGCTGATTCATGATGCGCTTGTGTCAAAGCAAAGCAAGATCCTGTTTGTAGATGATGGAAGCAAGGACCGCACCTGGGAATTAATATATAAAGAAGGATTACATAATGAGCTTGTCCGGGGCTTAAAATTAGCGCGTAATGTCGGGCACCAGAACGCATTGCTTGCCGGCTTATTTGCGGCAAAAGAGCAATCTGATTGTCTGGTTTCGATTGATGCTGATTTGCAGGACGATATTAAGGTCATCCGCGACTTTATCATAAAATACCACGAGGGTTTTGAAATCGTTTATGGTGTCCGTAAAGGGCGTGATACGGATACCCTGTTTAAACGGTGTACGGCACAAGGCTTTTATAAGGTAATGAAAATGATGGGTGTGGACCTTGTTTACAATCATGCGGATTTTCGGTTAATGAGCAAGAGGGCCGTTAAGGAGTTAGAACGGTTTAATGAGGTGAATTTATTTTTAAGAGGAATGGTTCCACTGCTTGGCTTTCGTTCCGATGTGGTTTATTATGATCGATTAGAGCGGCAGGCTGGTGAAACCAAGTATCCTTTAAAAAAAATGCTTGCCTTTGCCTTTGATGGCATTACCTCCTTCTCCGTCTCACCCATCCGTTTCGTATTACTCATTGGCTTTGTTTCCTTTTTTATGAGTCTTCTCTTCGGGGGCTATTTTTTAACACTAAAGTTTTTGGGAAATACCGAGACAGGCTGGACATCGCTGATTACTTCTATTTGGCTGATTGGCGGGCTCCAATTAATTGCGATTGGATTAATAGGTGAGTATGTTGGGAAAATATATAAGGAAACGAAACAGCGTCCAAAATATATAGTCGATATTGATACCCTTAATCTGCCGATACCAAGGCACCATTTGCTCCATCCACAAGAAGAAGATGAGTTATTTTCCTTCGACTTTAGAAAAACATCTGAAACTAAAAACTAACATACATTGCCGAGGAGTTTCCCCGATTCAAATGGGAAAGCTTCTTTTTTTGTGGTACAAACCCTCTTGCCTGAATAGAAATGGATAGACAGGCTTCTACTCATTTATTAGGGAGAGATAGGGATGAATGTATTTTTAAGCTATATACTGTTAGGATTATCTCTGGCAGCGCCGATTGGACCAGTCAATGCGGCGCAAATTGACAGGGGAATACGAAACGGCTTTATGCACTCGTGGCTTATTGGGGTCGGGGCAGTTATTGCCGACGGAATATATATGCTTGTTGTTTACATAGGGGTCGTCCAGTTTCTTGAAACTGCAATTATGCAAACCTTTCTCTGGTTTTTTGGCTGTTTTGTCCTTATGTATACGGGTATAGAAACGTTTATGAATGCCGGAAAAGTCCATTTGGAGCATTCAAGGGGTCAGGAACCGCTGATCAAATCCTTTTTTTCAGGGTTCTTGATGTCCATCTCCAACCCATTGACCATTTTGTTTTGGTTGGGCATTTACGGTTCCGTCCTGGCAAAGACAGCAGCAACCTATGATACCGGTCAATTAGTACTTTACAGCAGTGCTATTTTTATAGGATTGCTGCTATGGGATATCGCCATGGCCAGTGTAGCGAGCAGCTTTCGCAAATTTTTAACCTCGCATTTACTTGTTATCATTTCCTTTCTGTCTGCTCTTTCATTGATTGGCTTTGGGATTTACTTTGGGATTCAAGCCTTTAATAATTTATTTAGTTAAGAATGGTAGTAAAAAAATCAAAAAGGCAAGAAGTTAATTGATTGACTATTTTGTCTATTTAGTTCGTTTTTATTGACATATAAATCGTGTTCCTATTACTATTATGTTAAATGTACGATATTAGTAAAAACATAATGATGTTTTTTAATATCCTATTACTATTTAATAATACAGATGATAGGAGTGAAATTATGGACCTTATAGCGCAAAGAAGTGAATTGATTGAAGTGGCAAAAGGGGTTCGGCCCGCTGATCTATATATTAAAGGCGGTACGGTTATCAATGTGTATTCCGGGGAATTTTTGAAACAAAATATTGCCGTTTATAAGGATTGTATTGCCTATATTGGAACAAGTGAAGCCGCTATTGGCGAGCAGACAAAAGTAATTAATGCGGAAGGGAAGTACCTATCACCAGGGTTTATCGAAGCGCATGCCCATCCATGGGTTTTTTATAATCCAGTAAGTGTGACAGGGAAAGTCCTGCCATTAGGTACCACCTCCACTGTAAACGATAATTTATTTTTTTATCTACATATGGGAGCAAAAGGTTTTAAAGAAATGGTAAGCGATTTAAAACCATTGCCCGGCAACTTTTTTTGGCTGACCCGGCTTGTATCCCAAGCGGATTATCCGGGGGAACGGGAGTGGTATAACCATAAGGATATCAGAGAGCTGCTTGAACTTGATGACGTCGTAGGATCAGCCGAAGTAACGCGCTGGCCGTTGTTATATAATGGTGATCCGTTCTTGCTTGATACCATGGATTTTATCAAGAAACTGGGTAAGGTCTCCGATGGGCATACAGCAGGCTGCTCCTATGAAAAATTAAATGCCGTTGTCGCGTCCGGTGTAACGG
Source organism: Neobacillus soli NBRC 102451 (assembly GCF_001591665.1). Classification (GTDB taxonomy): domain Bacteria; phylum Bacillota; class Bacilli; order Bacillales; family Cytobacillaceae; genus Neobacillus; species Neobacillus soli. The sequence continues at coordinate 138,749 of NZ_BCVI01000036.1, read as the reverse complement.
CATGTCATGAAGCAATTACAGCAAAAGAAGCGTTTGACCGCCTCCGATTAGGAATGTGGACGACACTTCGAAATAGCTCACTTCGTCCCGATTTACAGGAAATTGTAAAACTGATTACCGAGGGGAATGTAAGTACAAGCAGGGTCATTATGACAACAGACGGTCCACACCCTTCATTTATTGAAAAAGAAGGCTATGTCGATGGGCTTGTAAGGCAGGCAGTCGAACTTGGTGTCCCGGTGATGACTGCGATTCAGATGGTTACCATCAATGCTGCAACCTACTTAAGACTTGATGATTATATTGGCGGCCTTGCTCCGGGCAGAAAGGCTGACATTCTGGTCTTGCCTGACCTTGTCGATTTCCGTCCCGATATCGTGATTGCCTCTGGGAAAATAGCGGCTGAAAATGGAAAGTTAACTGCTTCACTCCCTGAAATCGATTGGAATAGATATATGGTTCGCAAACCATTTGCCTTCCCTAAATCGGTCTTGGAAAATATGAATCTATATCGCTATCCACATCCATCTGAAGGTGAACCTGTCCCCGTTGTTTATTTTAAAAGTAATGTCATTACCCAAAGAAAAGATACCGACCTTCCTTCTGTAAATGGCTACGCCAATCTTGCTGGCCATGACGGATTATTACAGGCAGCCTTAATTGACCGCAATGGAGAATGGGTGGCCAAGGGGATCTTGGAAAGATTTGCTGTAAATCTTGATGGTATGGCTTCCACATATAATACAACGACGGAACTCTTGGTGGTTGGTCGAAATCCTGAAGCGATGGCAAAAGCAGCTTCAAGGGTTCACGACATGGGGGGAGGAATTGCGATTGTAGACGGTGATAAAGTGGTATTAGAAATTCCTTTACCGGTAACAGGCATGATGACACCAGATCCTTCCTTTGATTCTGCATTGGACTATCATGAACAGTTGTTGTCAGCCCTGCAGGAACGCGGGTTTCCATTCCATGACATCCTGTATACCTTGCTCTTCTTAACCTGTGACTTTTTGCCGGGCCTTCGTTTGGTTCCATATGGCTTATATGAGGTTAGAGCCAATGAAATTTTATTAAATTCGACACCATTAACGACCTTAAGCTATCAAATGGAAAAGCGTTGAAATAAGAAAAAGGATCATGCAATGTAGAAATTGCATGATCCTTTTTTTCTAGCTTTCAATAACCGAATAATGCCAAATGCCTTGAATAAGCTCCTTTTTAAGTCTCCCTTTAATCTCTAAGTAATCTAAATGACCAATAATTTCTGACATAACAAGAGAAAATTGCTCGTAATAAGTCTTTTTGTAAAAGGAAATGGCGAGCTCACTTCCGGTTGATATACCTGACTTGATTAATTGAATAAATCGCTCTGATTTTGCTTCTGTACGGTCCAATCGTTTTAAAATTAATGAATGTGGATCTTCAATTAACGAGCCATGACCGGGGAAGACACATTTCACATTTAAGGCTAAGCATTTTTTTAAAGAGTCAATATGTTGAAGCAGTGTTGGGGTTCTGTTCCCCAATAAATCTGGTTCCACTAAAGCATTGCTTGAAATATGCTCAATCAACAAATCACCGGCAAACAACCAACTTTGTTTTTCGTCATAAAAAGCAAGCTGATCCGGGGAATGTCCTGGAACGTCGATAATATGAAAATTGAACAATGGATCATCAATAATTTTAGTGATATCAGCTTGAATAATGTTCTGTTTATTGCGCTCCATAGCCTTTTTTAGGTAGGCAGCATGATGTTCCCCGCTTTCACCACAACCCATTTCGTGGTAAAGCTGTTCGTAAAATTCGACCCTCATCACTAGGAAATGTCTGTCCCTTTTTAAACGGGGAATGGAATCAGGATGGGCATAAACCGGAATCGGATGTTCTGACGTAATACGATTGACTAATCCAACATGGTCAATATGGTGATGGGTCAGGATAATTTCCGTTAAATCCTTTAGAGTGAAGCCATTTTTGTTTAGCGTTTCGATTAGTCCATTCCAGCATTCATCATTATTCCAACCAGCATCGATTAATGAAAGGGAATGCCCCTGTTTAACTAAAAAGAAGTTAACACTCTTTAATGAAGACCGATCAGGAATAATGATTGGGAATACCTCGCAGCAAGCGTTTTTCAATTCAATCAAAGAATACACCTCTCAAGAAGATAAATTTATCAATAAAGTATTTTCAAAATTTTGAAATTAATTTGTATTATAGCAATGAAATATTTCAGCGGCAATTATTTCGTTATAGGTAATTGTAACGGTTGTCGAAAAAAAATAATGTAGTCACGATTGCTCGTAGGTTTTTACTATGATGGTGTGAAAAATACTAAATGTGAGAAAAAGTGAGGATAGTAAAGAAAATGAAAGTAAATGTCATATTTACCACCGTAAACAGATGGATTTTAAGTATTGCAAATAGTGAAAATATTTTATATATTATGAAATAAGGACGATAGAAATAAAACCATAATGAAAACTTTGAGGAGGATTTAAAATGACTACAGTAACGGAAACAAAAATGCTGACAGTTAAAAAATTGAAGGGTGTGGCAGAGGTACATATCCATGTCAATAAAACGAATGCCTATGACTTGGAATATTACAAAGAATTAAATGCGGCGATTGATGATATTCGTTTTGATAGTGATATTAAAGTGGCGGTTTTAATGAGTGACATGCCTAAATTCTTCTCTGCTGGAGCAAATATTAACTTTCTAAAGGCCGCTGAGCCGCGCTTTAAAACGCAATTCTGCTTATTCTGTAATGAGACATTAGATAAAATCGCGCGTTCCCCGCAAATTTGGATTGCTTGTTTAGAAGGACATACAGTGGGCGGAGGGTTGGAAATGGCCCTCGCTTGCGACTTACGCTTTATGGGTGACAATGCCGGTAAGATTGGACTTCCAGAAATAACACTTGGTGTCCTTGCAGGAACAGGCGGCACCCAGCGTCTTGCACGTCAAGTTGGCCATTCTAAAGCGCTTGACTTGAACCTCACGGGAGAAACACTAACACCGCAAGAAGCATTGGAAATAAAATTAGTTGATCGCGTGTTCCCACAAGAGGAAACAAGAGCTAAGACATTGGCGTATGCAGAGAAAATTGCTAACAGTGCGACATATGCGGCATCGAATATTAAACTATCGATTATGAATGGAAAAGAAATGCCGTTAAATGCGGCCATCCGTTATGAAGGCGAACTGCAAAATCTATTATTCCGTTCCCAAGATGCGAAAGAAGGCTTGAGTGCATTTATTGAAAAACGCAGCGCTGATTGGTCAGGTCAGTAATATACAAAGTGGCGATATCGATTATCGATATCGCCATTTTAATCAAGTGAGGGTAAACGTGAAAGGAGGCCTCTGAGTGCGATCAAATGAGCTTGAAGTGTTGGTCAATTGGGGTGATACGGATAAAGCGGGGATTGTCTATTATCCGAACTTCTTTAAATGGTTTGATATTGCAGGCCATCAATTTTTTAGAAGCTGTGATTTATCACCGGCAAAGTTGGAAGAAGAACGAGGAATTATTGTGCCGCTTCTCGATGTGCAATGTACGTTTGAAAAAGCACTGCTTTATGATGATTTGATCACGATTCATACACAGGTGGAAGAAATGAATCGAAAGACCATTAAATTGAGACATGTGGTTTATAGGGATGGAAAACGCGTTGCCTACGGTTACGAAGTGCGCGGCTGGGTAGAGCAGTCTGCCGAAGGAATCAAAGCAGTCATCATTCCAGAGGATGTTAAAACGATTCTAAGCAAAAATATTCATGTAAAAGCAGATGAAAACAGGCCCAGGTTTAATGCATAAATGATGGCGTTCCTCTATAATATAAATGTCTCCTAAAGAAAGACAAATGAAATTATAAATTACTGGATGGTGGCAATTATGAAGCCGAGATCGCTAATGTTTACTCTATATGGAGAATACATTCAATATTATGGGGGAGAAATCTGGGTCGGGAGTTTAATTCAGCTAATGAGTGGATTTGGTATTTCAGAATCCTCTGTTCGTGGTGCAATCTTAAGAATGGTCCAGAAGAATTTATTGAAGGTCAGAAAAAAGGGCAATAAAAGCTATTACTCTATTACAGAACATGGGAAACGAAGGGTGGATGATGGAGTGACAAGGGTATATGCAGCCCCTCGAGCAGCTTGGGATGGCAAGTGGAGAATTTTAAGCTATTCCTTCCCGGAGGAAAAACGAGAGCTTCGCAATGAAATCCGCAAGGAGCTTACCTGGACAGGTTTTGGCATGATTTCAAATAGTACCTGGATCAGCCCTAATCCACTCGAAAACCAGGTAATGGAAATGATTAAGATTTATCAAATTGAGGAAAATACCATTTTATTTAGCTGTTCCGATGTTGTCTCGCATACAAACGACAGTATTATTGAAAAGGGATGGGACATTGGTCAGGTTTCTGATAATTACGATAAATTCATTGAAAAGTATTCCCCGGAATTTGAACAACTACGGGAGAAGGCCTTAACCAATACATTAACAGATGAAGAATGTTTCATTAAACGAACATCTATCGTTCATGAATATCGAAAATTTCTCTTCCAAGACCCAGGCTTTCCCCGCGATTTACTGCCGGAGGATTGGGTAGGAACAAAAGCAAGAGAACTATTTTGGAATATTCATCAATTAATCTCGATACCATCCATTCGCTATTTTGAATCCATCTATGAATCTGCACCAGACCAAGAAATAAAGCCGGTAAGAGACAAAGCAATTAATCCTTTTAAAGAAGTTTATGTTTAATGCGCTTCGTAAAAAGACTAATCCCTAATTAGAAGGCGGGTTCGATTTGGAAAAAGTAAAATTAAAGATAGAAAATCATTTAGCGGTCGTGACCATTAATCGCCCTGAACAATTAAATTGCTTTGATTATGATACACTTTTACTATTGGAAGAAGTGATAGACGGCCTTAAGTTAGATAAGGATACACGTGTCGTTATTATTACTGGAGCTGGAGAAAAGGCATTCAGTGCAGGCGCAGATTTGCGGGAAAGACGCACACTCAACGAAAAAGAAGTACGTAGAAACGTGAATATGATCCGGGATGTGTTCACAAAGATTGAAGAGTTGCCGCAGCCAACCATCGCTGCTATCAATGGTTATGCGCTTGGCGGCGGGCTGGAGCTTGCCCTTGTTTGTGATTTTCGCATGGCAGTTAAAGAAGCAACCATGGGGTTAACGGAAGTGAGCTGGGGAATTATCCCCGGCGCTGGCGGCACACAGCGTTTAAGCCGCTTAATTGGAACATCGAAAGCAAAGGAATTGATTTTAACGGCTAGAAGGATAGATGCTGCCCAAGCCTTTGATTTGGGAATCATAAATAGGGTGGTTGAACGCAGCCAGTTACTAGATTCCGCTATTGAATTAGCAGAGGAAATCAAGAAAAATGCTCCACTTGCCGTCACACAGGCGAAGTTTGCGATAAATTACGGAAGCAATGCAGATGTAAACACAGGTTTAGCGATTGAAGCGAAGGCCTATGAGGTGATAATCCCTACTAAAGATCGGTTAGAGGCCTTAGAAGCCTTTAAGGAAAAACGGCCACCGAACTTTAAAGGTGAGTAGTAGAGGATTACTAATAAAATACAGATAAGCGAAAGACGCCATTTTTACAGTGAATGGTGTCTTTTTTTTTATGGATATTATGTTTTTAATATTATCACTGTAAAAACGTAATAAATATATTGACAGACAATTTAAAATAATCTATATTATCATATATAGACGATGAAATAAAAAACGTAATAAAGTGAGGCGAGCAATATGAGTCAGGCTGAAGTTTTAATAGATAAGATTCAAAAGGGATTTATGCTTGAGTGTAGAGATGATATGAATGATGAGTATCTCCGTGCCCTAAAACAGACGTTAACCATTGTTGGCGACACAGAGCTTTTGAGTGTACCTCCCCTTTTAACCGTATACAATCAAGCCCCAAATCTAAACTATAAGATTACAGCACTTGCTGTTATTCAGGACGAAATCGGCCACGCACATATTGCCTATCGACTATTAGAGGATCTTGGTGAAGATGTTGATGAGCTTCTTTATAATCGCCCTGCCAATCGTTGGAAAAACCCATATGCCTTTGATTTTAAATTAGACAATTGGATTGAGTTAGGCGTTTTTAATGGCCTATTTGACCGCTCAGGATACACCCTGCTGGGAGATGCCTACCACAACACATCATATGGTCCATGGAAACGTGCCTTAGTGAAGGTAGACAAAGAAGAGCTTTTCCACTTACGCAATGGGGAAATCATTATGAAGGCGGGAATGAAAAGCCCGGAAACAGCCAAGCAAGTTCAAGAAGCGGTGGATTGGATGTTCTTAATGGCTTTAGAGTTTTTCGGAGTCTCTGACAACCTCAAAAGCCGTTCGGCTCAATTAGATTATAAGCTCAAAGGAAGCACAAATGATGAGCTAAGGCAAAAATGGTTGTCAACAGCGGTGCCATTTTGTGAATCAATTGGTATAAAAGTTCCCGCCCATTTTGATGAGGAACAAGGGAAGTACGTGATTGATGTCCCTTTTCCGTGCAAATTTGATGTTGAAAATAAAAAATGGCTGACGGATCAACCAGACACATGGCAGGGAGTAATTGAACGCTTTAAAAAACGCGGCCCCAATAATCAAGAGTTTGTTAGTAGAATTCAACAGGGATTCTTTGAATTAGAAGAACTAAGAGCGAAGGAGGTTATCTAATGATGCAAACGGTAGAGACTGAAAAATACTGGAATGCTCTAACCGAAGTAATGGACCCAGAGTTTCCGATTAGTGTCGTTGATATGGGATTAATCTATGAAATTACAAAAGTGGAAGGCAGCAAGCTTGCCGTAAAGATGACCTACACCTCAACAGGCTGCGGCTGCATGCAATGGATTGAAAGCGATATCAAGGAACGGCTTCTTAAAGAAGAAGATATTTCAGCAGTGGATATTGAAGTGGTTTGGAGTCCGCCTTGGACCGTACAAAATATGAGCGATAAGGGGAAAGAAAAACTCAGAACTTGGGGGGTTAGCTCATGACTTTTACGAAACAGAAACAGGAATACTTTCTTTTTACCCGGATCAAACGAGGCGATGATTTAATTTATGTTGGGTCATTTCAGGCTGAGAGTGATGAACTGGCAAAAGTTTATGCACAATACATTTACGATGAAGAAGACTGGGTAGAAATGCAAATTGTCCGAAAAGATGCCTTCATTACAGTACGCCTTCCAGAACCACTATTTGAAAAAGAGGGTGTTAATTAAAATGAGTATCCTAAACAATGTATCTCTTATAAAATTAGCCGAAACAGTGGCCGATAACAAATTTATCCTAGGTGACCGTCTTGTAGAAATTGGTATTAGCGGTCCAAATTTAGAAGCTACGCTATCTTCGATTGCCTTGGCCCAAGCTGAACTTGGTCATGCGCGGCTTATGTATAAATGGGCAAATGAATTGCAGGGTCTAAACGGCAGTAAAGTTGAAATTAAAACCCAAACAGGAAAGGCCTTTCCGGCTGTTGTAAATACCACCAACTGGGTTGCGTTAATTGCCGGAGTTTACGCGGTGAATGCTGCCGTGGATCTCGTCATAAATGCTGTTAGCAGTGCAAAGCACCCAGGTTTACACACGCCATTTAGTAAAATGCTTAAAGAACAAGAGGAACATCTTCTTTACTCAAAGAGTTGGTGTAAACAATTGCTTACTGATAAAGGGGCCGTTCCAAAAACATTTACAGAGGAGTTAGAACGGGTAACTATAGAAGTTTTGCAATGGTTAAAGAATGTGGAAAATGACAAACTATTAATCTCTGAAAAAGTAATCTTGGAAAATAGCAATCTAGTAAATGCATACAATGAAACAATCGAAAAACTAATGACCCTTGGGGATGTACAACATGTCTGATGAGAAAAGAACAATTCAATGCTCATTTTGCTCTTCCGAAAATGTTGAAAAAATATCTTCTTTCGGTACCGCCCAATTGGTCCTCCAGTATTATTGCAACAGCTGCCGCACTGTCTTTGAATATATTCGCTGGCAAGCATCACAGTCGAAATAATGAGAGGTGTCAAGCTTCCGATGAAGCAAATTGAGAAAATTGGTATTGTTGGTTCGGGAACAATGGGAGCTGGAATTGCCCAGCTCATGATTCAATACGGATATACCGTCATCATTTATGATATCGACCTTGAAACAGTTGATCGAGCCAAAGCAGCAATAGAGTCAAGATTGGATCGATTAGTGCAAAAAAATAGAGCAAGCGCTCAAGAAATTAAGGAAATGAAAGAAAACCTGCAAACAACGGCTGATTTATCAGAGCTTCATGATTGCCAGCTTATCATTGAAGCGGCACCAGAAAATATCGAAATTAAGCGTTCCATTTTTAGAACCCTTGAAGAAGTATGTTTTAAAGATACCATCCTGGCAACGAACACTTCATCGTTATCCATTACAGAAATCTCCGGGCAAATACAGACACCAAAGCGAGTAGCTGGTTTTCACTTCTTCAATCCAGCTCCTGTCATGCCATTAGTTGAGGTCGTCCGCGGATTAAAAACGTCATCTGAAACAGTGGAAACATTGGTTGAGTTTGCTAAAAAGATTCGTAAGAGTCCGGTTGTCTGCAAAGATACTCCAGGTTTTATTGTCAATCGCGTCGCACGGCCATTTTACGGTGAAGCCTTGAAAATCATGAATGATCAAGTAGCTGACGTGAAACAAATTGACCGTATTATGAAAATGGCAGGGAATTTTAAAATGGGGCCCTTTGAGCTTCAGGACTTAATTGGGATTGATGTCAATTTCGCGGTAACAAAATCAGTCCACAACAGTTTTTATGGGGAACCGCGTTTTCGACCGCATTATCTTCAGGAACGGATGGTTCAAGCAGGCAGCCTGGGGAGAAAGACGAAGGGAGGGTTCTTTTCATATGACACCTAAAGGAATTGTCGTCATAGGTGAAAATTTGTTAGCAAAAGAGCTTGTACATTCTCTTCGAGCAAATGGGTTAAAAGAAGTTGCGCTCAACGACTTCGAAGCAGTTAAAGACATTGAGGCAGTTATTGAAACGACCAATCTCGATCTTGAGCAAAAAAGGAAAAACCTAAGAGATATTGAAGCCCATGTCCATCCTTCGACGTTGATAGTAGCAACCACGCTTGCATTAACGGCAACAGAAGCAGCATCGTGGCTGACCCATCCTGAGAGGCTGATTGGGTTTGGAGCCTTCGCGAATTTCATGGAGGGAAAATTGATTGAAATAGCCCCGGCATTACAATCAGATCTTTATTATTTGCAGCTGGTCGAAGAACTGTTTTTTGCGATTGGGCAGGAAACAGAAGTGGTTCAGGATGAAGCCGGTCTGGTCTTCCCGCGGATCCTATCGATGATTATTAATGAAGCAGCCTTTTCTCTCATTGAAGGCACAGCCTCGGCGGAAGACATTGATGAAGCGATGAAAAAAGGAACCAATTATCCGCTCGGCCCCTTAGAATGGGCGGAGAAAATTGGTATTGATGATGTGTATGCTGTCTTAACTGGGTTGCACAGACAGCTGGGTGAAGAGAGATATCGACCCGCACCATTAATCCGCAAGCTTGTTTATGCCGGCTGGACCGGCACGGAAACAGGGAAGGGTTTCTATTTCAACCAAAATCGTCAGGTGAAGGAGTACTCGCAATGAGAGAAGCAGTCATAATTGATGCGGTGCGGACACCCATTGGGAAGATAAACGGTGCTTTAACAAACATTCGTGCCGACGACTTAGCAGGACATGTCATGAAAGGTCTTTTGGCTAGAGTACAAGTGGATCCTTCTTTAATAGAAGATGTTTACTTCGGTTGTACGAACCAAGCGGGCGAAGATAATCGAAATGTAGCGAGAATGGGCCTGCTATTAGCAGGGATTCCTGAATCCGTAGCTGGGGTGACAATTAATCGTTTATGTGGTTCAGGGTTAGATGCGATAAATCAAGCCTCCTCCGCAATTAAAGCAGGGCTTGGTAACATTTTTATTGCAGGTGGAACCGAGAACATGACACGGGCTCCATATGTCATGATGAAACCCCAGTTGTCAAACGCTAGAAGCAATCAAACTTTATTTGATACGACGATTGGCTGGCGCCTTGTTAATCCTAGTCTTGCCAAGGCACATCCTCCGATTAGTTTAGGAGAAACAGCGGAAAATGTAGCGGAAAGATATCACATTTCCAGAGAAGAGCAGGATGAGCTCGCACTCAGCAGTCAATTAAAAGCAGCTGCTGCAATAGAAAGTGGTCGATTCCAGGATGAAATTATCCCAGTTAAAATTCCGCAGAAAAGGGGAGAATCGATTAATTTTCAAACGGACGAACATGTTCGTCCTTCCACCACATGGGAGGCGCTGGCGAAGTTAAAACCCGTATTTAAGGATGGGGGAACGGTTACTGCTGGAAATTCATCAGGCATTAATGATGGAGCAAGCGCCATCTTAATCATGGAAAAAGAGCTGGCAGAAAAGTTAGGCTTAAAACCATTAGCTAGAATCGTGACCTCTGCCGTTGCAGGGGTGGATCCGGCATTCATGGGAATTGGGCCGGTTCCCGCAACTAGGAAGGCATTGCAGAGAGCAGGATTATCCGTTAATGATCTTGATTTGATTGAACTTAACGAAGCATTTGCTGCTCAATCTGCAGCATGCATTAAAGAGTTAGGGTTTGACATGGGGAAAGTCAACGTAAATGGAGGCGCAATTGCACTTGGACACCCTCTTGGCTGTAGTGGTGCAAGAATCTTAACCACGCTTGTGCATGAGATGCAGAAACGTGATTGCAGATATGGTCTTGCTAGCATGTGCATTGGAGTTGGCCAAGGAATTTCCACGATTATCGAAAAAATGTAAAGGGGTTACCGGAATGTTAAAAACAACGACATTGAAGGAAGAGTACCAGTTATTAATTAATGGGGAATACAGCAATAGCAGCAGTGAACAATTTTTTGAAACACATAATCCTGCTACGGGTGAAGTGTTAGCAAAAGTCGCAAAAGCGACGAAGGAAGATGTAAATCGTGCTGTAAATGCAGCAAGAAAGGCATTTGATACTGGCAAGTGGCCGAAATTATCGCCGGCAAGAAGGGCAAGGGTCCTTAATAAAATTGCCCAAATTATGCGTGAGCGCTTTAATGAGCTTGTTGAGGCGGAGGTTTTAAATAGCGGAAAAACGGTGGCAGCCGCACAAGGTCAAATTACACAGGCGATTGAGGACTTTGAATTTTATGCAGGTGCAATTACCACTTTTGGAGGACGGACTAACTCAGTACCCAATGGATTTTTTAACTATACCACGAAGGAACCAGTGGGTGTTTGTGCTCAAATTATTCCTTGGAACTATCCATTAATGATGGCTGCATGGAAGGTAGCACCTGCATTGGCAGCAGGTTGTACAATTATCTTAAAACCAGCTAGCTATACGCCAATTACGGCTTTCATGCTTGCAGATATTTGTCAGGAGGCCGGCGTACCGGCTGGCGTGGTGAATGTTCTAACTGGGAGCGGTTCTGAAATTGGTCCATATTTGACCGAGCATCCGGGTGTAGATAAAGTGGCCTTTACCGGTGAAACCGAAACAGGGAAAGACATCATGGCACGTGCATCGGAAACCCTTAAGCGTATAACCCTTGAGCTGGGCGGAAAATCACCAAGTATTATCTTTGATGACTGTGATATTGAGGCGGCAGTTGCTGGGTCTATATATGGAATATTCTACAACTCAGGTCAATCCTGTGAAGCGCGCTCGCGAATCTTTGTTCATGAAAATATTTATGATGAATTTTTGACAAGGTTTATTGAAAAGGCAAGGAAATTAAAAGTAGGCGACCCGTTCAACAAAGAAACGCATATGGGCGCACTCATCTCGAAAAGTCATGAGAATACAGTTGATGGCTATGTAAAGCTGGCGATTGAAGAAGGCGGGGAAATTCTTTTTGGCGGAAGCCGCCCTGAAGGACCAGAGTTTGAAAACGGCTATTGGTATCAGCCAACCATTATTGGCAATGTAACCAATGATATGAGGATTGCCCAAGAAGAAGTGTTTGGACCTGTAGTCGTTGTGATGAAATTTAAAGATGACTCCGAAGTGTTAAAACAGGCCAATGATTCAATCTTTGGGCTAGGTTCTGCGATTTGGACAAAAGACCACGGCAAAGCACACCGAATTGCGGCGGGAATCCGGGCAGGCATTGTGATGGTGAATAGTCCGATTTCAGCCTTCCCGGGCACACCTTTCGGCGGCTACAAACAGTCTGGATTTGGCAGGGAGTTATGTGTTGAAACGCTCGAATTATATACAGAAACGAAGAGTGTTGTCTCCTATATTGGGGCTAAACCATTAAATATTTTCGGAATATAGGAAAGATTACAAATACAAGGAGGAATTCTAATGACTCAAGTCAAATTAGATACTAAAACATTAACAGTTAAAAAAGAAAATGGAATTGCTGAGGTTCATATTCACGTCAATAAAACCAATGCGTATGACTTAGAATATTACAAAGAATTAAACGCTGCCATTGATGATATTCGTTTTGATAACGACATTAAAGTCGCTGTATTAATGAGTGATATGCCAAAATTCTTCTCGGCGGGAGCAAATATTAACTTTCTAAAAGCAGCAGAGCCGCGTTTTAAAACACAATTTTGCTTATTCTGTAATGAAACCTTAGATAAGATTGCCCGTTCCCCGCAAATTTGGATCGCTTGTCTTGAAGGACATACCGTTGGCGGCGGACTAGAGATGGCACTTGCTTGTGACCTGCGGTTTATGGGAGACCAAGCCGGTAAGATTGGCTTGCCTGAAATTACCCTTGGGGTATTGGCTGGTACAGGCGGAACACAACGTTTGGCACGCCAAGTTGGCCATTCGAAAGCGCTTGATTTGAATATAACAGGGGAAACATTAACCCCACAAGAAGCCCTAAATATAAAATTAGTTGACCGTGTCTATCCGCAGGAAGAAACACGTGCAAAAACATTAGAATATGCAAGAAAGATTGCTAATAGTGCAACATATGCAGCTTCTAACATTAAGCTTTCGATAATGAATGGGAAAGAAATGCCTTTAAATGCAGCCATTCGTTACGAAGGAGAATTACAAAATCTATTATTCCGCTCAGAAGATGCAAAAGAGGGCCTTAGTGCCTTTATTGAAAAACGCCCGGCGGAATGGGCCGGTAAGTAATAGGTACGGTCTGGCTCATCCGAATGAGCCAGACCCTGCTATTGAAAAAAACATGATAACCCTACCTCTAGATTCAGCAGAAAGTTTTATCCGGATTAATGAGTACCAATTTTCTATTGGGGGTTAAAGAATGCTAGAGTCAGTTCAACAGTTAAAGGGTATTAAAGACTTTTATAATAGTGCTAACCGTTTTGTAGAAGAAAATGTGCAAAAAGGTCTTGGCAGCAAGGTGGCTATTTATAGTGAGGATGAACAAATCACCTACCAAGACATTCTTGAAAAGGCAAATAAATTTGGAAACGCTCTCAAAGAAATTGGTGTAGAAAGGGAAAATCGGATCCTGCAAGTTGTTTATGATTCCCCTGAATTTATTTACTCCTTTTTTGGGGCTGTGAAAATTGGTGCCATTCCAATCCCTGTCAATACGTCAATGAAGCCACAAGACTATGAATATTTTCTAAATCACAGTCGTGCCAAGGTATTATTAATACAGGAAGAAGTATGGAATGCAATAAAGGAAAACAGAGACCGATTTATTTTCCTTAGAGACGTTATTGTCATTTCAGAGAACGGCTATAGTTTTACGGATGCTTTTGATTATGATGAGTTTATTAATCCAGCCTCTTCTGAATTGGAGGCAGAACTGACCATTTCGGAAGACCCTGCCTTTTGGCTATACAGCTCCGGAAGCACAGGTAATCCAAAGGGTGTTGTCCACATGCAAAGAAGTATGGAAGTGGCCCATAGAAATTTTGCAGAGACTGTACTTAAAATCAATGAGAACGACCGAACCTTTTCTGCATCCAAGCTATATTTTGCTTATGGTCTTGGGAATGGGATGTACTTCCCGCTTGGTGCTGGCGGTTCAACCGTTTTATTAAAGGATCGCCCGACACCCGAAAATATCTTTACCGTTATTGAAAAGCAGAAGCCGACCATATTCTTTGGCGTGCCTACTTTATATGGATCACTGATCCAATATGTTGAAAGAACGGGAGTCATTCCCGATCTCTCATCCGTCAGGATTTGCGTATCAGCAGGTGAGGCACTTCCGGCAACCTTTATTCAAAAGTGGAAAGAGCTATTTAATATTGATATTTTAGATGGAATTGGATCGACGGAAGCTTTACACATATTCCTTTCTAATACGATTGGTGAAATTAAAGCGGGAAGCACGGGAAAGGTTGTCCCGGGCTACAAGGCTAAAATTGTCAATGAAGAATCTGCGCCAGTGGAAGTCAATGAAATTGGCGACCTTGTCATCAAAGGGGATAGCGTCAGCATCGGTTACTTTTGTAATTTAGCAGAAAATCAAAGTAAATTCCACGGAGAGTGGATGTATACAGGGGATAAATATTATCAAGATGAAGAAGGATATTTCTGGTACTGCGGCCGCTCTGATGACATGCTGAAGGTGGGCGGTATTTGGGTTTCACCTATTGAAATAGAATCAACTCTTATCCGGCATGAGTATGTATTTGAGGTCGCTGTTGTCGGGGCGAAAAACGAGAATAATCTTGTATACCCGAAGGCATTTATTGTCCTAAGGGATGGGGTAGAACCTACAGATGACTTAAAAGCAGATCTCAAGCTGTTTGTAAAACAAAATCTTGCACCATATAAGTATCCTAGAGAAATTGAATTTATCGAGGATTTACCTAAAACAGCAACTGGAAAAGTGCAGCGGTTTAGGTTGAAACACGCATAAAAATTAATCTAGTGACTAAATAGCCAGTTTTTGAGCTGGCTATTTTTTATGTCAATTAAATCACACATAGTCTATTGAAGTTATAATGCGAAATTATTACTATGGGATTAAAAACATATTTTAATTATTGGAAATAAAAATAAAATATAAGTCATTTTTCCCGAAAGATAACGATAATTTCCTCTATTTAGCCCATTTTAACTATTTTTATATTATGATTTTTTAATTAGTGTTTAAAAAAAGCATTGAAAATAAACACTATAAACAATATAATAATAGTGTAAATGTTCTAAATTTTTCAAAAAAGGGAGGTTCATTCGTTATTACTGAAAGCGTTATCAATATATCAGGGGGTAATTATGAAAAATTTTAAAAGAAATGGTTTTGTCTTAATCCTTTTAGTCCTGTTACTTTCGGCATGCAGTTCAGGTGCCATTAACACAACCACTTCAAAAGAGAAAACAAAAGAAAAAACGGATGACAATTCTCCAATTAAAATTGGGGCCTTGCTTCCTTCAACTGGTGTATACGCATCCTTAGGTGAAAACCTGCTAAATGGAATGAACCTATACTTTGAAGAACAAAACTGGGAAGTTGCCGGTAAAAAAATTGAGATAATCCATGAAGATACAGAGGCAGATCCGCAGGTGGCACTAAGAAAGCTGAGAAAATTAACGGATCAGGATAAAATCGACATTCTAACTGGTCCGGTCAGTACAGCAGTCGCTTATGCAATACGTGATGAAGTTGATAGCAAAAAGCTTCCATTTCTTGATTCCCATGCAGGAGGCAATGATTTAACTAGAAGCAAGCGGAGCGATTATATTTGGAGATCCTCCTTTAGCTCATGGCAAATCGGTCATTCTATGGGTGAATGGGCATACAAAAACGTTGGCAAGAAAATCTATGTTACGGCTGCTGATTATGCCTTTGGTCATGAAGTTGCAGAGGCATTTAAAGAAGCGTATACGAAAGCCGGCGGGCAAATTGCCGGAGAAGTTTATCCACCGCTAGGGAATAATGACTATTCCTCCTATCTAGGGAAAATGAATAAAGAGGGTATTGACGGCATTTACGCTTTCTATGCAGGCAGTGATGCGGTAAGGTTTGTCCAGCAATATGACCAATACGGATTAAAAGAGAAGATTCCGCTAATTGGATCAGGCTGGCTAACTGCTGAAGATGTTCGTCCGCAGCAAGCTAATTCACCAGATGGAATTAAGGCATCTATTTTCTGGGATTACAGTTTAGATACGAAGGAAAATCAGACATTTATCAAAGCCTACGAAAAGAAATACAACAAACGGGCAAGTATTGAATCCGCTGAAGGATACGATGCAGCAATGATTCTTGCAGAAGCAATTAATAAATTAAAAGGTGATGTATCTGATCCAGATAAGTTGATTGAAGCCATGTCATCTGTCGAAATAAACAGTCCACGAGGCCCAATTAAGTTTGATAAAGACACTCATAATGTAATCCAAAATCTTTATATTGTGGAAACGGGAATTGTTAATGGAAAAACAGAAAATAAAGTCATTGATACGATTCCACAAGTAGTAGATCCAGGAAAATAAGCTTATTTTACTGAATAGCTGCAAGTTGAAAGAGGCAAGATTTAAATTGCCTCTTTCTTTTAAAAATAAAATAAAAGTTGGGAAAAGGAGGCTAAACATTTGAGCGCCTTGCTTCTGCAAATGATGAATGGATTAAGCTATGGAATGTTACTATTTATTATCACCTGTGGGATCACGATTGTTTTTGGTATATTGGGCGTGTTAAACCTAGCGCATGGATCCTTGTATGTACTTGGTTCCTATGTTGGCTACTCGCTCATAATAAAGGCGGGATTGCCATTTTGGGTGGCCTTAATGGCGGTTCCGCTTCTGATTGCAATTATCGGATTAGTGCTCGAAGTGGTTATTCTCCGGCCTACATACAAGCTGGGACACCTTTCCCAAGTCTTATTAACGTTTGGATTGGCCTATATTTTTCACGATGTTTTTTCGATGATGTGGGGTAAAAATATTCTAGTTGTTAACCCGCCGGATGTACTGAATATGTCGGTAGAAATTGCAGGTAATGCCATTCCTGCTTACCGCCTTGCCCTAATCGTTATTGGAATTGTGATTGCTATTTTCTTATGGTATACCCAGGAAAAAACAAAGTGGGGTGCTGTTATCCGGGCCGGATTGTCTGATAAGGAAATGGTAGGAGGTTTAGGTGTTAACATTCATTTTGTGTTTACTTGTGTATTTTTCTTAGGCAGCTTAATGGCAGGTTTGGGAGGAGTCCTTGGTTCACCAGTACTCGGTGTTTATCCGGGAATGGAGTTTCAAATTCTCATTTTATCTTTGGTTGTTCTCGTCGTAGGCGGCCTTGGTTCAGTAACGGGAACATTTATTGCAAGTTTGCTCGTAGGCTTTGTTGAAACCTTTAGCCGCTTTTTTCTGCCTGAACTAAGTTTAATTATTACATTTGCCTTAATGGCGTTGGTACTAGTGATTCGTCCGCAAGGTCTTACTGGCAGGAGAGTGGTGTAATGAAGAAGGGACCGATTAAAGGAACTCTCCTATTTTTACTAATGGTTCTTGTTCCATTCTTTTTATCTATTTATTACGTGAATATTTTATCGGAAATATTAATTTTAGGTGTTTTTGCGGTAAGCTTAAATATTCTGGTCGGACAGACAGGGATGGTTTCATTGGGCCACGCTGCCTTCTTTGGTGCTGGTGCCTATGCAACGGGATTGGCTGCCATAAAGTTTAGCACGAACATTTTCGTCACCCTCGGAATCGGACTTTTATTCGCCTTTTTGCTGGCACTGATTATTGGTTTACTTTCCACTAAAGCACATGGTTTTTATTTTTTAATGCTGACACTAGCCTGTTCGCAAATCTTTTACTCGCTAGTCTACCAATGGACAACCGTAACCGGTGGTTCGAACGGATTATCAGGTATCGCTCCCCTCGATGTATTCGGTGATATACGGCTTTCAAATCAAGTGTTTGTCTACTATTTTATCCTGGTTGTGATGGCTATACTACTATTCCTCTTGAGCCGGTTCTTACATTCCCCGTTAGGATCTGTATTTATTGGTATAAAAGAAAATGAGGAACGGATGAAATCAATCGGTTATAACACAGCGTTATATAAAAATATTAGCTTTTTAATTTCAGGGACAATGGGTGGTTTAGCGGGAGGTTTATATGTAATTTTCAACGGCTTCATCTCGCCAACCGACGTTTATTGGACAGCATCGGGGTCAGTGTTAATCATGGTTTTAATCGGTGGTGTTGGTACATTATGGGGGCCGGTCATTGGTGCAGCCTTCATCGTGATTTTGGAAACCATTGTTAGTTCCTATACGGAAAATTGGATGATGATTATTGGTACAGCCTTCATTTTATTTGTCATCTTTGCCCCAAATGGAATTGTCGGGATTTTCAATCGTGCAAAAAGAATAGTGGTTAAACAGCAAAAGATAGAACATAAGGAACCTAATATCATACCAATAAAGCAGCAAACTAAAATGGATGGTTAGGAGAATGTAGATGAAGAAGGAAAATATTCTTTCCCTTAAGGGCCTATCGAAACATTTTGGCGGTATAAAGGTGATTGAGGATGTTACATTAGAAGTAACTGCAGGAGAACGAGTTGGGCTTATTGGTCCAAATGGTGCTGGTAAATCGACGTTATTTAATATGATTGCCGGCGATTTAGAACCATCTGGGGGATCAATTAGCTATTTTGCTGATATGATCAATCGTTGGCCAAATTATAAACGGACGGAACAGGGAATCGTCCGTACCTTCCAAAAAAATAATTTAATGCTGGGCTTAACTGTAAAGGAAAATTTGCTTCTGGTTTTACAGCGAATAGATAAAAAACATACCCAATGGTGGAAAACAGCAAATAAGAAGAATTATCCATCGTTGTATGAAAAGGTAGAAAAACTTCTATATGAGTGGGGATTACAAGAATATAGCCAAACGAAGGTTCAGGATTTGTCTTATGGTGTGCAGCGGCAAATTGAGATCATTATGGCGATAGCAGGGAATCCTAAATTGCTTCTATTAGATGAACCAACTGCCGGGATGTCGCAATTGGAAACCGATCAGATCATTTCGTTAATCAACAAATTACCTTCCGAGGTGACGATTATGATGATTGAGCATGACATCGAAGTGTTATTTGGTAATATGGATCGAGTGATTGTTCTGCACGCCGGTACACTCATTGCGGATGGAAGCCCTGAGGAGGTAAGGGTAAATCCAGACGTCAAAGAAATCTATATGGGAAAGGAGGAAGCGGCCAATGCTTAGCTTGAAAGGGGTCCATAGTTACTATGGAGCAAGCCATATTCTTCATGGAGTTAATCTCGAAGTGAAAAAAGGGAGTGTCGTGACCCTGCTTGGGAGGAACGGCATGGGAAAAACAACGACGATTCATTCTATTATCGGATTTGTCACGAAAAAGGAAGGCAAAGTTTCACTTGAAGGTGAAAATATCATCAAGCTTAAAAGTCATCAAATTGCCAGAAAAGGGATTGGAATTGTACCGCAGGGGCGACGGATTTTTACTAACTTAACGGTGCGAGAAAATTTAGCTGTGTTTGCGGATCACGACAACGGAAAGTGGGACTTGGAACGTATCTTTGATCTTTTCCCCCGCTTAAAGGAACGGGAAAAGACACATGCCGGGAATTTAAGCGGCGGCGAGCAATCCATGCTTTCGATTGGCCGGGCATTAATGCGTAATCCTAAAATTCTTCTTCTTGATGAACCGACAGAAGGCCTTTCCCCTTTAATGGTAGGGGAAGTAATGGACGTTCTTTTGAAATTAAAGGAAGCAGGTATGTCGATGCTTTTAGTCGAGCAAAACATTGCAACGGCCTTAAGCATTGCTGACGATGTCTACATTTTAAATAAGGGTGAGGTTGTCTATCACAATCACCCCGATGAACTAAAGAAAAATATGGATATCGCTTACCATCATCTGGCGATAAGCTGAATCCATTTAATCCTGCGGCACAATAGGAGGCTTCCTCAAAAAGTCATTTACTAATGATTTTTTGAGGAAGCCTTTTGAACGGGTTTATTTAGGCATCATCAATGCCGCCACAATCGAAACAGTGATACTGACTGCCTTTTAACGGTTGTTATATGTTACGCCCAGTTGCCCCAGGCGATTTGTCGGTATTGTCCTGATTGTTATATTCTGGATCATTAAGACCGGGCTTTTGGTTTTTAGTCCCACCTAAATATTGGGGGTGGTGTTCTTTCTGAGCCTGCTTAAATTTATCAAAGTTTTGGTTTACCATCTAATCTCCTCTTTTCTCATCGGCTGATATTTCTTAAGATACACGACAAACTAATTCTTATTCGATTCGTATAGAAGTGATGGAGTGAATTTTAATGGAAATAAAAATTATTTACATAATCAATCATTAAACAAATGAAAATAGAATGGAAATATAAAGTTAAAAATAAAAAAATGAAGTGATAGATGTTGGTGGATACTAAAGGTTAGGTACTGTTTTTTTATGAAAGGAGTTTATCTCAATGTTATCAACAGAGCAGTTATCTGAGTTGCGTTTACAATTATTGCAGAGCAAGGACGAAGTGGAGGAAAGCCTAAAGCAAAATGACCATTTTGGTCTTGAGCGAGGCCATGCACATGAGTCAATGGGAGAATTATCGAGCTATGATAACCATCCTGCAGATGAGGGAACCGAATTATATGAACGTGAAAAGGATATTGCCTTAAATGAACATTCGGAAACACAGCTAAAGAATATCAATCAGGCCTTAGAGGCAATGGAAAAAGGCACTTACGGGAAATGTGAGGTCTGTGGAAAGGAAATTCCGCTAGAACGGCTTCGGGCCCTGCCAAATACCATTTTTTGTATTGAGCATAGTCAGGATCAAATTACTTCACACAGCCGCCCTATTGAGGAAGAAGTATTGGCTCCTCCCTTCGGAAAATTTGATATGGATGACAAGGATGAAGATGTTGCCTTTGATGCGGAGGATTCGTGGCAAGCTGTTGCTGAATGGGGCACGTCTGATACACCCTCCGATTTAGCCTTCCCGCAGGACGACTATAGTGATATCTATATCGAAGCGGATGAGAATGTTGGTTATGTTGAGGATTACGAAAACTTTGTTGGAAATGACATGTATGGAAAAGAGATTAAGGTATATCCAAACGCACAGCATGAACAGTATGAGGAAGTCTTAGACGATGAAGGAATTATGACCAGCTTTGGGGATTTGCCGGCATATGAACATGACCCATACGTTGACGACGATAAATAACTTTCTGAAAAAAGGAAGAAAACAGCTTTCTTGTGAGAGCTGTTTTCTCCGCTTTTATTCTCGGTCCAGGCCTTCCGAGGAATCACCGCCATTGTCAAAGACAGCGGCACTGATGTCTCCTTCCATATAAACATCACTTACTTGTTCATGTGTGGTCGCAAGTCCAGCTGATAAATCATCCTTTTCTTGATAATAGCTTGGATGATAAAAACTTCCGGCAACTTCTTTCTTTGGATTAGCTTTCTTGTGGTCCATCCTGTATTCCTCCTTTTCATATTGGGTACAACGATATTTTCTTCTTTTTATAAAATATTACTCATAAAAAAACTTATAAGGGGGGTGTCCAATATGTATAAAAAAGATGAATTCCCAACACGGGAGGATTTAGATCAAGCCTTCCATTTCTTGCACGACCAAATCACACGAATTTCAGTAATTGAGGAAGTAGAAATGGTTAAAAATGAAGGAGACGGGCATGAAGAAAAACAACCCTAAATGTTGTATTCGTTCAACTTAACTTGGATTGGGCAAGACTTTTTCTCTAGACCCATCAAGGTCATGTTTGTTATGATTTCTAAAGGGAATTTCGAGGTGGTTTACTATGGGAATGAGAGAAGCCCTGGCCAAAAAAGTGGCTTGGATTAGTGTAATCAGTAATTTAATTCTTACATTAGGAAAAATTATTATTGGGTCCTATGGAAATAGTGAAGCTGTATTTGCTGATGGGATCCATTCGGCTGCAGATGTTTTTGCGTCTGTTATTGTTTTGTTGGTTATAAAGATTTCTGATAAACCAGCAGATAAGGAACATCCATATGGCCATGGAAAAGCAGAGGTTATCGTTTCCGAAATTATTGGGTTTTTGCTGCTGCTTGTGGCCATTTATGTCGCTTATGAAGGGATCAGCGGGTTATTCCATACAGTAGAATCACCAAGCTTCCTGGCAATGTGGGTCGCGCTCTTTTCCTTTATTACCAAGATTATTTTATACCGGAGTTCATTGCGGGTTGCCAATCAAAATAATAGTAAGGCCATTGAGGCAATCGCGTTTGATCATAAAGCTGACATTGTTGCATCCATCGCAGCTGCAATCGGAGTACTCCTTTCAATCATTGGGGAACGGTTGGACATTCCTTTTTTACTTTACGGTGATAGGGTTGCAAGTATTTTTGTGGCTTATTTGATTTTTAAAATTGCGAAAGAAATGCTGACAGAGGCCTTTGACATATTACTCGAGCGTAATATTAAGACAGAGACAATTGAGGAATACGTGGCAATTATTAAGCAATCCCCTGACGTCAAGAGAATCGACAGGATCAGGGCGAGAGAACATGGTCATTATGTGTTGGTCGATTTACGAATCGCAATTGATCATGATAAAACAATCAAACAAGGGCATGATTTAGCAAAATCGATTAAAAAGAATTTGATTGATAAAAATGACAACATTAGAGAAGTATTAATTCATTTAAATCCCTATTTTTCAGAAGACAAATAAGACGAACAAAACAAGCACAGATTGTCTCGGCTATGAATATTCTGAAGCATGGCTTTCTTTTTTTAAAAACTCCTTTGAACTTTATGGAGTTTCAGTTTATGATAGGATAGGATGAAAAAAGTTAGAAGGAGTTGATATTTTTGTGTTATTCCGTGGACCCGGACCCAAGTAGGCGAGGGGAAGTCAATGTCTTTGAATGGATTGAATTGAATATCAAGAATATCAACTCTGGAAAAGGTTGTTGGCTTCCTCAAACAAAGTAAGTGAGGAGGTTTTCGTATGTTGGAAATTTTTAAAAGCACAGAGACAAAGGTGTTAGAGACGGTTGATGTGATTTCAAAGGGCTGCTGGGTCAATATGTCTGCCCCAACAGCAGAAGAAATTACCCGAGTATCAATTGATGCCCAAGTCGATGTGGATATTATCAAAGACGCCTTGGATGATGAAGAACGTCCAAGGATTGAACGGGATGACGGCCGAGTCTACATCATTGT
Source organism: Neobacillus soli NBRC 102451 (assembly GCF_001591665.1). Classification (GTDB taxonomy): domain Bacteria; phylum Bacillota; class Bacilli; order Bacillales; family Cytobacillaceae; genus Neobacillus; species Neobacillus soli. Next base: position 115,488 of record NZ_BCVI01000036.1, on the reverse strand, counting down.
CGACTTTCCCTATATCGTTCACGACGAAACGGGGTTTGCCGGTTATGAGACGATTCCAATTGGGATTATCCTGACGGAAGACTGTATTATTACCGTTTCATTAAAAGATACACCGATCCTAGAGGAATTTCGGAAAAACAGAGTGAAAGAGTTTTTTACCTTTAAAAAGACACGTTTCGCCCTGCAAATCCTGTTTGTCATTTCTTCTTATTATCTTCGTTACTTAAAACAAATTAACAAGAAAACCAATGAAATTGAACGCGTCGTTCACCAATCATTGAAAAATAAAGAACTATTTGCGTTTCTCGCTTTAGAGAAAAGTTTGGTTTACTTTACGACTTCGTTGAAATCAAATAAGGTCGTACTCGATAAAATACTCCGCTTTAATTATTTGAAAATGTATGAAGAAGACAAGGATTTATTAGAAGACGTCATTATTGAAAAAACACAGGCGATTGAGATGGCGGAAACCTATCGTTCCATCTTAACGGGAATGATGAATGCCTTCGCCTCGATCATTTCAAATAACTTGAACATTGTGATGAAGTTTTTAACATCAATTACGATTATTTTATCGTTCCCGACAATGGTATTCAGTCTTTTTGGAATGAACGTTGAATTACCTTTTGAAAATAATCCGCATGGGTTTATGTTTACTTTAATAATATGCGGCGTGTTATCGACATTAGCGGCGATTATTTTTTGGAAAAAGAAATATTTCTAGATTACCAGCCTTAATTGGGTTGGTTTTTTTGTTTAAAAAACTATCAATATTGCGCTAAAGGAAAAATTTTCCCAATAAAAAAAGACTATTATATTCATTATTTTTTTAAATAATCTGAAAGATACTGTGAGAAAGATGACATTTATAGTAAAATGGTAAAAAACGAAAGGTGAGCTGGTGGCAATATGGAATTCGGAGCCCTGATTAAATTCTATCGAACCCAACGAGGAATGACACAAGCAGAGCTTGCGAAAGGGATTTGCTCTGTTCCCCATTTAAGCAAGATTGAAAACAACTCAAAAGAAGCAAACGAGAACACGATTTCCCTTTTACTTGAAAGGCTCCAGATAAGCCTTGAAGAGATGGAAGAGAAAGAAGATCAAATCAAAATTCTTTTAAGAGATCTTGATAGTAAGACTAATTTTTATCTTATGAATGAAATAGACGAAACCTATCAGAAACTAAAAGATATGGAACATCTTATCCCCTTCTCCCAGCATATTTACATCAGCGAGTTATATAAATACCGATATCTATTATACAAGGGATTATTTGCCGAAGCCGAGTGTCAGAGAGACTTATTATATAAGCAAAAGAAAAATTTTTCCCAACATGAGAACTATTTATTTCGTTACTATAATGCGATATTCTTAATGTGGAAGGGTCAATATAAGAATGCAGATGATATCCTTGATGCCTTAAGTACAGAAAATAATAACGAAACTGCGGATGGAGAATTCCTATATCATCGGGCGCTTGTAAAAAGCTCACTTCAGCAATCAGGACATGCGATCCATTTTGGTAATATGGCGCTGCAAATATTTATGAATCAGCATAACTTCATTAGAATTCTTCACACTCTTATGCTTTTGGGGATCAATTACACCCATTCCAATATCTACGAAGAAGCGCAAGGCTGTTTCCAACACTTAATCCGCAACGCAGAATTATTAAAAGAAGAAAAACTGCTCCCGCAAATTTATCACAATATGGGTTACTTACAAAATAAGATGAAGAATGTAAAAGAGGCCCTGTACTATTATGACAAAAGTTTGGCCTTGCAGCCCAACTTTAATCAGCATTACCTTGTCACTTTATATTCAATTGGTGAACTTAACTATTCTTTACGTTTTATTGAGAAGGCATGCGAGTGTTTTCAAGAAGTGCACTCTTTAGCGAAAGATCTAGGGGTTAAAAAATATCGACTATTAGCCGACTTTTATCTGCTCCTTATGAACTCTCCAGGTAAAGGGTTTAAATATTTAGAATCCAAAGTAATACCCTATTTTGAAGAGGGCAATGAACATAATGACGACCTTACCCGTTTTTATAAAATGCTTGCTGATTATTACAATGAAAAGGGTATGGTTTTAGAAGCCGTGAATTATTTAAATAAAATAACTTAGGAGGCCAACTATGAAAAAGTTTGTTGTACTTATCTGTTCAGTTTCACTACTTGTTCTTTTCACTTCCGCAAAAGGTGTTGACAGTCAAAAGCAATCACATGATGTAGCGTATGCAACTAATCCACTAGCTGACCACCCAATTCAACCGCCAATTTGATGACAGTTCCTAAAATCCCTGATTTAATCGGGGATTTTTTTATGCCGTTTGGAATGTAATCCTATAGCAAGGCAGACAATAGAAAAAAAGTTTCAAGAAAGGAGGGCGATTTGCTTGAGTGAAAAAGAGAACGAGTTTGTTAGTGATGATCATGAGGGAAAGTCTAAATCTGTAAAAGGTCTCAATGGACTAGAGCCGGAAATGAGTTTACTTTCTGCTAACTTCGCACCAAATGAAAACCCGTATTTAAATGAACATTTTGAAGGGGCAGTTGGTAAGAATGATCATGATGAAGCATAAATGAATGAATTTGGCGGGAAATAGGGTATGCTAATGGCATGTGTTTTAAATATGGAGAAGATTTAAGGAGGAAAAAATGAAATCATTTGTTGTTGGTTTTCATCAAGAAGATAATATTGATAGCATGCAAATCCAAAAACTAAGCCAAGAGGAGTTTGGAAAAGCAACCGAGGGTGGAACAAGGCATTTATTTGAACTCGATACAAACATAGGCTTTTTTGTCTTTTTCGATGCGGAAGATGCTGATGGGGATCTATCCTACATGGTCCTGCAATATGAAGAAGAAAATGAAGACCCAGCTGCCTGCTATTCTTTCCAACTGAAGGATTTTTACGAGTTTATGGCCCTTTTCTTGAACGACATGGAATTTAATGGGGAAGAGGATGAAGAGGACGATGAAGAATACGGCCCAATTCATCATTTAGCCCACCTCCTGTTCCATATTGTTGAGGAAGGGAAGGACCTTGAGGTATAAAATGGTCTTTTTTTCGAAAAACTGCTTGATTCCCGTAAAAATGATTAAGATTTTTAAATAAAAGAAAAAGGACGCAGATTGTGGGCGTCCCTTTTGTGATTTATTACGGTTTTTACCTTCTATTAGCGGTTTCGACGGGTTCGCACCCGTCTTTTTCCTGTTTACTCGCGAATTTGTAGTATCCAGAGGGGTATATATGTGTTCAATGGGCGAATTTTCGTACCCAATGAGCGAATTTTGCTCTCCAATGGGCGAATTTTTGCATCCCATGAGCGAATTCTGCCATCCAATGGGCGAATTTGAATTTCCCTCTCTTTAATGTAATGAACTCACCAAGGGATTTTCTTAGGAGAATAGGAATAGTATCTGTTCTTACCATGGCATTGAAAATTACAAGCAAACAGTAATCTTTTCGCAGTATCACGTGATTTTAAATGAGCAAATTCCCGAAACTGCCGATTTGTTATAGTTGAATTAAACAGCAAAAAATAATCGTTCAGTGCTTGTAAGTGGGCATCTTTGGAAAAGGTTTGGCAAGATGGACAAAACCATTGCTGTTTCTGACGAATAAGTGGAAGATACTCGCAAGTCAGGCATTGAACACCGGTTGGCAGGTCCAATCTCTGGATTCCGTATTTTTGCAAGACATGTTTTGTCGGAATCGTATTCATTTTCACCAAAAGACGGCTGAACTTCCGAAGATCTTTCGCAGTAAGAAGTGAATTCAAATACAATTTTTCAAAAAGTTTAATTTTATTTAGGAAGGCGTCGGCTTTACAAACCCGCGGTTTCACTATATGGGTGTTTTTTCCTGTGACGACATAGGAAGTATACCCGTTGCTGATTACCACTAAATAATCAACCGGGACTGGAGGGAAATGGTGTGCAGCAAGAAGTTTCCTTATGTACTTTTGATGCCTTTCTGCTTGCGCAATCGGATCGGGGTATCCTTTTTCTTTCCCATTATTGATTTGAATAAACTGTTCATTGTCAGTATCAAAAGTTAACTTCCCAGCCATATTTTTCACATCGATAACTAAGGCAAATTCAGGTGTTAGAAGAAGGGTATCAATCTGGCAGTTGTAGTCACCATCAGGGAGGTTTAAATCGTGAAGGATCATGTATTTCTGGTTCGGAAGATCACGATAATAGTAATCAAGCGATTGCTCACCACGGTATCCGGCCTCCCATCTTCCAAGTGCCTCCAAAATCTGCTGATATTTTTGGTGATTCAATGGGAGTCGCCGCAGTAAAGCCTCCAATATGAGCATTATTAACGGTTTTGTTCTTTCTTTTATAAGCAAAATCATCTCTCCTTTCATTTTAAAAATAAATTCTAATAAAAGGGACGAGATTCCTGCCGAATTTTATCGAACTTTGTGACGGCTTTTTGAAATTAAATGACCATGGGCGAATTTTTGCATCCAATGGGCGAATATTGCCTTCCAATGAGCGAATTTATCTATTCAATGGGCGAATTTCTGTACCCAATGAGCGAATACCAACTTTCAATGAGCGAATTTTGCTCTCCAGGAAAGACTTCGCGTGTTGTTATATGCAGGGATACCGCTAAATGAACCAATTGTGGCACGGGGGCCTTTTGTAATGAACACGGAGGAAGACATTCGCCAGGCCTACCACGATTATATGGATGGGAAATTTATCGAATAAAAATAAGGCACCTGAGAAAACGCCCAGGTGCCTGCCTTATTAACTCTTTGCTGGTTTCTTGCTCACTTCCACGCGGGCACTGCCCATGAAGAAAATTGTAATCGCAGCGAGAGCAATCGGAATCAACGCAAGTAAAAATGCATGCGTAATCGAGTCCGACATCGCATGAACGATTTTATCTAAAATCACCCCAGGTATTTTAGCACGCTCATCTGCTTGGAAAATCTCACGCGGGTCGCCCATTTTGAAATTGCCGCCGCCTTGCATGCCAGCAAAGGCTGCCTTCAATTTATCCTGAAAGACATTACCTTGAATCGTACCAAATATCGTTACCCCAATCGTCATCCCAAACGAACGCAGGAATGAGTTGGTGGAGTTAGCGGTACCGCGGTATTGTGGCTCCAAATTATGAATCGATGCTGTAGGCAATAAGGAAAATGAGAACCCAACGCCGAAACCAACAAGTATCATATAAATCGTTAGTAGGAAGCGTGTGGTATCAACCGTCATTGTGCCGAGGAAGTACATACCAACTACATAAGAAATAATCGAAATGATCATCAGGTTCCGGTACGAGGTCTTCGTTTGGAAAATCCCGCCAACCGAACTTCCAGCGACCGAACCGAGCATCATTGGTGTCAAAATTAACCCGGCATTCTTCGCTGAACCGCCATAGACTGCTTGAACGAAAATCGGAATAAACACAGTTAATATAATAAACGTACCGCCATATAAAAAGGCTAGTATCTGTGAGGTGGCAAACAGGCGCCGTTTGAAAAGCCAAAGTGGTAAAATCGGTTCTGCTGCCTTTAATTCGGCAATGAAAAAGGCTACAAAAAAGACAAGGAAACTGGCAAATAAGCTAAGAATCTGAACAGAATCCCAGTCGTATTCTTTGCCGCCTAGTTCTAAAGCAAACATTAAACTAACAACAGAAATGACAAGCGTGATTGCCCCAAGCCAGTCAATTTTCTGCTTAGAATGACCTAAAGATTCATGATAATAACGGAAAATTAAAATAAATGAAACGATACCAATCGGAACATTGACATAAAAGATCCAGTGCCAACTGAAATAATCAGTAATATAAGCACCTAACAGCGGTCCTAATACACTTGATGCACCGAATACGGCCCCAAGCAAGCCAGTCATTTTGCCGCGATTTTCAGGCGGGAAAATATCGAAAACAATCGTAAAGGCGATTGGCATCAGGGCCCCGCCGCCAATCCCTTGAATGGCCCGGAATATACTTAATTGAACAATCGTTTGGGCAATTCCGCATAAAGCAGAGCCAATCAGAAAAACAACTAATCCAAAAATAAAAAAGCGTTTCCGGCCATACATATCGGATAACTTACCGAAGATGGGCATCCCAGCCATGACAGCCACCATATAGGCCGAGGTCACCCAAATAAATTTGTCAAAGCCGCCAAGGTCAGAAACGATGGTCGCCATCGCCGTTGCCACTATCGTGTTATCCATGGCTGCCATAAGTATTGCCAATAGTAAACCAGCGACAACGAACTTAATATTATTGTCTTTTTTGATCATAAATTTCTCCTTAATCTTCCCTGGAATGATATTTCTGGCTTAAAATAGCGTGGTAAGCCTCCCTCGAAGTTATTTTAAAAAAATGTTAAAAAAACGTATCTCAATAAACAAGATAAAGCAATTTTAAAAGGAAGGCGGGACCTTGTCAATAAATAGTCTTCATCGAAAAACGGAGGGACTCAGCAGCCCGAGTCCCTCCGTTTGAAAATATCCAATATGATGTTTTACCTCTGGAAAAACTCAACCTTTTCACAATTCGGTCCGTGCACAAAGAAATTACGGTAACCGTTTGGCAGGGTAGAAATCTCAGGATGGATAAACTGAACATCCAATCCCTTTAAACGTTCAAATTCCGCTTCAATATCTTCGACAGTAATGGCAAAATGATTCACTCTGCCTTCCGCCGGGAAGTTATCATTTGAGCCATAAATCAGTTCCAATTCGGTTTCATCAGACCCAGTGAATCCAAGGAAAGCTAGCGTCTTTGCACCGTTTGCAATCGTAAACTTATCCTTTAATTTCATGCCGACAACATCCTGATAAAACGTTATGGAAGCATCAAGGTCTTTGACCATGACACCAACATGATCGATTTTCTTTCCGTCCATCTATAAGTTCCTCCTAAAATGTATCCTGTTTAGGATTTGATCATGTCATGGTCTACATAGCGCTCGCCGTTGATTTCGCTGATCACATTGATGGCTACTTTTGCACCGTCTCCAGCAGTAATGATGGTATGCATACTCACACCTGCAATTGTTCCAGCTGCCCAGATTCCTTCTATATTTGTTTTTCCAGCAGCATCAACGTCAAGAATTGTTTTGACCCTTGGTTCAGTTCCTGCCTTGGTAGTTAAACCAACCATTTCAGCAAGGTCGGCCATCATACCAGTCGCAACAATGACATGCTTTGCTTCGAATTCACCTTGGTCCGTTTCCACCTTAAAGCCGCTTTCACCTTTACTAACATTTGTAACAGTTGCATGAACTAGCTCTGCACCAAACTTGCTTGCTTGCTTTTTACCGACTTCGACAAGGTCTGGACCGGAGATTTCCGCAACACCATAGTGATTTTCAAGCCATGCGCGCTTCGTAACGCTTTTGTCATTATCAATGACTACTGTTTTCTTGCCAGCCTTGGCAGTAAATAAGGCAGCACTTGCCCCGGCAGGTCCTGCACCAATAATTACAACATCAAACATATCCATACCTCCAATTAATAAAATTTCTTACAAAAAAAAGCTTAGCCTAATTAGTAACAATAGTAAAAGAAACTGCTTACATTAATATGCTTCACCCTCCACAAAAAAAATTACATAAATAATTCGAAATTAGCCTTTCTTTATCATTTACTAATATAGTATTATCATGTAAAATATCTAAAGTAAAACATATAAGAATAGTAGGGATTAAACTGCATCACCAACAACTATTATTCTGTTGTTTAGCAGACAAAATAGCTACATAGGGGGAAAAACAGTGAGACGTAAAAACGTAAATATATTAGTTGCCATGTTACTAAGTATTTTTCTAGTACTTGCAGCCTGTTCTTCTAATTCGAAGGATAATGCAGATTCGAAAAATACAAGTGAAGGCACAAATAAATCGGATACATTTATTTATGGGATTGACGGTGACCCAGGAAACGCGGTCAACGTGATTACAACTGGTGACCGTTACGGATTAATGGAGATTAAAGCTCTCTATTCTCCATTATATATGTATAACGGAAAAGACGATGTGAAGTACTTTTTGGCAGAAAGCATGACACCTTCATCTGATTTCTTAACGTATACAGCTAAATTAAGAAAAGATGTTAAGTGGCATGATGGACAGTCATTTACTGCAGATGATGTCGTATTTACTTATAATGAAATGCTCAAGGAAGAAAATGGCGGTTGGGCTCAAAGTCAGCTCATTTTTAACAATAAGCCTGTAAAAGTAGAAAAAGTAGATGATTATACGGTTAAATTTACTCTACCTGAAGTAAGTATTGGCGCCTTTGAAGCATTAGGAAATATCTTCATCATGCCTAAACATATCTACGAAGGTGAAACAAATATTGCTAACAGTCCTAAAAATGCTACGCCAGTTGGCACTGGACCATATAAGTTCAAGGAGTATAAAGCTGGAGAAAGCGTTACGTTTGAAAAGAATGATGATTACTTCTTAGGAGCACCGAAGATTTCGAAAGTTGTTTACCGTATTATTATGGATGCCAATACAGCAACATTAGCCTTGCAAAAAGGTGAAGTTAATGCGTTCGCGATTCAGCCATCAGAAACAAGTAAATTCAAAGATAGCAAGAATGTTACCCTTGAGCCTTATGATGAAGGAAGAGTCGGATACTTAGCATTTAATTTAAGTTCAAAGCCAGTACAAACAAAAGAAGTTCGTCAAGCGGTTGCTTATGCAATGAATCGTGATGAAATTAATACGGCCAGCTATATTTCTAAGGAATTTGCCGAACCAGCTTATTCGTTCTTACCTAGAAAAGCAACTTATTATACCGAGAATGTAGAAAAGCATAATTTCGATACAAAAAAATCAAAAGAACTTTTAGCCAATGCTGGCGTTAAGAATTTGAAATTAAAACTTGCTTTTACTGCTAATAACCCAATTCAGCAAAAGCAGGCTGCTGTTATTCAACAAAACCTACAGGCTGCAGGCATTACTGTTGATCTTGTTGGAATGGATGCAACAGCTTTAAGCCAAAAGTTACAAAGTGTTCAAACGGATTTTGATATGTATCTTAGCGGTTACATCATGGGAATTGACCCGGATACATTTAATTCATTATTCGTGACAAAGGGTAATGCTAACTACATGCATTATAGTAACACGAAAGTGGATGAATTATTTAACCAAGGCCGTGTTGAGAAAGATGATGTGAAGCGTCAAGCTATATATGAAGAAATTCAAAAACTGATCATTGAAGATGCCGCCTTCTATCCGCTTGTAGAAAACAAACGAATTCTTGCCATTGATTCTAGAATCAAAGGCATTGACGAAGCAGGATTAGTGCCAGTTTATACATTTGAAGATATGTCTAAGCTGTCTTATTAATACAATAGAAGAATGAGTAGATAAAGATAAACAGTGAGCTGTTTATCTTTATTTATTAATCTAAGAAGTATTAAAATGATTATGACAAAAATGAGCGGGAAAATTAAGGAGTGTTTCTATCTTGTTTAAGTATATTTTTAAAAGGATTATGCAGGCCATCCCGATGCTCGTCATTATTTCAATCATTTGTTTTGGACTCATTCAACTGGCTCCATACGATGCAGTGGACGCAATGACTACACCGAATATGTCGGAGAGAACAGTGAATCTTATTAAGGAAAGGTACGGTTTAAATCAGCCGGCATATATACAATACTTTTATTGGGTGAAAGGAATTTTGAGTGGTGAATGGGGTTATTCGATTGTAACACATGAGAATATTACAAAGGATCTCTCCGTAAGAATTCCGAATACTATTTTACTAGTTTTGCCCGCCTATATTTTAGCGTTAGTTTTGTCAGTCATTCTTGGCCTTGTGGCTGGGGCACGAAAAGGCAAACTGGCGGATAAATTGATTGATGGCCTTAGCTCTTTTGGAATTGCCATTCCTAGCTTTTGGATGGCGATGATTCTTGTATTTATCTTTGGATATCAGCTTGACTTATTTCCGATTCTCGGAATGCATACGATTGGAAGCGAAGGTTCATTCGCTGATCTTCTAAGCCATCTTGTCCTTCCGTGTGTAGTATTAACACTTTCTTTCATGCCAGAGCTTATCCGCTATGTCAGGTCGTCCACGATTGGACAACTTTCCGAAGACTATGTTATGGTCCAACAGGCATATGGTTCAGCCTCAGTTACCATTCTATTTAAGCATGTCCTCCGTAATGTGTTACTTCCAGTCATCACGATAGTAGGGATGAGCCTGCCGATGTTAGTCACTGGTGCAGTAGTAACGGAGACTGTGTTTGGCTGGCCTGGAATTGGAACGTATTTTGTTAAGGCTATTCAAGGGTTTGATTACCCCGTTGTTATGGCAATTATGCTGCTATCCTCTAGTCTTGTGATTCTTGGCAATTTAGCTTCAGATATTTTATATAGCATCGTAGACCCAAGAATAAAGGGAATGGGGGAATAAAAGTTGGCCGGGGAGAAAAATAGAAAAATAGAAAAGATAAAATCAGAACTTAAACGTAATAAAACGGCAACATTCACAATCCTATTCCTTGTGCTTATCATTTTATTAGCAATTTTTGCTTTTTTATCACCCTTTCCACCAAACAAGGTGGATGTCTTAAATGTCCTGCAAGGGCCGAATTCAAAGCACTTATTTGGGACAGATGAGCTTGGTCGTGATTATTTAACGAGAGCACTATATGGTGGACGAGTCTCACTAACCGTTGGAATTTTAGCGATGCTTATTTCCTCTAGCATTGGTGTTTTGGTCGGGACCGTTAGTGGATACTTCGGAGGCCGAATTGATAACTTTTTGATGAGGACAGTAGATATCATTTCCTCAATCCCATGGATGATTCTTGTGACAGTAGTAAGTATTTTTCTAACTCCTGGTTTAAAAGCAATTATTCTTGTTATCGGTCTTTTCACTTGGATGAGTACAGCAAGAATGGTCCGTGCAGAGACGCTTTCAATTAAAGAAAGAGAATATGTTTTATATGCAAAATCTTCGGGGCAATCGATAAGAAAAGTCATTTGGAAGCATATTATTCCAGCAGTTTTTCCTACGTTCATTGTTGCATCCACCGTTAGTATTGCCAATGCCATTCTAATGGAGTCCGCATTAAGTTTTCTAGGTCTTGGGATTCAACAGCCCTTATCATCATGGGGAAGCATGCTCCAGAATGCCCAAGGTAACCTTGGAAATGCCCCATATATGGCGATTTTGCCTGGACTTCTCATTGTACTGACTGTGTTTTCTTTTAATAAACTTGGGGATATCCTGAGGGCAATCGTCGAACCAAAGACTAATGGGAAATAAGAGGGGGTAAAGTCAATGTCGTCCAACATAGAAGAAAAAAGTAATTTGCTAGAAGTAAAAAAACTACGGACCTCCTTTTACGACGGTAAATCCAAACTAGAAGCGGTTCGCGGAATTGACTTTACAGTAAAAAAAGGGGAAGTTCTTGGCATCGTCGGTGAATCAGGAAGCGGAAAAAGTGTTATGGTGAAATCGATTCTTGGAATTATCCCTACTAATGCAAAAATCGATGCTGGAGAGATTATCTTAGATGGAAAGCATATTGAAAACTTGTCCAAAAAAGATAAACGAGCGATCAGAGGTAGAGAAATTGCGATGATTTTCCAGGATCCGATGACTGCTCTCAATCCTTTAAAAAAGGCAGGAGATCATCTTGTTGAGTTATTAATAAGAGTGAGGGGTATGAAGAAAAAGGAAGCAAAGAATGAAGCGATTGAACTACTTAGAATGGTGGGAATTCCATCTCCCGAAACGAGAGTAAACCAATACCCCCATGAATTTAGTGGTGGCATGCGGCAGAGAGTTTTGATTGCCATGGCACTCGCATGCAATCCCAAGTTGTTAATTGCTGATGAACCAACAACGGCCCTTGATGTAACCATCCAGGCACAAATTCTAGAATTATTGAAAAAACTCCAAACAGAAAACGATATGTCAGTTGTGTTAATTACACATGACCTCGGCGTTGTCGCTACCATTTGCAGCCGTATCTTAGTTATGTACGCAGGAATGGTGATGGAAGAGGGCATGGCCCATGAAATCTTTTATTCTCCTAAACATCCATATACGAAGGCATTAATCAACTCGATTCCGAGAGTGGATGGGGAAAAAACGAGATTAAAGCCGATCAAAGGCTCCGCTCCTTCGCTTACAAAGGTGGCAAAAGGCTGCCCATTTGCAGAACGTTGTGAATTGGCTATTGATAAATGTTTCACTGAAATGCCAGTTTACAAAAGTTTCTCATCGACGCAGAAATGTATGTGCTTTTTAGCAGGGGAAGGGGACAAACTAGATGGCTGAGACACGTGAAAAACTCGTTGATGTAAAAAATCTGAAAAAATACTTCCCTTTAAAGAATTCGATGTTTAAAAAAGGAAATCAAGTGGTAAAAGCAGTCGATGATGTTTCGTTCCATATATATAAAGGAGAAACATTTGGCCTTGTAGGGGAGTCGGGGTGCGGTAAATCAACATTAGGACGAACCCTTAATCGACTTTATGATCCTACGGCAGGGGAAATTTGCTTTGATGGTAACGACATTGCCAGTTTAAATAATAAACAGCTTCAACCCTATCGAAAAAGAATCCAAATGATTTTCCAAGATCCTTACTCTTCACTGAACCCATATATGACAGTTGAAGAAATTATCGATGAACCATTGGAAATTCACACTCGATTATCAAAAGGTGAAAGAAAAAAAATCATCCTTGATATTCTTGAAAAAGTAGGTTTAAAGAAAGAAGACATGGAAAAATTCCCACACGAATTTAGTGGCGGCCAACGACAAAGAATTGGAATCGCCCGGGCTCTTTCAACCAATCCTGATTTCATTATTTGTGACGAGGCAATCTCTGCCCTTGATGTTTCTATTCAGGCGCAAGTAATCAATATGTTGGAAGACCTTCAGAAGGAATTAAATCTTACATATCTATTTGTCGCTCATGATTTATCAATGGTCCGCCATATTTCCGATCGGATTGGCGTTATGTATCTTGGTAAAATGGTTGAGATTTCGAAAAGCGATGAGTTATACGCCAAGCCCTTGCATCCCTATACGCAAGCATTGTTATCAGCGATTCCCATTCCTGATCCAATCAAGGCACAAAACAGTAAACGTGAGATTATAACTGGAGAGCTTCCAAGCCCAATCGAGATGGAAAAAGGTTGTCGCTTTAGAGCAAGATGTCCGTTTGCCAAACCAATCTGCGCAGAGGTAGATCCCACATTGAAGGAAGTGGAAGATGGGCACTTTGTGGCCTGCCATTTGTATTAAAGAGGGGAGAATAATCGTGGAAAAAGAAAGATTAGCGCTAAACTATGCCCTCATGCTTGAGATGATTAAAGCAAAGGATTACGAAAGTCAACAAATAATTGCTCTTTTTGAAGAAGGGAATGAAGAAATTCTCGAAAGTTTCGGTGAAGGCATTCCAACTTGGAAAACGATGATTGAATTTTATCAAACGAATAAAGCAAAATGTGAACGGGCCCTTATGGATGGTTATGAAATTTCTTTTTTAACAAAAGGGGCGCTTAAATCGTTACTGTCGATTAAGTTTGCCATGAAGGAAGACAAGGATTTTGTTGATACCGGAGAAGGTTTAGACCGGGTAAAAATGAGCGGTGAAAATCTTAAAGCACTTAGTGAAATGATTTCGAAAAACTGGACGATTGTTTTGCTGGAAGAAAACAAAGAGCAAGACACCCATTTACTAAGAATCGAGCTAACCTATAAACCAGTTTTTACTTTTTAAATAGCTGAAAATGAATAGACAAAACAAAAAGAACCATCATTTCCGTCTTGGGATTGATGGTTCTTGTGTTTAAACTGATATAGATGGTCCTTTTTCGTCTTTGTTGTTCTTGATCTCATGTCTACAAAAACAAACTCGCTTCGCTTTACTTCAGGATTCATTCTTCCTTCACGGGTAAGTTTTTCACGTAATTTCTTGGCTTTGGATTTTGCCATTAAAATCACTCCTCCATTTGGTTTCATTCTATTATATACCATGTGGAGGAGTTTTGTTGTGTGGATTTTTACATTTCCTGCATGTTTGATTCTGATTGGCTGGTTAATTGCACTGAAGTAGCCCGCTTCTTCTTTGTATGAAGGAAATAATAAAGAACCGCCCCAATTAAAATATAGAAGGAACAATAGAAATATAAGGAACTATACTCCATTTTTGCAGCGACAATTCCGACTAAAAGTGATCCTAGTGCAATGCCCGTGTCATAGATAGATAAAAAGGTAGCTGTCGCCAATCCTCTTTTTCTAGGTGCAGCATCTTGAATGGCAATCGTTTGAAAGGTAGGAAAAAGAGTACCCCAACCCAAACCAATCATTCCTGCTGAAAGGAGAAATGTGACTGCGCCGCTGCTCTGGCTTAAAATAAACATCCCAATCGCAAACAAAAGGATACATGGAAACGTAATAACATTTGGTCCATAAAGATCGAGCCATTTTCCAGTAAAGGGTCTTGAAAGTAAAAGAACAATCGCATAGACGACAAAGAAAAGACTAGCAACATTTGCTAAGTGAATTTCATTGGCGTAGATCGATACAAATGAAAGAAGGGCCGAATAGACGATTGCTAAGAAGCTGCCGACAATGGCGATGGGAACGGCAGATGCTTCAAACAAATTACGAATGGAAAAAGTTGAACTAGCCGCGATTTGATCAGGGTCCTCTGTTTTTGGAAGCTTGACACTAAGACCAGTGACGAGAGAACCAATAGCAACGATGACGCTGAGGATGAACAAGATTTTGGGGCCCCACTGCTGCATGGCCATTAATCCGAAGAATGGTCCTAATACCATTGCCATATTTGTTGACAAGACAAAGTATCCCATTCCTTCACCACGGCGTGACGCCGGTATTAGATCAGCGACAATGGTTCCGACAGCTGTTGTCGCCATACCGAAGCCAATCCCGTGCAAAAGGCGAATGACAAGAAAACCGCTGACGGTCTTTGGAAAAAAGTATAAGAGCGAAGCGCCAGCGAAAATAATAAGAGCCGTTAAGAGTACTTTTTTATTCCCGGCCCGTTCAAGCCATTGTCCGGCAAGCGGTCGAGAAATGATGGCTGAAAGCAAAAATACCGTTGTCATGAGCCCCGCCACAGAAGTACTGCTATGTAATTCATCCAATGCATAGGTTGGAAGTGTTACAAGCAGGATATAAAAAGTTAAAAATAGAAAAAAGTTACTAAAGGAAACACTGATAAAATCTTTGGTCCATAATTTTGGTTTATTCATGTGATGCACTCCTTTTTATAATAGCCCGTGTAACCAGCCCTTTTGCAATTTAAAAAGCTCTTCCTGTGATGTAGCTGGAAGATGCTTCAATAAAGACCGATTCGTCTCAAATACGGTACTTTCCCATTTTGGATACTCCATTAATGCCTTATCTGTTAGTTGAATGAGCTTCTCCCGTTTGTCTTTACCGGGAACCTGATTTACAAATCCTTGTTTGACAAGCCGTTGAATGGTGCGCGTCATTGGCGGAGCCTCAACAAATAAGTAATTACAAAGCTCTTTTTGAGTTAATGAGCCTTCGGTTTTTAAAATAAACAGAACGGCCCACTGGGCACTAAATAATCCAAATGGCTTCAATGCTTCATTAAGTTTATTAGTAAGCTGCCGTGAAAGCTGATGAAGCGTATGGAATAATTCATGGCTAGTCATTGGGATTCACTCCAAAAATACAAATTAGTTACCTAGGTAACTATAATGGTTGTTGTGGAAAAAGTCAAGGAATGGGCACAACTGGGGGTTTGATAATCCGTTGGCGGAATCACGACGGAGGTTGGCGGAATTCATCCAAAGTTTGGCGGAATTCCAATCAAGTTTGGCGGAATAATTTCAAAAGTTGGCGGAATTAATCCGAAAGTTGGCGGAATCGCAATGATTTTTGGAGGAATCCAATGGTTTAGCGGGAATATTTCGTAGTTTGGCGGAATTCCAATCAAGTTTGGCGGAATTAGTTCACAACTCGGCGGAATCCATACGGTTTTTGGCGGAATAACCGCAAATATAGCGTCCAATCAAAAAAATCCCGCGGAACTAAAACAAAATTCCGCGGAATCACATATAAGACGCTTACCTCAACACATTAAAATATCTTGCTTCCGGATGAGCAAACACAATCGCCGACACCGATGCTTCCGGCTCCATCATGCAGCCATCTGTCAGCTCAACCCCAATTTCCTCAGGGCGAAGTAACTTAAATAATTTCTTCTGGTCTTCTAACTCAGGACAGGCTGGGTATCCAAATGAAAACCGCTGTCCTTGATAATGGGCGGCAAACCGGTCCTGCATCGTAAAGTCAAGCGGGTCCGGGAAGCCCCAGCGGTCGCGCATTTGCCGGTGAATTAACTCGGCAAACCCTTCGGCCGTTTCAAGTGCCATTGACTGAAGGGCATGACATTCGAGAAACCGGCCTTCACGTTTAAACTGGTCCGCCTTTTCACGAATCCCTTTCCCCGCCGTTACATTAAAGAACCCTACATAATCCTTAACCCCACTGTCCACTGATTTAATAAAATCCGCCAGACAGAGATGCGGCGTCGATTCCTGGCGCGGGAAATCAAAGGTTTCGATAATATTGTCCGGATTTTCCGGATCAAAAATAATGACCTTATTTCCATCGGATTGCGCCGGGAAAAATTGATAAACTGCTGCCGGAGTGATCCAGTTGTTAGCACTGGCCTCGGCAAGTAATTGATCAACCACTTCTTTTACCTTTAACGCCTTTTCGTCCTTCTCAGCAATCAACTTTGCAATTTTTCCCTTCACTCCTAGATGGTGGCCCAGGAGCATTTGCATATTGATATACGGTTCAATATGAGATAAGGAGTAAGATTTAAGAATATGTCGCTTTGTGTCCAATGGCGTAAATACAGGAACCAGTGTTGACACGGCTGGCTTCGGTTTGACGGCAACGGAAACAGAAGCCGGGCGTACATACTCTCTCGGAACATCTAATGCTGCTAACTTTTCATCTTTCTCTGCCAACAATTTCTGAACTTCCTCTTCCGAATTCAGTTGATTGGCAAGGGACAGCCCTGTCATCGCATCCTTCGCATAAAGGACAAGCCCGTCATATTCCTTAGAAATTTTTGTATCCGTGAATTTCCGGGAAAGTGCCGCACCGCCTACAAGGATAGGCAGGGAAATACCGGATTCCTTCATGTCCTGTGCGGTTAACACCATTTGTTGAGCTGATTTCACAAGCAAGCCCGATAAACCAACCATGTCCGGTTTTTCCCGAAGAATCGCTTGAACTAAATCGGTGGGGTTTACCTTAATCCCTAGGTCAATCACATTATAGCCATTGTTGCTAAGTATAATATCAACAAGGTTTTTCCCAATATCATGGACATCGCCTTTTACGGTAGCTAAAATGACTTTACCTTTAGAAGCCGAAACATCGCCTTTTTCCATATGAGGCTCTAAATGGGATACGGATGCCTTCATCACCTCGGCACTTTGTAAAACTTCCGCAACAATGAGCTGATTATCATTAAATAAACGGCCCACTTCTTTCATCCCATCCATTAACGGCCCATTAATAATCTCAAGCGGGGCAGGATAGGTTTCTAGAGCTAAATCTAAATCGGGAAGCAGACCCTCTTTTGTACCCTCGACCACATAATAGGCGAGCCGTTCTTCCAGACTCATATTTGGAATCGTTACCTTCGATTCTTTCTTTTTGCCGCGATAAAATTCGGTAAACGTAGCGAGCGTTTCATCGGTTGTATCAAATAAAAGCGACTCCGCTAATTGAACTTCTTCCTTCGAAATCGAAGCAAACCGCTCCAGTTTTTCCGTATTAACAATCGCATAATCAAGCCCAGCTAAAGTGCAGTGGTAAAGATATACAGAGTTTAAAATTTCCCTGCCAACAGGCGGCAGTCCGAACGATACATTGCTAACCCCAAGAATCGTTTGCACTCCCGGAAGCCCTTCCTTGATTAACCTGATTCCTTCAACCGTTGCTTTAGCCGAACCAATATATTGGGCATCACCCGTGCCGACTGGAAAAACAAGCGGGTCAAAGATAAGATCCTGCGGCTTCAGATGATACTTGTTCACTAACAAATCATAAGATCGTTTGGCAATCTCCAGCTTCCGCTCCGCCGTTACGCCCATTCCTTCTTCATCAATGGTTCCAACGACGACAGCCGCACCGTAGCGGTGTATTAGCGGAACAACCGCTTCAAAACGCTCCTCGCCATCTTCGAGATTAATCGAATTAATAATCGCTTTTCCTTGCGAATACTTAAGGGCCCTTTCGATCACCTTTTCATCAGTTGAATCGATAACAAGCGGGGCCTTTACTTTCTTAACGACCTCTTTGATAAAATTTTCCATATCAACAATCTCATCACGATCCGGATCAGCGAGGCAAAGGTCAATGACATGTGCACCGCCTTTAACTTGAGCGCGCGCAATTTCTGATGCCTCCTCAAATTTACCCTCGGTGATTAATCGTTTAAATTTGCGGGAGCCAATTACATTCGTCCGTTCGCCCACCAAAATCGGCCGAAGTGTCGGGTCATCGTAAATGAATGGTTCAATACCGGAAACCATATGAACAGTGGATGATTTGACTTCCCGCGGCTGATATTGCTTCATCGCTTCGGCAATGGCTTTAATATGTTCTGGTGTCGTACCGCAGCAGCCGCCAACAATATTAAGCCACCCGTGGGCGGCAAAATCAGACAGCTTTTTCGCCAGCGTTTCTGGTGTTTCATGATAATGGCCTTCTTCATCAGGCAGACCGGCATTCGGATAACAGCTGACCGCTGTCGTTGCCAAATCGGCAAGCGAGCGAACATGATCCTGCATGAATTCTGGACCAGTTGCACAGTTTAGGCCCACAGCAACAGGATTCATATGCTCAACCGATATATAAAAGGATTCGATCGATTGGCCGGCAAGCGTTGTCCCCATTGGTTCAATTGTTCCCGAAATAAACAGCGGCAGTGTTTTGCCTGTTTTTTCAAAAGCCTTTTGAATCCCAACATTTCCTGCCTTCACATTCAACATATCTTGGCTCGTTTCAAGAAGGAGCAAATCAACGCCGCCGTCAATCAAGCCAATTGCTTGTTCCTCGTAGGCGGCAGCAAGTGCATCAAAGGTTGTTCCGCCGGTAACGCTTAGAGTTTTCGTTGTCGGACCCATTGAGCCGGCCACATAGCGTGGCCACTCATCCGTTGATGCTTTGTAGGCTTCTTTCACAGCGAGAAAGGCAGCAATTTTATTTATTTCATAGGCTTTATATCCTATTTCATATTCATCAAGGACAAGGCTTGTCGCTCCAAACGTATTCGTTTCGATAATATCGGCCCCTGCCTCTAAATATTCGCGGTGAATGCCAGCGATAACGGATGGAGCGGTTAAATTCAGGTGTTCATTACAGCCATCATATTGCTCGCCGCCAAAATCTTCCGCAGAAAGATCAGCCTGTTGGATCATCGTTCCCATTGCCCCGTCCATAACGAGGATTCGTCTTTTTAGTTGATCAATAAATGGTGTTTTAGGCATAGATGTTCCCCCTTCGTTCACTTGCACGCTGCTTGGCATATAACGCCAGTTCAGCAGTTAGTTCGTAGCGTAAAAATGGTGTAATTAAATAAATTCCATTAAATAAATCTAAAGCTGCATCGATTAATGACTTAGTAATCGCAATCCCTTCTCTGGTTGCTTGGAGTGGATTATCTGTTAATTTTACCATTCGTTCACGGATAGAGTCGGCAATTTTGATTCCGGGTACTTCATTATGAAGGAACTCGGCATTTTTGCTATTCAAAAGCGGCATTAAGCCGATATAGATCGGTGCATCAAGATGCTTCGTATGTTCATAGACCTCGATTAACTTTTCTTCTGAAAAAACAGGCTGGGAGATAAAGTAATCCGCACCAAAATGAATTTTTTTCTCAAGTCGTTTAACAGCCTTTTCGAGTGAGCGAACATTCGGGTTAAAGGCAGCGGCAATACTGAAATCCGTTTTTTGCCCCAGATCCTTCCCTGAAAAAGATAAACCTTCATTTAACTTCTTAATCATTTGAATCAGCTCAAAAGAGGACACATCATAAACGGATGATGCACCTGGAAAGTCGCCAACTCTGGCAGGATCGCCGGTTATAGCCAAAACATCATTCATCCCAAGTGTGTGCAGTCCCATTAAATGTGATTGCAAGCCAATGATATTGCGGTCGCGGCACGAAATATGGATGAGCGGGCGCATGCCTAATTCCGACTTAACAAGGTAGCCCAGTGATTCGTTTGAGATTCTTACTGTTGCAAGCGAATTATCCGCAAGTGTAATCGAATCAATTCCTGCCTCTTTTAACGCCTTAGCCCCTTCGAAAAATTTTCTCGTATCGAGCTTTCGGGGGGGATCTAATTCGACAATAACCGATGGTCTCTCTTTGACAATGTCCTGGAGGGGAGCGTACTCCCTTTTTACAGCAAGCGGTTCAACGATTATTTTTTTTGGCTTGATCTTGATAATCTTTTCGGTAATTGGAACGCTATTCTTGAGTTCGGTCGCAAAGGCTTGAATATGTGCCGGTGTTGTGCCGCAGCAGCCGCCAAGCAGGCGAACACCCTCATTTCTGAAGCTTTGGGCAGACTTTCGAAAATAATCGGCATCGCCCTCATAATGGAACTTCCCGTCAGTATAGGCCGGAAGACTTGCGTTCGGATAGGCAGACAGATAGGCATGCTTAGGCAGTTCAATCTGTTCAAACGCTAACAGCATATGATGCGGACCGAGCCGGCAATTCAGGCCGACGACATCAGCACCAATTCCTTCAAGCCTTTTTAAGGCGTCGTTTACAGGTGTTCGATTTTGCAAAAAGCCAGGCTCCTGCAGGGATACTTGGGCAATAATCGGCAGCTCCGTTTCCTTCCTGGCAATCGTAAGAATCGTTTCAAGCTCTTCAAGGTCATAAAAGGTTTCAAGTAATAGGCCATCCACACCCTCAAGCAGGAGGCAATATAATTGTTCACGGAAGCTGCGCTTTAATTCATCGAGTGAAATCGAATCAGGCTTAATCCCGCGATTGCCGCCGATTGTTCCAAGCACGTAGGCATTCTTTTGCGCTGCTAGTTTTGCATTGCGAACAGCTGCACCATTGATTTCTTTTACAGATTCTTCGAGCCCATAACGCTGGAGCTTTAAATAATTCGCGGCATACGTATTTGTTTGAATGAGGTCAGCACCTGCATCAATATAGGCCTTATGAATATTTTGGATTTGCTCAGGCTGTGAGAGATTTAATTCTTCAAAGCAGCAATCCGTCCCGTAAGAATAGAGAAGTGTACCGATGGCACCGTCGGCGATTAAGATTTGACTTTCTAATTTTTCTAAAAAGCTCATGGTGTTTCTCCCTGTTGTAAGACCAATTGTTTTTGTTCAACATGGTGGAAAGCCTGTATAAAATCCTTAATCAAATCATCGGGATTTTCAAGCCCAACCGATAAGCGAATAAGGCTATTTGTAATACCACGTTTTTCTCTCTCCTCTTGTGGCATTGCCGCATGCGACATCTTAGCCGGATACGATAAAATCGATTCAACCGCGCCAAGGCTGACGGCAAAGACAGGTATTTTTACGTTAGCAAGGAAGGTTCGAAGTGCATCTTCGTCTGCCAATTCAAAGGATAGGACAGCTCCCGGACCACCAGCCTGATCTTTCTGAATTTGATATTGTGGATGACTGACAAGGCCTGGATAATATACTTTTTCTACAAGCGGATGGGCATTCAAAAATTCCGCTAGTTTCATAGCTGACTTTTGTGATTGTTCTAGACGAACATGCAGCGTCTTAATTCCTCTTAACACGAGCCATGCATCTTGGACACCCAAGATTGCACCAAACCCATTCTGCAAAAAGCCTAATCTTTTAGCCAAGTCTTCATCCTTTACAACGGCAAGTCCAGCTACTACGTCACTATGCCCTGATAAAAATTTAGTAGCACTATGGAGGACAACATCTACGCCTAACGCCAATGGTTTTTGCAAGGCAGGGGTGAGGAACGTATTATCGAGATAGGTTATCGCATCGATTTCCTTCGCCAGCTCGCAAATGGCCTTAATATCCGTTACTTTCATTAATGGGTTAGAAGGTGTCTCCATATAAAAGGCTTTTGTATTTGGTTGAATCGCCTGCTTTACTGCAATTAAATCCGTCATATCAACAAATGTATGGTCGATTCCTAACCGGGGAAGCACTTGTGAAACCATCCGGAACGTTCCGCCATAAACATCTTCGGTAATGACAATATGGTCTCCTGCGGAAAGCAGAAGGAATGCCGTCGAAATCGCGGCCATACCTGAAGAAAAGGCAAATCCTTTTAACCCGCCTTCGAGTTCTGCAATCACATCTTCAAGTGCTTCCCTTGTCGGATTTAAACTACGGCCATAATCGTACTTACCAAACTGATCGAAATCAGATTGGTGGAAGGTAGAGGCATGTTGAATTGGTACACTTACAGCCCCTGTAGTTGGATCGACTTTGTGCTGATTATGAAGGAGTTTGGTTTGAAAGCTATACTCAACGCGTGCCATTAGGCAATCACTCCTTCTTTAATTTTAGCTAAAGCCTGCTCTAAATCCTGGATTAAATCGCCTGCATTTTCAATTCCAACTGAAAAACGTAATAAACAATTGTCGACACCTTGCTGCAGGCGAATTTCTTCAGGAATATCGGCATGGGTTTGTGTTGCTGGATAGGTAATTAAACTTTCTGTTCCGCCTAGACTTTCAGCAAAAGTAATTAGAGCGATATTTTGAAGAAATGGATTTACCCATGCTTCTTCTTGTAATCGGAAGGACACCATTCCCCCTTTACCAGGGTAGAGAACATCTGCAACACTTTCATGTTTGGAAAGGTATTCGACAATCGTTTTTGCATTTTTTTCATGTCGTTCCATCCGAATCGCTAATGTTTTCATTCCGCGCATTAGCACCCAAGCATCAAACGGACTTAACACACCGCCGGCACCGTTATGATGCAGGGCTAATCCTTCACAAATTTCTTTTCCCTTGGCAACGATAAGGCCCGCAAGCACATCATTATGGCCGCCTAAATACTTAGTCGCGCTATGGATGACAATATCGGCTCCAAGCAGGATGGGCTGCTGCAATAACGGAGTATAGAAGGTGTTGTCAACAATCAGCAAAGCACCGTGTCTCTTAGCAATTTCTGAGATGGCGGCAATATCTGCTTGCTGCATCAGAGGATTTGTGGGAGTCTCCAGAAAGATGGCTTTTGTTGAAGGAGTAATCCTGCGTTCAACCTCTTCCGGACAACAAGTATTCACATATTGTGTTTTTAAGCCCCACTTCTTAAATCCTTGTTCTAACAAACGATAGGTGCCCCCATATAAATCTTCGCTCACTAACCATTCATCACCTGATTGGAACAAGGAAAGCACCGTGAAAATGGCCGCCATACCTGAACTGCAGGCAAATCCTTGGTCACCGTGTTCTAAATCAGCAATTGCCTTTTCAAGAATTTGTCTTGTGGGGTTTCCAGTCCGAATATAGTCAAAGCCAGTCGATTGCCCAATTCCCGCGTGGCGGTAGGCTGTTGAAAAATAAATAGGCGGATTCACCGTTCCAGTCGCAGTCTCACTGCGATTACCTATCTGAGCAAGTTTCGTTTCAATTTTGTACATGCTGACCACTCCTTGTTTAGTAAACTATAAAAATAATAGTTTCTTTGATGAAACTTTAGTGCTACAGGGTGCTAAAGCCTCTAGATAAATAAAAAAAGGTCTTCTATAAGAAGAAGACCTTTGTCAGCAAGACCACAATGTCATTCTTCTTATCTTGCAAATTAGCAATAATTTGCAGGACTTAGCACCTTTTCAATGAATAAAACCATTGATGGTTGCTGAGGCGTCGCAGGGCCATTCCCTCAACCTCTCTTGATAAGAAAATTCAAGTATTTAGATTATTTATAAAACTTACTACATCGGGGGCGTTGTGTCAATGGTTTTAGTTTTTTTATCCAACGGGTGAAGATGAATTACTGGGACGAAAAATGATTCTTAATTCCTAGAAAGTTATTGACAGTAATTGTAATAGGTGATATTTTTAATATACAAATTTGTTCTTAATAAAGAATTATATTTAAAAGCTGAATTTTAAATTAGTAGTCCTCGAACTTGCCAAATGACTGTGAAACTGCGGTTTTATTGGAATAAAAGAATTTAATTAGCATAGAAATATGGATATTCAGTGTGAATAAAATCCCAAGGATAAAACGCGTACAATGTATTCAATTTAAAGAACATATTTAATGAAGCTTGTTATATACAACTTAAAACCTATATTAATTTAAATCCCTTTATATAAAGGGATTTAATAACATCTTTATACATATGTAAATACTGTAGATTAAAATCATGCTTGGCAGGAGGAAAAGATGAGCGCTATTGCTGGTATTTATCATTTAAACGATGAACCTATTAACCTCGAACACGGCAGGCGGATGATGAAAGACCTAGAAAAGTACCCTGCGGACGATGTTCAAACCTGGCATAGTGAGAAAGTCTTCCTTGGCTGCCATGCCCAATGGATTACACCGGAGTCTGTCGGGGAAAAACTTCCTTATTATGATCATGAGCGGAAGCTAGCCATCACGGCTGATGCGATTATTGATAACCGTGAAGAATTATTTGAAAAGCTACAAGTCAAAAAATCCGATAGAAAAACAATGTCGGATAGTGAACTTATTCTAATTTCCTATCATAAATGGGGGGAAGATTCACCCAAGCATTTGGTTGGCGATTTTGCTTTCATGATATGGGATGAGAGAAAGCGCAGTCTATTCGGTGCGAGAGATTTTTCTGGAAGTAGGACTCTTTATTTTCACCATAATTGCAAAGGATTAGCCTTTTGTACAGTAATCCGTCCTCTGTTCACCTTGCCATATGCTGAGAAAAGTCTTAACAAACAATGGATTGCAGAATTTTTGGCTAACCCGGGTATGGTTGACTCTCTAGACACTTCTTCAACAGTTTATAAAAGCATTCAACAAATACCACCATCTCATTCTATTATATTTGTTGAAGGAAAGGTTACTCTCTCGAGGTATTGTAAATTACCTGAAGGTGAAAAACTCATTCTAAAGTCAAATTTAGAATATGAAGAGGCTTTTAAAGAAGTATTTCAGGAAGCCGTAGTAGCACGTTTGCGTACTCATAAAAACGTAGGTGCCCATTTAAGTGGTGGATTGGATTCAGGTTCAGTTGCAAGTGTTGCAGCAAATGAATTAAGGAAACAAAATAAACAATTACATACATATAGTTATGTACCGATACAGGGTTTTGAAGATTGGACACCTAGGAGTCGGGTTGCTAACGAAAAGCCAGATATTCAATCAACGGTTGAATATGTCGGAAACATAAATGCTGAGTATTTAGATTTTGATGGACTAAGCTCATTTTCTGTAATTGATGATTGGCTTAATACGCTAGAAACACCATATAAATTTTTTGAGAATAGTTATTGGCTCAAGGGGATTTATGAAAGAGCCAATCAAAATGGAATTGGGGTTCTATTAAATGGCCAAAGGGGCAACTGGACTATTTCTTGGGGGCCGGCTTTGGAATATCAGGTTATGTTGTTAAAAAAGTTTCATTTAATACGTTGTTTTCGTGAAATACAATTATACAGTAAGAATATTGGAGTCAAGAAATCAAGAGTTATTTCTGTTGTTGCAAAGAAGACGTTTCCTTTGATGCATCAGTTATTAACATCAACAGAAAATAAGAATAACTTCCCAATGTTAATTAACCCTGAATTTGCTAAAAAAATGAATGTCTTAGAAAAGCTTACAGAACATGAAATTGACATAAAAGGGAATATCACCAAAAATTGGTATGAAGTAAGAGAAATGCAATTCGAACAGCTCTACTATTGGAATATTACTGGAACGTATGGTTCAAAGTTTTCTTTACCTCATAAAGTTTGGGATCGTGATCCTACAAATGATCTCCGGGTTGCCAAATTTTGCTTAGCTCTTCCAGAAGAGCAATATGTTCAAAATGGTTTGGATAGAGCACTTATAAGAAGGACAACTAAAAACTTACTTCCTGATAATGTTAGATTAAACCAACGGACACGAGGGGCACAAGGTGCAGATGGAATTCCTCGTATGGCACCGTATTGGAAGTCATTTATTGAGGGGTTAGAGCAGATGATTAATGATTCGGTAGTTTCTGAGTATCTAAATATAGAAGTAATCAAAAATACCATTACAAAATTCCGAGAAGTACCGTCGCCACAATATGTGTATGATGATGATTTTAAAATTTTAATGCGAAGCTTGATATTTTATAGATTTATTAAGAATTTTGCTTGAAAGGGGGTGACAAGATGAAAAAGGTTTGGAGTAAGCCTAAATTAGAAGTACTTAATGTTAACATGACAATGGCAGGCCCAGGACGTAGGGTTCCGGATGCAGTGCAACCTGATCCAGATGATCCGGTAAGGTATAGCTAATTCTAGTTATATTAGGTTAGGATTTATACTGCCCTTATACAATTCTAACTGTATAAGGGCTTTTATAAATCAAATTTGTTGTCATTGGAGTGAAGAAATGATTATTACATTAGGAACATCAATTTATAAGGGTTTTGGACTAAATTTGTTGAGTGAAATTCCACTTCCTGAATTAACTCCAATAAATGAACAAGTTGATACGGTAGACATTGTTGTTCAAATAGGCGATTTATCCAAACAGTGGTCAGAAGTAGATTCAATTGCACAGAAAAAATTTGTAGTAAAAGAAAATATGGTTATATTCGAAGTCCCTAATACTGCTATATTTTCCATACAAGAAGGCAATAAAATTACCGTTTCACCAATGTTAGGAGCCGAGGAGGATAAAATCCGTCTTTATATCCTTGGTACCTGTATGGGAGCATTATTGATTCAGAGAAAAACTCTTCCATTACATGGAAGTGCAGTCGCGATTAACGGGAAAGCATATGCTTTTGTAGGTGATTCAGGTGCTGGAAAATCTACACTTTCAGCAGCTCTAATAAAAGAAGGATATCAACTGTTGAGTGATGATGTAATTCCAGTCTTTCTCTCGGAAGATAGTAATCCGATTGTAATACCATCCTACCCACATCAAAAGTTATGGGAAGAAAGTTTAAATGAATTTGGAATTAGTACGAAAGGGTACCGTCCATTATTTGATAGAGAAACAAAATTTGCTATCCCGGTTCATTCTGATTTTTTAGGTGAATCCTTACCTCTTGCAGGAGTATATGAATTAATTAAAACCCAATGTAATAGCGTAGAAATTAGCAAAATAAAAGGGTTAAGGCGTTTTCAATCTTTGTATATGCATACATATCGAAATTTTTTAATACCACGCCTTGGAATGATGGAATGGCATTTTAAAGAATCAGCAAAAATACTAAAACAGGTTGAAATGTATCGATTACAACGGCCTATCGAAGGATTTACAGCCAATAATTTAGTGTCCGTTATTTTATCAACTATTAAAAAGGAGAGTTCCAAATGATTAGTACAAAAAAGGTTTCATTAACTTCTATAATTACTCAAACTGAAGGAAATGTTGTTAGCGATATGGATGGGGAAAAAGTAATGTTAAGCATAGAAAGTGGTAATTATTATAATTTAGGTGAATTAGGTGGAGAGATATGGGATTTAATAAAATCACCAATGGAAATTAATCACTTGGTTAATACCTTATTATTGAAGTACCAAGTGGAAAAGGAAGAATGTGAACAACATGTTTTATCATATATTGAACAATTGGAAAAAGAACGGCTAATTCAAATTATAAATCTAGGAGAATAGTAAATGATACTTTTCCAGAAGATTAAAACATTTATATTTCTGGATAATAGAAAAAAGTTTTTGTTAATAGAGGCATTTGCTTATTTAGGTTGGGCTCGTATCCTTAAATCAATGCCGTTTTCAAGGATAGCCCCTTTATTAGGTACACATATGGAGGAAACGTCGTTTGAACATAAAGCCTCAAACCAAACAATTTTAAGGAATGTATCTGATGCTATTTATATAATGAGCAATTATACATTTTGGGAAAGTAAATGTTTAGTCAAGGCGATTGCTGGAATGAAAATGCTCCAAAGGCGCCAACTCGAGAGTACACTCTATTTAGGTACTGCTAAAGATGAGACAGGAATCATGATTGCACATGCTTGGCTACGGAGTGGGAAATTGTTTATAACCGGTGCTGAAGAAATGGGGAGATTTACCGTCGTTGGGAAATTTGCAAAACGGTTTAGTGAAAAAGGATAAGAGGGGAATACCGTGGAAAATTTATTCAATGAAAAACTAAAGCAATTTCCAAAAGAATTGAAACTACTACTTTCTATCATGAAAACGGGAATTGGGGAAAGTAAATTCAAAAAGGTGGATTTTGAGGATATTGATTGGGACCTTTTCATCCAATTATCTAAACATCATCGAGTTTTCCCTTTAATTTATAAAAGAATAAAAGATTTAGGGGAAAATTATATCCCTGCTTCAGTTCTCCAAGAGTTATGTCGCTTATATCAAAAAAATATTTTTCGAATGCTTCAACTAAGTGGTGAATCGGAAAAAATATCAAAACTATTTTCTAGCTATCAAATCAGTACCCTTTTTTTAAAAGGACCTGTTCTTGCTGCTGATCTTTATGGTGATGTATCTTTACGCACATCTTCAGATTTGGATATTTTAATCCCAATCGAAAAACTTAATCAAGCTGAAGATATTCTTTTAAACAAGGGTTACATAAAGGATGATTATTTCTTAACGGTATTAAATGACTGGAAGTGGAGGCATCACCATATTACTTTTTTTCACCCTCAGAAAAAGATTAAGGTAGAAATACATTGGAGGCTTAACCCAGGACCAGCTAAAGAACCGAAATTTGATGATTTATGGAAAAGGAAAAGAGTAAGTACATTAACAAGCCAACCTATTTATACTTTAGGACTTGAAGATTTATTTTTATTCCTTGTTTCACACGGAGCACGTCATGGTTGGTCCAGACTTCGTTGGTTAGATGATATTAACAAAATAACGGAATCAGAAATTAATTGGGCTAAAACTATTAGTATACTTAAAAAAAATCATTATTATGATGTGGGTGGTCAGGCACTATACTTGGCTTTTCATCTTTTAAATGCCAAGGTACCTAAGGATATGAATAATATAATAAATAGAAAACGGACAAAACAGCTCGGACTAGACACTTTGTTTTATATAAGGCAAATGGTTAATCTTCATACAGCCCCGGTAACAGAAGAGGTATCTGAATATCATAAACGGCATTTATTTTCTTTAATGTCTACTAAGCAGAGATTTTTCTTTATTTTAAGTTTTTTATACCCATATCCAGAAGATGCGGAATTTTTACCCTTACCCAAGGTGCTGCATTTTTTATATTTTCCAATGCGCCCGATTATTATCCTTTTAAGGAAAACGAAGAAACGTTCAGTAACTAGGAGGGCATAACATAGTGAGTCAAGTTTTTTATTTTATAAAAAGATTATTTTCTTATTCTGGCAATATTCTATATTTAAATCTTTTTGGAATGGGGTTAGTAAGTTTTCTTGAAGGGCTAGGGATTTTATTATTGGTTCCAATGATAAGTTATAGTGCAATAATAAATATTGATCTTGGAGGATTTAAGTTTCTAAAATTTTTGAATTTCTTACAAGACTTCCCTAAAATTCAAGCGCTAGTTTTTATTTTGGGATTTTATATTTCATTGGTATTAGTTCAAAATCTTATACAACGAAATTTATCCATAAGAAATGTGAGAATTACACAGGGGTTTATCCGTCAATTACGGTTGGAGACATATAATGATTTATTAAAAGCAAATTGGGAATTCTATACAAAGGAAAGGAAAGCTGATTTAATTAATGTAATGACAATGGAGCTAGCTCGTGTTTCAGGCGGTATTATCCAATTTTTACTGTTACTAGCATCACTTGTTTTTACATGTATACAGATACTTATTGCTTTATGGTTATCCATAAAGTTAACCATTGTTGTATTACTTTCGGGATGCATCCTTGCAATATTTTCAAGAAGATTTATAAGACAATCAAAATTATTAGGGACAAAAACATCTATTTTAGCTCAGGAATATCTTGGTGGGATAACGGACCAATTGAATGGCATTAAGGAAATTAAAAGTAATACTTTAGAAGATTCCCGTCTCCTTTGGCTAAATTTTTTAACAAAAGGAATGATAGAAGAGCAAATTGAATATATAAAGTTAAAAACAACTTCCCAGATATTTTATAAAATTTCTTCAGCATGTTTAATTGCAATCTTTATTTTTATATGCGTGTTGATATTTGATTTACAACCTGAACAATTTTTACTGATATTAATTATTTTCTCCAGGTTATGGCCCAGGATTACAGAAATTCAATCCAGTATGGAACAAATAGCAACATCAGTCCCAGCATTTAAGGCATTAATAGATTTACAAAAAAGATGTAAGCAAGCGGCCGAGATTAATGATGAAACAATTTACAAGAATATTAAACCTCTGGGAATTGAAAAAGGAATTGAATGTCGTGAGGTATTTTTCAGATATAATCGTAATGAAGGAAAGTATGCTCTTCAAAATATTAATTTAATGATTCCAATAAATTGTATGACTGCAATTGTAGGACCATCTGGTGCTGGAAAAAGTACTTTAATTGATTTATTAATGGGTCTAAACAAACCAGAACATGGAAATATACTGGTAGATGGAATCTTGCTTGCTGAGGAAAACCTTTTATCATTAAGACGTTTGGTTAGTTATGTTCCACAGGAACCTTTTTTATTTAATGTAAGTATAAGAGAAAATTTACTTTTGATAGCCCCTAATTCAAGTGATAAGCAGATTTGGGAGGCACTTGAGTTTTCTGCGGCTGCAGAATTTGTGAAAAATCTCCCAATGGGACTTGATACAATTGTTGGGGATAGGGGTATAAGACTTTCAGGTGGAGAACGTCAAAGACTGGTTCTTGCTCGGGCAATATTAAGAAAGCCATCTGTTCTCGTTTTAGATGAGGCTACAAGTGCCTTGGATTCAGAAAATGAGTCAAAAATTCAGGAAGCACTAGAAAAACTTAAGGGAACAATGACAATCATTGTCATCGCACATCGTTTGTCAACCATCCGTAATGCAGACCAGGTAATTGTTTTAGATCAAGGGGAGATCATCCAACAAGGTCAATTTAATCAACTTGCTAGCGAAAAAAGGGGGGTATTTAGTAGTTTACTTAGAAAACAAATGGGGATCAGTGTTTGATGGTTTATTAATATTATACCTACAATATTTTCAGATAATTAGAAAAATTCCGTTGACTCGTTCTGTATAAAGAAATATAATGATGGTTATAAAGTCTTATTTGTAGTAGTATAGTTATAGGAATTAAAAAAGCATAAAGAGTAAAATAAACAGAAATTATCCCTTTTTATCAAGAAGTTCTTTATTAAGAACAGATGAGGGCTATATGTCTTACATTAAAGGTGGTTAAATGAATAATTTTGATCAATTTGGCAATTCAGAAAAGGGAAAGGCCAAGGAAATAAATTTAAAAGAACTTTTCCTAATAATTAAAAGACGATTTTGGGTCATAGCAGTAGTTACAATACTTGCCGGTATAGTGGGGGGACTCCAGAGTCAAACCAAGACTATTCCGCTGTATCAATCTTCTTCAAGGATCATAATAGGTGCAGATGAAGAATCAAGAAAGACACTACAGGTTATTATTAGGGATTCTGTCATTTTAGACAAAGTGATAAAAGAGCTTGATCTTAATAGATCGGCTGAAGCATTGGCGGGTCAAATAAGTGTTGCCAGTGTCGAGGGGTCCCAGGTTGTAAGTATTAGTGTTATAGATATGGATCCTATTTTCGCGGCAAAACTAGCAGATACGACGGCCAAGGTATTTAGGGATGAGGTACCAAACATAATCGGTCAAGACTATATACGATTATTATCAGGGGCTAAAGTAAGCCCAGTACCTATCAATCAAAGTAACAATAATAAGTTATTTATCGCGGTTATCGGTGGTTTTATAGTTGGAATTGGTTTAGCGTTTTTATTAGAGTCATTGGATGATAGGATTCGTTCAGTTCGTGAAATTGAATTATTGCTTGGCGTACGCGTATTAGGAAGGGTGTCAAAAGTAAGCAAAAGAAGCGTTAAAAAGAAAACCAGTAATATGCAGCTTGATTATAATCTAAGGGGTGAGAACATTGGTAATAAATAAGCGCAAATCCTCGGCAGCTAACAAAAAGAGGACAATTGTTACCTACTCACATCCAGAATCAAAGATCTCGGAACAATTTCGGACGATTCAAACAAATATTAAATTTTCTATGATAGAAGAAAAAAGCCGAATCTTTTTAATTACATCGCCTAGTGATGGTGAAGGTAAGTCAACTACTGCGGCTAATCTGGCAGTATCAATGGCACAACAGAAAGAGAAGGTTCTATTAATTGATGCAAATATAAGGAAACCTGCTTTGCATTCTTTTTTTAAGACATCTAATTCAATAGGGCTAACAGATGTACTTACTGGGAAAGTATCTTTCTATGAGGCTATACAACATACAGAAATCGGAAGGCTGGACCTCTTAGTTAGTGGGCAAATCCAGTATAATCCAGTTGAATTATTAGGTTCTCATATGATGCAGGAACTTCTGAAGACAGTATCAAAATCATATGCAGCAATATTAATAGATACAAATGCACTTTTAGATGTAACAGATACCAAACTATTGGCAAATCAATGTGATGGGGTTATATTGGTCATCCAAAACGGTAAAACAAAATTTGAAAAAGCGGCTGAAGCTAAAAAGGTGTTAGAATTTGCAAAAGCAAAATTGGTTGGGGTTGTAATGAATAAATAGGAATACATAACGAGAAATTAAAGAAGAAAAATTTTTGTTCCTTTTGTTCGTTATTAAGAATTATCTGTTTCCTTTAAGATTAAAAAATAAATTCTGGTGATGTCTCCTTGCCAATATAAAATGGGGGCACTCGGTCATGCTGTGGGTCTGGGACCTTAGACGCAAGTCGTCGGTAGTGTGATGTGAGGACGGGTTAGATGCCCGAAAATTAATTAAAAATGTTAATTATGTGTTCTTTACGAAGTTTACATAATTAACATTTTTATTTAAAAAAGGATTTTATTCATAAAAGTCCTTTATTAAAGGGGGATAATATGACTTACCGACAAAGATTATCATTATTTATTGTCATAGATTCATGTATTGTCTTAACGGCCATTTTCTTTAGCCGTTTCCTAGTTAATGGAACTTTCCATGTGATAACTTTTCCGATTGTTTTAAGTTCTATTATCATTTTATTAAGTCATTATTTCCTTTCCTTTAAATTTCATTTGTACAAAAAAGCCTGGGAATACGCCAGTGTTGGAGAGCTAATAAGTATTTTAAAGGTTATCACAATCTCCATCCTTATTGCAGCTGTTGTCCAGCAACTCATAGCTCGAGAAATACAGTTTCGCTTACTGACCGTAACGTGGTTACTCAATATGTCGTTTATCGGCGGTTCCCGTTTTTGTTGGAGAATGTTTCGGGATTCATACCTCAATAAAATCGGTAACAAAAAGAGAACACTAATTGTTGGGGCAGGATCAGCGGGAATGATGGTTGCAAGACAACTTCTAAAAAATAACGATGCTGATTTATTGCCAGTTGGTTTTATCGATGATGATGAAAAAAAGCATCGGCTTGATATTTTAGGATTACCAGTCATTGGAGGAATTAAAGAAATTGAAACTACCGTTATAGAATTGGAAATTAACAATATTGTCATTGCTATTCCCTCACTTAGTAAAAAGGAATTAAATATGATTTTTCAGGAATGCGCAAAGACAAGTGCAAAGACGCAAATTCTCCCCATGCTTGAGGACCTAATGACAGGAAAAGTATCTGTTAAACAATTTCGTGATGTTCAGGTAGAGGATCTACTGGGTAGAGAGCAAGTAGAGTTAGACATTAATAGTATCTCCGAAAATATCACAAATAAAGTTGTTTTAGTTACTGGAGCAGGGGGTTCGATTGGTTCAGAAATTTGCCGGCAAATTTCTAAGTTTAATCCCAAGCAATTAGTCTTACTTGGCCACGGTGAAAATAGTATTTATTCGATTGAAATGGAATTGAAAGGAACTTTCAAGAATTCAGAAATTGAATTTATTCCTGTGATTGCTGATTTGCAGGATGCAAAGAAGATGATGCTTGTGATGAGTACATATCAACCTAACACAGTCTATCACGCAGCTGCTCATAAGCACGTTCCACTTATGGAAGCTAATCCAGAAGAAGCCGTAAAAAATAATTTAATTGGAACCATGAATGCGGCCGAAGCGGCTAGTTGGAATGGGATAGAAACGTTTGTCATGATTTCAACCGATAAAGCAGTGAATCCTACAAGTGTCATGGGTGCAACTAAAAGGCTTGCCGAAATGATCATCCAGTATATGGACGGTGAAAGTGATACTAAATTTGTTGCCGTCCGATTTGGTAATGTTTTAGGAAGTAGAGGCAGTGTCATCCCTTTGTTTAAAAGACAAATTGAAAGTGGAGGACCTATCACGGTAACTCATCCCGATATGGTTCGTTATTTTATGACCATCCCGGAAGCATCGCGGTTAGTACTGCAAGCCGGCTCGCTTGCTAAAGGTGGAGAAATCTTCGTTTTAGATATGGGCGATCCAGTGAAAATTGTTGATTTGGCCAAGAATTTAATAAAACTTTCAGGAAATTCCATTGATGAAATTGGGATTGAATTCACCGGAATGAGGCCAGGGGAAAAGCTTTTTGAAGAATTATTAAAAGAAGATGAAGTTCACGAAGAGCAAATCTATCCGAAAATATATATTGGCAAAACATCTGAACTATATTTAGAGGAAATAGAAGAGATCATCTCAACTTACACGGATTTGGAACATGTAGAAATTAGAGAGCGCCTTATAAAGCTTGCTAACTATAAAGTAGTGACAAAACCCAAATTGTCTGTATCAGTTTAAAGTAGTGAAGTCAGCTATTAGATTATCTTTCAACCGTTCTGGAAAAGGAACTAATAAAGTAAGAGATTTAAAAGGTGGACTGATAGAAAATGCAAAGAAAAGTGTTGTTCTGTGCAACAGTTGATTATCATTTTAAGGCCTTTCATTTACCATACTTAAAATGGTTTAAAGATCAAGGATGGGAAGTACATGTTGCGGCATGCGGTGATATGAAACTTCCATATGTAGATAAAAAATATAATATACCCATTCAAAGGTCTCCAATAAATAAAGTAAATCTTAAAGCTTACAAAGAGCTAAAGGGAATTATTGATCAAAATCAATATAAGATCATTCATTGCCATACTCCTATGGGTGGGGTACTTGCACGTTTAGCAGCAAAGAATGCCCGAAAGCACGGAACAAAGGTAGTTTATACAGCGCATGGATTTCATTTTTGTAAAGGAGCACCACTGAAAAATTGGCTTCTTTATTATCCAATTGAAAAAGTCCTTTCCAGCCTTACAGATTGCCTGCTAACAATCAATCAGGAAGATTTTAATCTGGCAAAAAAACATCGTTTTAAGGCAGAATCCATCAAACATGTCCATGGCGTCGGGGTGAATACGGAGATTTTTAAACCAGTTAATCAAGCACAAAAGAATCATTTAAGAGAATCATTAGGATATCAACCTAATGAATTTTTACTGTTTTATGCGGCTGAATTTAATAAAAATAAGAACCAAAAATTATTGATTGAATCATTAGCCCTCATAAAAGATCAAGTTCAGAATGCAAGACTTTTATTAGCTGGTGAGGGGTTTTTATTGCAAGAATGCCAGGAACTTGCCCGAGAATTAAAGGTTGATAAAAGGGTTGACTTTCTTGGATATAGGAATGATATTGAGTTGCTGCTTAAGGTAAGTGATATTGCTGTTGCATCCAGTCTTAGAGAAGGACTTCCCGTAAACATAATGGAAGCAATGGCCTGCGGCTTGCCGGTAATTGCAAATGATAACAGGGGCCATAGAGAACTCATCATAAACAACAAAAACGGTTGGCTTATAAACAATAATTCAGTCGACTTTTCAAAAAAGATGGAGACTTTGGCACGAAATAATGACTTGAAATTTGAACTTGGAATACGAGGACGTAACATGATCGTAAACACGTATAGCATACAAAAAGTATTGGAAGAAAAAGGCGATATTTATCGACTATATATGGAAGAAATGGAGGGGGCAGTGTGGGCAGTCCATTAAGAATCTTGCATGTAGTTGTCAATATGAACCGCGGCGGTGCAGAAACCTTAATTATGAATCTGTATCGAAGTATTGATCGGACCAAGGTTCAATTTGATTTTTTAACATGTAAGGAAGGAGTATTTGATTCTGAAATTATTCAAATGGGCGGAAAAGTCCATAGAATTCCCTACATCACAGATGTGGGCCATTTCAAATATATAAAAGAGCTAAACAACTTTTTCTCTCTAAACAATGATTATAAAATTGTTCATTCACACATGGATAAGATGACTGGATTCGTTCTCCATGAAGCGAAAAAGGCGGGAATTCCAATTCGTATTTCTCATAGCCATAATACGAGTAGTGAGGGAGGGACAGCATCCAGAATTTATAAATGGGTTGCTGGAAATTTCATTCTTCCAAATGCAACCAACTTAATTGCCTGCTCAACGATTGCTGCGGAATGGTTATTTAAGGGTCATTCGCCCAAAACAAAAATCTTAAAAAATGGAATTGAGTGTAGTCAATTTGCATTTTCCGAAACGGTTAGAAAAGAAGTAAGAGAGGAATTGGGCATTGAAGAAAATGCATTTGTATTGGGACATGTAGGGAGATTTAACCATCAAAAAAATCACACATTCCTTGTTGACTTATTTGCAAAATTTAACAATATAAATAGGAAATCATTATTGTTATTGGTTGGGGATGGTTCACTAAGGTCAGATATTGAGAAGCAAGTAGAGGAATTAACATTAGACAACCAAGTCAGGTTTGTAGGAATCCGAAATGATATAAATCGAATCCTTCAAGCTTTTGATGTTTTTGTGTTCCCTTCTTTACACGAAGGATTGCCTGTTTCTCTTATTGAAGCACAAGCTTCGGGATTGCCTTGTGCCATATCGACTAATATTTCTAAAGAAGTCGACCTTGGCAGCAATTTGGTCGAATTCCTTTCATTAACTGAACAAGATTTATGGATACAAAAATTAATTCAAATTGCGTCCTCAAAATCCAGCAGAAAAATAGTATCAGATATCGTTGCGGAGCAGGGATATGATATTAGAGAAACTGCATGTAACATAGAGGACTTTTACTTAAGTATTTCGGGGTGAATCGAAATGAAAATGTTAACCATCTTTACTCCGACGTTTAATCGGGCATATTGTTTAGATAAATGTTATCAAAGCCTTGTTAACCAAACATCTAAAGATTTCGTTTGGTTAATTATTGATGACGGCTCAACCGATCACACAAAAGACCTGGTAAATCATTGGATTGCGGAGAAAAGAATAGAAATTCAATATCATTGGCAAGAAAACCAAGGTATGCATGGGGCACATAATACCGCCTATGAACTTATTAATACTGAATTAAATGTTTGTATTGACTCTGATGACTATATGCCAGAAGATGCGGTAGAAAAGATTGTTAGTTTTTGGAAAAAATACGGAAATAGCCAAATGAGTGGAATAATTGGCCTTGACGCTTTTAACGATAATAAAGTCATTGGCACAAAAATACCTGAACATTTGATAAGCTCTACTTTATTTGATTTATATTATAAACATGGTGTGATTGGTGATAAAAAGCTAGTCTATCGTACCGATTTAACAAAGGAGTTTCCATATCCAATCTTTAATAACGAAAAGTATGTAGGATTGGCCTATAAATACTACATGCTTGATAAGCAATATGAAATGCTTTTGTTGAATGAGGTTCTGTGCTGTGTGGAATACCTTCCAGACGGCTCATCGAATAATATGTTTAATCAGTATCGCAGGAATCCAAAAGGATTTGCTTTTTATCGAAAAGAACTAATGAAGCTGCCATTCACTAGTATATCGTTTAAATTTAGGCAGGCAATCCATTATGTTTCGAGCAGTTTGATGGTGAATAATCGGCGATTTCTAAAAGAGACCCCTATTAAAAGCCTTACATTTTTAGCTATCCCATTTGGAATATTATTGTACTTTTATATATCAAAATCATCAAGGAATGCATGATGATTCCCATTAGCTAAATTCAGTACTTCTGAAAGGATATATTTTTATGACTATTCTATGGATCAATCTTGCCATAGTTTTTATTTTGTCGTTTTTTTCAAGATATTTTGCCGTTCCTTCAACAGGTATGTATGCTTCCGTACCGATAAAACCGAATAAATTTTTAGCTTTTGGCGTTTTGCTGTCACTTGCAATGGTTTCAGGCCTTCGCTCTAATATTGGCGATACGTTCTTTTATAAGCATATTTACGAAACGAATAGTTTTACATGGAAATATATTGAATCTCAGAAAGATATGGGTTTTGGTGTTTTACAAAGGATCTTAAAACATTATTCTGATGATCCTCAGATTTTAATACTGACTACCGCTATTATTACAAATATCCTTATTTTTACTGTTTTGTATAAATACTCGAGAATGCTTGAACTAAGTACGTATGTATATATTACAGGTGGCTTATTTTTAGTTTCTATGAACGGAATGAGACAATGCCTGGCAGCGGCAATTGTATTTGCTGCAACCAAATTTTTAATTGATGGAAGCTGGAAGAGATACATGTTAGTTGTACTTTTTGCATCCACATTTCATGAAAGCGCCTTGGTGTTAATTCCGATTTACCTTCTAGTTCGATTTAAAGCATGGTCTAAGGCTACATTTATACTTTTATTTTTCGCTGTGGTGATTGTTATTGGATTTGATAAATTTTCAGCCGTATTATTTTCAGCCCTAGAAGATACCCAATATGGGCACTACCAAAACTTCAATGAAGGCGGGGCAAGCACGATGAGGGTGGCTGTGAATGGTGTACCCTTAGTAATCGCCTACTTTGGAAGAGAAAAACTGCGGAGAATATTCCCTGAAAGTGACTTTATTGTAAATATGGCTGTAATTGGATTTGTCTTCATGATTGTTTCAACGCAAAATTGGATATTCGCAAGATTTTCGATTTATTTCAGTTTATATCAATTAATCCTGATTTCTTGGGTTATAAAACTTATCAATAAGAAAGATCAGAGGGTTATTTATTATGCCCTATTAATCTGTTATTTTCTTTATTACTACTATGAAAGTGTTATATCCTTAAACATTATTTATAAAAGTAATTTCCTAATCTTTTAAATAGGGGGTGATAAACAAATGAATAAGGAGCCTAAAAGGATTTTACATATTGTCAGTTCAATGGAACGCGGCGGGGCGGAAACGTTAATTATGAATGTCTATCGAAATTTGGATAGAAGCAAAATCCAGTTTGACTTTATAACCCATTCAATTCAAAAAGGAGATTATGAGGATGAAATTTCAGAGCTTGGGGGAAAAATCTTTAAAATCGCCAGTTTAGGACAGCTTGGACCGTTTTTATATTTAAAAGAATTAATGAAGATAATGAAATCCAATGTTTTTGTTGCTGTACATTCCCATACAGACTATCAAAGCGGTTTCCCGGCATTAGCAGCAAAACTATGCGGCATTAAAAAGAGAATTTGCCATTCACATAGTACGAATTGGCAAAAAGGATACAGTCAAAAAGAAAAAATTACCCTTACTATTCTTCGATCCATTATAAGGGTTGGGGCAACTGATTATTGCAGCTGCAGCGAAGAAGCAGCCCAATTTTTATTTGGGAACCGAAAAGTTAACATCTTAAAAAATGGAATTGATCTAAACCAATTTGTAAGGAATAAAACGAGCGATCGAAAAAGTGTTATGGAAGAGCTAAAGCTGCCTGAAAGTGTCAAAATAATCGGACATGTTGGACGGTTCTCAGAATCAAAGAATCATATTTTTTTGTTAAAAGTCTTGAAGAAGTTAGTAGATCAGGATAATCGTTATGTCGCCTTATTAATTGGGGATGGTCCATTAAGAACGCAAATTGAAAAGGAAGCCGAAATGCTTGGCATTTTAAACCAGATAAGATTTTTGGGAGTTAGGGCGGACATTTCCAGACTAATGAACGCCTTCGATGTTTTTCTTTTTCCTTCAAAATTTGAAGGATTTGGCATTGTTACCATAGAGGCTCAATGTTCTGGAACTCCATGCGTGATTTCAGATACGGTTCCAAAAACAACCGATATGGGATTAGGCTTGGCTTCATTTGTCAGCCTAAATGCATGCTTTGAAGATTGGTGTACAAATATTAAAGAGGCACTCTCTATGGAAAGACCAGCTTCAAATATGATCCTGAAGGAAATTTCAAAGCGGGGCTACAATATTCAGAGTAATGTGAATGACTGGATTGAACTGTATGTGGTTAGTGGATAGATTCGTTAGAAGTGCGAGGTCCTAGATAATGAAAAAGAAAATACTCATCACATCATTTGATTTGGCAATCGGTGGTGTAGAAAGAAGTCTAATTGGTTTATTAGAGCAAATTGATTACAGTAAATATGATGTGGATTTAATGTTATTTAAACATGAAGGTGAATTTCTCTCCTTTTTACCCAAAGGCCCGACATTATTACCGGAAATTCCTGCTTATAAGACCTTCAGAATGTCAGTTTCACAAATTGTAAAAGAAAGGAACTTTCCCATTGCCATTTCAAGGGTTATGGCAAAGTATACAGGATCCTTTCAAGGGAAACTGAAAAAGATGGATGAACCTGGTTACCTTGTTATTCAATATGGTTGGGAAATGACTAATCCTTTTCTTCCAAAATTAAATGAAGAATATGATGTGGCCGTAGGTTTTCTATGGCCACATCATTTTATTGGGCAAAAAGTGAAAGCAAAAAGGAAGATAGGCTGGATTCATACAGATTATTCGAACATCCAGCTTAACAAGAAACTGGAAGTAAAGATGTGGAACAAGTTAGATAACATTGTTGCCGTTTCGGAAGAGTGTTCAAATACATTTTTGAAGATATTTCCGGACTTTAGGCCAAAAACAATGGTAATTGAAAATATTCTATCACCAGAGTTTATAAGAAAACAGGCAAATGAAGCTGTACCTCCAGAGATTAATAAAACTCCAGGGAAAACAATCCTTTTAACAGTTGGCCGGCTTTCTCATGCTAAAGGATTAGATCGTGCAGTAAAAGCATGTAAGAAATTATTGGATGATGGATACGATGTTGAATGGTATGTGGTTGGTTATGGTCCGCTTGAAGAGGAATTAAAGGTGCTGATTCAGCAACTAAATTTGTCTGACCGATTCTTTTTACTTGGAAAAAGGACAAATCCATATCCCTATATTAAGGCATGTGACATTTACGTACAGCCATCGAGGTATGAGGGGAAGGCTGTAACGATTAGAGAGGCACAAATATTAGGTAAGCCGGTTGTCATCACTAATTTTCCAACAGCGAAAAGCCAGGCACGTGATGGAGTCGATGCTCTTATCACTACTCAAGATATAAATGGGATTGTCGCTGGAATTAGAAGAGTAATAGAAGACAATATCCTTAGAAAAAAGTTAGTCTCAAATGTGCATTCAATCGATTATGGGAACGAGAGTGAAATTGAGAAATTATATTCGTTAATTGAATCATAAAAAATAATGGAGGCTTTAAGCGAGGTTTGAAAGGTGACAATATCAGAAACATTATCTCAGCAGAAATTTCAAGAAATTTTAACAAATATTTATTTAAAGGGTCAGGAATCAGAAAACATAAAGCTCATAGAATTAATTGAAGAAATTAAAGAACTAGTTTTGACAGATTATCATAATTATAGGGGATGACGGTAATGAAACGACTGTTTGATTTTGTAGTTTCATTCATATTATTCTTTTCCCTTTTCCCCATCTTTACCATTATTGCCTTGGTAGTTTGGTTGAAATTGGGATCGCCAATCATATTTAAGCAGCAGCGCCCTGGATTATATGGGAGACCTTTTACCCTTTATAAATTTCGAACGATGACAGATAAAAAAGATCGTAATGGTTATTTATTGCCTGACACTATTAGGCTAACACATTTTGGGAAATTCCTAAGAAAATATAGTTTAGATGAGTACCCTCAGTTAGTAAATGTACTTAAAGGAAACATTAGTTTGGTTGGACCAAGGCCGCTATTAATGGAATATCTTCCATTATATACAGAAGATCAAGCAAAGCGGCATTATGTTCGACCAGGCATCACAGGTTGGGCACAAGTAAATGGAAGGAATACAATCACGTGGGAAGAAAAGTTTAAATTAGATGTTTGGTATGTAAACAATCATTCCTTATTACTTGATATAAAAATCTTACTTTTAACTATATATAAAGTAATAAGATCGGAAGGCATAAATCAATCTGGAAACGCAACAATGGAAAGCTTTACAGGATCGAATTCAACGGTGAGAGGGGAGCATGGATGAAATTTGCCGTTATTGGTTATGGAGGTCATAGTAAAGTCATTTGCGAACTAATTTTATCCCAAAAGGGAAATGAAATTATTGGATACTTCGATGACAAATTTGAAGAAATAAGACTAATAGAAAATACCTATTTTGGCCCTGTCTTGTCAGCGAAAAGAATGGCTGATTATTTTCATGAAATAAAGTTTGTCATCGCAATAGGAAATAATAAAGCAAGAAAAGCCATTGCTAACAAATTAGACATTCTTGAAAAGTATTATGCAACTGTCATTCATAAATCAGCTATCATTAGCCCTACTGCAAAGATTGGAAACGGTTCAGTCGTCATGCCTAATTCAGTCATAAATGCTGATACAGAAATTGGACTTCATGCCATCATAAATACTGGCTCAATTATCGAGCATGACAGTATAGTCGGAGATTTTGTCCATGTGTCACCAGGGGTGACACTTACAGGAGCCGTTCATTTAGATGAAGGGGTTTCGATAGGAGCAGGTTCCACGATTATTCCAAATAGGAAGGTTGGAAAATGGTCGGTTAT
This sequence comes from Neobacillus soli NBRC 102451, assembly GCF_001591665.1. Taxonomy (GTDB): domain Bacteria; phylum Bacillota; class Bacilli; order Bacillales; family Cytobacillaceae; genus Neobacillus; species Neobacillus soli. Next base: position 72,344 of record NZ_BCVI01000036.1, on the reverse strand, counting down.
TGGAGCAGGAGCAACGGTAATTAATGATATTCCGGCATTTTGCACAGCTGTCGGTGTTCCTGCAAGAATTAGTAAAGTTAATGAGGAAGAGGGTGAATTAATTGATAAACACAGCATATAAAAGCAGAATTTTCCTTTCTTCACCACATATGAGTGGGAATGAGCAAAAGTATATTAATGAAGCATTTGAAACTAATTGGATCGCACCTCTTGGCCCCAATGTTGATGAGTTTGAAAAAGGAATAGCCGATTATGTAGGAGTCAATGAAGCTGTCGCCGTTAGTTCAGGCACTGCAGCAATTCATTTGGCTCTTTCTTTATTAGGTGTAAAAAACGGCGACAAAGTTTTTTGTTCTAGTCTCACTTTTGTTGCAAGTGCAAACCCGATCATCTATCAGGGGGCAGAACCGGTTTTTATCGATTCTGAGCCAGAAACTTGGAACATGTCACCACAAGCACTAGAAAAGGCATTTAAGGATACTTCTCCCGAGGGAATTCCAAAAGCGGTCATTGTTGTGAACTTATATGGGCAAAGTGCAAAAATGGATGAGATTCTATCTATTTGTAATCGATATAGTGTTCCGGTAATCGAAGATGCTGCAGAATCCCTTGGTTCAACCTATAAAGGAAGAGCAAGCGGGACATTTGGGAAGTTTGGAATTTATTCATTTAACGGCAACAAAATTATCACTACTTCTGGTGGCGGCATGCTCATTTCGAATGACACGGAGGTTTTAAGAAGAGCCCGTTTTCTTGCTACTCAAGCTCGTGACCCTGCGCCACATTATCAGCATAGTACTATCGGGTTTAATTATCGATTGAGCAATATTTTAGCAGGTGTAGGAAGGGCCCAATTGCACGTTCTAGAGAATCGAGTAGAAGCAAGAAGATTAATATTTAAACGTTATTATCAGGAATTGGCTCATTTCACTGGAATTTATTTCATGCCGGAATTGAAAAATACCCACTCTAATCGTTGGCTTACAGCTTTGACGATAAATGAACAAGAGACAGGCATTTCGGTAAAAGAATTGTTACAGATTTTGATAGAAGAAAATATTGAAGCCCGCCCGGTTTGGAAGCCACTTCATATGCAGCCGATATTCGAAGGGGTGAAATACTATCCGCACAATGAAAGAGAAAATATCTCGGAACATTTATTTGAAAATGGGCTCTGTCTTCCTTCCGGGTCTAACATGACTGAAGAGGACCAATATAGGGTCATAAATTGTATAAAAAAGGCGATAAATCAAGTGAATGATAAAAAGAGCTGTATCTAATCAAATAAAATTTGAAGACAAAACGGGGTATGGGTTCATGATAGGGAAAAAAATATTCGAGATACGAAAGCGAAGGGGATATACATTATCGGAGCTCGCTGAACGTGCTAATGTTTCAAAATCTTATTTAAGTAATATTGAGCGGAATATAAATCAGAATCCCTCAATTCAAGTGATAAAAAAAATTGCTTCTGTGTTGGATGTAGATCTTAGAGCATTACTGGAGACGGAATCATCCATAAAGGAGAAAGAACTACCTGATCAAGAACTAATTGATTTAGTAAATGAATTAAAAGAATCCGGAATTGAGAAAATTGAAGAATTTAAAACATTAATTGAATTTATTAAGTGGCAGAATCTGAATATAGATGCAAAAAAGTAGTCTTTTAAAATTAAGTGCTTAATATCTTTCGAGATTTCTGGATCTGGCCGCTTTCACCATTTCCTTTATTAATCTAAAACATTTAAAGTAGGCGGATGCATATTGAATCAAAAAGTAAGTGTGGTTGTCCCAATATACAAGGTTGAAAAATATCTTGCTAGATGTATAGTAAGTATTTTGAATCAGACATATACAAATCTAGAAATTATTTTAATTAACGATGGATCACCAGATAATTGCGGCACCATTGCAAAGGAGTATGCAAATATAGATAGTCGTGTCAGGGTTGTTCACAAAGAAAATGGTGGATTGTCGGATGCTCGGAATTATGGCATGCAATATGTAACGGGAGTATATACCCTATTTGTTGACAGTGATGATTGGTTAGATAGAAATATGATTAAGGAACTGGTTCAAATAAGTGGTGCATATCAAGCCGAGGTAGTCCAGTCGGCTTTTTATTATGCGTATGAGGATTACCTTTTATTCGACAACAGGTATGATCATCAGAAAACTTACCCGCTAGTTTTAGATAATAAATCACTTATGTATGAACTTGTAAGAAACAACGTAGTGAAAAACTTTGCCTGGGGGAAGCTTTATAAAACAAAATTCATTAAAGACATTCCATTTAAAAAGGGAGTATTGTTCGAGGACGTATTTTGGGCCCATCAAGTGATGAAGCAGGTGAAAACCTTTGTTTGTATAACCAACCCTCTTTATTTTTATGTGCAAAGAGAAGATAGTATCGTAGCCAATTATTCTCTGAAAAATTTGGATATTATTAAAGGATTAAAAGAAAGACATCGTTTTATTGAAGAGTATTACCCGGATTTTACCGATGAATCATATAAAGTAATCTTAAAAACCAATTTAATTCATTATAATCTGCTTTTAAAGAACAGGAAAAAAGATAAAGGTGGTTTACATAGGAAAGAAATACACCACTACATTAAAGATAATTATAATGAACTAAAAAAAGCAATAGAAGGTGATAAAAGCTTGAAAAGAGAGCTGTTCATGTTCGTGATTCATCCATATTTAAACGTATTTTCCTTGGCAATAAAAAAGGTGTTAAGAAAAGTAAAAATGATTCCGCAACCGATAGGATTAAAACGGATTGAATTATCAATTGACACACAATGATGCAAATTTAATATTTCGAAAGTATAGCACCTCTTGGAAAGGAGATGCTTTTTATTCTTTTTTGGGGGCGTTAAAAATTGTTAAAAAGATATTTGGCTTTAGGTGTTATTTATATCCTAAACTGCCTTCCTATTAAGAAAAATAAGATCTTCTTGTTTAGTTATTATGGAAGCCAATACGGGGATAGTCCTAAATATATAACGGAATATATTTTAAAAAGTTATCCCAAAGGTAAATTTGATGTAGTCTGGGCCTTCAATGATCTTATGAATAAAGAGCATTTAAGTGGTTTTCGAAAAGTGAAGACAATGTCATTAAAATATTTTTATGAATTATGTACATCTAAAGTCATTGTTACGAATTTTAGAACCACTGATCTATTTGTAAAAAGAAAGGGCCAGTATTATATACAAACATGGCATAGTTCTTTGCGTTTAAAACAAATCGAAAAGGATGCTGAGTGTTCCCTTCCGCATCAATATGTTGAAATGGCCAAAAAAGATTCATTAAAATGCGATCTTTTATTATCTGGATGTGAATATAGTACAAAAATTTTCAAAAGGGCTTTCTGGTATGAGGGAGAAATCTTTGAAAGTGGAACACCAGCTAATGATCTATTATTTAATCCCGGTTTGGATGTTAGGAAAACTGTACTTGAAAGGTTAAAACTTTCTACTGATATAAAAATCGCATTGTATGCTCCAACCTTTAGAAAAGATGGTGATATTTCAGTATATGATCTGAACCTAAATCAAGTTATAGAGTCCTTAACCCAAAAGTTTGGGGGAAAGTGGTTCTTATTATTAAGGCTACATCCTCACTTATCATTAGTTTCAAAGAAAATTAAAAGTTCAAAGAATATCATCAATGTTACACAATATGATGATGTTCAAGAACTAATGTATGCTTCAGATATACTTATTACAGATTACTCCTCTGTAATGTTTAGCTTCCTATTAACTAAAAAACCATGTTTTCTTTATGTTCCGGATTTGAAATCCTATATTGAAAATGATAGAAGACTCTATTTTGATATTAAGGAGTTACCATTTACCAGCGCTATAACAAATGAAGAGATTAAAAGAAATATAAGGGAATTTAGTTTTGAAGGTTATGAAGAGGGTGTTTCCAAAATGTTAAAGATAATAAATTCGTTTGAAGATGGAAATGCTTGTGAAAAGTTACTTAATAAGATTGAAAAAGAAATTGGATAATATGGGAGAGAATCTTAATGAAAAAATATAATATAGGCTATACCACAGGCGTATTCGATCTATTTCATGTGGGGCACTTAAATATACTAAAAAAATCGAAGGAGCTTTGTAACTACCTGATTGTTGGAGTTAGTACAGATGAATTGGTTCAAAGTTATAAACGTAAAATTCCCGTTATCTCTTTAGAAGATAGAATTAAGATTGTAGAGTCTATTAAGTATGTAGATGAAGTTGTTGTTCAAAAAACTATGGATAAGTTAAATTCTTGGGAGCACCTTAAATTTGAAGTTATGTTCCATGGTGATGATTGGAAAGATTCCCCTATGTGGAAGGAATACGAAGGGGGATTTAATAAGATTGGAGTTGATTTAGTCTATTTTCCTTATACTAAGAAAACCTCAACTACAATTTTAAAACAAAAAATAATAATATAGGGTAGTAAATTATTAAATTCATTTATGGGAGATTCGGAAGATGAGAAAAAATTTATTATTTGTTATTGACTCATTAGTAGCTGCTGGGGCAGAAAAGAGTCTTGTAACTTTATTGTCAATGTTAGACTACTCGGAGTATTCAGTCGATTTAATGCTTTTTGGACATGGTGAATTATTAGAAGAATTAGTTCCAAAAGAGGTTAAAATACTAGAACCATTAAGGTATACAAAGTTTTCAGAACAAAGTTTGGGGAAATCTTTAATACTATCATTGAAAAGATTTAAGTTCAGTATGTTTATATCAAGACTTAAATACTCGATAGGAATTCGAAGGAAAAAATATACTAATGCTCAAAAAGCTAGGATATATTGGGAGAGTGTTTCCAAGGTTATCGAAGCTAATCCTAAAAACTATGATATCGCTATCAGCTACGCACAGGGGGTTCCAACTTTTTATGTAGCAGAAAAAATAATAGCAAAGAAAAAATTTGCATGGGTAAATGTGAGTTATGAATTGAATGGTATAGATAAAGAATTTCAAAAAAACTTTTATGATCAATTTGAAAAAATTGTTGCAGTATCTGAATCGGCTAAAGAGATTCTTCTTAAAACCTTTCCATATTATTCTGAAAAAGTGAAAGTTATATATGACATTAATAATGCTCAATTTATCTCCAAAATGGCGGAAATTGGAGAGTGTTATGATGATCAATTTGACGGAATTCGAATACTTACTATAGGTAGGCTAGCCAGGCAAAAAGGATATGATATAGCACTGGAGGCGTGTAAAAAACTTAAACAAAATAATATTAAATTTAGATGGTATATATTAGGAAAGGGGCCTTTGAAGGAAGAAATAGTAAAATACATTAAGGAAAATGACTTGACGGAGCATTTTGTTTTATTGGGGGTAACTGCTAATCCATACCCATATATTAAGAACTGTGATATTTATGTTCAAACATCACGATTTGAAGGATTTGGTCTTGCAATCGCTGAAGCAAGGATGCTAAATGTACCAGTGGTAACAACAGAATTTGACGCTGTTTATAACCAAATGGTTGATGGGAAAAATGGACTTGTAGTTAATATGAATGCAGAAGAGGTTTGTAATGGTATTGTAAAATTGATCAATGATCAACAACTAAAAGAAGAAATTGTTGATTATTTGCAAACAGAAAAGAAAGGGAATATTGAAGAAATAGAAAAATTTTATCAGTTAATAGGTTAACTATGAAATAAATATAGGGTGGGTAAATTAATGAAGATAAAACTACTATTTATGCTGATAAATATGAATGTGGGTGGAACTGAAAAGGCATTACTTAACATGTTGTCAGAGATACCAAAGGATAAATTTGATGTAACAATTTTAATGCTAGAGGAATATGGAGGATTTTTAAATTTTATTCCAAAGGAGGTTAATATCAAGTATTTTAATGATTATAAAAAGATAAAAGAAGTTCTTAATGATCCCCCCCATTTAACTGCATTAGCTTCCCTGAAAAAAGGTAAAGTTGTGAAAGCTTTTAACATAATGTTCTTACATATAATTTCTAAATTAATAAATGATAGAAGTAGCTTTTTTAAATATCTTTTAAATTCCTATCATGGAGTAGATGAAGAATATGATATTGCTGTAGCTTATGATGGACCAATGGACTTCATAAGCTATTTTGTTTTGAATAGGGTAAAAGCGAAAAGGAAAATTCAATGGATACATTTTGATGTAACAAAAATAGGATTTAATTCACATTTTGCTTCTAAAATTTATAATAAATTCGATAAAGTTTTTGTGGTCTCTGAAGAGGCCAAAAAGAAATTGATAAGTTTAGTACCTTCGATAAAGGATAAAACAGATTTATTTTCCAATATTGTTTCATCCAAATTAATATATAGCCAATTAAATAAAGGTAATGGTTTTAAGGATGAATTTGATGGGATAAGGATATTAACTGTTGGAAGGTTAACTATAGAAAAGGGCCAGGACTTGGTAATACGAGTGTTAGCAAGATTAATAAATGATGGTTTCAAGGTAAATTGGTATTGTCTAGGAGATGGGAGTTTAAGAGAAAAGTATCAAAAGTTAGTAGAAGAGAATAATCTACAAGAAAAGTTTATTTTTTTAGGTGCTGACCCAAATCCGTACCCTTTCATAAAGCAGTGTGATATTTATGTTCAACCATCTAGACATGAAGGGTATTGTATATCACTAGCAGAAGCTAGATGTTTAACTAAACCTATTGTTACCACAGATTTTACTGGAGCCAAGGAACAGATAAAAAATGGGGAAACTGGTCTTATTGTGGGAGTTAACGAAGAAGAAATTTATGATGCAGTATTAAAATTGATAAACAGTTATGATTTGCGAAAAAAATTAACCAATAATTTAGCAAAAGAAAACTTTGACTCAACTTCAGAAGTATTAAAATTTTATAGTATTTAATTAAATTAAACAATTAATAAAATTCAAAAATTTAATTTTTGACGAAAGGCTTTTTAGACTTTAAAAAACTTATGACTTTGCAATTGTTAATTAATAATGAAAGGAGAAAAATATGCCGAAATTAAGTGTTATTGTCCCAATCTATAATGTCGAAGAATTTTTACCAAATTGTATAGATTCTATTTTAGAGCAAACATTTACGAATTTCGAACTTATTCTTGTAAATGATGGGTCACCTGATAACTGTGGAAAAATATGTGACTTCTACGCCAAAAAGGATAACCGGATCAATGTAATACATAAGACCAACGGCGGAGTTTCCTCAGCTCGCAATATTGGTATTGAAATTTCTAAAGGCGAGTATATAGCATTTGTAGACCCAGATGATACCATTGAACCAAATATGTATGATGTTTTATTAAAAGCTGCAATAAAATATGAAGCAGACATTGTTGTATGTCCATATAATTCGATAAATCTAATTGATAATACTACGTCTATATCTTCTGTATGGAATAACGGTAATTGTTCAATAAATAAAGAAACGATACACAAACAATTATTGCCGTTGATTTTAGTTGATAAAACTTATAGTTTAATATCTAGTGTAAACAAGGTTTATAAAAAATCAGTACTAGATTCGCTTAATATTAAGTTCGACGAAAATAAATATCATAGTGAAGATGAAAGATTTAATATTCTATTACTAACAATGATAAAAAAATTAGTGTGCATTGAAAAACCATTTTATAACTATTTCATTCGTAAAAGGGACTCTTTAACAAGGATACTAAGAGAGAATTTATATAAGGAATACGTACTAGATAATAAAAATTTTAAGATTGGCCTATGTAAAAAATATGGGTTACAAGATTATATTGATAAAGTAAGGAATTACTATATAGGAGTAACGCTATTACATATACAAAATGTAATAAGCAGAAATATACCAAATAAACATAAAAGTAAAATTATTTCAGAAATATTGAATGATAATGAATTTAATGAAGATATGATTAATTATAAATTCACAACGAATTATGGCAAGTTATTAAAAATTATTTGTATTTATAGAAAAGCAAGTTTATTACTATTCATTATTAACCTTCGAATAAAATTAAACGATTTAAAAAAAGGTAGGGGAAAATGAGATCAATAAATTCAATTAAAAATATTTCAATAAGTGTATTTTCCCAATTAATTATTGTCTTATTAGGTTTTATTTCAAGGAAAGTGTTTCTTGATAGCCTAGGAGTCCACTTCCTAGGAGTAAACGGATTACTGGAAAGTGTTTTATCCATACTGGGATTAGTTGAAAGTGGAATAGGAACAAGTATTGTATATCATCTTTACAAACCATTAGCAGAAAATAATAGGCCTAAAATAATTGCACTTATAAAATTATATAAAAAAGCATACGCAGTAATTGCGATAATTGTTTTTGTATTAAGTATTATTCTATACCCTTTCTTAGTGAAATTACTGAAGGATAGTGGTTCAATTTCTTATATTACTATAGTTTACTTCATTTTTGTTGCTAAAAATATGACTTATTATTTGAATGCACATAAAGTAGCATTAATTAATGCAGATCAAAAAGGATATGTATTAATAAAGGTGAATTTCGGGTTCCAGGTAATAACAACAATTGCCAAAATTATTGTTTTAATTAATACTGGGAATTTTCTACTTTATTTAATAATAGAACTAACTCTATATATAATACAAAATGTTGTTTATGGAAGAATTGTAGAAAAACGATATTCTTATATTAAAACAAAAGAAACCTTTAATACTGAGAAGGGAGAAAAAGAAAACATAATAAAAAACGTAAAGGCATTATTTTTCCACAATATAGGCACATACATTGTATTTGGCACTGATAATATATTAATTTCATCATTTATAGGTATTACAACTGTTGGAATCTACTCAAACTACTCTATGATAATAGGACAATTAGGGTTTCTTGTATCCCCATTATTAAGCGGTATTGGGGCAAGTGTGGGTAATTTAATAGCCATAGAAAGTAAGAGAAAGATGTATGAGGTTTTTAAAATAACATATTTAATGAATTTTTGGATTTTTTCACTATGCGTAATATTTTTATATAATCTTTTAGAACCATTTATAAATTGGTGGCTTGGAAAAGGATATATATTGGATTCCTTAACATTTTTAGTGCTATTGGTTAATTTTTATATAACAGGGCTGAGGTCAGCAATATTAATATTTAAAGCAAAGGGAGGAATATTTGTTCAGGATAAGTACATACCATTAGTCGAAGCTACTATAAATCTAGTATTATCATTAATTTTAGTAAATTATTTAGGTCTAGCTGGGATTTTTATAGGGACGACTGTAAGTACTCTTACAACTGTATTTTGGAATGCTCCTCGGTTGGTATATAAGCATATTTTTAATATTCCTGTTTGGTCTTATTATTTTAAATATATTATGTTTACAACTTTAACAATAATAACGTGTGTAATAACCAAATATATTTGTAATTTTCTTGTAGAAGGTAATGGTCTTTTATCTTTAATCGAAAAAGGGATTATCTGTTTATTAATCCCAAATATAGTTTATTTTATTTTATTTTATAGAAGTGAAGAATTTCGATATATTCTAAGTACTGCAAATAATGTAATATTCAGATTAAGAATGAAATTAAAATCAGCAGGCTAATATTAAAAAAGATAAAAAAATGGGAAAATGCAAAAAAAGTGAAATCAACATAGGGAGGCTTTTCAATGGGAATATTCTTTAAGGGTTTTATTACTAGGGAAATAACTTTAGGAATTTGGTCGATTAAGGTAATAAACTCAACTAAAATGATATCCCAACCTTTAAATGAGAGCAGCTTGTCGGAGCCTACCCTTCAGGCGTCAGATGTCACAGATGTTCCTGCGGAATTTATTGCGGATCCATTCATTATTGCTCATGACTCTAGGTACTATATGTTTTTCGAGGTTCTTGATAAATCAACAAATAAAGGGGTAATAGGATTAGCATCAAGCGGAAATGGAGAAGAATGGAAATATGAAAGAATCGTTCTTCAAGAGAAATACCATTTATCTTACCCCTATGTATTTAAGTATAATAATCAATTTTATATGATTCCAGAATCATGCGAAGCTAACGGTGTTTTATTATATAAATCAAAAGGTTTTCCTTATAAATGGGAAAAGACATGCGAATTAATTAAGGGAAAATATGTAGACTCAAGCATATTTCATTATAATAATAAATGGTGGATGTTTACAAGCAAAAGTGGTAAATTACATTTATTTTTTTCCGATAAACTTGAGGGAAATTGGACAGAGCACCCTAAGAGTCCTCTTATTTCAGATAACTATAGTATTACTAGACCTGGAGGTAGAGTTATTGTAGAGGGGGGAAACATTTTTAGGTACACTCAAGATGGGACCCCAATTTACGGAAGTGCTGTAATAGTATTTAAAATTACCAAACTTTCTGAATTAGAATATGAAGAAGAAAAGATCAATTTGATTTTAAGTGGTTCGAAAAGGAAGATTGATTGGAGAAAAGACGGAATGCATACCATTGACCAGTTAAAAATAACAGATAATAAATGGTTAATAGCTGTAGATGGTCATAAAATAGAGAAACGTAATTATTTTAGATGGAAATTAGATTCAATTATTTCAAAGTATATTTTGAAAAAGAAAAATATAAGATTAAAGTCGAGGACAAGGCCTTAGTATTAATTTTAAAGCACTATTTATTTATGTTAGAATTTTATCAGAGGAAAATTTAAATAATCCCCCCCTAAAATGAAAGTATTTGATATTATATTAACTTTAATGAGTATCTCCATTACTCAGAATGATGATTTCCAAAAACGAATGTTTGGCAAAAATAGAGTCAAACAAGCTTTTGAAAATTTTTTAAGAGAAGACACCAACAAACGTGTGGCGATTATTTATTCTGAGCTAGTGGAATAATCATGTTAATATTTTTGGGGAATAAAGGATTTGTGAATGGCGTATTCATTCTAATTCCAATTTGTATTTCGCTTATTTTAGCAACATTTATTTCTTTTTATTTAGAGAGACCATTATAAAAGTTCTTATTAGCAAAGTATAAGGCAAGAAAAGATAAATAAATATCAGTTAAACAAGCTGTTTCTTCTTAATTGCTGGAGCTCAAATATTATGGATTATGAATGGTGGAGAAATCATTTATTTTCATAGGGGATCCGCATGGAACTGGCGAAGACATAACTTGAGATTTTTTGCTTAGTGGCTGCCGGAAATCTTGTGGATAAAACTGTCGTACAAGGCAATTTAATTGGTGATGCTATCCTGTTTTCCTACCTTGGAAATGTGCTCCTTTCAATTTTAGAAAATACTGGACATACTAGTTGAAATTTTAAAGGGGTAGGGTGAGGAAAAATAAATGGTGTATAATAGAGTTTTTAATATTCCAATCATCCAAAAAAATACGATTGGCCAACTTTTTCAAAAAGTGTAGATCTGCTTTTCTTACGTGTTCAATATGGATCTTCCGGTCCGGATGCAGAATATAAAAATCACGTTGAAAATACGAAAAAATCATCTCCCCTTTATGAGCTAGACATTCCCTTATTTCGTATCTGTAGACGATGCTTGAGTTGAACCATGCCTAAATGGACCACGTTAATATTTCAAAGAAGCGTCTTCCCTTTCACAGAATGGCGTTTTTTATGTTTCAAAAACTCCACTTGGTTATGGACTGTGTTTATTTTGCCAACCACTTCATAACTTACTTGTCTTCTTTCCGGGGGATGGGGGGAATATCCATGGAGTGGAACAGGTGGGGTTGCTGTCTTCCGAAGAGGAAGATGGCTTATGAAAGTTGATTATCATTTGAAAGGATATAAAAAAGTTCATAGCTGATAGGTATTCAGACTATGTTCCTACACCTGTTGTTGAATATGTATAAAGGAGTGAATAAAAAAAATGAGGCGATAATGTGAGTTTAAGTACAAATGCATATGTCTTGGAATTAGATGTATGGGGCGTATCTAATACGGTTAATGATTTTAATAATAAAACATTGTCTATGGCTAATTCCAACGGTATAAATAATGCGTTAACATGGGCATCTCAACAAGGATATACTGAATTCATGTTCCCTAAAGGAACGTATTTAATTGACGAAACCAATCCAATACAGCCAAAGAGTTTTATGACCCTAAATTTAAATGGCTCCACCTTAAGAATTCGAAATAATGGACTAGCCCATTATTCTGTTATTTGTTACAAACAGAATCAGGTCTTCTCTAGGGTTACAAATGGAATAATACAAGGTGACAGATACAATCATAATTATGCTACACCAGGTGAGGCATCCACGCATGAATGGGGTATGGGTGTTTTTTTTCCAAATACAACAGACCCAACTAAAGGCGAGGGTACTAATACACTTTTTATCACAATTGATAATATAGAATTTTTAGACCTAACAGGTGATGGCGTATCCTTATTTTCTAATCAAGGGATGGTATATGCTACTACAGCACCAACAAAATCTTATTCCATCACATTTGAACCAGGGTCTATTAGTACTACTGATGGTAGTCTAAAAGCAGATTCATCCAAAATTCGTTCTAATATATTTCTAGACCTTACTAATACCCAAATAGTTAAATGGAAGACTTTTGGTATCTACGGAGATGTTAGTTACCAATCTGTAGGCTCCGAGATTGATGGTACACTGCCATTTGATATTATTTTCTATAATACTAATGGCACTTTTAATTCCTCCCTAACAAATATTGACTTCTTTGATGAAATCCCGTTACCTGCTGGTGCAACCAGTGCAAAAATAGTATTACATCAACCAAATGTTCCTTCACCTTCAGGAAACGGACTGACATTAAGGTGTATGACAATACCTAAATTTACATTTATAGAGAAGTGCCACATACACCATACGCGAAGATTAGGTATCGCACTACAAGGTGCGAAATTTGTGTGGGTTAGAAATAATGATATCCATCATATAAGTGGTACAGCACCGCAAGCTGCATTAGATGTGGAGGATAACTATGCATTAAACCAAAACCTATGGATTGAGGATAACTTCTTACATGATAGTATATTGCAGCTAATTTTTGTAAAGGGCAAAAACTTTCATGTGAGGAATAATAAAATAGAAAGAGGTATTGGAATTACTGGGTACCCTGGTGTTAAAAAGCTCTTTATAGAAGGAAACTACTTTAAAGATACAAGTGCCCAAATAAATGGTGAATGTATAATAAGTAATAATCAGATACACAGATCAAATATAGGGATAGGTAATGGTACAGCCGAACCAGCAATCGTAGATAATAATATTTTTACGAATGCCTCATTAAATGTTTCTCGACCAAAAGCCTATTGTGTATCCGTTTCTAACTGTAGATTTACCGTTGATTCAGATTATAATACCTCTATTTCAGGTGCTGGTTTTAATGCGGGAACATTCCCGCAAACAATGACAAACTGTACTTTTGAAGGGTATTTATCATCATCTAGCTTAATATTCGATGGGGATGTTAATGCTACTGAAGGATGGACTTACAGTAATGTATTGTTTCTTAATACTAAAAAACCAAACAACAATGGTGGAATTAAAATACCAAACGGTACCTATATTGGATGTAGATTTAATAATACTGGTAACTTAGTAACTTATAAAACTGTAGAATTTATTGGGTGTACATTTACATGGGATTCGTATGATCTTTTTAGATTCTCTGGTTCTAATAATGAATTAGCAAGGTATATCAATTGTACCTTTAAAGGCGGGACAAGCAGTGCCTTTTATTTCTCAGCATTAACAAAAGGAAGAATTGAGTTAATAAATAATTATTTCGAATATCCTGATGCGACATCTACTTCTTTAGGCGTTATAGATGGATTCTGGAGCAACGTAACCGGGGGAACACTCTTGCTTGATGGCAATAGATTCCAATCGAATTTAGCTATGAAAGCAGTTAACGCACCGAATATAACCTCTGATGCATTCCGAATAATAGCAAAAAATAATACATTAGAGGAAAACATAACGTATGTAGTTGAACAAACTCAAATGCAAAACTTCTCTAACAACACTATTAATGACGTAATAGATCCGTATGATTGGTCGGCTGTAGTTCCTTCTAAGGGTTTCTACAAATTAGGAAAACAAATTAGGAATACTAACATGTTGACTTCAGGATATATGGGTTGGGTATGTGCTAAAGAAGGGTTTTTGGATATCTACAGTAGTTGGAGCGCTTCAACCAATTATAGCTGGAATACTAGAATAACAGTAAATGGCTATGTCTATTATTGTACAAACCGACTTGGCGGCAAATCTACTAAAACAGCGCCAACATTCCCGACAACCCCAATTTATGCGATAGTTAGCGATACGAAAGGTATGACTGGTTGGACATCTAAGAGTTATGCTGTCGGTGATATTATCCTACCAACATCATCAGATGGGTCATATTACTATGAATGTACTACTCCTGGAACTTCTGGTACAACGGAACCTGTTTGGGGTGGGAAGGACAATGTTATGGACGGGGCTGTAGTTTGGACAAAAAGATTAATTGTAATATGGAAATTACTAGGTCCAGCGGGTGCAATATTTAAACAGTACGGGCCAATTATGTAACAATTGGGTAAAAATCCCCAATTGGTCTTCTTTTAAGCATCCTAATTAAAAGGGTGCTTTTTATTTTGTCATAGAAGGAAATGAGATTGAATCGCAGACCATATTCATATAATAAAAGTTATTACCTAAGAAGATACATAGTAATCAATCAGATAACAAAATTTAAAATTGCCCATAACATTTGATAAATAGGAAAATTAAGGATACCTTTAAATATGTAGGGCAAGAATTTTTTTTATACAGTTTCAGATAGGAATCAAAAAATTCAATTTAATAAGGGGGAGTTTTAATATGAGGATTGCATTTATTTCTGATATACATGGCAATGCAACAGCTCTCGATGCTGTATTAGGAGAGATTAACCAAAGAAATGTAGAAAAGGTTTTTGTTCTTGGTGATCTATGTTTTAGGGGGCCAGAACCTCATCGTTCTTTGGAACTTGTTAAATCTTTAAATGCGGAGGTAATTAAAGGGAATGCTGATGAATGGATTGTACGTGGTATAAAAGAGGGAGAGGTACCAGATAGTGCCCTTGAAATGATGAGTAAAGAGCGGGATTGGGCATTGTCGCAGTTAGATGAAGGTAATGTTGAATACCTAAAGAACCTACCAACCGAATTAAAGCTGGAATATGGAAAGGTAAAAATTCATGCTTACCACGCGACACCACATAGTTTATTTGAAGTCGTTACCCCATATGAAAGTGATCAACTAATAGCTGAGAAGATGATGGGCAGCGAAGCAGATATTTACATATACGCCCACATTCATAAGCCATATATAAGATACATTAATGGTAAATGTATTATCAATATTGGAAGTGTAGGCTTGCCGTTTGATGGCTTAGCTAAATCATCTTACGCATTACTTGAAATTCAAGAAGAAAGTTTTCAAACATCCATTGTAAGGGTTGCTTACGATGTAAATAAAGTTATTAAACAATTTACTGAGTCTGATTATCCGAATTCAGAGCAAATGAAGAAAATATTGAGCAATTCTGGAATTTAGAGTGAGGAGGCATCCGCCTTCTCTATATTTTTGTTCGAATGATTAGTTTTTTCAGTTCTAATGGGGGCAATAGATTTTGTCGAATGATTGTTCTTTAAAAAGAATCACATTTGGATTATAATTTTTAGATAGAGAAATAATATGTGTTATTTACGTACCTTTTTTTAATAAATTGGACCTTTTTAGTCATTATGTTCTTTATAATGAACAAGAATATTGAGTTAGGAGGTGATGAATTTGATTTTAGAAAAAGTTTATTCCAGACCAATCGTATTAAGCCACCAACCCATTCAATTTGAAACCGCTCAAAGTTGGAATAAAGGACATGGAAATCTTGATCATCCCGGTAAAGGGAATGGGGGTATCAATTACCCTAATCCTCCATATACTGGTCCCCGTCCTCCAGATAAAAAGAAGAAGAAGGGTATAATACTTGGAGGTTAATCCTTAATGCACCCGGGAGGGGGGGTCAATGGTTATTCCATTGACTCTCTTTCTAGATAATTAACAGAATTATCCTAAGGAGGGTCAACATGCAGGAAGTACATACAAAAATTGGTGACCATTTCATTCAAATCATTTGTGAATCCATTAGTTTAATAAAAATGTTTGAAAAGAATTTCTATTCATTTATAGGTGATGAAAATCAACAATCCGATCTGGCTATAAAAATTGAAAATGGCTATGGCGTTTCATTCAAAGATTATGAAGTTGAAATAATCAAACAAAATAACCTCATATATTTCCTGCGAGCCGATTACTTAATTAAATTTGACCCAGAAAACAAATATGCGACAATTTCCGTCCATGATGAACTCGCCTTAAAACATGCCTTAATGAACCTATACAGTACCTTCATTGTCAATCAAAATTGGGGATTATTAATTCATTCCTCATGTGCAATCGAAAAAGGGAAGGCGCATATCTTTGCTGGCCAATCGGGGGCAGGGAAATCAACAGCTGCAAAACTATCGTATCCACGAAATCTCCTTTCTGATGAGGCAACACTTGTAAAAATCACAACAAAAGGAGTAATTGTGTACGATTCTCCGTTTCGTAGTGAAATGGAATCAGAAAGCCTTGAGGAACAAGTGGAATTAGCCAGTGTACAAATCCTGCACCAGGCACAGCAAAATACCAAAAATCAATTGGCGAAGTCTGAAGCATTGCTCCATTTAATGGATAAAGTCTTCTTTTGGCCTCATTGTCAAGAAGAGACAAAAAAAATCATGAGGTTACTAACCAAATTGGTGAAAACTGTACCAGTTTATGAATTTCATTTCAAAAAAGATAATACATTTTGGGAGTTGATATCCTGATGTCTCAATATATTCAAAAGGGAAAATATGAAGCTACTGAACTTGAGGGAGAGTGGATTATCCTAAATACCGAACAGTATACGGTAACAAGATTAAATGATGTAGGGGGACTTTGCTGGTCGCTGCTAACGGAGGTCCAAACATCTGAATCGCTTACAAGGTCCTTAGCGAAGAAATATTCATCGGTTAAGAATGATGAACAGATTAAAAAGGATGTAGAAGAATTTTTAATAAACCTTGTTCAGTGCGGGTTAGTCCAACGTGTTGATTGATAACGAAACAGTTATGCTTCTCAAAAGCGTCATTCTTAAGGATGGATGGTTGGAACTTCCCTCTATGGGAAATAGCATGTTTCCGTTTATTCAACAGGGAAATATTTGTAGATTTGCTCCATTTGAGCTATCAATCATAAAAAAAGGCGATATTATCTTATTCCATACTCCAAACGGGCAATTAATCGCCCATCGATATTATAAGAAAGAAAGAATGGAAAATAAGGTCCAATTTTTTTGTAAAGGTGATGCTAATCTAGGGTTTGATCAACCAATCGAATACAATCAAATCCTTGGTAAATTGATAAGTGTCCAGAAGGGGCGTAAAAAAGTCAGTCCTGATGATCAAGTCTCCCATTTATGGGGGAAAATGATCATAGTCTTCCCGGCTCTGTCATTTATACTTCGAAAATATTTAAATAGGAATATCCATTTACAATATTAACTAGTTATGGAGTGCCCATATGATGAAAGAACAATTTGCCATCTTAATAAAACAGTACTTTATCATGAAGGATATTCGGCAGACATTTTCATTATTAAGGCCTTTTATCATGAAACAATGGAAGGCGTATTTAGTCCTTTTAATTTCATTGCTGGTGGATATCTTCTTAACCATTGCCTTCGCCAAGTATTATGGTGAAATTACTGATTCAGCCATTCATGGAGGATTTCATCAGATTTTGTCGTATATTCCATACGGGGTATTTCTAATTCTATTAAGTATTGTTTCAAACGTTTCTTTTACATATTTTGATACCATTGCAATCAATGGCGTAAAAATGGACCTAAAAAACCATTTATATAACCATATACTACGATTACCGGTGAAGGATGCTTCAAATCTTCATTCCGGAGAATTAATGTCTCACTTTTCCAATGATATCCATGGTGTCGATGGTGTGATAGGCAGCAGTCTTATTAGTCTAATTAGGCTGCCAATTGTCTACATTGCTGTCTTTATGTATCTAGTAAATATTAATTTAACATTATGCTTAGTAAGCCTAATTATTGCTCCCATTGCGGCAATATCCGGTCTAATATTTGGATTGCTCCTTCGGAAAAATGGTGGATTGATTCACCGGATAATAGGAAATATAAATAGTCTTTTAAATGAGACATTTCACGGCTTCGCTGTGATTCGTTCCTTTACTCTTGAAAAGATTCACTATAAAAAGTACACCCAAAAAAATCAAGAATTGTTTCAATTAGAAATAGAAAATGCGAAGCTGAAAGCCTGGTATTATACGGGTGGACAGATCCTAGGATCCATCACCTTTTTGGTTAACCTGTCAATTGGTGCCTTATTCGTATCAAAGGGTATTCTAACAGTTGGGGCTCTATTAACATTTCTGAACTTGGTTAATCATTTATACAATCCTTTAACAGAGCTGGCAAGTTTGTGGGCGGGGTTCCAACGTTCTATTGCGGGGCTTGAAAGAGTACTAGACGTTCTCGAGAAGCCTGCTGATTTAGACGAGTTACCTTCCTTTACGACGTCAATGAGCAATTTTGAGTCCATTCATTTTCAAAACGTTACCTTTGGATATGAGGTAAACAAAAATGTCTTCGAACAATTATGTTTAGATATTCCCGCGGGGAAAGTTGTCGCTCTTGTAGGACCAAGTGGAGCCGGTAAGAGTACGTTTTTTAACCTTTTGCAAGGATTTTATAAACCGCAGTCAGGAGAAATACGAATCGCAGGTAAACCGGTTCAGGAGATTTCAGCGTCGGAATTAAGAAGTTCTATTGCCCATGTTCCTCAAGAAACCTTCCTGTTTGCTGGAACAATTCGGGATAATCTATTGATTGCCCGTCCAAACGTAACAGAGAAGGAAATGGTCGAAGCAGCAATAAATGCTAATATTCATGACTTTATTCTGTCTATGCCAAAAGGTTATGACACAGAAATTGGCGAAAATGGAATAAAACTTTCCGGTGGTCAGAAACAAAGAATCGCAATTGCTAGAGCAATATTAAAAGATTCACCGATCCTTTTACTAGACGAGGCCACATCTGCATTAGATGGGGAAACCGAATACCATGTAAAAGAAGCACTGGATGAATTAATGAAGGGCAGGACCACGATTGTGATTGCCCATCGATTATCGACTATTCAAAATGCCGATGTGATTATGGTGATGAATCATGGTCGAATCGTTCAAAGCGGAACACATGAGGAGTTAATCCGGCAAACCGGATTATATCAGAAGCTTAATGAAACATCCTTTAATCCAAAAAAAGCCCGGGCGTTGTCTTTGGTTGCAAAATCGTGATTGGTGGTGAGTACCGTGAGTATAGAGTTGGTCAAAGCATTATATGATCCACAGTCAGCAATGCCTATTGATAAAATGTTCTATGATGATGCTCTTATGGATATTGAACTTGACGGAATCTCATCCCAAGTTTATTTCCTTTTAAAGCAGCAAGGGAGACTGGATCAAACCCCTTCCTTTTTTCAAGCTCGTCTTAAAGAAACCTATGAAAAGGGATTATATCAAAACCTTTTTATTAAAAATCAGACGGATTTAATTTTAAAAGAGTTTGAGGACGAAAAGCTAGACGTCATAGCCCTAAAAGGGGTTTATTTTGCTGAAAAATATTTTGGACATATTGGGGCAAGAACGACATCCGATATCGATTTATTAATCAGGGTGGAAGACCTAGAGAAAGCGATTGATTCTGTTAAATCATTAGGCTTTTTAATGGAGAGTGGAGTAATACCTGGTTATTTCCATTGCAGCCTTAGTAAGAAATTACCTCATTCCCCCATCCCGTTGGTAGTTGAGTTGCATTGGAGCTTGATAAATGAAAGAACAGCGAGGTTTAATGTTGAAGATATTTGGAAGCAGTCAACACCTGTTGGAGAATGCTTGCATATTAAAGAATTGTCCCTTCATCATACTCTATACATGATACTCCTACATGGTTGGAGACATAATTTAGATTCTCTAAAATATTTCTTAGACATTATACAAGTTATTAACAAATTGGATGAAGAAGACAATTATGAGACTCTTTTAAAATTAGCAAAGTCACATCAAACGTTTAAAAGAATAAAGAGGACATTGTCCATTACCTATCAGAACTTTCCGCAATTAAATGATGTAAAAAAATTACCAAATGACATTTCAACTTTCTCATGGGAGTATCGAACTTCAAAAGATTTAAAACAATTTATTGCGTTTCTTGATTTTCAATTTTTTAGCTTTGATAGGGCTAACCATAGTTTTATAAGGGTGATTCGTTGGATATGCCCATCAAGAATGGATGCTTATGCTCAAGTAGGCGTAAAGGACAATCGACTATCTATATTCAAGGTATATATTTTGTTATATAAAAAGCGACTAACACATTTAGTAGAGACTCGGCTACTGAAGAGTGGGAAAAGTAATAACCGATAGGGTTTGGGGTCTCTTGGAATGGGAATTTTCCCTGAGTTGTTATTAAAAGTAATCCAGCAAAATCATCGATAATTTTCAAACTGAGATAATTTAAAAGCTACCTGCAAAGATGGCTTATTTCTACTTAGTAGCTTTATGTAGCTTCTATTATTTATATAAGAACACATTCAAATTCTTTTTCCTATCGATTGTGCAAAGCAAAACATTACCAGCCTCTTCCTGATGAAGAGTCTTAAGCGAATTAACCAGCCATTCTTCCTCCAGGTTCATCTGCTGCAGCAAAGGAAAATCAATCTTTCCTTCTCTTATTATCGTTTGTGGAAGGTCAAAGGGCTCCGTTTTTAAGTTGTAGATTGACGGTGTAATGGCCGCGTACTGAGGATCAAGAAAAATAGACATCTTCCCGTCGGATTCCCATAATGCCAACGCTACTTTTTTGACATCCTCGATTTTTTCCTTTCTTAACTCCGCTAATAATAAGTCAATCGAGATTCTGGCCTTTTTCAGTCCTTTATAAATGATTTCTCCTTCTTTAATAAGTGGAATGGGCGATGACTCAATTGTGTTTCTTAGCCAGGTCCATTTTAAATTTAAGAATATGCCCATTAAGTATAGAACAATGATTACAATCGTAGAGATGACAGACCCCTTTAATCCGATTCTTTGGTCTGAGAGTGGATGGGCAATAATGTTTCCTAACATTAAAGCGATAATAAAATCGAGTAATCTTAATTGAGAAATGGCACGAGAACCCATTATTTTGACCGCAATGAGCAAAAAGATGAAAGTGACTACAGCTCTTAAAGTCCACTCTATTAACGTAAGTGATTCTTGGCTGAGAAAAAAATCCAATAAAGACACATCCTTTACCTGATAAACGTCTTTCTTAGTATTCTCAAGGAATCACATTTTTTACGCCTTGATTTTAAAAAAACAAAAAACAGAATGAGCAAATGGGCTCCTCCTGTTTTATCATCATTAAGTATTCAAGTTATTCATAGACCCGTGTCTGTACTACATTTCCCTTAAACTTTAAGCCTTTTTAATATAATGAAAACCATTAAAACCCCCAATGAATCAATAACAAGATCATACAACCGCCCATCTCTGCCGAAAAACAATTGCAGAAATTCTGTGAGAAACGCAAATGTAATCGAGATTCCGATCGCATATTTGTGTCTTTTCAGCAGGTTGAATAATAGAAAATCCATGACAGCAAAACCAATAAAATGCCCTAACTTAACTTTTATAAATTCAGGATGAATCAAATATAAATCATGAAAATAAAAGAAGGATGAAAAGTTTGGATTTGAAACCCATTTGAATCCGAAAGTATGTAAATACATTAGCCGCTCAATACTTTCAGTCCAGGTATTTAATAATAAAAATAATCCCCATAAAACAACCATTATCAGTTTAATAAAAAGCTTTTGTTTTTGGATCTTTCTTTTTCGATTTTCAGTTAATCTGTTGCTTTGCAACTGGCGGTGAACCATAATCCTTTCTCCTAACTTTCGAGTATTTCTATATTAGACAAGGTATGTAAGAATTTAATACAAACCGGATAAGGTACGGCAATATCAGATTGCAGTAAGATAAGCTTACCACTGTCTTCATCCCGCGCAAATAAGACAAGATTTCCTGATTCTTGATTGGAAGCAACGACGAATTTCTCTGTCGGGTCAAACATGAAATCCCTTGGCCAATCTCCTTCAGTTGGTGTGTGTTCAATAAAGTTAAGTTCCCCGGTTTCTATATCCACACTAAAAACAGCAATACTATTATGTCCGCGGTTGCCGGCATAGACAAAGCGGCCATCCGCAGAAATGTGAATCGCGCTGCCTTGATTATTCCCGTTAAAATCAGCTGGTAGAGTAGAAATATATTGCTTTTCGGTAGAATGGCCATTTTCTTTATTGTAACTTAACACAATAACCTCAGAACTAAATTCTGTCATGATATAAGCCAGTTCGCCATTCGGATGAAAAACAAGATGTCTTGGACCGCTGCCTGCTTTTAAAGGAAGCAGCTTTACCTTCGTCAATGTCCCGTCACTGTTAACTGCATACGTAATAAGCGCATCAATCCCTAATTCGACGACTGTGAGATAGTTCTCATCGGGGGTAAGTCCCGCATAATGGGTATGAGGTTTTTCCTGGCGCGGGTCCGGACCGCGGCCTTCATGCTTGATCACTGAGGCTGAAGGCTGGACGGAACCATCTTCCGGATTTATTAAATGCGATGCTACTGACCCCATGTGGTAATTTGCGCTGAACACATACTGGTTTTTACTATCGACACTGACATGACATGGTGATGAGCCCGGAAGCGCTTGACTATTAATGGCTGTTAGTTCGCCATCATTACCAATCGAAAAAGATGCGATACCCCCGGATTCACCTTCTTTGGCAACGGAATATAGGTATCGATTATCTTTACTAATCGTTAAATATGTAGGGTTTTCTAACTGAGCGGCAAGCTTAACATTGTTTATTCTTGCTTCAACTGTATCAAGGGTAAAGGAGTATATCCCTTTGCTTTCCCCTTTTGTGTACGTTCCAACATAACCAATGAAGTTATTAGAGTTTTCCATTTTCTATGCTCCCTTTTAGGTGATAATATTAGCATTCATTATTATAGTATCCAACATTACTTAAAATCTAATTTTCCTGTCTTCTAAAGGGGTATTTTTACGGAAGAAGAGCCTTTTATTTGCTTTATTAAGCGGGATAAGTGATATTTATACTAGGGCAATCATATACATATTAACTTTTTGTAAACATTCATATAGAAGGAGTTTGATTATGGCAAAAAACAAAAAAAACTTGAAAAATGAATCTAAATCTTCATCGAAGTTTGCTTTCTGGATGGTAGGGCTCGTTGCTGCTTTCATCCTAGGGTTTATTTTTTTAGGTAATCATACAAAACCAGATGAAAAAACAAAAACAAAGGAAAACATTGATTATAGCAATCAGCCATTCCTTGGTGAGAAGTCAGCACCTGTCTCCATTATAGAATTTGGGGATTATAAATGTCCAATGTGCAAAAATTTTGCTGAGCAGACTGTGCCAATTATCCAAACTGAACTTGTTGATAACGGCAAGGCAAAATTTTATTTTATGAATAATTCTTTTATCAATGTTGACTCGATTCGTTCGGCTAAATTTGCGGAATCCGTATTTCAGGAACTTGGAAACCAATCGTTTTGGAAATTTCACGAACTTCTTTATAAAAAGCAGCCAAATGACCCTAAAAGTGAAAAGGCTGATATTTTCACAGAGGATTTCTTGGTTAATACGTTGAAGGAATTCGCTGGCGACAAAGAGGTAAATAAGGTTGTAGAAAACTTCCGTGCAAAGAAATCAGAGGATGCCTGGGATAAAGATATGGAATATGCGAAAAAACTAGGAGTTACTGGTACACCAACCCTTTTTGTTAATGGGAAGATGTTCACTGGCCAGACAATTGATGACTTAATTACTATGGTCGAGGATGCGGCAAAGGGGAAGAAGAATGAATAAGCCATTGCTTCTCTCCTGGGTTGCGGCCATCGCGGCAACACTTGGAAGCTTATATTTTAGTGAAGTCATGCACTTCATTCCCTGCACTCTTTGCTGGTACCAGCGGATTTTTATGTACCCATTAGCTGTTATATTGGGGATTGCTGTTTATCGGAATGATCTAAGGATTTATAAATATGTGCTGCCGTTGTCCATTATCGGGATGCTGATTTCCGGCTATCATACGCTGCTGCAAAAGGTTCCCTCTTTACAAAAGTTTGAAATGTGTACAACCGGAATTCCTTGCTCAAAGGATTATATTAACTGGCTTGGGTTTATTACGATACCATTGCTGGCCTTTATTGCTTTTACGATAATTACTGTAAGTCTAGTTGTTCTAGCCCGCAGTCAAAAAGAAGAGGATGTCCAAAAAGCTTAGCTTTTGGACATCCTTTATTTGTTTTTCACGCGAATTCAAGTGTTTTACTCGCGATTCTAAGGCGTTTACTCGCGGATTCACGACATTTACACGCGAATTTACAACATTTACTCGCGAATCTAAAATTGGGGGGGGTGCGATATTTTGTTTTCATGTTTATAAAGTTTTGGCAAAGAATAGAACTAGTTAATCTATTCATCAGGGGGCGGCAACGCAATGAAAGCGACGGATACAATCGTGAATTGTTTAGAAAACGAAGGGGTCGAATATATTTTTGGGATTATTGGTAAAGAGGTTATTGATTTAGCTGATTCTTTATCCACTTCTGAAAAAATTAAATACATTCCTGTAAGGCATGAGCAGGGTGCCGCATTCATGGCCGATGTTTATGGCCGAATCACCGGAAAACCAGGTGTTTGTTTGGCAACGCTCGGCCCTGGGGCGACCAACCTTTTAACAGGGATAGCCAGCGCCAATTTGGATCATTCACCTGTAGTCGCCATAACCGGCCAAAAAGGGCTGGAACAACAGCATAAAAATACCCACCAGTACCTTGATATCTCAAAGATTTACGAACCTGTAACGAAATGGGCCGTGCAAATAAAAGCGGCAAACACAATCCCGAAAATAATCAGGAAATCATTTCGGACCGCAACAGAAGGAAAGCCAGGAGCAGTCGTGATTGAATTACCGGAAAGTATCGCGATGGAGAATGTAACAACGAAGCCTTTAGCTGTGACATGCTTGCCAAAATGCGTGCCTACAGCCGAATCATTAAATTACGCAGCAAAATTACTAAATCAAAGTATTCGTCCCTTTATCATCGTCGGAAATGAAGTAATCCGCCAAAATGCCGTCAATGAGGTGCAGACACTCATTAAGCAACAAGGCTCACCCGTCGCACAAAGCTTTATGGCGAAAGGGATTTTACCAAAGGGGCATCCGCAAAACTATTATACCTTTGGTTTTAATGAAAAGGATTATGTCCTTCGCGGGTTTGAGGAAGCCGATTTACTGATTGTGATTGGCTTTGATTTCGTCGAGAAACTGCCCTCGGAATGGAACAAGAAAAAGGTTCCGGTTATTCATATTGGAGCCACAGCAGCGGAAGTAGACGAATATTATCCTGCCCAAGTTGAATTAGTAGGCAATATCAAAGAAACATTAACGCTATTTTTAAAAAATGAGATCACGGCCAAGCCTTGGCAGCCATCCGGAGACTTGAAGACTCGTATCGAAGAATCCTATTCTATTATGGAAAAAGAGAGTGGTGATTCTTCGTTGACAATTGAAAAAATCCTCCACGTAATCGAAAGGGTTCAGACCGATGAAACCATCGTTATTTCGGATGTGGGCTCACATAAAATCTCAATTGCCAGGACTTATCAACCAAAACACGCTAACCAACTGATTGTTTCCAATGGGCTGGCATCAATGGGCATATCCATCCCAGGGGCGATTGGCGCAAAATTGGCTGCTCCTGAAAAAACAGTCATTTGCATTAGCGGGGATGGCGGGGCATTAATGAATTTTGCTGAGCTGGAAACAGCAAAGCGGCTGGGTTTGTCGTTTGTTATAATCTTATTAAATGATTCAATGTTAAAGCTTGAAGTGGCAACAATGCGGAAAAAGTTCGGCGATAGTTTTGGCGTTACGTTCACCAATCCTGATTTCATTCATTTAGCGATAAGCTATGGAGTAAAAGGGGTAAAGCCAGCTACCATCGAAGAATTTGAAGCAATGTTAACGGAGGCAATCGACTCGAATAATGAGATCGTTTTAATTGATACAGTTCTCACTGCAAAAGCTTAGTAGTCCAAGCCCATCAAATATTTTTATAGTCTAAATATTTTACAAATAAACATAAGAAAGAGCGGTGAAACCAAGGGTTTACCGCTCTTTCTTCGTTATCTTGATACCGGTGGTTTAAAGCTTAGTACATACCACTCATGAAGGATGCTCCGACAATGATTAATAAAATAAACAACACAACAATTAACGCAAAACCGTTGTTGTGTCTTTCGTGATGCTCAGACATAGAAATCACCTCCCCCATTAAATAATTACATTTTATGCATGATTATTTGATTTGAAAGGGACAAGTGTTTATTATCTGATTTTTTAGTCATAAATTGCCTTATTGTTTGTGAAATTCAAAGAAAAGCCCGCCAATCGTTGGCGGGCTTCTTTTTTGTTATTCGAAATGTCCTTTTAAAAAGGTAATAACCTCATCAAAGGCTTTTTGGACAATCGGGTTCTGCCAATCTTCGTCGAACACATGCTTGCCGTTTGGGATCGTTATTAATCGGCTTTCTGCCCCAGCATTTTTTAATGCCTCGGTCATTAGTACCGATTGTTCATATGGGACATCCTCATCCATTGTTCCGTGTAAAAGGAGCGTTGGTGGAAAATCGGCATTTGCAAAGTTTAATGGGCAAAATTCAGAAAGATTTCCCTTATTATGGCCGCTAATTTCTTCAATCCATACACCGTTCTGTCTGGCGTACATATAGATGGCATAACGTTTTTCAATTGGGCCTACGGTAATAACTTTGTCTGAAACGAGCATTTTTGCAAGTTCTTTTGGGACAGTAGTCATTTTTTGATAGTGGGGGCTCGGTTTCGTTGCCCAATCGCCTGTAATATCACCATATCCGTAAAACGACACAATCGCTTTTGGCTTCTTCTTAAAAGTCCCAGATAATAGCGCAAGGTAGGCCCCGGCTGAGCTCCCAATCACAGCTATTTTGTCTGGATCATACTCAAATTCCTTGGCACCTTCGTCTTCAAGCCAAGAAAGAGCAGCGGCAATATCGGATTTAATTTCGGGCAGCTGGGATTCAGGAGCCAGCCGATAATCAATCGAGAATACATTAAAACCAGCCTGAAGATAAAGTTCAATCTGTTCGGCCTTCATATCTTCTCTCGACCCCCAAAAGAGGCCGCCGCCGTGAATATAGACGATAACAGGGCTGAATTTTTGCGACACCGGATAAAAATCAGCTTTTATCTCAAAGTTAGTTTCTTTTCTATAAACGATGGTTGTTTTCATCTTGATGGTTCACACACTTTCATAAAAATTAAATTCTCCTATTTGTTATTATAGTATAATAATTATAAAGTTAACAGGATGAGCCTTGTTAGTGTTTTCAGCTAAAGAAATAGCGGAGAACTTACCCACCTACTGTTTTTGTGAAAATCGGGCGCATCAGTAATGCCATTCTCAAATGCAATGAGTTTTGCGGTTCATGAACTAAATACCCTAATATATTTTCACATTTTGCGATTCGATATTTAACCGTATTCCGGTGGATAAATAATTTTTTGGATGTAATCGTGATCTCACAATTATTTTCCAAAAATACAATTAATGTATTGATTAAATCTTCCTCATCCTTTGTTTTTGGATACGCGAGCGAACGCAATGTGTTTTCATAAAAGTTCTTTAAGTTTTCCTTTGGAATTAAATGAATGAGTTCGATTAATTGCTTTGTTTCGTAAAGGTTGATAAATTTCTTTTGGTATAATTCCTCGCCATGTTTCCAAGCCTCCACAGCTTCAGAATAGGTGATCGGGATATAGGTCATATCGTTGACAAAGTTACCAACACCAAAGGAAAGCGAGACCTTTAATGTGTTAAAAGCTTCCTCTTGGAACTCCTCTAGTTTTTTCTTAATGGAAGTTAAGAGGCTATCGTTTGTCGTTTGGATGATACTGACAAAAAACCTGTTCTTTATAAAAAGAATACTATCCTTATTAATTTTGATTATTGATTTATTAAATAAATCATATAAAAAATCGTATGACCGATTCCTTGTCATGAGATCACTTTGTAGGAATGTATCCTGCTTTTCCCCATCAATCTGAAATACAATACAAAGGTATTTTGCTTTTTCAATTAACCCGTGTTGTTTGCCACGATAAATAATCTCTTCTTTTAAGTCTATGTTCCCTTCAACGAGCGAGCCGAAAAAGTTGTTTTCTAATAAACGGCTGCTTTCACGGATTGCTTCGTTCTTTAATAAGGTGAAGGAAATCACGGTTGATGCCTGCTCAATCGCTAATTGCGATGACGGATAGGGTAATTTTTCTGCGTTAAAGATGATAAGCAGGCTTGGATATGGATGCATCGTTTTTACCTGAACTATATTAAGTGAAATGGAGGAATTGGTAGGGTTAGGATGATCAATTGTAATCATACTTTTTTCGCTATATTTTTCAATATTCTTTTTAAAAAGAGACTCCACGTGTTCTTTCATATTTTTCATGTTTTCCTTATGAAAGTGCTGGGAAAATGAAACAATATCACCTAGAGGGCTAAGTAACAGGACAGGGTTTTTTAAAAAATAGCCAAGATTTTCAATTAGGGATTGAAGATTATAGCCTTTGATCATCATATCCGTAAATTTTTTATGAATATGGATAGCATAAAATAGCTCCTCGATTTTGTTATTCCATAAAAAACTTAACAATTGATGGGCAACATTTCCTAAAGTAAGAGAGGGGGGAATAATGATAATCGGAAATTCTAATGAATTGGCTAAATCCACCACCTCTTTAGGGATTATATCAATGAATCTTTTTAGTTTTATGGCTATGCCGGCACAGGGATGCTTACTCATTTGCGATATCAGTTTGCCGAGTGCAAGCGGATCATCTTTAAATGCAAAACCCGTTGTCAATAACAGAGAGTTCTCAGCTAAAAAATTTATCACGTCCGGTGTTTCGGAAACCTCGATTGATTCGACCACTCGTTTTAATCCCGCATGCCCAGCAATGACTTGTGCATCTTGAAAGACATCGACAATAAATAAATCCTCAACTATTTTCATTTGGTACCTCCACCTAGCTAATCCTTTACTTTTTTTATTATTATCTATATTAGACAAAAATACCATATATAATTATGAATAACGACTAATGACTTTATTTGCCTTTTCTAGTACATTTAATTCTAATGGGATTTTTATCTGTTAGGGAATATTTTTACTTATTTGTTGATAAGTTAAAACTTTACTAAGAACTGAATCCAAATAGATCAAAATAGTTAGGAAAAGATAAAGAAAACTTGCCGATTGGCGAGCCCGTTAGGGCGAAGACAGAGGCGTAGTTGCCCTTATGCCCGATTAGGAAAGTTATACTTTCCTATCGGCTAAAAGAGAATTGGAGGGAAATAGTAATGAATCAAAAGTCATCAGCTACGATGTCTTTAGCCGGCTTACAATGGCTGTTTTTTATGTTTGCAAATACGGTAGTCATCCCGTTAACCATTGGGGATGCATTCGATTTATCCTCCATGGAAGTCGCGAGTGCACTTCAAAGGTCATTTATTTTTACAGGCGTGGCTTGTGTTCTTCAGGCAGTAATTGGACATAGATATCCATTGATGGAAGGGCAATCTGGATTATGGTGGGGAGCCATTTTAAGTTTAAGTGCATCCGCTACCTCGTCAGGGATTTCTGTTAGTGAACTTGGGGGCGGGCTGGCAATCGGAATCATCCTATCCGGGATTCTTGTTATGATTCTTGGGGCTCTTGGTATGGGAAGTGTATTAAAGCGTTTGTTTACACCGGTTGTTATGAGTACAGTACTATTTTTACTGGCCGCGCAATTGATAGGGATTTTTACAAAAGGAATGCTTGGGCTGGCTACAGGGGATCAAATTCATCTTCCTACAGCTGCGTTATCAATTGGGTTAATCATTCTCGTTGTCTGGATTAATGTAAAGGGACCTGGAGTAATTCGGAACTTCTCTATACTAATTGGAATTGTAACAGGCTGGATTATTTATGTGCTGTTCTTCCCAGAACAGTCTTCTGAAGTAGTTACTTCTACAAAGATTTTTAATGTTTTTCCTTGGGGGAAACCAACCTTTAGTCTTGGGCTTATCATTATGGCAATCCTAACGGGCCTGGTAAATACGACCAATACAATTGCCTCAATTAAAGGGTTTGAACCGATGGTAAAGGCGACTACCACCAATAACCAGTATCGCAAATCATTTGTACTGACGGGAATCAATTCCGTCGTTTCTGGATTATTTGGAATGGTACCATACGCACCTTATGTATCGTCATTAGGCTTTTTGCAGTCGACACTGATATTTGATCGACTGCCAATGATCATTGGGGCGGTCATGTTTATTGTACTTGGTTTAGTTCCAGCACTGAGTCATCTCTTTTCGACTCTCCCTGTAAGTGTAGGAGACGCTGTTCTTTTTGTAGCTTATCTGCAATTGTTTAGTGGTGCACTGTCTAATTTAGATGGAATTCGCTTTAACCCTAAAACGATTTATCGGATTGCAGCCCCGGTTTTGTTAGGAATTGCGATTATGAATATTCCAGCTGATATGTTTGGGTCCATCCCGATGCTTGTCCGGCCACTTCTAAGCAGCGGCTTATTAATGGGGATATTATTATCAGTTCTTCTTGAAAACACCATTAACTGGTCGAAACTGGATAATGCGGGAAAAAGTATCGTAAAAAAGGAAAAGGCTGGTTGAAAACGAAAAGGGCATCCGTGATGGATGGCCTTTTTTTTGCCGTTTAAATGCTTATCCCCCAGTGCATTTGTCTATTTTATCTAAATTTAATTTGTGAACATTGTGTGAAATGAACAATGACAACCTGGTTGGGACCGTTTACAATCATACTGTAAATCAAGTTAAAAAAAGATTAAAAAGTATAACATTAAATAAAAATAGTATAACAAATATAGGGGTTAGAAAATCTTATTTGTTTTAATGAAATACTTTCCGCTTTTAATTTGAGTTTTTGTGCAAATAATAATAGAAGTACAACTTTTTTGGGGGGATCTCTTTGGCACAGGCAAGTATAAAAAGTTACGATACAAATGAGACGGAGATTCAATTTGATCCGGGTATGGATGATTCACTAAAGCCGAAAACGGACGCGGGTAGGACGGTAGGTCCATTAGCTTATATGTTTATGTGGATTGGTGACGGAGTTAATTTAGGCAATATGACGCTTGGGGCTAGTATAATTGTTGCGGGTATGGCGACACTAAATATCTTTCAGACAATTGCCGCAGCCATCGTTGCAATTGGGATTATTTCAACTATTTTTGCGTTAAATGACAGGCTCGGATACAGAGAAGGAGTACCATATGTGGTGCAGCTCAGAATGTCCTTTGGGATAAAAGGAACAGTTATATCGTCACTTTTACGTGCTATACCCGCCATCGTCTGGTACGGAGTTCAAAGTTGGATTGGCGGTACGGCCTTAAATGAAATTATGAAGATTGTTACTGGCGGCACCTTTGATCATGTTGCCATTTGTTTTGTCGCACTGCAGTTAGTGCAAATTGTATTATCAATGTTTGGCTTCCATGCTGTTAAATGGGTAGAAACACTTGCATCTGTTGTTATTATGCTTGCACTTGTTTATGTATTTGGAATTCTTCTAACATCCCACAGCACAGCCATAGCAGAAAATTGGGTCCATGCAAAAGGCTCATGGGGCTTGCCATTCTTCGGAATGATTATGGTCTTATTAGGAAATTATGCAGGTATCTTTGTAAGTGCAGCAGACTATTCCAGAGAGCTAAAAACTGGTATGAGTGATGCAAAACGCGGGTCATTATACTTTATGCCCATTACTGTAGCGTATGGTTTTGTAATTATTATCGGGGCAATGCTTGCCGCTGCAACTGGTATCACGAATCCTGCAAAAGCCATTCCATCTGTAATTGATAATTCTTTTATCTCGTTAGGTGTATCGGCATTCATTGTGATTGGGGTCGTAGCAACCAATATGGTTGCCAACATTATTCCTCCAGCCTATGTCATTACATTGTTAACAAAATTAAAATATAAAGCTTCTGTAACTGTAACAGGATTGCTTGCGTTATGTGCGTTTCCTTGGGTGCTTGTACAGGAGTCATCGGCAAAGGGGCTTAATGTTTTCATTCTAACGTATTCCGCGTTTTTAGGCCCAATTGTGTCAATATTATTAGTTGACTATTATATTTTAAGAAAGCAAAAGGTAAATGTGGCTGATTTGTACAAGGCAGACGGTCCATTTGCAGGGTTTAATCCTGCTGCAGTGATTGCCATGCTGATTGGTGCTGGCGCTGCCTTTATCGAAGTGGATCTAGCATGGATTATCGGCTTAGTTGTAGCAGGTATTGCCTATATTCTTCTGAATAAGTTTGC
This sequence comes from Neobacillus soli NBRC 102451, assembly GCF_001591665.1. Taxonomy (GTDB): domain Bacteria; phylum Bacillota; class Bacilli; order Bacillales; family Cytobacillaceae; genus Neobacillus; species Neobacillus soli. The sequence goes on along the minus strand of NZ_BCVI01000036.1, from coordinate 39,674 downwards.
ATTTAAAGGTTCAAAATTTAAAGAGGGTACAATTTTTGAGAAATGATGGTAACCTATTGATTCTTAATAAGCAAGCCGCATTTTTCAACTGAAAAATGCGGCTTCTAACAGTTCAAAATGTTTGAAGGAGGAAATACGATGAAGTATGATTTGATCATCAAAGGCGGAAATGTTGTATTCCATGATGGTGTACGAAAAGCAGATATTGGGGTTAAAGATGAAAAAATTACCTGTATTGCTGAGCAAATTACTGAAGATGCGAAAGAAATAATTGATGCTAACGGCCAATATGTAATGCCGGGGATGGTTGATACACATGTTCACATTAGCGAACCTGGCCGGACGGAATGGGAAGGCTTTGAAACAGGCTCGAAAGCAATGGCAGCGGGCGGTACAACTAGCTATGTAGAAATGCCGCTTAATGCGCTGCCGGCCACAATTAATAAAGAGGCTCTGGACCTTAAACTTGAAGCCGCTGTTCATCAAAACTATGTGGACTATGCGTTCTATGGCGGGCTTGTGCCGGAAAATCTAGATAAGCTGCAAGAGTTGGCTGATGCAGGTGTTCTTGCTTTCAAATGCTTCTTATCTGATATCACAAGCGATATTCCAGGAGATTTCACCAATGTGGATGATTACACCTTATATAAAGGTATGCAAAAATTAGCAGAATTAGATCAGCTATTATGTATCCATGCCGAAAACGCATCGGTTACCTCTGGTCTTTCAAAAGAATTTGCAAGAGAAGGCAAAAATTCAGGTGTAGAATATGCAGAATCACGCCCGATAGTCACAGAAGTGGAAGCTGTTCAACGCGCAATCCTATTTGCCAAAGACACTGGCTGTAAGTTACATCTTGTCCATATTAGTACCTCTGAGGCAATTCAGACCATCTTGAAAGCGCGTGCTGAAGGTGTCGATGTAACAGTTGAATCATGCCCGCATTATTTTGCCATGACTGCCGAACAAGTTGATGAGATTGGACCTAGAGCGAAATGTCAGCCGCCTATTAGAAAAGCAGTAGATCAAGCAAAATTATGGGACGAGCTTCTGAGCGGCAATATCGATTGGCTAACTTCCGACCATTCGCCTTGTACCGAGGATTTAAAGCAAGGAAATCTTTGGGAAGCGTGGGGCGGAATTAGCGGTATTCAAAATAATGTCGATTTAATGTTCGATTTGGCTGTAAAACAACGTGGTCTAGCTGTTGAAAAGTTTGTTGATTTAATTGCTTCCAATCCTTCTAAACGTTTTAATTTGCCTAATAAAGGCGAAATTGCAGTTTCAAAAGATGCGGATATTATTTTGGTAGATCCTAACCAGTCGTATGTGGTCAAACGCGAAGACCTTTACTACAAAAATAAACACAGCGCATATGAAGGCAGAAAAATTGACTGCCGGGTAACGAAAACAATCGTACGTGGAAATGTTGTGTTCGACTTGGAAAAAGGTATTGTTGGGAATCCTATTGGAAAACTAATGTCTGCACAAAAATAATGGGTAAACTTGTATTAGTACAACGGATATTGTTATAGAACAATTATGTTGATAATAAAAATAACATATTTTCTGAATAATTACAATGGAATAGTAAAAAACATTTTGTATTTTTTTTATAAAAGGGAGATTATCTGCCATGACTAATTACGATTTAATTATTAGAAACGGTAATATTGTAACTGCTGATTCAGTTGTCAAAGGGGATATTGCAGTTCAGGCGGGGAAAATTGCAGAAGTGTCAGTCAACAAGGCGATTGAGGCAAAGGCTGAAAAAGAAATTAATGCGGAAGGTCTCCATGTATTCCCGGGCTTAATTGATTCACATGTTCACTTTAACGAGCCTGGAAGAACAGAATGGGAAGGACTAGAAACCGGCAGCAGAAGTTTAGCTGCGGGTGGAGTAACAACATTCTTTGATATGCCGTTGAACAGTACACCGCCAACCATTAATAAAGAAAATCTTGAATTAAAACGTACACTTTCTGAGCAAAAGTCAATTGTTAATCCGCGCTTCTGGGGCGGACTTGTACCGGAAAACATTGAAAATCTAAAAGAACTTCATGAAAATGGAGTCATCGGCTTTAAAGCCTTTATGTCTCCAAGTGGAATCGCTGATTTTAATAATGTTGACGATGAAACTATCTTTAAAGGCATGACGGAAATTGCTTCTCTTGGCTCTCTTTTAGCTGTTCACGCCGAAAGTACGGTTATTTGCGATCAGCTTGCACAAAAGAAACAAAGGGAAGGCAAAACATCGGCACGTGATTTTGTTGAGTCAAGACCAATCATCTCTGAGATTGAGGCAGTACGAAGAATCATTTCGTATGCGGAAGCAACGGGGTGTAAATTACACATTGTCCATGCAAGCAGCCGAAAGGTTGTCGAAGTAATTGAAGAGGCAAAACGTCGGGGTGTTGATATTACAGTCGAAACTTGCCCGCACTACCTCTCATTAACCGTTAAGGATTTAGAAGAAAAAGGAGGAATTGCGAAATGCGCCCCTCCGTTGCGCGATGAAGATGAACTTGAAGATTTATGGGTTGCTGTAGCGAACGGCGAAATTGATGTGATTGGTTCTGACCATTCACCGGCACCTGCTTCTATGAAAGAAATTGAAGGAAACTTCTTCGAAGGCTGGGGCGGTATTTCCGGTGCTCAATCTACCTTGAATATTTTGTTGACGGAAGGGTATTTTAAACGGAATCTTCCGTTAGAAAAAATTGCTGCATTAACAGCAACAAATCCAGCGAAATTATTTGGCCTTGCAAATAAAGGAACAATTGCTGTTGATTACGATGCAGATTTGACTCTTGTCAACTTGAATGAAAGCTTTGAACTGAAGAATGAAGATTTATTCTACCGTCACAAGCACTCCCCATATGTGGGCATGACATTTAAAGGGACAGTCAAAACAACTATTGTCAATGGAGAAGTTGTTTTTGATAACGGTCGTATTACAAAAGAGTTAATTAATTCTTAATGATTACAATGTAAAAAGGGCTTAGAGTTTTTCTCTTTGCCCTTTTCAGCAATTTATTGATGTAGAAAGGTTGCAGCAGCTTATGGAATTCAGAGTAAAAGATTTGCTCCAAATTGTTTCTCTTAAAGATGCTGTAGTACTAAGTGGGCACAACTATTTAAATAAAGTAATTAAAGGTGCCACGATTATGGAAGCCCCCGACATTACTGACTGGTTGAAGGGCGGGGAATTAATTTTAACAAGTCTCTATCCTATCCGTTCTTTTGATAAAGAGGAGCAACAGCAGTTTATTTCTCGTCTGGCGGAAAAAGGGGTAAGTGCACTGGTCATTAAAAATCACCGCTTTGTGACAGAAATTCCAGAGGTAATTGTAAGTGCCGGGGAAAAATCCAAGTTGCCCATTATCCAGCTTCCAAAAGAAATTCCTTATGTTGATGTTATGTATCCGGTTATGGGCGAAATCATGAATAATCAAGTAAAGAAACTCCAGTATTACAAGGAAATTCATGACCGTTTTACTGCATTATCGTTAGCGGATGAGGGACCTGAAAAAATAATTGCCACATTAGAGTTATTAATCGGAAATCCAGTGGCTCTATTTGACCGGAATTTCCATTGTATTTCATCTACGCTTCCCTCCCTGGCGATGTTTGAGATTGTTGAAAAAATCCCTTATTACAATCAAACAGAAGAAATAAAATTCCCGCATTATCGGCAAATTGTCAAATATCCTGAGCTAGCAGGCCAAAAGGGATATCAAATCGTCGTTCCAATCGAAACGATTAACCACATTAAAACCTATTTGTTAATCGGAGAAACAAATAAACCTCTAGAAGAACTTGACTTTATCGCTGTTGAAAATGCATCGACAGCTTTATCGCTGGAATTAGTGAAACAATTTGCCGTAGCAGAAGTAGACAAGAAATTTAAAAATGATTTAATCGGTGAAATAATTGAGGGGAAATACCAATCGAAGACAATGCTTTACCAAAATGCGAATTTAATGGGTTGGAATTTAGAAGGATCCTTTGCAGTTGTATTGTTCAAGATCATCAAAAATAATGAAACACCTTCATCAAGGCTAAAAAATAAACGGGGATTAACCAACCAGCATGAGCCAATAGTATATGAAATTATTCACCGATATTTGCCAAATGGGATTATTGGGAATAAAAGCAGCCAGGTTATTGTGTTATGGAAAATAGAGGAAAGAAATACAAGTGGATGGAAGTGGACCGATTCTATTAAAGAAACAGCAAAAGGCATCCAAGATTTATTAAAAAATCAAATAGGAGATTTCGTGGTACAGGTAGGGATAGGAAGCCTAGCACATAGTATAGATGAAATTCCAATAAGTTTTCAAAAATCCCAGGATGCTTTGGAACTGGGGGAGATTTTGAAAGGGAAAGAAGCCATTACGGCATTTTCTGAACTAGGGATATTTAGGCTCCTTTGCCAATTTGAGGATCCAACTCTTTTGAAACCATTTATCCCGTCCTCACTACAAAAACTACTTCATTACTCGCAAGCAAATAAGAATGATTTGCTGGAAACATTAAAAACCTTTTTAGAGTGTAATCAAAATGCTACGAAAGCGTCCCAGGTTTTATATATACACCATAAAACGGCTGTTTATCGGTTAGATAGGATAAAAGAGATTACCGGGATGAATTTTGAAGACCCAGAGGAAATGTTATCCGTTCGAGTTGGTTTGAAGATAGTAGATCTTCTTGAACGAGAAAATAAAACACATTTGAATTGATATTTTCTTACTAGTATACATTTACTTTGAAATAGGATGGGGGAATTTACATGACTAGAAAAGCTTATACTGCAAAAAATGCCGTTGCTTCCGGACCATATTCACACGCGGTTGACGGTGGGGAATTTATTTATTTATCGGGTCAAACGGCAATGAACACAGTCGGGGCTGACAAGATGACGGGCAATATTGGTGCACAGACAAAGCAGTGTTTTACTAATTTATTCGAGGTGTTAGAAGCGGGAAACCTTACACCAGATGATGTGGTAAAAGTAAATGTGTATCTGACAGATATGAAGAATTTTACCGCAATGAATGAGGTTTATAAAACATTCTTTGCGGATCCGTATCCTGCTAGAACGTGTGTGGCTGTATTAGCGCTGCCGCTTGGTGCGGAGGTAGAAATAGAATTAATTGCAAAGAGAACCTGCTAAATGAGGCCTTCCTTTTTTTATGCTTTTCTAATTATCCACTTTGGACAAAAAATCAAATCATCTTTATCCACTAGTCATAATGATAATTTAACTGAAAATGCTTACACTAAAAGAGGAAAGAAAAAGAAATTTATATCTCTGTAAAATGTTTTTTGGGGGTAAACGCAATGGATGATTTACAAAAAGAAGTAGTTGGAAGACTTGAGTGGCTAGGTGAATTTGGAAAAGATTCAGCTGGCGGAGTTACACGTCTTCTATATTCAAAAGAGTGGACCCAAGCACAGCACGCTTTAAAAGGCTGGATCGAAGAAGAAGGCCTTGAAGCCGGATTTGATGAAATTGGCAATTTATTTGGGACGTTAAAAGGAAAAAATACGAATGAGACAGTTCTTACTGGTTCACACGTAGATACAGTTAAAAATGGCGGCCTATATGATGGCGCGTATGGTGTAGTTGCTGGAATATTGGCATTAAAGTATTTAAAGCAAAAATACGGACAGCCACTGCGTAATATTGAGGTAGTTTCCATGGCAGAAGAAGAGGGCAGCCGTTTCCCTTATGCTTTTTGGGGCTCTAAAAATATCGTAGGTTTAGCTAAGCGCAAAGATGTTGAAACCATTACAGACTTTGATGGAATTCCATTTGTTGAAGCAATGAAAGAGTCAGGCTTTCATTTCAGGGATGAATCAAAAGCACCGCGCAATGATTTAAAAGCATTTGTTGAGGTTCATGTAGAACAAGGCAGCGTCTTAGAAACGGAAAAAATACCAGTAGCGGTTGTCAACAATATTGTTGGCCAAAGACGATTTACTGTTGAAGTAAACGGTGAAGCAAACCATGCCGGTACAACTCCAATGGGATATCGGAAAGACGCACTCTATGCTGCAAGCCAAATGGTTTTTGAAATGATCACAATGGCCAGAGAAGTGGGAGACCCGCTTGTTACTACGGTTGGTAAGATTGAAGCGCAGCCTAACATCGTGAATGTGGTGCCTGGAAAAGCAATTTTTACTATTGATGTCCGCCACACGGATAAAGAGGCACTCGTATCGTTTACCAATCAGTTAACGGCACGAATAAACGAAATTTCAAAAGAGCATGGTGTTGAAACATCCATCGATATGTGGATGGATGCTGATCCAGTTCCAATGGATGCAACAGTAGTGGAATTGATTGAGAATCAATTTAAAGAAAACGGTTTGAATTTTAAGGTAATGCACAGTGGCGCAGGTCATGACTCGCAAATATTTGCTCCATTCGTACCTACGGCCATGCTATTTGTGCCTAGTCACAAAGGAATCAGCCATAACCCGGCTGAATATACAGAGCCTTCAGATTTAGTAGAAGGCGTAAAGGGTCTTATAGGTGCCCTATATGAATTAGGATACAAATAATAGCAAAAATAACATTATAGAGGAGAATAGGAACTATGGGTTATCCAAAAGATTTACTTTCAAGCAGATCAATTATTAAACACGGACTTTATGCATTAATCGCACCAGAAGGTTTGGTAAATAATGTTGTCCCTGGATTTGAAAATTGCTCCATGTCAATTTTAGGTTCACCAAAGCTAGGAGCAAGTTTTGTTGATTATATCATTACCATGCACGAAGGCGGAAAAAACAGTCAAGGCTTCTGCGGTCAAGAAGATGTAGAATCATTTGTTTATGTACTTGAGGGAAAAGTGAAAGCAACTGCAGGCGAACAGGAATATGTACTTGAGGGAAGCGGCTACTTATACTGCCCGCCAGGAGTAAAAATGTATTTGGAAAATCTAGAAGCTGGTGATTCAAGACTTTTCCTATATAAGCAAAAATATAAGCCGCTTGAAGGACGTAAGCCTTGGGTTATTTCAGGGCATGCCAATCAAATTGAATTCAGAGATTATGATGACATGCACAATGTTCATATAAAAGATCTTTTACCAACGGATATTGATTTTGATATGAATTTCCACATTTTATCGTTTGATCCAGCGGCAAGCCATCCATTCATCGAAACTCATGTTCAAGAACATGGAGCATACTTATTGTCTGGTGAGGGTATGTACAATCTTGATAATGAATGGATTCCAGTTAAAAAAGGTGATTACATCTTTATGGGACCTTATGTTCATCAAGCGGCATACGCAGTTGGCAGAGAGCCATTAGCATACGTTTACTCTAAAGATTGCAACAGAGACGCTTCATTATAATTTACAACAAGTTTTTACTAAAAAGTAGGTGCCTAAATGAGAGTTACAAAAGATAAATTAAAGGAACTAATCAAAACTAAGCTTCAAAAGGCGGGACTCAAGGAAGAACATGCTGCAATCTATGCAGATGTCCTTGCGTTCGCTGATGAAAGAGGCATTCATTCCCACGGGGCTATGAGAGTGGAGTATTATGCTGAACGAATAGCAAAAGGTGGAATCAATACAAATCCCGACTTTAAATTTGAAAAAACGGGTCCATGCACTGGAGTATTTCATAGTGACGGCGGTGCCGGTACTGTCGCAGCAAAATTAGCGATGAATGAAGCGATTAAAATTGCAAAAGAAAATGGCGTTGCCATCGTAGGCGTCAAGGATATGTCCCATAGTGGTGCCATCTCCTATTTTACTCAACAAGCAATAGCAGCAGATTTAATTGGATTTACCGTTTGCCAATCCGATCCAATGGTTGTTCCCTTTGGCGGGGCTGAGCCTTATTATGGCACCAACCCAATTGCCTTTGCTGCACCAAGTAGTGATGGCAGAAATATCTCATTGGATATGGCAACAACCGTTCAAGCATGGGGTAAAATCCTGCATGCAAGATCAAAAAATGAGGCAATTCCTGATACATGGGCAGTGGATCAAAATGGAGAGCCAACAACAGATCCGATGAAAGTAAACGCACTGTTGCCAATCTCTGGTCCTAAAGGTTATGGCCTAGGAATGATGGTTGATGTCCTTTCTGGAATTCTTCTAGGACTTCCCTTTGGAAATAAGGTTTCTTCCATGTATGAAAATCTATCGGAATATCGGAAACTAGGTCAGCTTCATATTGTGATTAACCCAGCATTCTTTACTGGATTAACAGAATTTAAGCAAAATATTTCCAATACAATGGAAGATCTTAATGGGATTAAACCCGCTTCTGGTTTTTCAAAAGTTCTCTACCCTGGGCAAAATAATGATGTCGTTATAGCAGAGTACAAGGAAAATGGGATTGAAATCGTTGATGATATTTATGAATATTTAATCTCCGATACGATCCATAACAATCAATATGATAATAAAAACCCATTTGCCGAATAGTTTCGCAAGATAAATTTAATAATCAAATGAGGTGCAAGGGATGAGGGTAACAAAAGAGCAATTAAAAGAATTGATTGTTTCAAAACTTCATAAAGCTGGATTAACTGTGGACCATGCTGGTATTGTTGCCGATGTTCTTGTTCATGCGGATGCACGAGGATATCACTCTCATGGGGCTATGCGGGTAGAATATTACGCTGAAAGAATTGCAAAGGGTGGTACAACTCATAATCCGAATTTTGAGTTTACGAAAACAGGCCCATGCACAGCCGTTTTCGATGGTGATAATGGAGCAGGTCAAGTTGTGGCCAAATTAGGGATGGATGAAGCGATTAAAATGGCTAAGGAAAATGGGATTGCAATTGTAGGCATGAGACGCTTGGGACATAGTGGTGCCCTATCATACTTTGTACAACAAGCTGCTGATAAAGACTTGGTTGCGATTTCCCTTTGTCAATCTGACCCAATGGCAGTACCATTTGGTGGAGCTGAACCTTATTATGGCACGAACCCTATTGCATTTGCGGCTCCTGGAAAGAATGGAGAACATATTATTATCGATATGGCAACAACCGTTCAGGCATGGGGGAAAATTCTTGATGCCAGATCCAAAAATAAACCTATTTCTGAAGGCTGGGCTGTGGATAGCGAAGGCGCTGGTACAACAGATCCATTTAAAGTGAATGCATTATTGCCAATCGCAGGTCCAAAAGGATACGGGTTAATGATGATGGTCGACGTATTATCCGGCATCCTATTAGGTCTTCCATTCGGAAAAAATGTTAGTTCGATGTATCATGATTTAACTGAAGGTAGAAATCTAGGTCAGCTGCATATTGTCATTGATCCAGAACGTTTTGCAGGAATTAATGCCTTCAAAGAAAGTGTTGCTCAGACAATGAAAGATCTGAATACTATTAAGCCAGCTACAGGATTCGATAAAGTATACTATCCTGGGCAAAGAAGTGCAGAAAGAGAAAATAAATCAGAAGTAGACGGCATTGAAATTGTCGATCATATTTATGAATATTTAACGTCGGACGTTGTTCACAACAATGCTTATGATAATAAAAGCCCTTTTGCAAAATAATCGTAAATAAATTCTTTTAAAAGGGCGGCTTCCATTTATAGCCGCTCTTTTAAAATTGCTAAAGAGTGAAAATTCATAAGAGTATAACAAGCAAAGTTTTAACGAATTTTTAATGTAAAGGTGTTGTTTTTTATTACATTGCAAGGGAAAAAAACTTACCATTACAGAGGAACTAATGATTTAAATTACCGCTTATTATGGAAGCGAAAAATAAAATAAAGAGGTGCATTCATTAATGCTTTATACGATTATCAAAGAGAATTCCTACCAGGATTCAGTAAACCTGATGCTTCTCACCAATAAAATTTCTACTATGGACGGAATTAACAAAGTCCAAATTATGATGGGTACTCCTGCTAATAAAGATATCTTCAAAACATCTGGCCTTTCTACTGAAGAGCTTGGCAAAGCTGCTGCGAATGATATGTGTATTGTTGTAGATACAGATTCAGAAGAAAAAATTCAAGAAGTTCTTGACGAGGTTGATCAATATTTAAATAATCAATCAATCAGCAATAGTAAACAAGAGTTTGAATCCGTACGGACATGGGATAAGGCACTTAAAGCGTTACCAAATGCCAACATTGCTTTAATTTCCACTCCAGGACAATATGCTGCTGAAGAAGCAGAAAAAGCACTTGATAATGATATGCATGTTCTTATCTTTAGCGATAACGTAACAATCGAGGATGAGCGCCGAATTAAAGAAAAAGCGCATGAAAAAGGTCTGCTAGTTATGGGTCCTGACTGTGGTACTGAAATTGTCTCTGGTGTACCGCTTGCATTCGCAAACGTAGTGAAACAAGGAAATATTGGTCTTGTTGGTGCTTCAGGAACAGGTATTCAAGAAGTAACTGTCCAAATTGACCGTCTCGGCGGTGGAGTAACTCATGCAATCGGAACAGGCGGACGTGATCTTTCTGATAAAATTGGCGCCATTACCATGATAGATGCGATTAAAGGGCTGGCGGCACATAAGCAAACAGAAGTGATTGGAATCATTTCAAAACCACCTGCAAAAGAAGTGCGTGATCAAGTTGTTGAATTGCTTCAAAGTTTATCAAAACCTGTTGTTGCCATCTTCCTTGGTGAAGACCCGCACAACCATGAAGGAAATATCTATTACGCAAATACACTTGAGGAAACTGCCGCTATTGCCTTAGATCTTGCAAAGGGTAATCCTGTAAAACCAAACTATAATAAAATCACTGGTGAAGTATCTGCTGTAAACCTAAAACCAGAACAAAAAACAATCAAAGGACTTTATTCCGGCGGAACGCTTGGATATGAAGCAGCCACTCTTATCAGCAGAGGTCTTGGCCTTGGGAAAAGTAATTCTCACGAGGAAGGTTACCTGTTAAAGACAAACGGTTTTGAAGTAGCCGACCTAGGTGACGATATCTATACACAAGGTAAGCCGCATCCAATGATTGACCCTGATACAAGAATCAAATTCTTCCAAAAGGCTGCTGAGGATGAGTCTACAGCAATTATTCTTTTCGATGTTGTTCTTGGTTACGGTTCTCATGAAGATATGGCTGGTGCTTTACTTCCAGGTATTCAAAAGATCCAAAACGATGCAAAAGCAAAAGGTAGAACAATTTACTTTGTTGCAACTGTATGTGGTACAGAACAAGATCCACAAAATATCGCGGAGCAAAAATCAAAACTTGAAAATGCTGGTGTCATTATAAAAGATAGTAATAACCAAGCGATTCGTACGGCTCTTGCTATGATTGATATTCATGTAGAAGAAATGGATAAAGAAATGGTTCCAGCTGCTAAGAAAGCGGCGGACCAAGATATCACTACTTCTTCTGCGATTGAGAAATTATTAAATGAAAAACCAAGCGTTATTAATGTTGGTTTAAAGAAATTTACTTCTGCAATTACTGAAAACGGCGGCAAGGTTGTACAATTCGACTGGCGTCCAGTTGCCGGCGGAAATGAAAGAATGCGCAAAGTCTTAAGTGTACTTCGCTAAACCAAAGGGTAACCGAACTTGCACTAACATTGAATTTTCAGGAGGAAAGTATAATGTACGGACAATTTAAAACAATTGATGAAGCAAATAGAGCGGTAATCGATAATGTTGTATCAAGCTCACCATTTTTAGTGGATGTTGTTCTAGCTAAATCTGTGATTAAAGAATTAAATGGAAAAGTATTACTTCATGCGGGACCACCTATCAAATGGGAAAACATGACAAGTCCGATGCAAGGATCTTGTGTAGGAGCGACCCTTTTTGAGGGTTGGGCTTCGAACGCTGACGAAGCATTTGCAATGCTTAAAAATGGCGAAATTGAATTCATTCCATGTCATCATGTTGATGCAGTCGGCCCAATGGGGGGAATCACATCCGGGAGCATGCCACTTCTTGTTGTAGAAAATCGTAGCGGCGGAAATCGCGCATATTGCACAATGAATGAAGGAATTGGTGCAGTTCTTCGTTTCGGTGCCTATTCACAGGAAGTAATAAACCGCCTTGGATGGTTTAGAGATGTACTTGGTCCTGTCATTTCTAAAGCACTTAAAGTAAAAGGCGACGGCTTAAACGTGAACGTTGCGATGGCAAAAGCAATTACAATGGGAGATGAGTTCCACCAACGTAATATTGCCGGTTCACTAATTTTTCTAAAAGATATTGCTCCATATATTATACAAACAGATGCAGCTGATAAAGATAAGCAAGACGTTATTCAATTCTTAGCTGATACTGACCAGTTCTTCTTGAATATTGCGATGGCAACAAGTAAAGCAGTTATGGATACAGCTCGTCAAATTCAACATGGTACTGTTGTAACAGCAATGTGCCGTAACGGTTACGAATTTGGTATCCGTATTGCCGGTATGGGTGATCAATGGTTCACTGCGCCAGTTAATACACCACAAGGTCTATTCTTTACGGGCTATGATCAAGAAATGGCTTGTCCTGACATGGGTGATAGTGCAATCACTGAAACATTCGGTGTAGGTGGTTTTGCAATGATCGCTGCTCCTGGTGTTACACGCTTCGTAGGTGCTGGCGGCTTTGATGATGCCCTTAAAACAAGTAATGACATGATGGAAATTTGTATCGATCATAACTCAAACTTCTCCATTCCAACTTGGGATTTCAAAGGTTCTTGTCTTGGAATCGATGCAAGGAAGGTTGTTGAAACTGGAATTGAGCCAGTAATCAACACTGGTATTGCACATAAAGAAGCAGGTGTCGGCCAAATCGGTGCAGGTACCGTTCGTGCTCCATTAGCCTGCTTTGAAAAAGCTATTGATGCTTATGCAGTTAAACTTGGTTTAATTGAACCAGCAGCAGAATAAATGAGGAAAAGTACTCTTTTTGGAGAGGAATATAGTGATCTAATTCCTCTCCTTCTTTGTAAAAAGGGCAATGGTCATGTTCATAGTATTTTTAAAAATGGCTTTAATATTAAAATGGATGACTCTCTCGTTTTTATTGGCAATAAAAAAAACGGGCTGCTTCCATTTGGAATTCATCTTCTAGAAGAAGACACTTTAAGGGCTGTTTCAGTCGTGAATAACGGAGAAACCGTTTTCTGGAATGCGGAAACGAATTCCTTAGAATTTCGGGCCATGTCAATCAGCCTTGATAAGGGCAAAAGTTTTAAAAATGAATTATCTCCTCTAAAAAACAATCGGGTCCTTGAAGCCAGTTTTGAAAGGCTTTGTTCACAGCTAACAACAGTGGATGCATTAACTGGATTGGATGTTGATATTAAACTATTTTTAAATAGATTTAATGATGTCGGCGAAAAGAAGTGGTTCGCATCTGAATCCTATTTGGTTATGTTGATTGAAGTGGTAATGTCGAGTGACCATTATTTAATTGAGAAGACTCTTAGGTTTTTCCTTGGCAGAGGAAAAGGCCTGACTCCATCAGGTGACGACATGATCGTCGGGTTATTAGCTTTTGATGCCACTTCCCATTTTATCTCTGCACTATTTTACAAACAGCTTTCAGAGCTGCTGGAGAGTGAACCAATCACAACGGATGTAAGCAGGGAATACTTAAGGTATGCCATTCGGCATGAATTTGGCTCAACCGTTACCGAGTTGGTGAACTCACTTGCCAGCGGTGATAATTCTACCTTCAATAAGGCCTTTCAGAACTTGCTTGAAGTCGGCCACAGTTCGGGATTGGATACATTATTTGGCATTCTTATCGGGATGCTGGCCTTTAAAAACCCAAATGAGCATTAAAGTAAAGCGAAGCAAACAACAAGAATTAAATTATATTACAACATTGGAGAGATGTTTATATGAGTAAAATCGTTTTAGCCATTGGCGGCAATGCAATTATTAAAGAAGGACAAAAGGGTACAATTGAAGAGCAAAAAAATAATATTAATGAAAGCTGTGAGCCTGTACTAGGGTTAATCGAACAAGGCCACACGGTTGTCATCACTCATGGCAATGGTCCGCAAGTAGGTAATACGTTAATTAAAGGCCAAATGGCTGAATCAGTTGTCCCAGTCTATCCCTTAGATGTTTGCGATGCAGAAACTCAAGGTAACTTAGGTTATTTAATCCAGCAGGCATTTAGAAATAAAATGGTTGAGCGTAATATTAATAAGACTGTCGCTACCGTTGTTACGCAGGCAGTTGTTTCTAAAGATGATCCAGCATTTGATGCCCCTACTAAACCAATTGGACCGTTTTATTCAAAAGAAGAAATGGAAGAAATCCTTAAAAATGAAAAACTGACTTTTATTGAAGATAGCGGCAGAGGGTATAGACGTGTAGTAGCGTCTCCAAAACCGATTAAAATTGTTGAAAAAGACGCGATTGAAGCATTACTTGAAAAGGACATTACCGTTATTACAGCTGGAGGCGGCGGAATTCCTGTTGTAGAGAATAACGGGATGCTTGAAGGTACTGAGGCAGTAATTGATAAAGATTTTGCCAGTGCATTATTGGCTGCCGAAATCAATGCAGATTATTTATTTATCTTAACTGGCGTTGAACAGGTTGCGATTCATTTCGGCACACCACAGCAACAAAACTTATTAGAAATGACAGCGGATGATGCCATCCGTTATATGGAAGAAGGCCATTTTCCAAAAGGCAGCATGGGTCCGAAAATTGAGGCGGCCATTTTATTTTTACAAAAAGGCGGTAAAAACGTGATCATTACATCCATTGATAAGCTTCAGGATGCTATTGAAGGAAAAACTGGTACACGTATCGTAATGAGTAGTGAAGCAGCAGATGAAACTTCAAACTTAGTAACAATGAGCTAATTATAGATTTCCAACCCCTGTATGTAAAACATATAGGGGGTTTTTAATAATATGGGCATTTTAATAGTAAGGATGGAAAAATGAGGGGGAGCATCTTATGAAGGAGTCTGAGGTTGAATTTGCAATGATAAATAAAGAACCATTCAATATTTCGGAATATAAGGATCAGCATGCCCGGCTAAATGCTGTGTTTAGAAGTATGACTGAAGGAATCATCCTAATCGATAACAATAAAAATATTGTTTATCAAAATGAATTTATTAATAATTCTCTTTTTCACAACATGGGTATAGAAGACCTTAAAACAGAAATGGATTTAATTGCTTTTTTACAGCAGTTAAGTGTTTCGAAAAATAAAAAGGTAGATCAGTTATTACAATCAGAGGATATAACTGTAAAAATAACGCTTGA
Source organism: Neobacillus soli NBRC 102451 (assembly GCF_001591665.1). Taxonomy (GTDB): domain Bacteria; phylum Bacillota; class Bacilli; order Bacillales; family Cytobacillaceae; genus Neobacillus; species Neobacillus soli. Next base: position 24,459 of record NZ_BCVI01000036.1, on the reverse strand, counting down.
GGATGGGAATCAGCTAAAGTATATAATGTTGAACAAATTTAGTGTGTATTCTGACACAGGCTATATTGGTAATGGGTACTTGCTTCGTGACATTACGAAAGAGGAAGAGATTGACCAGTTAAAAAGTAATTTAATTACAATTGCCAGTCATGAATTTAAGACACCGATTACAAGCATCCGCGGCAGTGTAGAAACATTAATGAGAAAAGATGCTGAGTGGGACGAAGATTTCAAATTAGAGCTTTTACAGGGAATCCATGAGGATATTTTGCATTTGCAGGATTTAATTTCCGTTTGGTTCGATATCAAGAAAATTGAAATGGGGACGATGTCTTTAAATAAAGGTTATTTTCCTATTTCTCAATTGATATCAAATACCTTAGACCAGCTGCCCCGCGAAATAGCAGATAGCAATAAGGTCAGTTTTAACGCAGATAATATTTCAGAGATTCCCTTGCTTTATGGGGATAAAAAGCGCCTGCAGCAAGTACTGCTAAATTTGATTATGAATGGACTAGTCCACAATGACTCGCCAGAGAAAAAGGTTTTCTTAACGGCTGAGGCCGGTTCAGAGGATGTATTTATTCATGTTAAGGATAACGGAATCGGTATTTCAAAGGAACTTTCCAAAAAAATTTTTGATCGCTTTTTTAGAGTTGATAATTCGCCACAGCGGAAAACGGGAGGAACGGGTCTCGGTTTGTCGATTTGCCTGGGTTTAATGAAAGAACATGATGGAGATATTCTAGTTGATAGCGAACCTGGAAAGGGGAGTATTTTTACAATGAAGTTCCCGATTGATGCGAAAGAACCAGGAGGTCATTATGAATCATAAAATCGCAATCGTAGATGACGAGCCTAAAATTGTCCGATTCATAAAGGCGAACTTACTATCTCTTGGATATAAAGTAGTAACGTTTTCAGATGGTGAACAGTTCCTTGAAAATTTTGATCTGCATAAGCTTGATTTAATCCTCTTGGATATTATGATGCCGAACATGGATGGATTCACCGTTCTAGAAAGGCTGCGGAAATTTTCTAATGTTCCTGTCATTGTCTTAACTGCACGCAGTAATTCCAATGATTTGGTGGAGGGTTTTGAGCGTGGGGCCGATGATTATTTAACGAAGCCATTTTCGCTTGAAGAATTATTTGCCAGGGTAAAAGCCGTTTTACGTAGGTCCTCCCATTTGGAGCAGACAGTTCATGAGGATAAGAAGATTACTATTGGCAGGATTCACATAAATCTTGCTCAAAAACGTGTGTATGTGGATGAGAAGGAGATGCGCTTTACCAATACGGAATATTTGATTTTAGAGCACCTTGCCATTCATACAGACAAAATTGTCAGTCATGAGCAAATTCTTGTAACGGTTTGGGGGGCGGAATACCGCGATGAAGTTGAGTATTTACGTGTCGCCATTGCTAGAATTCGGAAAAAGCTAAAGGATGCTGGGTGTACGGATATCTCCAAGGTCATTTGTACATATCCTGGTATTGGGTATTCACTTGTAACAACGGTGAAATAGAAAAGACGGCCTGCGCTGTCTTTTTTAGGGATTAGGGGAAACTTAGCACAAAACATACGGTCCATATTAAGTTACTTAGGACTTTGAAAAATAGGAGAAGTTTCTATGTTAGATCTAATAAGCCAGCTGATTTGGCGGATGTGCATGATTGTTACGATTGCATTCCTGATTACTCGGCTAACTCTCTTTAGACAAATGATTTACCAGCACTTAAGCTGGAAAGGTAAAATTGTGATGATTTTTGTATTTGGTTTATTTGGCATAATAGGCAATTATACAGGGATTGAAATCCATCCCGATATTTCCAAAATCGTATCAAAAGGAGAAGCCTATAATCTAGACTCCTTTAAGGCGATTGCAGATACTCGTAATATAGGTGTAATTATTGGCGGGCTCTTTGGCGGCCCAGCAGTCGGATTGGGTGCTGGAATTATCGCAGGCGGACACCGATATCTATTAGGCGGATTTATTAATACGGCTACTTTTATTCTGACGATATTAGGTGGATTAACAGCAGGTTGGATCAATCGGAAAATTACCATTAAAGAACGAATGCAGCCGCCGCTTATTTTATTGATAAGTGTTTTAATCTTATTCCTGCAAATTATTTTAATCCCTGTTTTTACGAAATCACATAACGTGGCTTTGCTATTAATTCAATTCACTGGATTACCGATTATCATTGTAAATGGAATTGGAATTTGGATCTGTGCATTAATCTTCTATAGTGTGGTACGCGAAGAAGAAAAAGCAAAGGCCATTCAAACCCAAAAGGCATTATTTATCGCAAATAAAACATTGCCATTTTTTCGCAGGGGGTTCAATGTGCATTCATGCGAAAAGGTAGCACAAATACTATGTACATATACAAAGGCTGATTCTGTAGCCATTACCGATTTAACTGATGTTTTAACCCATGTTGGTGAAGGGAAAGAATATGGACACTTACTGCGGTACGTTGATCAAGACGCAGTAAAAGAGGTACTCCAAAATGGGGAAATACATACCTTAAAAGCGATAAACTTGAAAAATAGTAATTGTCCATTGAAAGCAGTCATTATTGTCCCATTGGTAGTGGGCGAAAAACCTGTAGGTACATTCAAATTATATTATAAGAAGCCATTTAAAATGAATGAAGCGGAACTAGAATTAGCGGAAGGTTTACTCATGTTGTTTTCAACCCAGTTAGAAATAGGTGATGCTGAACGGCATAAAGAATTGCTGCAAAATGCAAAAATTAAAGCATTACAAGCTCAAATTCACCCTCATTTTCTTTTTAATTCGATTAATGTGATTTCCGCTCTTTGTAAAAGAGATCCTTTGTTTGCGAGATCGCTATTACTTCACTTAAGTACTTTTCTTCGCAATAATACGAGTGCGGCAAGTCAGACTTTAATCCCCATTGAGAAGGAGATGGAGACTCTAAATGCTTATTTTAATTTAGTACAAGCACGTTTTCCGGAGCGTTTTACCATTAAAACAACGGTACATCCAAGCGTTAATATGGCATTAATCCCTCCGTTCACCATTCAACCTCTTGTTGAAAATGCAATTGTTCATGGATTTTCACAACGACGTAAACAGGAAACCATTGAAATTACGATAGACATTGAGGAAGAAAGTTTCCTTAGACTTTTAATTAAAGATAATGGTCAAGGAATTCCTAGCGAAAGGCTAAAGCTTATTGGCAGTGAAACCATTCCCTCAAATAAAGGGACAGGGATAGCGTTACAAAATATTAGGGAGAGGCTATCATTAGTGTTTGGTTCAGAAGCTTTTTTTTCTATAGACAGCAAGGTTAACAGTGGAACAAACATTACAATCATTGTTCCCCTCCAATATGAAAGGAAGGAAGAGTCTTGTGATAAGAGCTTTCTTGGTTGAGGATGAGTTGTTTGCTAGAGAAGACCTTAAGGACATACTTTCTCAAAGTAATAAAATAGAGGTAGTAGGAGAAGCAGATGAAATAGAAGCTGCTATTTTGGGGATTCATCAATTGGAGCCCGAAGTTATTTTTTTGGACATTCATTTGGCAAATGGAAGTGGAATTGAATTAGCTCAAAAACTCCGTTTATTAAAAAAGCCGCCTTTCATTGTTTTTGCAACAGCATTCGAGGAGTATGCAATCAAAGCTTTTGAGCTTGATGCCGTCGATTATATTTTAAAGCCATTTGATGAAAAAAGAATTGAACAAACCCTTGAAAGAATAGCAGAGTGGCATCAATTAAAAAAGGAAGACGACCAATCACAGCCGGTTAAAGAAGCGAAGTCGAGTCTAAAAATAAATAAGCTAGCGGTGGTTAAAGATGAGCGGATTATCTTGGTGGATATCGATAATATTCTCTATATCGGAACAGAAAATCGCCAAGTATTTGTAAAAGCAGTAAATGATAAGTACATCATTGATACAAATTTATATGAAATAGAACAAAAATTAGAAAATCATTCTTTTCTGAGAGTACATCGTGGCTATATTATCAACCTAAAATATGTGAGTGAAATAGAACAATGGTTTAATGGCACCTATAATTTAATTTTTTGTGATGGTTCCAAAGTTCCAGTTAGTCGCTCCTATGCTAAAACCGTTCGCCAATACTTAGGTTTTTAACCAAATTCGATAATTGTGGCTGTTTTTATTTTATCTTTATATTTAGATGGAAAGTTTAATGTTTTTTCAACCCCCTTTTAATGCTTTTTTAACTTTACTCACTGCACTTCGTATGTATTTGAAGGCGTTTTATATCTAATTATGTTCATTTCGTGACTAATATAACAAAATGTCCAACCATTTATATATCATGAATTTAGGGAATAGTTAAAAACCGTTTTCGAAAAGATGAGGGATTAGAATTTATAGTTATTCTCGAGAAAATGAAATCGTTTTATTTATAGACGCAAATCTACGAAGGTATTTAAGGGGGGGATTTTGGTGAGTGACTTATCTCAAGTACAGCCAAAGAAAAAATGGAAGGTTCGCTATTCAATTTTATTAGTTCTATGGTTATGTTGGTTATTTTCATTTCTTGATCGGATGGTTATTACGATTGCCCTGCCATTTATCGGGGAAGACCTTAACTTAAATAAGACAGCTCAAGGATTACTATTAAGTATGTTCTTTGCCGGCTATGCATTGTTCCAGATTCCCGGCGGGATGCTATCAGATAAATTTGGTTTCCGTCGGATAGTAAGTGTTGGTATTGTTTGGTGGTCTATTTTTACATCTTTAACAGGGGTAATTTTCTCTTATCCTCTTTTCTTATTGGTTCGTTTTGTCTTCGGTTTGGGTGAAGCCTGTTTACCGGGTGGAACGTACAAAGCAATTGCTACCTACTTTCCAAGTAAGCAGCGTGGAACAGCCACGGGGATTCAATCAACCGTAAATACGCTTGGACCGGCAATTGCAGCGGTTGTGGCAGCAGCAATCATCGGGTTATATGGATGGCGTGTTGTCTTTATCGTAATGGGGATTCCAGGATTAGCAATCGGTATTTATATTTGGTTTAAGTTTAAAGATAATCCAAAAGATCATCCTAAAATAACCAAAGAGGAACTTGCGGAGTTAGACGAAGATATAGTGGTGGAGAACGCTTCTGGGAAAAAGAAATCTGATGTATCTTTCAAGGAACTATTAAAAAAGCCAATTTTGTGGCAAATGGCACTTATTTGGTTCTTCTTTGATATTACATTTTGGGGCTTTACCTCATGGCTTCCATCTTATCTGATCAACGAAAAAGGTCTCTCTTTAATGAAGACAGGTATCTATAGTGCATTACCGTATTTAGTAGGAACAGTAGCAATCGTTCTAGGAGGGTATATATCCGATAGAATGAAAGGAAATCGAAAATGGGTATTTATCCCGAACGCATTAGCTGGAGGTTTAGCGTTATATTTAATGTTCCAAGCTTCATCCTTAACAATGGTTATCATTTACCAATGTCTTGCTGCATTCTTTATGTTCCTAGCTCAAGGGGGATTCTGGGCGCTGGTCGTTGACAGTCTTCCTGCAAAAATTATGGCATCCGGTTCAGCGACAGTTAACTGTTTAGGATCGATTGCAGGTTTCATTTCTCCATTCTTAATGGGTTACATGATTGATTCAACCGGCTCATTCAATTCATCATTCATTATGATGATTGTGGCTCTAGTAATTGCAGCCGGTATCGCGTTTACTATTTCCGGGAAGCCAAAAGAGGAACCAGTAAATCTAGCCCCTAAACTCGGCGCATAATAAATAGAAAGTGGCCTGCCCTTGCTGCATTAACGAATGATGCGAGGGGCAGGCCATTTTTTATATTTTAACTATATTGCGGGCGTAGTTTTGAGCGCTTATTAACATGCTGCTCGGCACTTAATGCGGCAATTGCTCCATCCGCTGCAGAAATAACCGCTTGTTTAATCGGTGTCCTTCTAGCGTCCCCGCCGGCAAAGACACCATCAACATTGGTACGGAGAAGATCATCGACCATGACGTAGCCTTCCTCATCGCGCATCACTGAGCCTTTTAAGAAATCTGTTCCAGGCATCATTCCGCCAAGGTATAAGAAAATCCCATCGACATCCCAAACTTGTTCCACTCTTTTATCAGTAAGGACAATGACTTTTTCAACACTATCGGTTCCGGTGATTTCTCTGACACGATGACGTTTGTAGATTTCAACCTTTGGATTATTTTCTAATAAAGTGAAATCAACGTCGCCTTTTAATTCAGTTGGAATTAACAATTTTACTGTTTTACAATACTTGGCCAAGTTTTGCGCCTCATGGATGGCTTCATCATTATCACCGACAACGGCGACTACCTGATCTTGATAGAATGCCGCATCGCAGGTCGAACAATAGCTGACACCGCGGCCGGTAAATTCCTCTTCCCCCTTAATCTTACTTGAGGGAGCCTTCGCGCCAACGCCAATAAAGACGCTTTTCGCCTTGATTCTACCTTCAGCTAGTTCAATCAGTTTGATTTCATCTGAAAAATCAACGGAAAGTACCGTCGAGCGCACGAATTCTGCTCCAAAATCTTTTGCCTGTGCCTGCATTCTCGTTAACAGCTCAAGACCGGTTAATTCCTCACGGACACCTGGATAGTTGGCAATCTTATGGGTGATTGCCAGCGTTCCGGCTTTCGGGGCTTTATCAATCACTAATGTTTTTAATTTCCCACGTGCAGCGTAAACAGCAGCCGAAGCACCGGCAGGCCCGCCGCCGATGGTGACGAAATCATATACTTCCTCGAGTATTTTTTCGCTAACTGGTTGAAAAATTGAATCTGCGTTTTCTATGTTTGTTTCGGCTTGAGGAGTGGTGGTAGCCATGGGAGATTGATCTTCTGTCAGCCCAAGCAGTTTATTGAACTTTTTCTCCTGGAAGCCTAGTACAAGCTTGCCATTAATCAATGTTGCCGGCGTACCAAATATTTTCCGTTCTTTTAATTGGTCAAAATATTCCTTATGTATGGATGCATTACGCTCTTCAAATTCAATTCCTTGACCTTTTAAAAACGATTTTACTTTTTCACAATACGGGCAGCCAGTACTGCTATAAACGATAACTTCAGGTGCAGACATTTTAGCAAACCTCCATTTAATAAGTTTTAGATACTATTATAATAATATGAATATTATATAAAAGTCAATACTTATTAATAATTATTATAATTTAAAAACAAAAAGCCCAACACTGTTGGACTTTTTTCCTGCTATTAAATGCCCCTGCCCAGGAAGGCGGTCAGCATCCAGACGTGCTTCTCAAGGCCGGAATGAATCGCTAGCAGCATATCGCCTGTTGTTTCGTCATTTATTTCACTTGCAAAGCTCATTCCCTCTTTCAATTCACCGATGATAATCGAGAAATCATTGATGACCGATTCGACCATTACTTCAGCGGACTCATTACCTGTTGCTTCATTAATAGATGAAATTTCAAGGCATTCTTTCATAGTAGCAACTGGTTTTCCACCAATCGCCAGCAGGCGTTCCGCTAATTCATCGACATGCAGTCCCGCTTCATTATAAAAATCCTCAAATTTGATGTGTAAAGTGAAAAATTGCCCACCCTTCACAAACCAATGATAGTTATGTAACTTCATATACAAGACAGACCAGTTTGCAATTTGTTTGTTCAATACGCTGACTAACTGATTTTCCATTCGAAAGCCTCCTTTTTTAATCTCTCTTATATTATTACCAAAGTTAATGGTGAAATCCTCTATGAATTTAAGGGATTTGTTGTCAATTTGGTGAAGATTTCGTGGAAAACTTATTTAATTTAGAACCTTATTATGTTACATACATGATACAGAATGTAATAATGTGTCCTAAATTCACCACGGGGTCCATTTTTAGGGAATAATAAGAAAATGGTTGTTACTTCCAATTAGTAGAGAAAAGCTTTCATGGTGGGCGCTAGTTTAGCAGATTCTCGCTTACCACTTATTGGGTAATGAATAAGTGTGTTACAACTGATAGCCTTAGTAGTAGAGAAACGGACAACAAAAATTGGAGGTAATAAAATGAATAAACTAAAAAAACTCGTGATTGCAACTGGATTAATTTTATCAATGTCAGCTTTTACATTAAATGGTACAACAGAAGCTGCAACTACCACTCATAAAGTTCAATCGGGTGAAACGTATTGGAAAATTGCTACAAAATACGGTGTGCCTGTTAATAGTCTATTAAAAGCAAACAATACAACTAGCAGTCTTCTTTATGCGGGAACAAATATAGTAATCCCGAATTCTACTATTACTGCATCAGAAAAAGATTTGCTTGCCCGTCTTGTTCATGCTGAGGCAAAAGGTGAACCATATGCAGGGAAAGTAGCTGTTGCAACCGTTATTCTTAACCGTGTAGCGAGCAATGATTTTCCAAATACCATTAAGGGTGTTGTGAATGAAATTTCTAATGGTCATTATGCATTTACTCCGGTTCAAAACGGTGCGATTAAGCAAGCGGCAGACGCTTCGTCAAAACAAGCAGTGAATGAAGCATTGGCTTTTAAAGGACAGGGAAATGGTTCGTTATTCTTTTATAATCCAAAAACGGCAGTAAGTAAGTGGATTTATTCTCGCCAAGTAACGGTTACAATCGGTAACCATCGATTTGCGAAATAATAGCCAATATCATTAGTTTACCTAGAAAATAGAATTTTATTAAAGAAATAAGCAGTGGATTCCGAAATTAGGAATCCGCTGTTTTTTTGTTTTTGCTTTTATTCGTTCCGTTTATGCATACCTGATTAGATTATGCAAAATTTCATAAAAAACTGGCTTCATTTTTTAAAAATTATGCGGAAAGGTCCTAGTAAACAAAGATTTTTTAAAAGAGAATAATGGCATGAAAATTGCAACTATTTACAATAATCCAATATTAGGTAAGGTTTGAGGAGGAGTTTATGGTCGATTGAATAGTTAAAATCTAATTTCTTTTTAAAAAATGTAAGTGCTTTCAAATGAAAAATAAGGGTAAAAGGAGAGTTGATAATATTGGGGAATACTAGCCTTAAGCGTTCACTTGGACTATGGGCAATTGTTGGGCTTGGATTAGGTTATATGACACCGACAATCGTGTTTGATACATTTGGGATTGTGTCTGAAGGAACAAATGGCGTTGTTCCACTTGCCTACCTAACCGCTTTGGCAGTTATGCTGTTTACAGCGATTAGTTACGGGAAGATGGTACAAGTATTTCCAAGTGCCGGATCGGCTTATACGTATACAAGGGAGACGATGAACCCGCATCTTGGATTTATCGTTGGTTGGGCGGCGTTATTAGATTATATCCTACTTCCTATGGTTAATGCTTTGATTATCCGCATTTATATGGTATCCCTGTTTCCAGAGGTCCCGGCGTGGATTTGGGTTGTTAGTTATGTCGCTGTCGTGACCGCATTAAATGTTTGGAGTATGGGGAAAACTTCAAATTTGAATTCAATTCTTGTTATTTTTGAAATTGTGTTAATTGCGGCCTTTATTGTGCTTGCTTTTGTTAAGCTTTCCCAAGGGATGGGACAAGGAACCATTTTTACTACGGAACCGCTCTTTCATGCAAATGTACAACTGGGTCATGTGTTGACAGGAGCTACGGTGGTTTGTTTCTCATTTATTGGCTTTGATGCGGTTACCATGTACGCTGAGGAGGCGATTGATCAAAAAACGATGCCGAAAGCGATTATGTTGACGGTTTTAATCGGCGGGGCTATCTTTTTCATCGCGGGTTATTTCGCGCAGTCATTATTTCCGAATGTCTCGAATTTTAAAGTGACTGATGATACGTTACCCGAAATAGGGTTGTATGTCGGTGGAACACTCTTTCAACTGATTTTCCTTGCCGGGGCTTTTGCAGCAACCGTTGCTTCCGGACTTGCCTCACATGCAAGTGTATCCCGACTTCTTTACGTAATGGGACGAAATGGTGTCCTGCCAAGGAAACTGTTCGGCTATGTTCATCCAAAGTTCCGGACACCTGCGTTTAATGTCATATTGGTTGGAGTAGTTTCACTGCTTGCAATCGCCCCCAGCCTGGAGTTAATTTCTTCTGTTATTAACTTCGGGGCATTGATAGCTTTTACCTTTGTTAACTTATCCGTTATTGCCCATTTCGTGTTCCGTAAAAAAAGATATAAAACGGGCAAAGATGTTTTTACCTACCTGATTATGCCAATCATTGGGGCGGGATCAACGGGAATCTTGTGGTATAACCTGCATGCTGACGCCCTTATTGGCGGGATTGTTTGGATAGTCATTGGGTTTATCTATTTGCTAATCCAAACAAAATTCTTTCGAACCAAAATGGCAGATCTTGCTTTTGATGAAGCGGATCGGACTTCTTCACTTTAGATTGATTCCATAGATATAGAAAAAGCAGTGGTTTCCCAAATATGGGATTACACTGCTTTTTTATTGGAGTTCCCCTCCAAAAATGGCGTAAAAGGGCTTAACTTTAGGAATTAGCCTTCATAAGGGTGATGAAAGACTACAGAAAAGGAGATGAGGCACTCATCTTCTTTTTTTAAATTTAAAAAATTCTGAATAAAGTGGTAGTATAAGGTTGATAGGAACTAAGGGGGATGTCATTATGTTTGCTGTTGCTAAGGAAAAAATTAAACCGATTATTTCAGTCGCAGTTGATGAAAGTGAAGCCGTTTTTCGCTCGACCTTAAAAAACCTTAAAGAACCCTTTTTATTCTTTAAAAAACAAGATAAACTAATAGCCTATGTATTGCTTGAGAAGCCAGAAAAAGAGAGCTTTTCGCTAGAGCGCTTATTTGAACAGGCCAAACCAATCGAAAGTATCTGCCAGCTTAGCGAACATATCTCCTTGCCTGTCCTGTTCCAAATTATTGGTGAACCATTCGCCATCATCAAAGGTGAGGATGGAATACCATCAGGTTACATACGAAGGGAAGACGTCCTTGCAGAGCTTTTTAAACAGGAAAATAAAAGCGTTGATTTGCTAAAAATCATCCTGACCTCGATTCCAATGGGGATTTTTGTATTGGATAAGGAAAAGCGGATTATTAATTGCAATGAGGCCGGTTTAAAAATGATTAAATCCACGGCAGAAAAGGTATTGAATGCTCCTGCAGAAAATATATTTAGCGCTACCCATATTAACAAAGTATTTGCCACGAGGAAGACGCTTCTAAACCATCTTGTCTTAACAAATGAAATGGGGGTTCTCGTCGATTATAGCCCTATTTTAAACTATGAAAATGAAGTCGATGGAATTATTATTGTTGCCCAGGATTTGCCAATGGTTGAAGAGATGGCAATGGAAATTGAATATATTAAGGATCTAAATATGGACCTGCATGCTATTTTGTCGAGTATTTATGATGAAATTCTTGTCGTGAATGCCAAAGGCGAATTAATCCGCTTTAGTGAAAATATCATTCAGAATTTCTGGAAGGTTGATTTAAAAGAGCTTATTGGGAAAAATATTCTTGAACTTGAGGACCAGGGGCTGTTTACACCTTCGGTAACAAGACTTGTGTTAGAAAAGGGAAAAAAGGTTTCCGTTGTTCAAGAAACAAAAACGGGACGGAAAATCCTTGCGGTTGGAAATCCCGTCTACAATGAACAAAATGAATTGGACCGAATTATCATAGCCTCGCGCGATATTACCGAAACATCGCGCTTAAAAAGCGAACTACAGGAAATGAGAAAAATTTCGGAACAATATAAGAAGGAATTAGATAATATCAAGAGTAAGGACCGCTTTTTGAAAAAGCTGATTTACTGCAGTCCGAAGATGGAAAAAATAATTAACCAGGCAAAGAAAATTGCCGACTTTTCTTCGACCGTGCTGTTAACTGGCGAATCCGGCGTTGGAAAAGAAGTGATTGCCCAAGCGATCCATCAACTGGGCAGGCGTTCTGAACAGCCCTTTCTTAAATTAAATTGTGGGGCGATTCCGGAGAATTTACTGGAAAGTGAATTATTCGGCTATGCGAAAGGCGCTTTTACCGGTGCCGATAAAAATGGAAAAGAAGGATACTTCAAACAGGCAGACGGCGGAATTTTGTTTCTCGATGAAATCGGTGAAATGCCTGTGCACCTGCAGGTAAAGCTGCTGCGGGTACTTCAGGAACAGGAGGTTATTCCCGTCGGAAGTACCATGCCGATTAAGGTGAACGTGCAGATCATTGCCGCTACGAATAAAAAGTTGGAAAAAATGGTCGAAGAAGGAACCTTTCGTGAGGATTTATTCTACCGCTTAAATGTCATTCCAATTCACATTCCGCCGTTAAGGGAGAGGACGGAGGACATTTCGCTGCTGGCGTTTCATTTCCTGCAGCAGTTGAATGAGAAATACGACCGTAATTATCATTTAACGCCCGATGCCGTTAATGTGCTCGAATTTTATCCATGGCCGGGTAATGTAAGGGAACTGCAAAACATTATTGAAAGATTAGTGGTTACCGCCGATCACCCGGCAATTGACGCCGAGTTTGTCGGTCAATTTTTAACGGTAGGCTATGAGCATAAACAAATGAAGCCCGTGATTACCAGGGTGATTCCCTTACAGGATGCTATCGATCATGTCGAAAAGCAGCTGATTGTAATGGCGATGAACCAATACAAAACAACCACAAAGGCGGCTAAAGCATTAGGAATCAGCCAATCATCAGTAAGCAGGAAATATCAGAAAATAGTCAGTGAGAAAAATATAAAAGTTGAAAACTTGTCAACCCCTTAAATAGGTGTTCCGCATGAACAAGGAAGGGGAACACACATATAATATCTTATTGTTGAATTGAAAGGGATGTGTGTAGTGCCAGCGATTATTGGACCGGTCGAAATCGTTAATGTAAGTGGAGGTATTACCCAGTTTGGTGACAGCCTCTTTATTTCACCAAAAGAAAGTGCAAAGACATTTGCTGGCTCTGGTGTAATAAACACGGGAGGAATTATCATTGTAAATAACGGCTTGAGTGGAACGAATGTCCTTGATCCTAATCTAATTGATCAGCCGATTGTCGGAAATAAATAGCTGGTGCCAGGCACCACCCGAAATTTGTCGAAGGATGACAGACTTTTTGATTGGTGGAGGATGATAAGCTGAAGTCCAAATTCTACAGTACCACCTGTAAGTGGATGACCAAGTGTAATAAACACTATGGTTGTCCACTTTTTTTATGTTTAGTAGAACCATTATGCAATCAGAAATAGTCCTATGCAAAAATGAATAGCTTTTATCAAAAACGCAATGAAGAATATCATTCTATCAGTCTTTTTATGTTTGGCACGCTTCTTGCACTAATTTCTAATGAGATAGATAAAGGAGGAGTTTGTGAATGGTGGAGGTAAGAAACCAGGTTGCAAGCCTAAAGATGTTTATTGATGGTGAGTGGAAGGATGCTAAAAATCAAGAAACCCGCCCGGTCATTAATCCTGCGAATGGGGAAGTCATTTCCTATGCCCCTGAGGGAACTATCGCTGACGCTCGTGCTGCCATCCATGCTGCCCGCAGAGCTTTTGAAGAGGGTGTCTGGTCCGGGATATCAGCACAGGAAAGAGCTTCCTATTTATTAAAAATTGCTGACAAAATTGATGAGAATGCTGATGAATTGACACAGCTTGAAACAAAGGATAACGGTAAACCATTAAGAGAAGCTGGCTTTGATGTGGCTGATGCGGCCGCATGCTTCCGCTATTATGCAGGACTTATCACAGCACCTGATGGCCAGACCTACCATGTCGCCGATCCGATGCAGGCCATGGTTGTCCGTGAGCCGGTTGGTGTTTGCGGTTTAATTGTTCCCTGGAATTACCCGCTCTTAATGAGTGTCTGGAAGCTCGCGCCCGCTTTAGCTGCGGGAAATACGGTTGTCTACAAACCGTCCGAGGTGACACCGATAACCCCGAAAAAGCTGTTTGAAATTTTTGAAGAGGTGGGCCTGCCAAAAGGGGTTGCCAATATGGTAATGGGGGCTGGCCCAGTGGTTGGAAATGAAATCGCTTCCCATCCGGAAGTGGATATGGTCTCCTTCACAGGTGGTACGAAAACTGGAAAGCATATTATGAAGACGGCTGCTGACACGATGAAAAAGGTTTCCTTGGAGTTAGGCGGCAAATCGCCAAATATTATTTTTGCCGATGCCGATTTTGAAACGGCAGTGGATTATGCATTATTTGGCATCTATGCCGGTTCTGGTCAGGTATGTTCAGCCGGGTCAAGAATCTTAGTCGAAGAAAGCATTTATGATCAATTCGTTGCTCGTTTTGTTGAAAGGGCCACTCAAATTCAAGTAGGACCTGGAGATGATCCTTCAACAGAAATGGGTCCGCTTGTAAGCGAGCAGCATTTGGAAAAAGTTCTTTCTTACATTGAAATTGGTAAACAGGAAGGTGCGACCATTGCTTGTGGCGGTAATCGAATTGTCAGCAACAGCCTAGAAAGAGGCTATTTTGTTGAGCCGACGGTATTCGTTGATGTAAAGCAGGAGATGAGAATTGTTCAGGAAGAAATATTCGGTCCTGTCGTTGTTATTCAGAAGTTCAAGAACGAAGAAGAGGCGTTGAAGTTAGCTAACGGTACCGTTTATGGGTTAGCCGCTGCTGTATTTACGAAAGATGGCGCAAAGGGATTAAGGGTGATTAAAAAGCTGCGCGCAGGAATTACCTGGGTCAATTCCTACCATCCTACTTATAATGAAGCACCGTGGGGCGGCTATAAGCAAAGTGGCATTGGCCGCAGCCTTGGAACATTTGGATTAGAGGAGTTCCAGGAGATTAAACAGATTAATATTAATTTGCAGGTTGAGCCAGTTGGTTGGTTTTCAAATTAAAAGCGAAGTTGCCGGGCTGCTTGCACTGGACAATTAACTAAATTCAATAGGAGGAGCGAGAATATGAGTATCGATTTAAAACAAGAATTGAAGATAAATCAGAATCAACATGTGAGCGAATATATTAACAAGGTTTTAGGTTTAATAGAAAAAGAGGACATCAATCAGGATGAAGCTGAATGGATTACAAAGGAAACGGTTGATGGCTTCCGCGATCATGTAAACCCGGGCTTTCTTGATTATCGAAAAACAGTCACAAAGGACGGTCAATTTGCAGCCGTGGAATGGTCGGATACCGGAGCGTGCTTTAAGGATGTCAATGGCAAAGAGTATATCGATTGTCTCGGTGGCTTTGGTATTTATAATGTCGGCCATCGTCACCCAAAAGTAGTAAAGGCAGTGACCGACCAATTGAAACGTCAAGCCCTGCATAGTCAGGACCTGCTCGATCCACTTCGGGCGATGCTAGCAAAAATTTTAGCCGAAATAACTCCTGGCAATTTGAAATATGCCTTTTTTACTAACAGCGGGACAGAAAGTGTTGAGGCTGCTCTTAAACTAGCAAAAATGTACAGTGAGCGGACGACGTTTATTTCAACGACTCGTGCCTTCCACGGGAAAAGCTTAGGTGCCCTGTCTGGAACAGCCAAAGGAATGTTTCGTAAACCATTCCTGCCGTTAATCCCAGGCTTCCGTCATGTCCCATTCGGAGATATCGATATGATGAGAAAAACGTTTGAGGTATGCTCTGCCGTTGGTGAAGATGTGGCGGCGGTGCTACTTGAACCAATTCAAGGCGAGGGGGGCATTATCCTTCCACCAGAAAACTACCTAAAAGAGGTTCGCGAGCTGTGTGATCAATACGGGGCCTTATTAATTTTTGATGAAGTACAAACGGGGATGGGAAGGACCGGAAAAATGTTTGCCGCGGAATTATTTGAGGTTGTTCCGGATATTATTTGTCTGGCAAAAGCATTTGGCGGAGGAGTTATGCCTGCAGGTGCCGTTGTGGCGACAGAAGACGTCATCAAGAGCTGGTTCCCGAATCCGTTTATGCACACAACAACCTTCGGCGGCAATCCGTTAGCTTGTGCGGCGGCAATTGCGACGATTGGCGTGCTGCTTGAGGAAAAATTACCAGAGAGAGCAGCCGAGGTCGGTGAATATTTCCTCAACAAGCTGAAGGAAGCGTCGAAAGGGTATGAAGATAAGGTTCAGGAAATACGCGGTCAAGGCTTGATGATTGGGATTGAATTCCACCAAGATGAAATCGGTTATGAAGTATCAAAAGGGATGTTTGATCATGGTGTCCTTGTTGCCGGAACATTGATCAACTCGAAGACGATTCGAATTGAACCTGCGCTGACGATTAGTTATGAAGATGTAGATAAAGTGGTAGGCACATTTAAAAAGGTTTTGGAACAAGTATAAGAATAAACGGTAAATTTTTAAAGTATGTATTTAAAAGGGAGGTGCGGAAATAGTGGAAAAGAAATATGTGAAGCTCCAAACAGCGATTCCCGGACCTATATCGCAGGAATTATTGGAGCGAAGAAATAAATATGTTCCAAAAGGGATTAGCAATAATTGCCATTCCTTTGTAAAAAAAGCACAAGGTGCCCTTGTCGAGGATGTCGACGCCAACACCTATATAGATTTCGCCGGTGCGATTGGGACGTTGAACGTCGGTCACTCTCACCCGAGGGTGGTTAGGGCGCTTCAAGAACAGGCAAGTCAATTTGTTCACACGGGCTTTAATGTGATGATGTACGAATCGTATATTTCGTTGGCCGAGCGGCTCTGCAAACTTGCTCCCGGAGATTTCGATAAACAGGCTGCTTTTTTTAACAGCGGTGCCGAAGCGGTTGAAAACGCGGTGAAGATTGCCAGGAAATATACGAAACGGCAAGGAATCATCTCGTTTACGCGGGGCTTCCACGGCCGGACGTTAATGACGATGACAATGACAAGCAAGGTAAAGCCGTATAAATTTGGGTTTGGGCCTTTTGCACCGGAGGTTTACAAGGCGCCCTATCCATATGTCTATCGACGCCCGGAAGGAATGACTGAGCAGCAATATAACGTAATGATTATTGAGCAATTTGAACAGTTTTTACTGGCGGAGGTCGCTCCAGAAACAATCGCGGCTGTCGTCATGGAACCTGTGCAGGGGGAAGGCGGATTTATAGTGCCTGACACCGCCTTTGTTCAACGAGTAAGAGAAATCTGTACCCAGCATGGGATGTTGTTTGTTGCTGATGAGATTCAAACCGGGTTTGCCCGGACGGGTAAATATTTTGCGATTGATCATTTTGATGTTGTCCCAGATTTGATTACCATTTCGAAATCAATGGGGGCCGGTGTTCCTATCAGCGGCCTGATTGGCAGGACGGAAATTATGGATGCTGCTGCAGTTGGAGAGATTGGCGGTACTTATTCAGGAAGTCCTCTTGGCTGCCGGGCAGCCTTGACGGTTTTAGATATTATTGAAAGTGAAGGCCTCAATGACCGGGCCGAGAAATTGGGAGATAGAGTGCTTGAAAAGATGCATCTTTTGGCGGACCGTTTCGAGGGGATTGGTGATGTCCGAGGCCTTGGAGCAATGTGTGCAATGGAAATCGTTAAGGACAGGCAATCGAAAACTCCTGATAAAGAGGCGGTTGGAAAAATTGTTAAGGCGGCAGGCGAACGTGGGCTTATGTTACTTAGTGCCGGCCTTTATGGAAATGTGATTCGCATTTTGATGCCATTAACAATCACGGATGACCAGCTTGAAGAAGGTTTACAAATTCTTGAGGAAGCAATGGAGGCAGTTTATCTAAATGACTCTGCCTTATCGGTTGGGGGAGAATAAAATGGATGTTGTAAAGAAAAACTACCAAATTTATCCGATGTACCTTAATGGCGACTGGGTCGGGAATGATTATGAAGTATATACAGAAGTCATTAATCCGGCCACTAAAGAAGTTGTCGGCGCTGTTCCAACAGGCGGTGCTTATGAAGCGAAGCAGGCTGTTGATGCTGCACATACCGCTTTCAAAACCTGGTCGAAAAAAACAGCGGAAGATCGCTATCGACTCCTGATGAAATGGTATCAATTAATAGAAGAAAATAAACATGAAATCGCTAGAATCATGACGATTGAGCAAGGAAAGCCCTTAAAAGAAGCACTAGGGGAGGTCATGTACGCGAATGGATTTATCTCCTGGTATGCGGAAGAGGGAAAAAGGATCTATGGTGAAACGATTCCAGCCTCTCACCCTAATAAGAGAATACTAGTTAGGAAAGAACCGGTTGGTGTCATTGCGGCGATTACGCCGTGGAATTTTCCAGCGGCGATGATTACGAGAAAAGTAGCACCAGCGCTTGCAGCCGGGTGTACTGCCGTTGTGAAACCAGCAAACCAAACACCACTTACCGCTTTGAAAATGGTTGAGCTGGCACATGAGGCCGGCATCCCTGCCGGTGTGTTAAACGTGGTCACCGGAAGGTCCGCTGAGATTGGAGAGGTGTGGCTAAAGGATCCGCGTGTGACGAAAATTACCTTTACGGGTTCGACTGAGGTTGGTAAGACGCTGATGCGCGGTGCCGCCGAAAATGTAAAGAAGGTATCGCTTGAGCTCGGCGGGAATGCGCCGTTTATCGTGATGGATGATGCAAATCTAGCAAAAGCTGCCGTTGGGCTTGTTCAATCGAAATTCCGCAATGCCGGTCAAACCTGTATTTGCACGAATCGGGTTTATGTGCAAGAAGGGGTCGCAGATGAATTCATCAAGCTTTTTCAAGCGGAATTAGAGAAGCTTAAGGTCGGGAATGGACTTGAAGAGGACACGGATATCGGCCCGCTAATCGATAAGGCTGCGTATAAAAAAGTAGACGGACTTGTTAAGGATGCGCTCAAAAAGGGTGGAAAGGTCACTTACAGCGGGCTGAAACCTGCTGAAGAAAACGGCTATTTCTATGCCCCAACGATTTTGACTGACATACAGGATGATATGGAATGTATGCAGGATGAAATTTTTGGCCCGCTCGCGCCAATCTCGACCTTCAAAACAGAAGAGGAAGTCATTGCACGGGCAAATGACTCGTGTTACGGATTAGCAGCCTATGTTTATACTGAGAATTTAAGCCGTTCCTTTAGAATCACCGAGCAGCTGGAGTATGGAATTATTGGGCTGAATGATGCCTTGCCTTCTGTCGTTCAAGCGCCATTTGGCGGCTATAAAGAGAGCGGTCTCGGCCGTGAAGGCGGTCATTACGGGATTGAAGAGTTTTTAGAAGTGAAATATATCTCGATTGGTTTGGACTTCTAATTTTAAAAAATATGTAACTGCCTAATTCGTTTCATCCTCCTTCCAGAGGAGAAACCACGAAGAATAGCCAGTGAAACAATCAATGCTTTTATTTGTCATTGGTTGTTTTCGCTGGCTATTTAGGTAGGGACAGAGAGAATGGCGAATAAGAATAGTTCATAGTTCATAGTGCCCAACCCAGGTCTTTTTTCCACATGATGGGCACTCTGGGACCCCGCAGAGTGTCCGAACAGGGGGAAGATCAGAGCGAGCGCCCATCAAGAATAGTAATTCAGGAAATATAAATATGCTTTTTGGAAACGAGGAATTATGGTGGCAGGACCTCTTCATGGAAGCAGCAAAGGTAGGTGTAGCGATTGCAGATGTTCTAACCTACCGCCCTGCGGTTAAGCGTTTCTAATAATTATTCTCTTCTATTTAAACAAATGTACTTCAATTACCTTATGATGCTGTGTTACGATAACGTATAAAAGTAAAGCTTGAAATGAGGGCGGAGTTTATGATTAAAACAATTTTGTTTGATGTAGATGGAGTGCTGTTAAGCGAGGAGCATTATTTTGATGCCTCGGCATTAACGGTGTGGGAGCTGTTAATTAGCAGTAATTATTTGGCGCTGTCACCTGAGAAATTTAAAACGAAATATAATGAAGCTGAAATTAAGTCCATCCGAGAGCAAGTATTTAAGAATGATAACGTCCTTAAATTAATGAAATCACGCGGCCTAAACGCCAACTGGGATATGATCTATTTATCCTTCAGCCACCAACTTATCCATCTCTTATCGCAAATTAAGGATACGGAATTTGAAAAAATCAATAAATGGTGTCAGGCACCAATCAATCGAGAAACATTATTGGAGATTGGCAGGGTGTTGAGTAATTATCATGTGAAAATGGATTTTAGTTTGTTTGTGGAGGATTTTACACGGTCAGAGGCGACGAAGCAGGAATTGCTTGGTTATTTGAATGTGTTGGCGAAGGAGAAGCTCGGGGTGGATACTTCCATTTTCGAAAAGGGTGAGCTATGGTCTATTTGTGAGCATGTATCCCAGGAATGGTATGTGGGTGATGAGAATGTTCTTGCCTCTACCGGAAGACCTTCGGTACAAACAGGTAAAAGAGGTTTTCTTGCCAATGAAACAACTTTGGCGCCTCGGGACAGAATCGATGAGGTGTTTCAATTCTTAACTGCATCAGGATTCATGATTGGAATTGGTACAGGCAGGCCGGCGCTTGAAACGATTCAGCCATTTCAGCATTTAAATTGGTTGAAGCATTTTGATGTAAAGCGGATTGTGACGGCTGATGAAGTGTTTGCGGCGGAGCAGGAGCTATCAGAACAAACATCCTTATCGAAGCCGCATCCTTTTACCTATATTATGGGCCTTAAAGGTAAGGGGACATCTGTAGGGGATTGTTTAAACACGGCGCTGCCAATCGAGAATGGGGAAGAAGTTTTGGTTGTAGGAGATTCTTTGGCGGATCTTCTGGCTGCAAGACAAATGGGCTGTCAATTTGCCGCTGTTTTAACAGGCCTTTCCGGCAAAGATGCTAGAAGTGAATTTGAAAAGCATGAAGCGGATTATATTCTTGATTCCGTGCTTGATTTGAAAGGAATTTTATAGAAAGAGCTGTTTTTTTATGTATGTTTTGATAAATCAAGATTAAACTCATTAAGAATCAATCTTTTTATGTAAAATTACACTTAAATTTTTAGATTTTCATGATTTATTTAATTAATTACCTCTCAAACGGAGAATCCTGGATTCCAATAGGCGAATTTCAAGGTCTAATGGGCGAATTTCGGATTCCAATAGGCGAATTTCAAGGTCCAATGAGCGAATTTCGGATCCAAATGGGCGAATTCAAAAAACAACAGTCTTTAGGAAATAAGCCGATAAAGAAAAGAGGGATTGCACCTGCATGCAATCCCTCTCTCCTATACCTATAGACTTTCCACCTTCTCCTGCTCGATATGCCCTGGTTCAAACGTATCCACATTCGCTAACTCCAGTAATTGTGCTTCATCTAATCCATCAATTAGAGTTAAGTCACGAATGACATCCGCGCCCAAAGTTTTATCAAGCGTCAAGACCATAATAGCTTCTCCGCCGACCTCCGTTCGACCAACTTGCATCGTTCCAATATTGATTTGGTAGTCACCTAGTAGAGAGCCGACCCTGCCAATCATACCGGGAACGTCACGGTGCTTAATATATAAGAGATATTTTTCCGGTTTCACGTCAATCCGATATTGGTTAATTTTCAAAATTCTCGCACCGTAACCATTTAGGACGGTTGCGCCAATCTGGGCTGATTCACCCCCATTAGAAACACGAAGTTCCATATAATTTGCAAAGCCTTTATTTGTCGCATTTTTTACAACATTATAGGAAACCCCCTGCTCCTTCAAAAGATGAAGGGCATTAATGAGATTGACAGAATCACTTAAATGATAGGATAAGATGCCTTTTAGCAATGTACGAGTCAACAATTCGGTATCTTCATCAATTAAATCGCCATAGTAATTGATTTCAATTTTATCAGGGGCCTGCTTGTTTAACAATTGAATCACGAGCTGTCCCATTTGATCGCCAAGCAGTAAATATGGCTGTAGCTTTGCCTGGGTTTCACCAGACATTTGAGGCATATTGACCGCATTCTGGATTGACTGGGTTTCAAAGATTTCGATGATTTCTGCACTTACCTCTTGGGCAACCTTTTCCTGTGCCTCTACAGTAGAAGCTCCAAGATGAGGTGTCACGATAATATTTGGATTTTGTAGCAATTCTACATCCGCAACCGGTTCTTTTTCAAAAACATCCAGGGCTGCTCCTGCTACATGACCGGCTTGAATCGCTCGAACCAAAGCCTTTTCATCAATCACACCGCCGCGGGCACAGTTAACAAAGCGAACCCCTTTTTTCGTTTTTTGCAAATAGTCATCATTGATTAGTCCACGGGTATCATTGGTCAATGGTGTATGAATCGTAATAAAATCAGATTCCTGAGCAATTAAATCTAAACTTGCTTTCGTCATTCCCAGTTTCTTTGCCCGCTCCTCTGTTAAGTACGGGTCAAATCCTAAGATATTCATCCCAAAGCTTTTGGCGCGTTTCGCCACCTCTGTTCCAATCTTACCCATGCCGATAACACCAAGTGTCTTTTTGTACAATTCCACTCCTTTAAAGGAGTTACGGTCCCATTCGCCCGCTGCCGTTTTTTGATGGGCTTGGGGGATTTTTCGAGCTAATGACAGCATCATCGCTAAGGTATGCTCGGTTGCGGCAATCGTATTAGCGCCTGGAGCGTTAATCACGATAATCCCTTTTCGAGTTGCCGCATTGACGTCAATATTATCGACCCCGACACCCGCTCTGGCTATTACGCGGAGTCTCCCAGCTACTTGAAGCAGTTCTTCGGTTACCTTTGTCTGGCTTCGGACAATCAGGGCGTCGTAATTGCCAATAATATTTTTCAATTCTTCCACAGGAAGAGTCGGCTGCCTTTCAACAACAAAATGGGGATGTTCAATTAGGCTCACTAAACCAGTATTACTAATTCCATCGGTTACCAGTACTTTATACATGTTCAATCCAAACCTCCTCAGCTCTTTTTACAGCGGTACCTAGTACATCTTTTCCATCTAAAAACTTTAAGGTCATTTCAATGCTTCCTAAAACCTTTATGACATCAAATGGCGTACAATACCCCATGTGTCCGATTCGGAAAATTTCTCCCTTTAATTTCTTTTGACCGCCGCCAAGTGTAATCGCGAACTTATCCTTTAAGACTTTTTTGATTTGCTTGGCCGGTTCGTCTATCGTTCTAACCGCAGTAACGGTTGGAGAAGCATCTTCATCTGATGTTAACAGCGGAACCTCAATTGCCTTTAAGCCTTCACGGACCATCTCTTTTAAAAGCTGATGACGTTTGATCACCTGCTCAAAGCCTTCTTCTTCAAACATGTTGCAAACCTCCTGCGCACCGAAAATAAGGGAGACGGCAGGTGTAAAGGGTGTGGACCTTTCATTTTCATAGGATGCTAGATAACGATTTAAGTCGAGATAAAACCGTTTAGCTTTACAGTTTCTAATGACCTCTCTTGCCTCATCATTAATCGCAATAAACGCTAAACCAGGAGGGAGCATAAGCGCTTTTTGTGAACCGGCGACGAGGATATCAATATTCCAACCCTTCATATCAACAGGGACAGCGCCGATGCAGCTTACCCCATCAACAATGTAGAGGGCATTCGTTACCCTTTTCACAACTTTGCCCAAATCCTTTATCGGATTAAGGACACCTGTTGACGTTTCACAATAGGTGGCAAACACCGCCTTTATTTCTTTTTGAAGGGACTTCAGAAAATCCTCGAGTTGCTCTGGTTTGCACGTTTTTCCCCATTCAATGTTTAAGCGGTGGACATTTGCTCCAAAAGTTTCACAAATAGAGGCAAAACGGTCTCCAAAGGCACCTGCGACAATGACAACAACCTCATCGTTTTCTTCAATCACATTAACGGCAGCTGTTTCTAAAGCGGAAGTCCCGCTCCCCGCTAGAACCGTGACAGGATTTTCGGAACCAAACACAGGCATAAGGCGGGTCGATACATCTTCAAGTAAGCTAGGAAATTCTGGGCTGCGGTGGGCGATCATCGGTTGATTCATTGCAATTTTCACGCGATCAGGAATGGGTGTCGGGCCAGGGGCAAACAAATATTGTTGATCAAGTAACATGGAAACTCATCCTTTCAAATTTTCTTTTTGTTTTTCTAATAAAAACTATTATGAGTTTTAACTCCCAACCAATTCATGAAAATGAATGGATTACAAGCTGTATACCAACATAATAAAGGCGGTGTGAGCGAAGCAGAACTTTCCTAATTCGTAGTGAAAAATGTATATTTTACGCTCAAATTGGAAATAATAATTCAAGCTCCGCCCCTTTTCCATATAAAAAAACGTCCCTCATAACAGACAGATTTGTCTTGTTATGAGGGACGTGATGTAACGTGGTGCCACCCTCTTTTGCTGCATAATAGTAAAAGCAGCCTCAACAATTTAACGGTTTCACCCGGGACTGCCTACTAAAAACGTTCGGCAGCCAGTTCAGAAGGGCTGGGCAAAATAGTTTCCGGCTCAAGCCCCCTGCGACAGTCTACGCCGCTTATAAGAAGCTTTCGCTTTACTTTTTAAGAAATAGCACCGGTTCGCAGCAGCCACCGGCTCTCTGAAGCTATTTCTTAATGCCGTCTTCATCATTACTTTTAATCATTTTTCAGAATATGAATCTTTGAACTTTGACTACTGTCTAGCTCCATCGCCC
>NZ_BCVI01000035.1 GCF_001591665.1 Neobacillus soli NBRC 102451 | reverse complement strand
CCGTGTTTCCTTTATCTCAGTCAAAGCGCTCCAGTCCATACGCCGCTAAACGGGCGCTTGTGCTTTTCTAATGAGTTGATTGAAATTTCAAAATTTAAATGAATATAGGGACTATTCTACAACCATAACTTCGCTGTTGTAAAGTATAAAAAGGAAAAAATTTCACTTTTAAAAATAAAAAATTTTTACCCAAAAATAGTAATCCTACTGCGATGCGGCAGTAAGCGGTTACACCACCAATAATTGAAAACAAACCTATTGTAAAAAAATAAATAGAATCATATAATGTCTACAACAGAAATACATTTGTACACGTCAAATGGACACGAACAGGAGGATATCATGAAAGCAATCTCGATTGGGTTATTAGGTTTAGGCACTGTTGGTTCCGGTGTCGTAAAAATTATTGCAAATCATCAGGATAAATTAATCCATCAAGTGGGCTGTCAGGTGATTATTAAAAAAATCCTTGTTCAAGACCTACATAAGGTAAGACCGGTAGAAGTGGATGAGAGATTATTAACATCCAACGCCGACGAGATTCTTTATAATAAGGAAATTGATGTTGTCATTGAGGTAATGGGTGGAGTGGCGGAAACGAAAGATTACCTAATCACTGCTCTTCGCGAAGGCAAGCATGTCGTTACCGCCAATAAAGATTTGATGGCCCTACATGGTTCAGAGTTGTTAACGGTAGCTTCAGAGCATGGCTGCGATTTATTTTATGAAGCAAGTGTAGCCGGAGGCATCCCAATTCTAAGGGGCCTTGTTGATGGACTTGCATCAGACCGAATCACACAAATGATGGGTATTGTTAATGGAACGACTAATTATATTTTAACAAAAATGAGCGATGAGGGCCGGTCCTATGACGAGGTTCTCAAGGAAGCCCAGCTACTCGGCTTTGCTGAAGCGGACCCAACCTCAGATGTGGAAGGGCTGGATGCAGCTCGGAAAATGACAATCCTGGCTACATTAGGTTTTTCCATGCATATTGATTTGGATGATGTGAAGGTAAGCGGTATTTCGGCAGTTACCGAAGAAGACCTGAGCTATGGAAAACAATTAGGCTATACCATGAAGCTAATCGGCTTCGCGCACAGAGAAGGCGAAAAAGTCGAAGTAAGCGTTGCCCCTACCTTCTTATCCAATAATCACCCGCTTGCCTCCGTGCAAAACGAATATAATGCGGTTTATGTTTACGGAGAAGCTGTGGGTGAAACGATGTTTTACGGCCCTGGAGCCGGCAGCTTACCGACCGCGACAGCCATCGTTTCTGACTTGGTCGGAGTCATGAAGAATTTAAGGCTGGGCGTGAATGGCCGGAGTGCAGTTACACCGCAATATCCGAAGCGGTTAAAGGAAAATGAAGAGAAGTACTCTAAGTATTTCTTACGTATCCATGTACAGGATGAGGTTGGCGTTTTCGCAGATATTACCGCCATATTTGCAAAATTTGGTGTCAGCTTTGAAAAAATACTTCAGCTGCCAATCAAGAAAAATGAATCATCGGAAATCGTTTTAGTAACCCACAAAGCATCGTTAACTAATTACGATAAAATATTGCTAGAATTATATGATTTAAATGCCGTGAAGGAAATAAAAAGCGCTTATAGAGTGGTGAGGAAATCATTATGAGATGGACTGGATTATTAGAAGCGTATCAAGAATTTTTACCGGTAACTAACGAAACACCTAAACTTTCATTAAATGAGGGAAATACGCCCTTAATAAAACTTGAACGACTATCAAAAGAATGGAATGTAGAGCTTTATGCAAAAATAGAAGGGGCGAATCCAACGGGATCCTTCAAGGACCGCGGCATGGTTATGGCGGTCGCTAAAGCGATTGAGTCAGGAAGTAAAACCATCATCTGCGCCTCAACCGGCAATACCTCCGCTTCTGCTGCTGCCTATGCAGCACGGGCGGGAATAAAATGTATTGTTGTCATCCCTGAGGGGAAAATCGCAATGGGAAAACTTGCTCAAGCAATGATGTACGGAGCAGAAATCATTTCGATAGAAGGAAATTTTGATGAGGCCTTAAAAATGGTCCGCAATATTAGCGAAGAAGAACCGATTGCCCTTGTCAATTCGGTTAATCCTTTTCGATTAGAAGGGCAAAAAACAGCGGCTTTTGAGGTTATTGAGCAGCTTGGGGGTGCACCTGACATTTTAGCGATTCCAGTCGGGAACGCCGGAAATATCAGCGCCTATTGGAAAGGCTTTAAGGAATTTGCCAATAAGAAGGGCACTAGTTTACCGCGAATGTTTGGTTTTGAAGCGGCAGGGGCTGCTGCCCTCGTTCATAATCGTGTCTTTGAAAATCCAGAAACAATCGCAACAGCGATTCGAATTGGCAACCCTGCAAGTTGGGACTTAGCCGTTTCCGCTGTTCAAGAATCAAATGGGCAGTTTGATGAGGTCAGTGATGATGAAATTGTATCAGCTTATAAAAAGTTAGCCTCGTCTGAAGGTATCTTTGCCGAACCGGCTTCCTGTGCTTCGATTGCCGGCGTTTATAAGAATATCAGCAATGGAAAAATCGAAAAGGGAACAAGAATTGTTGCTGTGTTGACAGGCAATGGTTTGAAGGACCCGGATACGGCAATAGAAAGCAGCCTTGTTAAGCCTATCCAATTACCCAATGATGAAAGGGCTGTAACCGAACATATTCGAGGAGTTGTCCGCGGATGACACTAAATGATCGTTTTGTGATCAAGGTTCCAGCGAGTACGGCCAATCTTGGGCCAGGCTTTGATTCGATGGGACTTGCTGTGGATTTATATTTGACGTTAGAGGTCGAGAAAAGTGAAAAGTGGGAATGCTATTCAACGTCCAATGAATTAAAGGGTCTCCCCACAAATGAGCAACATTTTATCTGTCAAATAGCGCTTCAAACTGCAGCCAAATATGGAGTTGAATTACCTCCTTGTAAAATTAATATTGACAGTGATATCCCTTTAGCACGCGGACTTGGTTCAAGTGCTGCTGCGATCGTCGCTGGGATTGAACTTGCTGATACGGTTGGAAGATTGGCATTAACACAGCAGGAAAAATTGCTTCTGGCAACAGAAATTGAGGGTCACCCGGATAATGTGGGTGCTTCCCTTTTTGGGGGATTGGTCATCGGCTGTTATCAACAAATGGAGGTAGACATGCTGAGCATTTCGAATATTAGCTTTGAGATGGCAGTCGTTATCCCGCAGGAAATCTTATTGACCAAGGAATCACGTGACGTTTTACCATCTGATTATTCCCGTCAGGAGGCCACCGAGGCTTCTTCTACTGCTAATCTTTTGATCGCAGCCCTTTTAAGCCAAAACTGGACTCTGGCAGGAAAAATGATGGAGCAGGACCGTTTCCACCAGCCATACCGAAAACCGCTAATCCACGCCTATCAGGAAATAGTGGAGATAGCTAAATTCAACGGGGCATTCGGAGTGGCCCTGAGTGGTGCCGGCCCAACGGTTATTTGCTTTACTGAAACAGGAAAAGGGCAACGGCTCGTCCAAGGATTGCAAAGTGTCTTTTCGGATATGACTGTAAGGCTCTTAAATATCGATTATTCTGGAAGCAGTGTAAAGGAAGTGGAGAGATTTATAAAATAATCTCTCCGCTTTTTATTTCCATTCACTAAGGAATTGTTCGAATTCCTTAGTGCTTAATGGATTACTAAATAAATATCCCTGCATCTGAAAACAGTTCTTGGATAGTAAAAATTCCTTTTGATACTCCATTTCAACCCCTTCGGCAATGACTTTTAAATGAAGACTGCGCGCAAGGTTAATAATCGCCTCTGGGATCTCTGAATTCCCATAATCTACATTTATATCCTCAATGAAGGACTTATCAATTTTTAAGGTATCAATGGGTAAGTTTTTCAAATAGCTTAACGAAGAATATCCAGTTCCAAAATCATCAATCGAAATAGCGATGCCCATTTTTTGAAGGGATTGAAGTGATTGGACGATTTCCGTTGAATTATTTAGCAGAATACTTTCAGTGATCTCTATTTCGAAATTCTGAGGTCCCAATTGACTTTCAGAAAGAATCTCTTCGACCCGTCTTACCATATTGCATGGTTCTTGAAATTGGCAGGCAGAGAAATTCACCGAAATCGATAATGGGTTGGAACGATTCCTGTTCCATTTGCTAACCTGCCGACAGGCCACTTTCATAACTAACTCCCACAATTGTTGAATTAACCCAGTATCTTCAGCAATGGCAATAAACACTTCTGGTGAGACAAACCCAAATTCTTTATCCTTCCACCTTAATAATGCCTCAGCCCCAAAGATGGTCCCTTTATCAACATTGACCTTCGGTTGATAGTAAACCTCAATGTTTCCCGTTTCAATGGCTTTTCTTAAGCGTGCTTCGAGCCGCGGCTTTTCGATGTTTGATTCTATTAATTGCTCAGAATAAACGATTACTTTATTTCCGCCCACTCTTTTTGCTGCATACATAGCAAGGTCAGCATAAATGACAAGACTTTCGATATTCTTTGTATGCTCGGGATACATACTAATACCGCAGCTCGCACCGAGGTAAATTTCGTTATCATCCAAAGAATATGGCCTTTTTAGATTTAATACGATTTTTTCCGCAGCTGCTTTTGTTTCATTGAGAGAGAGATTCATTAATAAAATAATAAATTCATCCCCGCCCTGCCTTGTAATGAGGTTATGGTTATCATCAGGCAGGCATTTCTTAATCCGGTCGGCAACGATTTTCAGTAACTCATCACCTTTCGTATGTCCATACGAGTCATTAACCTGTTTAAATCGATCCAAATCAATGAATAAAATAGACACCGTTTCACCTGTTTCGTGGGCACGATCGATGAGTGGTGTTAATTTTTCTTGAAAATACCTTCTGTTTAACAAACCAGTTAATGGATCATGATATGCCTGGTATTCAATTAGCTCCTTACTTTTATTCAAATCATTCACATAGCTTTGCAAATGGTTGGATAAGGCATTTACGTTTTCCGTAAGAAGGCCTAACTCATCTTGTCGTTTTAAATGTAATTTCTTTCCGAAATTGCCTTGAGCAATTTCATTGACCTGCTCAACGATATAGCCAATCGGCTGTGTAATCGAACGAGAAAAAATAAAACTTACAATTAACACAATAATCATTATCGCGATGGAAAGAAGAATATGTACCATTAGCTCATGCGTAAGTTCCTCCTGAATAAGTCCATAATCATAAACGAGTCCAATGACGAATGGTTGATCATTTGTTGGAGAAATGGGCACAAATGTTTTCATGATACTTTTGCCATTCAATTGAGCTTTGTAGGACTGCATTTCTTTTGTTTTGATTGCTTTTTTAATAAAATTTGCGTCTGTTTTGATGTTACGATAATTATACTTTCCGTACCAAATAGGCCGAGCAGATATTCTTGTGTAGCTATTTCCATTTAAATGGACAATTTCTTTCTTTTTACCAAAATTCTTTGGATTGAACACAGATAACTCTAAGATTCCTTCTTCTTTTGTAAAATCATTCAGCATTTTACCAGGGCCGAATCGTTTCTCATAGGCTAATACTTCATTGTCACGAAAATAGGGGTTGATGATATAATTCGTTGTCCCATCATAATAGTAGCCCCATTTGTCAATATGTTTAGGATTGGAGGAGGCGACTTCAATCGGACCGGACCAATAATTAGGCAAGGTTATCCCTTTTCCAACAGAAACGGGAGTTAATGCAAGTAGTTGTTGGTAGGCATCATACCAATAACCCCAATCTTTTGTTGACATGTTTATCTCTTCAGGGTCTGACGATCTCACTCCAATAATGTCATCCGAGGTTTGCACTAACAAGGTTATATGCGAGACTCCTACTTCTTTCGCTAGGGTCGTTAACCGTTCATTCGTTATCTCTTGATATTTAGCTGGAAGTGCCTGTTTAATGGCTATCGATGCCATTCTTAGATCCCTGCCAAGGATGTTTTCTACATATAAGGAGCCTTCCTTTGTATTTCCAACCTGAAACGATACTTCCTGCGTGATCATAGCGATTTCACGTTCATTATTTTCAAGTAGCTGGTTTTTCGAACGAATATAATGGAAGGCATTATTAGTTAATAATATTAAAAAAACGATAAGGCAAAAAATCAGCGGAATCTTTTTCTTAATTGACAATGATACAACACTCCCATTAACTGCGACTCATTTGGGATGAGTTCCCTCGAAGTTAGTTTTTTCCTCTCTTCATATTTTATTCCATAGAAAAATCTCTAAGGTATGAAGTGGTATTTTTCTATGAGATGGTTTAAGCATTCCTGATATGGTAAAATAGTGTAAATATTGTGAAAATGAAAGGGGGGGAATTAATGAAACTGCCAATTATTCAAACAAAACTGCGGATTCCGAATGCAAAGGATGACTTTATTAGACGGGCAAAGCTCTCTCGGAAAATGAAGAAGATCCCTGAATATCCCTTGACAATCATTCATTCTGGAGCAGGCTATGGAAAGAGCACGGCACTTGCCTTATTTATGAGGGACGAAAAAATTCCTGGCTGCTGGTACTCTATCTCGTCAATGGATGACGATATTCTTCCTTTTCTTTCTTATATCATTCATTCCATTTGCCGCGTGGTCCCTGACTTTGGAACGGAACTATCTACATATATTGATACAATGGACCGCTATATGCGGGATGAGGAATTGAGTCTATTATGCTCCCTTTTTATCAATGAAATCCTTGAGGTCAATGCTGATATTACGTTGATCTTGGATGACTTCCATCAAATTGAGCATTCCTATACGATTAATAGTTGGATGGAAAAATTGCTTGAACACATCCCCGCCAATTTACATATCGTTATTTCGAGCAGGAGCCGCCCGGGCTGGAAGCACCTAGCGAAAATGAAAGTTTGCGGGCAGTTATTAGAGATTACGAGAGAAGACTTAGTCCTGACGATTGAAGAAATGGAGTTGCTTTTAACCGATCTTTATCAATTAGAAATCGAGCCCGGACATTTACAAACTATTTACCGAATGACAGAGGGCTGGGTAATAGCCCTGTGTATGATTGCTGCACAGATTCCCCTAAAGCAGGATATTTCTGAGCTTTTTGAACACTCCTCACACTCCCTTCAAGACTTTTTTCAGTATTTGGTGATGGAGGTCTTTTCGAAGCAGCCGTCCATCGTCCAGCAGTTTCTCGAGCAAACTTCGATATTTGAAGAAATTGAGGAAGAAATATGTGATGAAGTCATTGGGCTTCATGGAGCCTCCGGAATGCTTGAGCAATTAAAAGACCGAAATTTGTTTATTCAAAAGGTTGGCTTAACCCAATATCGATATCACTCCTTATTTAAAGAGTTTTTAGAAAACACTTTTCAAAAAAATAATCCTGGAAACTTTACCCTGCTTCACGAAAGATGTGCCCGCTTTTATGAAAAAAGACAATTGTGGGAGGGGGCACTTCATCATTATAAAAGGATTAATCACTATAAAGCGATTGCATCTATCTTACAAGAGCACGGTTTTAGGATGCTTGAAAGCGGAAAATTGGAAAGCCTTTCTGATCAATTAACCATTATTCCTGAAGCGGATATGGAAACATACTATCATCTTCAGCACTTAAAAGCAGAGGTTCATCGTTACCGTTCCCAATACAAAGAGGCAGAGGAGTGTTATGAAAAGGCCTTTAATGGGGCGGAGAAAAAGCAGGATGATCTTGGAATGAGTATGGCGCTGGAAGGAAAGGCAAAGATTTATTTGGATACGATTCAACCGCATCACGCCGAAAGGCTTTTATATGAGGCGATTGCCTATCGAGAAAAAAGCTGGGGCCCAGATGAGGAAAAAGGTAAACTCTATCAACTACTATCTGAGAATCTGTTAAACTCGGGTAAATCTACTGAGGCTGAAAAATGGATCCAAAGAACGAAGGAATCAATGGTTTCCATTCTTGACGGGAATTTAGAAGCTAGATTGTATTTAAGAACTGGACGTTTTGATGAAGCGAAGAAATTACTTTACAAGGATAAAGAAATGCTTAAGGGTACAAAGGTTACGTCGCTGCCACAAGCCCACCGTGAAACCGATTTATTGCTTTCCTTAATAGAAGCTTTTACTGGTGAGGGATTAAGGGCGAAGGAGCTTGCCCAAGCAGGCATTAGGCAAGGAATAAGTCTAAACGCCCCATTTGTTGAGGCCTGCGGCTGGATTCGTATGGGTCATGCTGTGCAAATTTTGAATAAATATGATTCCAATCTCGCCGAGGACTGCTACCAAACGGCGTTAGAAATAATGGAAAGGCTCAA
The DNA here is from genome assembly GCF_001591665.1 of Neobacillus soli NBRC 102451. Classification (GTDB taxonomy): domain Bacteria; phylum Bacillota; class Bacilli; order Bacillales; family Cytobacillaceae; genus Neobacillus; species Neobacillus soli. Next base: position 41,468 of record NZ_BCVI01000035.1, on the reverse strand, counting down.
TGTCGATAGAGGGAAAGCCGAGCCGCTAATGGGACTCTGTATTTTGTATGGAGTAAGGGGGGAACTGGAACGGGCATTGGATGCAGGGAAAAAAGCATTGCAGGAGACAGAGAAAGTTCATGATGTTTGGCTTTCTGCATTAATCACGCTTTGCATGGGTATTACATGCATATACAATGAACGGCTGCCGAAGGCGCTTAATTACTTGGAAAAAACGAAAGCATTATTTGATCAGTGTGAGGATGGCTTTGGACAAATGCTAAGCAAGTTTTGGCTTTCCTATGTTTTTTATTTAGAGAAAAAACATGATTTATTTAAGAAAACGATGGACGGATTTTTAAGTCTCTTGCAAATTCACGAGTATGAATTCTTTTTTCATAAAAGGTCTGTCTTTGGCCCAAGGGATTTACAAGTGTTTGTCCCCCTGTTAATTGAATGTATGAAAGAGGAAATTCAAAAGCCGTATGTTGTAAAAATACTCCAGGATATGGGGATCACTGCATTGGACTCCCATCCGGGTTATTCGGTTCGAGTTCAGACTTTGGGGCAGTTTAAACTTTGGCTCGGTGAGAAGGAGGTTGGGGAAAAGGATTGGCAAAGAGAAAAAGCCAAGGAATTGTTTCAATTACTGATTACTTTAAATGAACTAATAGCAAAGGATGAAATCATTCAGATCCTTTGGCCCTATCAAGATAAAAAGAGTGCTGATCGGGATTTCAAAGTGGCCCTCAATAGTCTTCACCATGTATTAGAACCATCGCGGAAGGCAAGGGCTGCTCCCTTTTTCATTATAAGGGAAGGAATGTTTTATGGGTTAAATCCACATGCTGTAATTGAGGTGGATACGGCTCAATTTCAGGTATGGATTCAAGAAGGATTAAATGAATCGGATCACGAAAAAACCATTTACTTTTTAGAAAAAGGATTGACTCTTTATCAAGGAGACTATTTACCTGACCGCCGTTATGACGATTGGTGTATAAGCAAGAGAGAGAGCCTGCTCGTTTATTTTTTACGGGGTGCGGAGAAAATGGCACAATTGATGGTCCGCACCGAAAATTACGATGCAGCAATTTACTGGTGCGAAAAGATCTTAGACCGAGATAGAACATGGGAAGAATCCTATCGCTTGCTAATGTATTGTTATTATCGAAAAAACAACCGTCCGAAGGCAATGAAGTGGTTTCAAAAATGTACAGAGGTTTTGGAGAATGAACTGGGTGTCACCCCATTAGAACCGACAAAGCATATGTACCGCATGATAATTGAATCAGAAAGTATGATCAATCCCATTGAGCAGCCTTAAAGAAGGCTGTTTTTATTTTGTAACTCCACTGTAACTACCTTTTACTATCATAAAATCAAAGCTTTGCAAGGTTGTTACTAAACATATTAAGGGGGAAGAAGTGTGAAGGGGTACCGAGGGAAATGGGCATTATTAGGTTTACTTATGTTTATGATGATATTTGCCAGTGCTTGCAGTTCTGACAAAACATCTTCAGAGACGAAGGACACTGGTGGAAAGAAAACGGAAACTAAGGAACCGATTAAAATTGGTGTGCTTGCCTCTAAGACAGGAGCACTAGAATCCTATGGAAGGCAAACGTTAAGAGGCTTTGAACTTGGGCTTGATTATGCAACGGATGGAAAGATGGAGGTTGCCGGCAGAAAAATTCAATTCATTGTTGAAGATACAGAAACGAAACCAGAAGTAGCGGTTCAAAAAGCGACGAAGTTATTAGAAGAAGATAAGGTTGATTTTCTAGTCGGATCGTCCAGCTCGGCAGACACGCTGGCCGTTTTACCGTTGGCGGAGGAATATCAAAAGGTAATGGTTGTGGAACCGGCAGCCGCTGATAGTATTACAGGTTCAGAGTTTAATAAGTATATTTTCCATTCTGCACGTAACTCTTCCCAGGATGCTGTTGCTGGTGCTGCGGCAATTGCGAAAAAGGGTGTGAAAATTGCCACGCTTGCACCTGATTATTCCTTTGGACGTGATGGGGTAGCTGCCTTTAAAGAAGCGGCTAAAAAGCTGGGGGCCGAAATTGTAAAGGAAGAGTATGCGGATCCTGCGGCCACAGATTTCACTTCAAATATTCAAAAAATCGTCGATGCCAAACCTGATTACCTGTTTGTAGTATGGGCTGGTGCAAACTCACCGTGGAAGCAAATTGCCGACATGAAGGTGCAAGAGAAAGGAATCAAGATTTCAACCGGAGCGCCGGATATTGCGGCATTATCGACAATGGAGCCATTGATTGGTATGGAGGGATTTACCGTTTATTATCATGACCTGCCCAAAAATAAAATTAATGACTGGCTTGTAGCGGAGCATACGAAGAAATTTAACGGCGACGTTCCCGATCTGTTTACACCTGGCGGGATGAGTGCAGCCATTTCCATTGTAGAGGCATTGAAGAAAACAGAGGGGAATGCCGATGCTGATAAACTAATCAAAACGATGGAAGGAATGAGCTTTGAGACACCAAAAGGAAAAATGACCTACCGTCCGGAAGATCACCAAGCCCTGCAAGCATTGTATGCGATTAAGCTCGAAAAGAAGGATGGCGTTCCATATCCAGTGCCAGTGCTAGTTAGGGAACTGACTCCGGAAGAAACGGCGCCGCCGATCCGCAACAAGTAAGCAAATATCAAGTAAAAATGACGGGGGTTCGACCGAGTAAAACGCGGTCAGCCTCTTCCTTATTTCTAACGCTAACAATTTAGGTGGTGAAGTGAATGTCTGCGCTTATTGAGACAAATGATTTATCGATTACCTTTGGCGGCCATACTGCTGTGGATTCTGTCAGTATTTCCGTTCCAGAGAAGCACTTTAAGTCAATCATCGGACCCAATGGTGCTGGAAAAACAACCTTTTTTAATCTCCTAAGCGGTCAATTAACCCCCACTCAAGGAAAAATCTATTATCGCGGGAAAGATATCACGAAATTTTCACCAACAAACCGTACAAGAGCGGGGATTGGCCGTTCCTTTCAAATAACCAATGTATTCCCGAACTTAACGGTTTTAGAAAATGTACGGTTAGCGGTTCAATCCCAAGCGGGAATTCGTTACCAGATGCTGTTTCATTATAAAAAATATCGAGCTTTTGAGGAAAAGGCATTAGAGTGGCTCAAGCTTGTCCTTTTAGATGATAAAAAGAATTCACTGGCAAGTAATCTTGCTCATGGCGAAAAACGGAAACTTGAAATTGCGATGCTGTTGGCGCTTGAAACGGAAGTTCTTTTATTAGACGAACCAACTGCAGGGATGTCATTAGAGGAAGTTCCAGCAATCTTAGAAGTAATTAAAAAAATAAAAGTACAAGGGAACCGCACGATTGTTCTAATCGAACACAAGATGGATATGATTTTGGATTTATCGGATTCAGTTATGGTCTTGTTTAATGGAACATTGTTAGCTGACGGAACTCCGGAAGAAATCATGAAAAACGAAACGGTTCAGTCTGCTTATTTAGGAGGTCACAACAATTGAAAGGCCTATTGGAACTTAATGATGTGGAAACATTTATCGGACAATATCATATTCTTCAAGGAATATCGATTGAGGTGAAAAAAGGAGAAGTAACCGTTCTGCTTGGAAGAAATGGGGCAGGGAAAACAACGACACTTCGAACGATTATGGGTTTAAATCCGGCTTCGAAAGGAAGTGTCGCGTTTAAAGGAGAACCGATTCATTCCCTGCCAACCTACACGATTGCTAATAAGGGCATCGGCTACGTACCCGAAGACCAGGGGATTTTTGCCGGACTTACCGTTGAGGAAAACATGAAAGTCGCCATTCAAAAAGAGAATGAAGAAACCGCGAAACGAATGGATTGGATCTTAAATCTGTTTCCTGACTTGAAAAAGTTTTGGAAAAAACCGGGCGGCCTTTTAAGCGGAGGACAAAAACAAATGCTATCCATCGCAAGGGCCTATATAAATGAGAACGAGCTGCTGTTAATTGACGAGCCGAGTAAAGGCTTGGCTCCAATTGTGGTTGAGAAAGTGATGGATTCCATTCTACAAATGAAAGATCAAACTACCATCGTGTTAGTGGAACAAAATTTCATGATGGCTAGCACGATTGGTGATTGTTTTTACATCATTGATGATGGACGAACCATAAGCCATGGAACGATGAAGCAATTAAAAGAAGATGAAGGAATGAAGCGAAAATATTTAGGGATTGCCTAAGGAAGGAGGAAGTATTCGTGGATTTAATCATGAATTTAACCCTAAATGGTTTGGCAACGGGAATGCTGATCTTTTTATTGGCAGCAGGTTTGACGCTTATTTTCGGTTTGATGGATGTGCTGAATTTTGCCCATGGCGGGTTATTTGCCTGGGGAGCTTACAGCGGCCTTTGGATTTATGCGAAAACAGACAGCTTTGTCATTGGCATTGTTGGCGCCATCTTAACAGGATTCCTGCTGGGAATTATTATCGAAAGGTGGATCATTAAACCGGTCTATGGCAACCATGTACAGCAGATTTTGATCACGCTTGGTCTCATGCTTGTTTTATCTGAAATGTTGAAAGTAATATGGGGACCCAATCAACTTACGGCATCGCCTCCTGATTATTTAAAGGGGAGCTGGGAGGTTGGCGGTGTCATTATCATCAAGTACCGGATATTTATCATTTTAGTAGGGTTTCTTATTTTTGCCGGTGTACAATTTTTACTCAAAAAAACAAAAATCGGTCTAGTTGTCCGAGCGGGTGTGATGAATAAAGAAATGGTTCAGGCACTTGGAATTAATATTCAAAAAGTGTTTATGTTTGTTTTTATGATTGGTGCCGGTATGGCGGCGCTTGGCGGCGTGCTGCTCGGCCCTTATTCCGGGGTAATCCATGCTGGTATGGGAATGGAATTCGCGATTTTAGCATTCATTGTTGTCGTCATTGGGGGAATGGGCAATTTTAAAGGCTCCGTTTTGGCGGCTATCTTAGTCGGGCTTTCCGGTTCGTTTATGGCTTATTATGTCCCGGACCTATCATTGGCTGTGAATATGCTCCTCATGGCTATTGTGTTAATCATTCGGCCACAGGGCTTATTTGGGGCGAAGGGGTGAGAACATGAGATTTATTCAGGGAAATAGAATGACGGCTATTGTTCTAATCGTTGCAGCTTTTTTACTCCTATTGCCATTCGTTTATGAATCAAGAAATTTATTAATCTTGTTAACACAGGTATTTGTTTTTTCAATTTTCGCGATGAGCTATGACCTTTTACTAGGTTTTACAGGAATCGTTTCCTTTGGTCATGCGATGTTTTTTGGCATCGGCGCGTATTCGATGGGGATTTTTATGAAACGGTTTGAACCAACGCTCGGGTATTTTCTCCTGGCAGTCCTGACAACCATTGTTATTACCGGTTTCGTGAGCTTCCTTGTTGGCTTGCTTACACTTCGTTTAAAAAGTCATTTCTATGCGATGTTAACCTTATCGTTATCAGGACTTTTTCTAGTCTTAGCAGAAAAATGGCGGACGTTGACCTATGGGAATGATGGCTTCACCTTTCGCGTCCCGGAACTGTTTATTGACCGGACTAATTTTTACCTGCTTTGTATGGTCGTCATGGTTGCGGTATTTCTCATCCTGAAGCGGTTTACCAATTCCCCGCTTGGTAGGGTGCTACAGGCAATTAGGGAAAATGAACAAAGAACGGAGTCATTAGGGTTTCATGTGCTCCATTATAAAATTGCCGCAAGTGTGATGTCGGGCGTATTGGCAGGGATAGCTGGTATTTTATATGCCATATCGCTTCGATTTGTGAATACAAGTGTGTTTGCAATGGATATCACCTTAGATGCTTTATTAATGACGATCATTGGAGGAGTGGGAACATTAGTCGGTGCCATCATTGGAGCAGGTTTAATCGAATTTGCCCATCATTGGCTGACGGAACTGGCGAAAGAGCATTGGATATTTGAGCGCTGGATTATCTTCTTTGGCATTATTTATATTTTGGTGGTTATGTTTTTCCCTAGAGGGATTGTCGGTACGTTAAGTTCGATTTCTTGGAAACGAAAAAAACAACATTCTGCTAAAAAAGAGGGGAAATTAGCGGGATAGAAGGAGAAAACAATGGATATAAATCAAATTGCTTCCTTCGTCGTTCGTTTTCAACTGGCCGCTATCGAAAAGGAAACAAGCAAGAAACAATGGAGAATAAAGGTTACGCATGTGCAAGAAGAACGGGAAACGTTATTTGAGTCGATTGAAGAAGCAATGGACTTTATGAAGGAAATGGCAGAAGAAGCATAGATGAGTGGGTGATTGTTTTGCAGATAGGTATCCTTAGTACAGGTATTTATTTACCAAAGGAGTGTTTAACCGGAAAAGAGATAGCAGAACTGGCAGGTATCCCTATTCCTGTTGTCGAAGAAAAAATGGGAATAAAGAAAAAGCATGTACCCGGCCCATTTGATCATACTTGTGAAATGGGGATTATTGCCGCAAAACAAGCAATTGCTAAAGCGGGAATTGATCCGCTGGAGATTGACCTTGTCATTTATATTGGTGAGGAACATAAGGAATATCCGCTTTGGACGGCCGGAATTAAACTTCAGGAAGAAGTTGGAGCCCTAAACGCCTGGGCATTTGATGTGGCCTTAAGATGCGGTACGACCATTATGGCGTTAAAAGTAGCGAAAAGTATGATGATTGCGGATCCTGCTATTCGAACTTGCCTGCTTGCAGGCGGTTATCGCAATGGGGATTTCATTGATTACGAGAATCCGAGAACCCGTTTCATGTTTAATCTTGGTGCCGGCGGTGGAGCGATTCTTTTAAAAAAGGGGCAGAACGAAAACCTCTTATTGGAAACTAAACTCATTACAGACGGTTCTTTTTCGGAGGATGTCGTAGTTATTTCCGGAGGTACCAAGCACCCTATTACCAAAGAAGCCATTGATCAACGCCTGAATAAGCTTGATGTGCTTGATCCTGAAGGGATGAAACAGCGCTTAGAACAAAAATCGATGGATAATTTTTTAAAGGTCATTCGCGAATCTGTAAGAAAAAGCGGCTATACTGAGGCAGATATTTCCTACCTGGCGATTCTTCACATGAAAAAATCAGCCCATGAATATGTATTAAAAGAACTAGGCTTGTCCGAAGAACAGTCTATTTATCTTGAAGACTATGGACATATCGGACAAATTGATCAGATTTTATCCTTGGAGCTTGCCTTGAAAGAAGGGGAAATCAAGGATGGTGATGTCATCGTTTTAGTAAGTGCTGGAATTGGTTACGCATGGGGGGCAACAACGATTAGATGGGGGAAGGGTGATTGAGATGGGTAACGTTTCTTTGAAGGAAGTGCTTTTGCCAAATGGAGAAACATTGGCTTACAGGGAGAGAGAAGGCGGCGAGATAAAGGTATTATTAATCCATGGGAATATGACATCATCGAAGCATTGGGATCTCGTGCTAGAAAATATGGCTACAAAATATAAACTTTATGCGGTTGACTTGCGGGGGTTTGGAGGCTCAAGCTATCACAATCTCGTTCAGTCGATTAAAGATTTTTCTGATGATGTGAAGCTGTTTGTTGACGAAATTGGCTTGAAGGATTTTGCGGTGGTTGGCTGGTCAACAGGTGGAGCAGTCGCGATGCAGTTTGCTGTTGATTATCCTGGATATTGTAATAAATTGATTTTATTAGCGTCGGAATCGACAAGAGGTTACCCATTCGACGGAAAGTTAAATGAAAATGAGGAGCCGCGGCGCTTTTCCTTACATGAAGAAATCAAAAAGGATTTGATTCGAACGATCCCTGTGCAAACTGCCTATGACACGAATAATGTGGACTTATTGAAACTGATTTGGAATGCGGTTATTTATACACACAATCAGCCTAATCCAGCGCTTTATGATGAGTATGTGCAAGATATGAGGACTCAGCGTAATTTAGCGGAGGTACATCATGCTAACAACACATTTAATATCAGTCATCATCATAATGGACTCGTTGAAGGAAATGGCAAAGTGGATGAAATCAATATTCCTGTCCTTGTGTTACGAGGAGAGCGCGATTTTGTTATTACAGCAGGAATGAACGAAGAGTTGCTGGAAGACCTAGGAGAAAAATCCGTTTTTATCGAATTAAAGGATTGCGGGCATTCACCGCTAGTGGATGATCTGCCACAATTATTAACGGCAATTACACAATTTTTGGATGATGGGGTGCAGTAATGAGATTAAAAGAAAAAGTGGCCATTATTACGGGAGCAGCGGGTGGAATCGGTTTGACGGCTGCAGAAGTTTTTGCCCGAGAAGGAGCAAAGGTGGCCATGGCAGACTTTAATGTAGAGCAAGGGGAAGCGCGTGCCCGGGAGCTGCAGGAGAAGGGCTATGAGGTTAGCTTTTTTCAAGTGAATGTTGCAGATCGCGGTAGTGTTGATGAAATGGTTGAAAAGGTAAGGGGTTCTTACGGTAAGATTGATATCCTCATTAATAATGCGGGGATCACGAGAGATGCCATGCTGTCAAAGCTATCGGTTGAAGATTTTCAAACGGTACTTGATGTTAATCTAACAGGTGTTTTTCACTGTACGCAAGCCGTATTGCCAGCGATGATTGCGAATGGCCGTGGAAAAATTATTAACACATCTTCTGTTTCGGGGGTTTATGGAAATGTCGGACAAACGAATTATGCTGCGACGAAGGCAGGCGTTGTCGGCATGACGAAAACATGGGCGAAGGAGCTGGGGCGAAAAGGGATTAATGTCAATGCTGTTGCGCCGGGATTTATCGAAACAGGGATGACGGCAAAGGTTCCAGAAAAGGTATTGGCACAAATGATGCAGATGGTCCCGCTTGCCCGATTAGGGAAGCCTGAGGATATTGCGAATGCTTATTTGTTCCTAGCCTCGGATGAATCGAATTACGTGAATGGAACTGTGCTCCACGTGGATGGCGGAATCATGATGTAATATTTGAAGCGACCTGTTTAGGGTCGTTTTTTTATAGATTAATTTTTGTTGCATTATTGGATTCGCTCATTGAATGGTAAAATTCGCTCATAGAACCTTAATATTCGCCCATAGAATCCCAAAATTCGCCCATAGAACCCAAAAATTCGCCCATAGAAGAGTTTGTCGGTAAAAAATCTAATTGTTGTAGTATAAATTTACACCAAAAATTGATGATTTGATGGGTTTAAAATTGATTTATTAAATAGTGTTTAGGAAATCAGCTTTTTCATGTGAATAAACAATAAATTTGAAGAAACTTTAATCCAAACAGCTACAATTTGGTAAAAGTCATCCTCTGTAACTACCCTGTAACTAAAAATGAGTAAGATAGTTCCATCTAGTAGTGAAGGAGCGATTGGTCGGTGAACTGGGAATTGGATTGGCTTGGAAATCGGGCACGATTATCGCCAAATAAAGATGCAATTTTAGATGAAAAGACAAACAATGCTTGGACATTTGCAGAATTGAATAAGCGGGCAAACTCGACCGCAAGCTGGCTTCATGCACAAGGTGTTAAAAAAGGTGATCGAGTGGCCCTATTATCGCCAAACCATATTAGCTATTTTGATTTATTGTTTGCCTGCGGGAAAATTGGCGCCATCTTCGTTCCGCTTAATTGGCGCTTATCATTGCATGAAATAAACGAGATATTGGCGGATTGTACCCCTGTTTTAGTCGGAATCCATCAGCAGTTTGAAGTTATACGTCCACAACTAAATAACTTTAGGACCTTTTTGATAGGGGATGCCAGTTACGAAGAACTACTTTCTTATCCACTAAGAGATTTTTTTAGAGAGGAAATCTCAGAAACTGATCCACTCGCGATGATTTATACTGGCGGGACCACCGGGAAACCAAAGGGAGTTGTGTTAAGCCATCAATCCATCCTTTGGAATGGTATTAACACGATAGTAAGCTGGAGTTTAGCAGAGGATGATGTGACGATAAACTATATGCCTATGTTTCATACCGGCGGACTAAATGCCTTGAGCATTCCAATCCTGATGATTGGCGGGACAGTTGTAATCGGCGAGCCTTTTACCGGAAAAAAAGCGGTGGAATCCCTTAATCGGTACCACTGTACGACCATTCTCCTTGTACCGACCATGTATCATATGCTTATTCAAACTGACGAATTTCAACACAGTGAATTCCCTTTTATGAAGATTTTTTTATCGGGGGCAGCACCATGCCCTATGCAAATCTACGAGGCCTTTCAGAAAAAGGGGTTAGCTTTTAAAGAAGGGTATGGTCTCACTGAGGCGGGACCGAATAATTTTTATATTAGCCCTGAGGATGCACGGATGAAACGTGGTTCTGTCGGTAAACCGATGCTATTTAATGCCATTAAATTAGTAAGGTCAAATGACCGCGAAACAGTGCCACACGAGGTCGGAGAACTATTAGTAAAAGGCAAACACGCCTTTTCGTTTTATTGGAACCACGAACAAGCAACACAGGAAACGTTGCAGGATGGATGGGTCCATACAGGGGATTTAGCGAAAAGGGATGAACAAGGCTTCTACTATATTGTCGGCAGGAAGAAAGATATGATTATTACCGGCGGAGAAAATGTATATCCGCTTGAAATCGAACATTGGCTTGCGGACCACCCCGCAATTGATGAAGTGGCAGTCCTAGGATTGCCTGATGGAAAATGGGGTGAAATCGTTGCTGCCTTTCTTGTCGTAAAAGACACTTCTAGATTAGAAGAAGAAGAATTAAAAACCTATTGTGAAGCTAAACTGGGCCGATATAAAATTCCGAAGCGATTCATTCGTTTAGAGGAATTGCCAAAAACCCATGTTGGAAAAATAGATAAAAAGAAACTAAAGGAAATGAGTAACCAAAGTTAAAAGGGAGAACTGAAATGTTCTCCCTTTTAACTTTTTTCGGCAAGATCCAGTGCGGTGCCTGACACCGTGAGGTCAACTTCCAGCTGTTCACTTAAATCATATGGATGATAGAAACCCTTAGCAATCATATAGTTACTTATTTTTTCGTGCGTTGCAATCGCTGTATTTAATTGTTCTCTTAAGGCGGCCTTTAATTCAGGTGTAGCTGTTTCGGTAATCGCAACTGCATAATTTCTCACGCCGGCTTTAGCTGAAATGAGAAAATCGGTGGCAATCACCTGGTCGGTCATGCCGCCCATTCCCATCAGGTTTTGGATGAGCTGATTCACTTGGTTTCCCTCCGATCTGTCAAAAACTGCTGTAACTGTTGAATATGCTGAATCCCCATGGTCACATCTTCTGAAAGAATTGCCTGCAGTTCGGCGTCTTGAGCTAATCCGCTCATCATCGTAGCTTTTGTTAAACAAAGGTTTTTAAATGACAACAATTCGTGTAGGTCCAGCGTTTCATGAAGCCCCAAAATCTTCGTCAATGACTATCCCTCCAATGCAAACATATATATCTTCATTATGTTTTCTTAGACAATCCTAGTTTATTCCCCTGCATAAAAGGAACGGGAGAAAGGGGAAAATACCTATGTAATGAATCTGGAGGTGTCCCTATGGAAAAAGATAGCCTGGCCATACATGAAACAATGGAAACCCATGAAATCCTCAACTTTAAAACCGTTTGCCTGCTAAAATCAAAATTAATGCAGGGAATATGCTTTGATAATGAGTTAAAAGCACTAATGGAAAAGGATGTACAGCAATCCATTAAGGATATTAATGAGCTGATTAGTTTTTACAAACAAAGCCAACTACTACAGTAAGTGAGGTGGGAAAAATGGAAGACTATTTAGACCCTAGAAACGCAGAAGGAATGCCGAATTTGGCCGATTCTGCTTTTGCAATGGACTTTTTACTAGCTGTCAAAACGGGAATACGCAATTACGGTTTCGCGATGACGGAAACCGCCAATCCCGAACTTAGAAGGGCCTTACACAAACAAATGGAGGCGGCTATCGATTTGCATACGGACATTTCCGACTTGATGATCAAAAAAGGCTGGCTTCATCCCCATAATATAAAAGAACAATTTCCGATTGACGTGAAGGCTGCCGAAACAGCCGTCCAAATTGCCAAGTTAAAGCTATTCCCTAGAGACACCGACCGCCTTGGGATGTTTGCAACGCCAAATCAGTAGAAGGAGTGGAATAAATCGATGAAAGCTGTTACATACCAAGGGATTAAGAATGTTCAGGTCAAGGAAGTTAAAGACCCCTCCATCAAAAATGCTGACGATATTATTGTAAAAATTACCTCTTCTGCGATATGCGGATCCGATTTACATTTAATTCATGCGATGATTCCGAATCTGCCGATTGATTATGTGATTGGACACGAGCCGATGGGGATTGTCGAGGAGGTAGGCCCAGAAGTAACAAAGTTAAAAAAAGGTGATAGGGTCATCATCCCGTTTAATGTAGCCTGTGGTCACTGCTGGTATTGCAATCACGACCTGACAAGTCAATGCGACAATGGAAATCCACATGGCCAAGGGGCAGGGTTTTTCGGATATTCAGAAACCACGGGCGGCTATGCCGGGGGACAGGCCGAATACATGCGGGTTCCTTTTGGAAATTTTACGCCATTTAAGATTCCGGAGAATTGTGAAGTAGAGGACGAAAAACTAGCGTTACTTGCGGATGCTGTCCCAACGTCCTACTGGAGTGTTGATCATGCAGGTGTCAAAGCGGGTGATACGGTCATTATCCTTGGCTGTGGTCCGATAGGATTAATGGCGCAAAAATTTGCCTGGATGAAAGGTGCTAAACGAGTAATTGCCGTTGATTATATTAATTACCGCCTGCAACATGCAAAACGTACAAATAAGGTGGAGATTGTTAATTTCGAGGATCATGAAAATGTTGGCGACTATTTACTTGAAATTACGAAAGGCGGGGCTGACATTGTCATTGATGCTGTTGGTATGGATGGGAAAATGACACCGCTTGAATTTCTAGCTTCGGGAATGAAGCTCCAAGGCGGGGCAATGAGTGCAATTGTCATTGCCAGCCAAGCTGTTCGTAAGGGCGGAACCATCCAATTAACAGGTGTCTATGCCGGTAGATATAATGCTTTTCCGCTCGGAGATCTATTCAATCGCAACATCGATATCCTGACTGGACAGGCACCGGTCATACCTTATATGCCATTCCTTTATGAAATGATCAATGATGGAAAGCTTGATCCTGGCGATATCATCACCCATGTCTTACCACTTGACCAAGCCAAACATGGATATGAAGTGTTTGATACGAAAATGGAGGATTGCATTAAGGTAATATTAAAACCCTGAATTTTGTCCAATCAGAAAAAGAACCCCCGTGTTGAGGGCTGGACTTCGAATCGCTCCAGCCTTCGCCTTATTCGGTGTCTAAATCAAATCCACCGCATTCTCGATAAATAACTTTGAAACCAACGATTGTGTTTTATTGACATTGTAAACAAGATAGAAATACCTTTCGTCGTTAAAACCATTGATTTCATGTATTTTAAGCATGTTTTGGCGGGCATATTCAGTTGCTGCTGTTTCGGAAATGATTGAAATACCAACATCTTGGATGACAAATTGTATTAAACTCTGCCCGTCCTCGATATAGGAAATCACATTTAATTGCTCCTTAGCTATTTTACTTTTTTTCAAAAATCGTTCGAGAATGGCATTTGTTCCAGAATCAGAATTTCGCATCACAAAAGGGTATTGTAAAATATCCCTAATGTTCACAGGACCCTTCATTTCTAGTTGATTCGATGTGACGAGCACCAGTTTCTCCTTTAACAAAGGGATATAGCGAAGTTTTTCGCTTTCATATTTTTCCCCTAAAATACCAATATCAACAGAACCACCCAGCACTTTCTCGGCGACAATCTTTGAAGAGGACTGGTCGATATGAAAGGTGACTTCAGGATATTCAACCCTAAATTGTTTGACCATCTTTGGAATCATAAATTGTCCTGGTACAGAACTGGCAGCGACCCGAATCATTCCCCGCAGCTCCGTCATTCCTTGTTTTAAGTCAAGCAATGCCTGGTCTTTCATGAGTAAAAGTTTAAGTGCCCATTGATACAGCCGTTCCCCATGCGGTGTAAGAATGCTTTCTCGGGCAACTCGGTCAAAAAGCCTCACACCCAGCATTTTTTCTAATGCTTGAATATGAGAGCTAACCGTTGATTGGCTCAAAAAGATATCCTCCGCTGCCTTTGAAAAGCTTTTATGTTCGACCACCTTCGTAAAAACATACAACTGATGCAAATCCATGAGCATCTTCTCCTTGGATATTCATATAATCGATTAGTAGTGATTGGTAAAATAGATAAATTGAATTTATATAAGCTTACCATTTCCTTATAATGAAGTGGAGTCATCTAGTTGTATAGTTTATGACAGATGTAAAAAGGAGAGGAATGAATGGCGGTCCAATATATTCCCGACTTTATTTATGACGCAGGCCCAACAGGGTGCGGAGAATTGATTATGAACCTATTTTTAACCATGAAAAGGATGGAAAGCGGGCAAATCATTGAAGTCATTTCCTATGACCCTGGTGCCCGTGAGGATCTCCCTGCATGGTGCAGAATGCAACAACACACTCTCCATGACCGCAAGGATTTTGGAAAGACAAGTCATTATTTTATTGAAAAAGGTTAATTTCAACCTTTTACATACAAAACGATATTAATGGAGGAATGAAATATGGCTGGAAAATTTTTAGTAAGTTTAACAAATGCGAAGAATGATCCTGATAAAGCAACGGTTGGGTTCGTAGTAGCTAATGCTGCGGTAGCATCAGGGCAGGAAACGGTTATTTTTCTAAATGTTGAAGGCGCTTACCTGGCGTCGAAAGGATATGCAGATGACATTCATGAAACGGGATTTGCTCCATTAAAACAGCTTATGGATCAATTTGTTGAAGCTGGTGGTACGCTTTGGGTCTGCAGCCCATGCTATAAAAAGCGCGAGTTAGATGAAGAAAATCTTGTTGAAGGTGCAACGATTGTGGGCGGAGCGAAATTAGTTGAGTTCCTTAGCCAAGGTGCAGCTTCTATTACCTACTAAAAATCAGGTGAATAATATGAGAACTCCTAATGCAGTCTGTGATGGCGGAGATTTAGATTGTGGTTCCGGCTTGCTGTTGATTATAAAAAAAGCGATGGATCCTTTGTTAGATGGTCAGATTCTTGAAGTCCGCAGCCGGGAGCGAACGGTGGCTGAGGACCTGCCGGCCTGGTGCCGGATGGTGGACCATGAATTCCTTGGCTCAGAGCCTGGAGATAATACCACCCGGTACTTTATTCTTAGGAGTTCAGCTCAGGCTGAATTAGAGCAGGATTTACAGGCAGCCAAAGGCTATCAATGGAGTGTCCGGGTCCGTGGGGAGAAAGATCTCTCTGCAAAGGTTCATTCCAGAAACCATACATTTCTAGCGGGACAGCCAGCTGATTTCAGTCCAAAGGTAAATGCGCCAAGTGCGCTCGATTATCTGTTGGCTTCACTGGCCTCATGCCTGACGGTCGGCTATAAAGCGCAGGCATCAAAGCGTAATCTCGAGATTGATAATCTTGAGCTTTCTTTAAAGGGTGGTTTGGATAATGTCTTGTACCATTTGGAATTAGAAGACGAAGGCAGCCCTAAACTGAATAGGATCACAGGCACCTTTTATGTTTCATCACCAGAGTCTGAAATCGAGCTGGAGGAATTGTGGAACAATACGCTTGCACGCTCGCCCATCTATCAAACTCTGAAACAAGCATTAAATATAGAAATCAAGCTCTCCATTGTATTTTAACAGGGGGTTACAACAGATATGAATTTACCTAAGTTTCCTACCTCGGTTATTGGCAGCTGGCCCAGGCCTAACGAAGTAAAAAGGGCGATGCGCGATAAACGTGCCGGAAGAATAAGTGAAGAAGAGTTTCAGAAGATTGCTGACGGTGCCGTCTTGCAGTGTTTGAAATTCCAAGAGGAAGCAGGCATCGATATTGTTTGCGACGGCGAGCAGCGGCGCGATAATTTTATCTCGTTTGTTGCCGAGCATTTGGATAATGTTCGGATGCTGATGGTATCAGAACTGCTTGAATATGTTGAGGATAAAGCAAGCTTCGAGGAGATCCTCGGTACATTAGATGTCCCGGCATTCTCGATGTCTAATCCGGCCGCTGCAGGAAAAATCAGCCGCAAAAAGCCGCTGGCATTAGATGATTATTTATTTTTAAAAAAGCACACAGACAAAGCAATTAAAGTGACCTTGCCTGGCCCGTACCTGTTAACACGGGCGATGTGGGTCGAGGGCTTGTCCAAGGAAGCTTATCCGACAAAAGAAGATTTGTCGGTAGATATCATTAACGTTTTACGTGAAGAAATGGAAGAGTTAATTGAGGCAGGAGTAGACTTTGTTCAATTCGATGAGCCTGTCCTGACGGAGCTTGTGTTCACGCAGAAAAATGCCAATCGGACGTTTATGTGCGGGGCGTTGACTGCTAAGGCGGATGCAGAAGAAGAAATTGCCTTTGCTTTAGACTTGATGAACCAGGTAACTGCTGGGATGGTAGGCAGAGGCACACGAATTGGCGTTCATGTCTGCCGCGGGAATTGGAGCACCCAGGAGCAGGTACTGCTTCGTGGTCCCTATTATCCGTTAATTCCATATCTTGCCCATGTAAATGTTGACCAGTTGATTCTTGAATATGCTACACCAAGAGCCGGGGAGATTGATGCGATTGGTGATTTTGGCGGAAAAGAGCTGGGCTTTGGAATCGTTAACCCGCGCACGGAAACCGTTGAAACGGTTGATGAAATTGTTGGGCGAGTTCAGGAGGCAAGAAAATATCTGCCCGATGAAAAGATCTTCTTAAACCCGGATTGCGGTTTTGGAACATTTGCGCAGCGGCCAATGAACAGTGAAGAAATTGCTTATGAAAAATTACAAGTCATGTCGGAAGCAGCGAAAAAACTTAGGGAAATGGTTTTGGCATAGCTTTTTAATGAATGGAGGAGTTTTAATGGGACAATTGAAGAGCTTTAAGGTAGAAGGTAAAGGGACTGGGATGCGTCTGGATGCTATAGCTGGAAAGCACACTATCGCAATCGATGAACCGGAATCATTTGGCGGAAAGGATTCAGCAATCGATCCACTGTCAACATTTTTATCCTCACTGATTTCCTGTGAAAATGTGATGGCGCAATTAATTGCGCAGGAAATGAAGTTTGACCTTCAGGGAATATCATTTGATGTCGAAGGCAGCTTGGATTTAGCTGGTTTAATGGGCGATTTAACGGTAAAACCTTATTTCCAGCAAGTGACCGTAAAAGCAACCCTCGAAACAACGGAATCACAGGAAAGAATTGACGAATTGCAAAATGCCGTTGACCAGCGCTGTCCTGTTTTTAGAACAATAAAGGATGCTGGAATTCCTGTGGAAAACCAATGGGTGAAGGCTGAAGTAACGGTTTGATTTAACAGACCATATTGTTCACTGCATGATAATATGTAAAGACCTTATCAAATTGATAGGGTTTTTTTGCGTAAAATACAAGAAAGATTGTTTGCTTTTTCAAAAATAAACAATCAATATTAATATCAAATAAACAACGAACGTAAGGAAAGAAGGGACCTTTTGTTGAAAAAATGGGGCATTATTCTCGTCTGTGGTATGTTCATTTTAAGCGCTTGTACACAAAATCAATCCCCTAAAAAGGAGCCAATGGAACCGGTTGAAAACCGCCTAAAAGTGAAGGGTCTTCCAAAAATTGATCATATTGTTATCGTAGTGGAGGAAAATCATTCACACCAAGAAATACAAGATAATCCTTCCGCTCCCTATATGAATTCACTTATGAACCAGGGAGCAAACCTAACAAACTACTATGCAATCGAGCATCCAAGCCAGCCTAATTATCTGGATTTGTTTTCTGGTTCAAACCAAGGGGTTACCAATGATGAAGTCCCAAAAGTTAAATTCTCTACAGCGAATTTGGGAAGTGAACTGATAGATAGAAAGTATTCCTTTGGAGGTTATTCAGAAGACCTACCCTCGATTGGTTTTAATGGACCTTTAGCAGGAGATGGAGGCTATGCCCGCAAACATAATCCTTGGGTAAACTTTACCAATGTACCTAAAGAAGTAAATCAGCCATTGACAAATTTTCCGAAGGATTTTAATCAGTTGGCGACTGTTTCCTTTGTCATTCCCAATCTTCAGAATGACATGCATGATGGGACCATTCAAGAGGCAGATCAATGGCTAAAGAAACATATGGATGCATATGTTCAATGGGCAAAAACCCATAATAGCCTATTGATTGTTACATGGGACGAAGACGATAATTCACAAAACAATAAGATTCCAACCTTTTTTGTCGGCCCAATGGTAAAAACAGGACAATTTACTAAAGATTATAATCACTTTAATCTATTACGGACGATTGAGGATATTTATGGATTATCGCATGCAGGAAAAAGTCAAGCAGCTGAGGCTATAAATGTTGTATGGGATTAAATTTGGAATCTAATTCAATATGTAGGGGAAAATTAGTACAAGTTGAAAAGTTCAAGAAACTTCCACTGTCCAATATTGGTAGGTAACAGTATCATGGAATTATGGAAATGCTTTGATTTCTAATAGTCTTTTAGGAAAACAAAGTGGAAGCATGGCGTTATTGACAGGGAAGGTAAAGGCAAAAGGGGATATTAGTACGGGACTTAAAATAGAAGGCATCCTCCGTAAATACAATATTAAAGAACTTTTTAAATAAATAGTAGCAACCTCTAAGGCTGTTGGGAAACTTCAACAGCCTTTTGTGTGCTCGCAAAAATTATTTAAACAATGACGGGATTTTTTTCCGAAGCAAGGCATTGCTCCAAAATCCATGGCCATCTTCCATGTCCTGAATTGGGATTAATATGTCCCATGTTAGGAAAAGTAATCGAAGGCAGGCCAATATTTATATATTTTTCCGCATCCTCCATACTGCAATAGGGGTCATTAGATGAGTGGACAAATAATGTATCCTCTGCCGTCCTTGGTAGTTGCTGCCCATTCAAAGGAACAGGATAAAAAGACTTTGCTTCTGAAAGAACGATTGTTGGGGAAGGCGGTGCAACAAGAACCACTTGCTTGGCAATTCGTCTGTTTTGATTTGCTGCGTAATGGAGCCATAGGAGGCAGCCTAGACTGTGTGTAATAACTGTGAGGCGATGGTTGTCTGGAATTGTCGCAATTGCAGCAGCTAATTCCTCCAGCCAAACTTCTTTATTGGGTGAATTGAAATTTGAGAATGTCGGATAACATACATGATAGTTTCTTTTGGTTAATTCTTGAGCAAGCCAGGTTTGCCAATGGTCAGGACCGCTGCCGCCTAATCCATGAATGATGAGAAAACTATGTTTGGTCATAAATACCCTCCTCCTAAACACACTATTCCGATTAATTAAGTTGGTATTATTCATTATAAATTGAAAAGGTAACTAATGTCTATTCTTTTTTATGAACGACATATCTTTTGTCATTTGTAATGATAATGCTGTATCCAGATTCTTCTTTACTTCGACAATCCGATTGATTTTTAGCTTTAAAGTCGAAGTAGAACCCATCTACTTCGATGTTTCCCTGGATTTTAGACTAGAAAGTTGAAGTAGAATCTGTCTACTTCGATGTTTCCCTGGATTTTAAGCCAGAAAGTTGAAGTAGAACCCATCTACTTCGATGTTTCCCTGGATTTTAGACTAGAAAGTTGAAGTAGAATCTGTCTACTTCGATGTTTCCCATAATTTTGGACTAGAAGATCGAAGTAGAACTCATCTACTTCGATCTTACCGTGGATGCTGACTCACAAAAAAGATTTAGCATTCCTTTAGGTCCTATTTTTAGGCTCTTACGACATATTTCCGGACACTTACTACCTCATTTACAAAACATACGACATCTCCTGGATATCAATTGGATATTACCTGGGGGATCCGCTTTTCCTCTTTATTCCCGATTTTGGGCATGACGATGTCTGCTTAATGATGTATTTTTACCGTAAAGTTGCAATTGTGCCGATAAACAATCAATATAAATAGATAGGTAATATAGAAAGTAGGGGTATGTTTGTCAGATTTTTTATCATTAGGGATTTCTGAAGTAGTAGTCGAAAAATTACGCGGCCAAGGTGTTGCCAAACCAACACCGATTCAAGAGCAAGCCATTCCATTTGTAATGAAGGGTAACGATATTATTGCCCAGGCGCAAACAGGAACAGGGAAGACGTTTGCCTTTATTCTGCCGATTCTTGAAAAAATTAATCACGATGCTGATCATGTTCAAGCACTTGTCGTCACACCAACAAGGGAATTAGCCTTGCAAATTACAGCCGAATTTGAAAAAATGATTGCTGATATAGAGGGAGTAGATGTCTTGGCTGTTTATGGCGGGCAGGATGTCGCGAAACAGTTAAAAAAATTAAAGAGGAATCCGCAAATTGTTGTTGGAACACCTGGAAGGCTATTAGATCATATAAGAAGAGAAACGGTCCGACTTTCAGAAATTTCTTTCCTTGTTTTGGATGAGGCCGACCAAATGCTTCATATTGGCTTTCTTGGTGAGGTAGAAGATATCATCAGGGAAACACCTGCAAGCAGGCAGACGATGCTGTTCTCAGCAACCATTCCACCTGAAATTCGTCAATTGGCAAAAAAGCATATGCGTGAACCAGAATATATTCAAGTAGAAAAAACACAGGGACCCGCTGACAATGTCAACCAGGTAGCGATTCATACAACGGACCGTGCAAAACAAGGAACGCTCATTCAATTAGTAGAATCGTATCGCCCCTTTTTAGCGGTTATTTTTTGCCGGACAAAACGCAGGGTAAGTAAACTATATGATGTCCTGAAGGCAAACGGCTTTTCCTGCGATGAATTGCATGGTGATTTGTCCCAAGCTAAGAGAGAACGAGTAATGAAGCGCTTCAGGGATGCCGAGGTTCAATTGCTGATTGCTACAGATGTGGCAGCAAGAGGATTAGATGTCGAAGGGGTTACCCATGTGTTTAACTACGATATCCCTCAAGACGCGGAAAGCTATGTCCATCGAATCGGCCGAACCGGCAGGGCGGGAATGACTGGATTGGCCATCACCTTTTATTCTTCAGCAGATGAGCCAATGCTTGAGTTAATAGAAAAAGAATTAAACATCACGATTCAAAAACAAAACAATGGAGCGGAAAAAGAAAATATGAGGAACATCGCCACCGCTCCAAAAGAGAAAAGTGGAATGAATAAAGAAAAACACAAAAGGTCAGGCGGGACCTTTAAAGGAAAACAAACAAATTCAAATTCCCGATCCTTTTCGTCTGGAAGAAGCAGTACGAAAACAGGTACGGGAAGAAAAAAGCAAAGGTAATGAGAAATGGGACTGAAATTAATTTCAGTCCCATCCGCTTACTTATCCATTAATCCCAATTCCAGTATTCGATTTAACCAATACTTCCTCATATTTTTTTACATCCGCTTTTTGGCTGGAGAAGATTGTTCCTAGGTAACCTGCAAGGAATCCAAGCGGTATGGAAACAATCCCTGGTGTTGTATATGGGAAGATAGGTTTACCTGTAAAAATAGCCTTTCCGGCTTCCGGACTGATCACACTTGGGCCGATGAGAACTAATCCGATTGCTGAAATGAGCCCAACCACCATCGCCCAAATGGCACCTGTTGTATTAAAGCGTTTCCAGTAAATCGTGTATAGAATGACTGGCAGGTTTGCACTTGCGGCTACTGCAAAGGCTAATGAAACAAGGAAGGCGACATTAAGTGTTTGCGCCCCTAATGCAAGAATAATAGAAATAACAGAAACACCTACCGCGGCCCAGCGTGCCATACTAACCTGCTGCTTTTCTGTTGCTTTTCCTTTTCTTAAAATGACATTATAGAAATCATGGGCAAACGCAGATGCTGCCGTCAGAACAAGCCCTGCCACAACGGCTAGAATGGTTGCAAAGGCTACTGCTGAAATAAAGGCAAACAGCATGTTGCCTCCGAGCGCTTTTGCTAACAGTGGTGCCGCCATATTTCCGGCAGGATTTGCTGCGATAATCGTGCTGTTACCCACAAACGCCGCTGCACCGAAGCCAAGGAAGATTGTCATTACATAGAATATGCCGATTACCCATGTGGCATAAACAACAGATGAACGTGCTGTTTTCGCATCCTTTACCGTAAAGAAACGGACAAGAATGTGGGGAAGCCCGGCGGTTCCAAGCACAAGTCCCATGTTTAACGAAATCGTATCAAGACCATCGTTGTATTTTACGCCTGGATTTAAAAATGATTCTTTTAGAGGTGTTGCCGTTTTCATTTGGGCAAACATGTCGGTAATACTCCAGTTGAATTTGGAAAAAACAATCAGCGAGATGACTAAGGTACCGCCCATTAAAAGGACTGCTTTTATGATTTGCACCCAGCTTGTTGCATGCATTCCTCCAAAAATAACATAAACGGTCATCAAAACCCCAACGATTAAAACGGATGTAGTATAGCTTAAACCTAATAATAATTTGATTAGTGCACCAGCCCCAACAAGTTGAGCAATCATATAAAAAATAGAAATTGTAACGGTGTTCATCGCAGCAAATCCACGTACTTTTTTTGCATCAAATCTTGCTGCAATCATATCCGCAAAGGTATATTTTCCAAGGTTTCTAAGTGGTTCAGCTACTAAATAAAGAACAACTAGATAGGCAACAAGGAAACCAATACTATAAAAGAATCCATCAAAACCCGTTAAGGCGACCGCCCCGGCAATTCCTAGGAAAGAGGCAGCGGACATATAATCACCGGCGATAGCCAGTCCATTTTGCCAGCCGGTCAACCCACCGCCTGCCGTATAAAATTCACTTGCATTTTTTGTTTTTTTAGAAGCGTAATATGTAATGATTAACGTTACAAAAACGATTCCAAGAAACATGATAAAAGCGGGAGTATTCATCAGTTATTTCTCCCTTCTTGGATAACCGTATTCGCTAATTTATCAAATCTGGCTGCCTTTTTGGAGTAAAGCATACACAATACCCATGTCATGACAAATTGTAAGAAGGCAAAAACCCATGCCCATGTAATGCTGCCGATAAACTTGTGATTTAACACGGTTGAATAGGAGGTTAAGATAGGCAGTGCAAAATAAAAACAAAAAAAGAAAATAGTGATCGGGATGATAAACTTTTTCTTTTCGGAGAGTAACTGTTGAAACGATGGTGATTGAACAATAGAACTGTAATCGCTTTCAGAATTAACTTTAATTTCCCGTGCCTCCAATGGAAGCGCCCCCTCTCGCAATAAAAACCTTTGTTCAAATTTGAGGTCAAAATAAAAGGCAATGCTGAATGGTCATAGGATGAAGAAAAATAATGCGGCAAGATAAATCTCTAGAGGATACCAAATAATAACTTGAGCTATCACCTCCTTAAATTGATATTTTTTCTAAATTTTGTGAATTATTATATTTATTATTATAGTTTTAATTATATTTAAGACGCAAGAGGGATTTTTACCTAAAAATTTATTTATACTAAAGCGCAAATAAAACAGAAAAACAGCACTTAATGCTTGTGCTGTTTTTCTTGTCTTTCAATGATACTTTCGGGTGGACTAAAAGAAGACAATTTTTTTAAAAAAATCAAAGCTTCCGTTAAGCACCTAAATAAGCTTTAATAATCTTATCATCCTCACGTAATACTTCGGCTGTATCGTGCATGATTATATTTCCTATTTCAATTAAATATCCTCTGTTTGCCAAGCGCAATGCGGATTTTGCATTTTGCTCGATTAACAAAATGGTTGTTCCTTGTTTGTTGATCTCCTTGATAATTCTCATAATCTCTTGAACAATGATAGGGGCCAGTCCCATCGAGGGCTCATCCAGCATCAGAAGCTTCGGGTCGCCCATGAGACCGCGGCTGATGGCAAGCATTTGCTGTTCACCGCCGCTAAGTGTACCGGCTGGCTGTTTCGCCCGTTCCTTTAATCGAGGGAACAGATCAAATGAGCGTTCGATTCCTTCTTTCACCCATTTCTTGTCCTTTCTGAAGGTAAAGGCGCCTAATTCCAGGTTCTCTGTGATGGTTAACCCACCGAAAATTCGTCTGCCTTCAGGTACATGAATAATCCCTGATTCAACGATTTTATGAGGGGGGACACCAACCATACTTCGCCCGTTCCATTCTATTTCTCCAGATTTTGGTTTAATAAGACCGGAAATTGTTTTAAGGGTCGTACTTTTACCCGCTCCGTTGCTGCCAAGCAAGGCGACTATTTCTCCTTCGTTTATTTCCAAACTCAGATTATTTAACGCGCGAATTTTTCCATAGTAGGAATTTACATTCGTAAGTTTTAACAGGGATTTCAAATTACCTCCTCCTTTCCCAAGTATGCCTCGATTACCTTTTCGTTGTTCAGCACCTCATTAGGGGTTCCTTCAGCAATCTTACAGCCATAATCAATGACGGTGATATGTTCAGAGATTTCCTTGATTAATCCCATATCATGTTCGATCATTAGCACAGTAATATGGAATTCATCGCGAATACGCCGAATAAGCTGAATCA
Organism: Neobacillus soli NBRC 102451; assembly: GCF_001591665.1. Lineage (GTDB taxonomy): Bacteria > Bacillota > Bacilli > Bacillales > Cytobacillaceae > Neobacillus > Neobacillus soli. The sequence goes on along the minus strand of NZ_BCVI01000035.1, from coordinate 16,940 downwards.
AGTATTGCTTTTCTTCAAAATTCAAGCCTGCAGCCGGCTCATCAAGAAGTAAAATTTTTGGCTTTGTGGCTAAGGCACGGGCAATTTCCAAATATCGTTGTGCACCATACGGCAAATTTTTTGCAGATCGCTGCATATATTTGCGTACCCCTACAAAATCAATGCACTCTTGTGCCACTTCCTCTATTAATCTTTCTTCTTCCTTTTGGCTCTTTGTATGGAATAATGCCCCCCAGACTGCTTCTTTCGTTCGGCAATGCATCCCTGACTTGACATTATCTAATGCGGAAAGGTTAGGAAATAAACGAAGGTTCTGAAAGGTACGGGCCATTCCTAATTTTGTTATTTGACTAGGTTTTTTATTTACCAAACTAGTACCATCTAATTCAATTTCCCCGCTAGTTGGTCGATAAAATCCAGTAATCATGTTAAACACCGATGTTTTTCCGGCACCATTTGGACCGATTATACTGGATATGGAGTTTTTTTCGACAGTAAAAGATAAATCATTAACGGCTAGTAATCCTCCGAATTGAAGTTTTAGATTCTTCACAGTTAAAATAGACATGCGATACCCCCTATGGAGTTAATAGATAAAATTAAACAGATATCGAGTGGTTTTTATCATTCGTTTCCTCTTCAGGGTCGGAACGATCCTCTGTTTCATATTTTTTCGGTAAGATCCCTTGAGGACGGAATATCATCATAATGACTAAGGCCACACCGAATATTAAATAACGCCAATCTTCTGCCCCGCGCAGGACTTCTGGAAGGACAATGACCAATGCTGCACCGATAACAACCCCTGGAATACTGCCTAGCCCTCCTAATACAACCGCAAGGAGAATCATAACAGATTGCAGGAAACTAAAACTTAATGGAGCGATGGCACTCATTTTTACTGCAAATATTGATCCGGCTAAACTGCCAATGACAGCGCCTGTTGCATAGGATAATAATTTAAGGCGAATGCGGTTGATTCCCATCGCTTCAGCGGCGTCTTCATCTTCGCGAATATATACCCATGCGCGACCAATTCTAGAATGACCTAATCGATAGACAACCAAAACAGATAGGATGGCGATAATCAAAATTAAATAATAAAAATCTTGTTGCGATGACAGCACGTAACTGCCGATGGTTGGTCTAGGAATTCCATAAATCCCTGATGCTGATCCTGTAATATCTAAATTTATCGCTAATATTCGCACGATTTCACCGAAGCCAAGGGTAACAATGGCCAAATAATCACTTCTTAGTCTTAGTGTTGGTGTGCCAACAATGATCCCAGCTATGGCAGCAAACAGTGCAGCGACAGGAAGTGTTAACCAGAAGGACCAATGGAAAGTGGTCATTAATATCGCTGTCGTATAGGCACCAACGGCAAAGAATGCGGCATAGCCCAAGTCGAGCAGGCCTGTATAGCCGACTACTATATTTAATCCTTGTGTGAGCACGACATAAAATAGAACGAGTGTTATGACATCCAGCCAATAGATATCCAGTAGAAATGGGAGAAGGAACATGGCAAGGACTAGCAGCAAGAGGGAATGCTTCTTATACTTTTTCATATTTACATCCGCTCCATTTCTTTTGCACCAAGTATTCCAGTCGGTTTAAATACTAAAAATAAAATGAGAATCCCGAACGCTAATACATCCTTCCACGAACCACCCAAGTAATATGTACCATAGGATTCAACAATCCCAAGGACTATACCGCCTATCATGGCACCGGTAATATTTCCAATCCCACCTAAAACAGCAGCTGTGAACGCTTTCAATCCAATGATGAAGCCCATCATAAAATTAATGGTTCCGTAATAAACTCCCGACATGATTCCTGCTCCTGCAGCCAAAAAGGCACCGATAAAGAAGGTAAGAGAAATAATGCGATAAACATTTATCCCCATTAAGCTGCAAGCTGCCTGATCCAAGGCGATAGCACGCATTGCCTTCCCATATATGGTTTTTTCAATAAAAAGTCGAAGCCCAATCATCAAAAGGGCAGATAGGACAATCAACCCGATTTGAGCAAACGAGATTTGCGCACCGATAATCTCTAATCCATTTTTAGGTAATTTGATCGGGTATACCTTATAAGAAGCTCCCCAGCCAATCATGGAAGCATACTCTAATGATAATGAGACTCCAATTGCGGTAATAAGGATTGAAAGTCTTGGGGCCGTGAGCAGGGGACGATAAGCAATTCTTTCCACACCCATTCCGGCGAGGCCAACAATAATCATGGTGACGATAAAAACAGCTCCAATACCTAGTAAGCCGGTATTTAGCCCGCCGTCTCCAGTAAAAAAGGAGAGTAGTGCATAGCCTATAAAAGCACCGAGCATATAAAAATCACCATGGGCAAAGTTTAGCAGTTTGATAATCCCGTATACCATCGTATATCCTAAAGCAATTAAACTGTAAAAAGCACCCATAACAAGTCCATCAAAAAATATTTGTAAAAAAACATCCATTATTTTATCACTCTCTTCCGCTGTATTTGCTTGTAAAAGAATGAATATCGTTGGAGCTGTATTTAAACGGCTCCAACGAGTGATCTACTCTATTTTTCTAAAGTAAATTTTCCACCAACTACCTTCATCACATGGAAGTTTGATTGATTTAATGTATTTTTGTCACTAAATTCTATTACTTGTCCAATTCCTTCAAATGCTTTTGTCTCTTTTAATGCCTTTTTAATCTTATCCTGGTCCGTGGAATTCGCTCTTTTTAGGGCATCAACCAAAAGGTTCATCCCATTGTAAGAAAGGGCGGAAAATGGACCAGGGGACAAGTTATTGTATTTACTTTTATAATTTTTAACAAATTCTTCAGCACCCGGGATAAAATTAGCTGTTGGTGTTGCGGTTACTAACAGATCATTCGCTTCTTCAGACCCGGCAATATCAATAATATCCGGTGAATAACTTCCATCACCGACCATAAATGAACCTGAAACACCCTTTTGCTTAAATTGCTTAAGCATAAGGCCGCCGGCTGCATAATACCCTGTAAAATAGGTTCCGTCAGGTTTGAGTGACTTTAACTTTGTCATCAGTGATCCAAAATCTTTTTCTTCGGGATTAATGGCTTCGAAGGCAATGACCTTTCCGCCATTTTCTTCAACTGATTTTTTGGCGAAATCCGCTAAATCCTTCGCGTAGGCGGAGTTATCATGGATAATCGCAATGTTTTTAGCACCTTTATCCTTAAAATAATCTGCTCCTGATTTAGCCTGGTCAGGGACAAGTCCGTTTATTAAAAATAAAGTGTCATACCCTTGTTTAGGTAATTCTGATGAATTGGCTGCAGCTACAATCATCGGGATGTTTGCATTATGGAAAACACCTGATGCCGGCAATGTCGAGCCCGAGCAATAACCACCGACAATGGCAACTACTTTCTTAGAAACTAGCTTGTTAGCTGCGGTAGTGGCCATTTGCGGGTCACAGCCATCATCTGCCACTTCCAGTTTAATTTTCTTCTTCAAAACTCCGCCGTCGCTATTAATCTTTTCAACTGCCATTTTCATAGCATTCAACATGTCTTTCCCGTCTGTTGCGTTATTTCCTGTGACAGGCAAAAGGACCCCCACTAAAATCTCATCCCCGCTTGCACTATCACCTGATCCAGTTTTACTGGAACAAGCGCTTAAAAAAAGTGACAGGACAAGCACAAAACCTAATGTGATCATGAAATGTTTTCTCATTTTCATCCCCCTTGATTACTTTTTTAAAATGGCACTTTTTTACCTGGCTCCTACAAATGCATAACGATTTACTAGTAAATCACCTCCTTAATGAAAGGGCTTTCTAAAAAAAAGAGGGTTCACTGCTAAATCCAGTGTGAATAGAAAACCTTCAATTAAACGTTGCCCTTTTAGTTCATTAGTTTTATGGAGTGAAATCATAGTTGTCATCTTCATGAAATATATTAATCGATTTATTTCTGAAAGTATATAATTTTCTGACAATAATTTCAGTAACTGGGTATTTTAGAATGTGGCCTTTTTCTATAAAAGTGACAAAAAACAAGTGCTTCTAGTTATTTTTTAAACGATCTTCTTTGGGGAATCTTCGCGATTATTATTTGCATAAAGATCATCCCAAAGTTGATTCATTTTGCTTCTTCCACTGTTGATTTCAGGATTGAATTGGATAGCAGCATGCTGCCTTACGGTACGGACGTTTTTTACAGCTTGCTGTAGCTGCTCGTCGATGGTGCCTGCTCCTTTTCCGACGTGTTTGGCGATGGATAGGCCTGCGGTTGTTCCTTGGGCCATGGCAATTTTTCCGCTCTCAATACCGGTAATATTGCCTGCAACAAAAAGCCCTTCAAGAGGGGTTTCCATCGTTTCTGAATGATGGGGAACATGTCCGCCAAGTTCCGGAATGTATTGAAACGGGCATCCGGCGACGGCGGTCAGTTCTGCAAGCGGGTACAAGCCCCCTGCGATACAAACGAAGTCTGCTTCGTAAATCGTTTCAGAACCAGCAATAATCGTACCATTCGCGTCAATATCGGCTATTCGGACCCCTTCCACGTGATCCTTACCGATGATTTCAATGGCTGCTTTGCGAAGTTGGAGCGGTGTACCATTTACCTTCACGCCATTTTTAGGATAAAAATTCAACCCGATTTTTCTTATCCAGTCTCTTCTCATGAAACGGCTTCCAAACCGTAAAAGCGGTGATGGGGCAAGGTGGGCTGCATTTAAGAGTGATTTCATGACTTCTTCTGGCTCGCCGGCTTTTTGACTGATCTGGTTTCTTTCAGGTAGAACGATGCGATCGACTGTTATTCCGGCCAGTTGTAATTCATTCAATATCGCAAAGGCTAAAATATTCGCCCCGATAATGATTCCTTTTTTACCAACTTGGACGCGGTGAACATTCGTCATTACTTGAGCAGCCCCAATCGACATCACACCGGGAAGTGTCCAGCCGGGGAGAGGGATTGGATATTCAGCTGCACCCGTTGCCACTAACACAAAAGGCGCAGTCAGGGTTCCTGAATTTGTGTATACATTCCAAAGATGATTTTCTTTTTCTAAATTGTAAACAGATACCCCGCATCGGATGTCGACTGATAACTTTCTTGCTTCCTGATGAAGGCGTTCTGATTCTTTGATTCCATTCCACCATTCACCGGAAGGTTCTTGATGAAGCTGCCCGAGTAATCTGCCGCCGGGCTTGATAAATTCATCAACGATGGTTACATTAAGCCCCGAACTGGCACAGGCAATGGCACCCGCCAATCCTGCCGGTCCACCGCCGATCACGATTACATCACTCATCGCTGCTCCACCATCCTTTTGAAAATGTTGGGATGCTGCTTGCCGCTTTCAACAATCATGTTTTTATTCACTACTGTTAAACATGCTCTTACGTTCGCTTGATCATTAACCGTTACACGGCATTCCATGCAGTGGCCGATATTGCAATAAATCCCCCGAGGTGTCCCGGATCCTTCATGAACCCGCAGTTTTCTAATCCCATTTGCTAAAAGTGCGGCAGCAATCGTTTCATTTTCATATGCCTCATATGTATTGCCATCAAACTGAAAGGTAATGATCTCCCGGTCAGCTAGTTTCCCTAAGATTGGATGGTCTATTATTCGGGTCATTGATTTTCACCTACCGTTCCAAATGTCACCGGTCGGATTGGGGGCTGATATTTTAACGGAATTTCACCTGGAGCAATGTTAGGAATGACACTTTCCAGGATTCTGTCCAATGAGGGCCTGCAAGTACGACCGCCGCAAAAGCCCATGCCCGCCCTCGTTCTTAATTTTAATTCTCTCGCTGTGCATTTATGTTCTTCCGCTGTCGCTTGAAGTTGTCCATATGTAACTTCTTCACAACGGCAAATAACAATTTCCCCCATGTTGGCCATGATATTTCCTCCTCTAATTTTTCTTATATAAATTTATTATGCAATAATCGTACCAACTTAGAGGGGGAGGGAATTATTTTATCCCGCATTAACGGGCAGTAAGACCCCCACTTCAAAAATTTGAGTAAACAAATAAGGATAATTGGGGGATCAACTGCCCGTAAAAGTCCGATTGGTTCAACTAACAATCAGTGGGGGATGGACCCCCCACTGATTGAAGTTTCACTGTAACCCAAGACGTTTCAATCGGTTGTATAAAGTGGCCCTCGTGATGCCAAGATGTTTAGCACATTCCAATTTGTTCCCGTCAACAATTCGTAACGCTCTTTCAATAACTTTTTTCTCGTGCTGATCCATTTCTTCCTGCAGCGATAAAATGGTGTCATCTATTTCTTGGGAGGCATTGGGTGAGATCATCCTGTTGGTTTCAAGGCCGACACTGCCTGCGGAAAACGGTAAATAATCTTTTTTTATTACTCCATCAGTTGCAAAGACAACGAGCCGTTCAGCAATATTGCGAAGTTCACGAATATTACCTGGCCAATGATAACGGAGCAGTTCCTGCATGACATCTGGAGAAAATTCATAAATTGGCCGTTGATACCGTTGTGAAAAATCATTTAAAAAATAATGCGTCAATTCAAAAATATCTTCGTGCCGCTCTCTTAGCGGGGGGATGTGGAGACTAACGACGTTTAAGCGATAATATAAATCTTCGCGAAACCGGCCTTTGCTCATTAATTCATGCAAATCACGGTTCGTAGCAGCGATCACACGAAAGTCGGCAATGATTTCCTTTTCTCCACCGACACGGTAATATTTCCGCTCCTGCAACACTCGCAGTAGCTTTACCTGCATTTCAAGCGGCATTTCTCCTACTTCATCAAGGAATAAAGTTCCTCCTTTTGCTAGTTCGATTTTCCCCTTTTTTCCCTTCACGTCCGCACCGGAGAAGGCGCCGCGCTCATATCCAAACAGCTCACTTTCAAATAAAGAAGGGGGGATAGCACCGCAATTAATAGAAATAAAGGGAGCTTTCGGCTTCTCGCTAGCATCATGAATGGCCTTGGCAAATACTTCTTTTCCAACACCGCTTTCGCCTAAAATTAGCACCGTTGATTTAACCGAACACACTTTTCTTGCCAAATGGATCGTTCTTTGAATAGTAGGACTGTTCCCTTTGATGGAATGAAACGGATCGGAAGAATCCTTGTATTTTGCCACTTCTTGCTCTAAACGGTGGACTTCGGTGGACATGTTAAATAATTTTTCGTTGAGTACGACTTGATTTGTAACATCTGTTTCTGAAACAACTGCGCCGATAATCCGGTTGTTAAAGTAAATCGGGTTAGAGTTAATTAAAACAAAAAGATCAGAACGGGGCTGATGGTAATGTCCAGTAATTTTTTTTCCCTTATACAGTGTTTGTAAGATTTCCAGTTTATTAGGGTCAAAAAAATCAGAAATATGTTGACCGATAATCTCTTGTTTTTTGACGGAGAAAATTTTTTCAGCACCTTCAGTCCAAGTGCGTACCCGTGCAGTTTCATCAATGACAGTAATGGAAGAATCAGTCGTTTGAATGACTGTTTCATAAAATGCCTCCAATTGTTTGTAGGCGTTATGAAGGAAACCGACCATTTGTTGAGCGGTTATAAAGCCGAGAGAAAGGTCGTTTTTATCAAGAATAACCACCACGGAATGACCGCTAAAAGACTGAATCAGGGTATCGAAGGAATCATCCTCCTTGATAACTTTGCAGGGAATGGCTGCTGTCTTTTCTGAAAGTCGAAAAAAAAATTCTCCATTTTTCTGTTCAATCATGTGTTTTTCAATCGATGCCTTCTTTAGATTATGATTTATCATAACTCTCACCGGTGGTAATAAAAATGCCATAATAACCTCCATATGTGTAAAAATTTATGAACACTGTAAAAATAATTATACACAACAATATGGAATATTTAAAATATTTTTACTATTGGGTATCCACTTTTGGAATTTTTGTTTGGCACACTACTTGCATTATTAGGAAGTAGATAATCAAACGAAAGGAGGAAGGTTTTGTGAGGCATTGCGACGTTTTAGTCATTGGTGGGGGGATTATTGGCTGTTCGATTGCCTATTATGCTTCTAAGTATGGCAGAGTTGTAACCATCATTGAAAAAGGGGAATTTGTCAGCGGCACCTCTTCCCGTTGTGACGGGAATATTTTGGCGATTGATAAAGATCCTGGCTTTGATAGCCAGATGTCTTTGTTCAGCCAGCGCTTAGTTGATGAATGGAGCAAAGATTTAGGAAACTCTTTTGAATATCGGGCACCGGGAAGCATTCTTGTTTGCGAATCAGATGAAGAAATGGAAGCGGCCAAGCGCTGGGTCGACCGTCAGAAAGCAGCCGGCCTTCCATTCAGAATGCTCGACCGCCAAGATATCCGTCAGGAATCTCCCTACTTTGCAGATGACTTGTTAGGGGGATTGGAATGCGCGACCGATTCCACTGTCAATCCCTATCTTCTTGCCTTTACGCTGCTAGAGGAAGCGAAAAAACAAGGAGCAAAGGCTTGGAAGCAAACCGAAGTAAAACAAGTGAAAAAAGAAGAAAATGGCACATTCACTGTGGATACGTCAAATGGAGTTTTTACTGCCGACCATGTGGTTAATGCAGCTGGGGTATGGGCACCGAGAATCGGAGAGATGCTTGACCTTTCGATACCGATCGAACCTAGAAAAGGACATATTATCGTAGCTTCAAGGCAGCAGCATGTCGGATCCCGCAAGGTGATGGAGTTTGGTTACCTAATTTCTAAATTCGGCGGGCAGCGCCATGTCGACCCAATTACTGAAAAATACGGAGTGGCCCTTGTTTTCGAACCAACGGAAAGTCAGAACTTTTTGATTGGAAGCAGCCGGGAATTTGTCGGCTTCAACACGAAGGTAAACAATGAGGTCATCAAATGCATAGCTAATCGCGCCATCCGCTTTTATCCGAAAATGGCGGATATGATGGTGATTCGTTCGTATGCGGGCTTAAGGCCGTGGACAGAAGACCATTTGCCAATCATTTCCCGTGTCGAGAATATCCCAAATTATTACATTGCCGCCGGCCATGAAGGAGATGGAATCAGCTTAGCCGCCGTCACAGGGAAAATTATCGAAGAACTGATTAATGAAAAAGAAACTTCGATACCGATTGAACCGCTTCGTTTTGATCGTTTTAAAGAAAGGGTGATAACAAGGTGAAGGCACATAAAGTATTTACAACGATTGATACACATACAGGCGGGAATCCGACAAGGACGGTCATTAGCGGTCTCCCGGAATTAGTGGGAGAAACGATGTCTGAAAAAATGCTTTATATGAAAGAGGAGTATGACTGGATTCGCAAACTATTAATGAACGAACCGCGCGGCCATGATGTCATGTCTGGAGCGCTGCTCACGGATCCCTGTCATCCGGAAGCAGATATCGGTGTGATTTACATAGAAACAGGAGGCTATTTGCCGATGTGCGGTCATGACACAATTGGTGTCTGCACGGCTTTAGTGGAGTCAGGACTAATTCCGATTCAAGAGCCAGTCACTTCAGTAAAATTGGATACACCTGCTGGGCTTGTCGAAGTAGAAATTGCTGTAGAAGGGGGCAAAGCGAAAGAGGTGTCCTTTTGCAATGTTCCTGCTTTTCTTTTAAAAAGTGTTTCCTTTGACGTCGAAGGGATTGGACAAGTGGATGCAGATATTGCCTACGGCGGGAATTTTTACGCGATCATTGATGCTAAATCGGTCGGGCTGGAATTAATACCGGAGAATGCTTCGCTGATTATCGAAAAAGCAATCACTATCCGAAACACGATTAATGAAAATACAGAGATTGTTCACCCTAAATATCCATTCATTCGCGGTCTTACCCATGTTGAATTTTATACCGATCCAACACATAAAGATGCCGACGTGAAAAATACAGTTATTGTCCCTCCAGGGGGAATTGATCGTTCACCGTGTGGAACCGGCACGTCTGCCAAACTAGCTGTGCTTTATGCCAATCAAAAAATTGCTCTCGGCAAAGAATTTATTCATGAAAGTATTGTCGGCTCGTTATTTCGAGGATCCATCCTTGAAACTACTAATGTGGAAGGTGTAGAGGCAGTGGTGACAAAAATTGCCGGATCCGCTTGGCTAATGGGCATGCACCGGTTCTTTTACCATGAAGGAGATCCGCTTAAAGAAGGGTTTCTGCTCATTCCCCCGATGGAACATGAAACGGAGGACGTGAAATGAAGATTCAAAAAGTGTATTCAACAACAGATGTCCATGTAGCCGGCGAGGCGTTCCGCATTATTCATAATGTACCATTTATCCATTATCAGAGCCTGGAGCAGCTGTATGAAAAGTTTCCGCAAATGTATGAAGAGGAGAAAAACCTATTATTAAATGAGCCTCGTGGGTTCGCTGGATTAAATGGCTGCCTTGCCCTTCCGCCGATTAGCCCGGAAGCGGATGCAGCAGTACTCTTTTTTACCCATGAGGGAACGGTCCCTGTTCATTACGGCGGCATCGTTGCCGTGATTACCGCTTTATTAGAATGCGGCCATTTGCAAACAAATGAAACAGGTGAATACAAAATCGAAACGGTCACCGGTGTGATCTCCGTTACCGCCATCGTCGCAGAGGAAGAAGTCGTTTCAGTTAGGCTGGAAAGCGATCCGTGTCAAGTGATCCAACAAGATGTCCCGCTCGCACATTCACGTTTAAACACAAAGTTTACCCTCGTGCAAGCGGACCTAGTCTATGCAGTGTTTGAGAAGCGCAATCTTCCTGTAGAGATTCGGGTGGAGGATCTATCTGAATTAAAAAGCTGGGCACGTACGGTGTTTCAGGCACTTGATTCAGAGGTCCAGGTACAAGCAGCCATTTTACTAGATGATTCTGCATTAGATGTGGGACGAATTAAATCAATAACGTTCCGAAAGGATCAATTTATCGTTCGTTCACCTGGCTTTGGACCAACGCTTGCTTGTTATACAAGTTTACTAGCTAAGGGAGCATTGCGTTCAGAACAAGGACTTGTGAATGAAAGTATTTTCGAAAGCCGCTTGGCAGCAAAAGTTGCTGAACAAGCAGAGAATGGTTATCAGTTTACCGTGACAAGCCGTGGTTTCATTACAGGTTTACAAACATTTGTATTAGATCCGACAGATCCTTTAGCAGCTGGGTTTTTATTAAAATAATTTTTAAAATGGATTCTATTAAATCAGAAAAATACTAATTTGATATAAAAACTTTGAGGAGGAGATGAACATGGCATCAATTAAAGGGGCATATCCCGTTTTGATTACACCCATGAATAAGGCGCAGGAGATTGACTGGGCCGGAGTGAAAAATAATGTGAACTACTTCGTAAATCAAGGCGTAGCAGGGATGGTGATCAACGGCAGTACCGGAGAATTCGTGAGTTTATCAAAAGAAGAAAGGTTTCAGATAGTTGAATTGGTTATGAAGGAAGTTAACGGCCGTATTCCAGTAATTGTTGGAACAGCTGCTGAAACAACGAAAGAAACCATTGAGTACACCAAACAAGCTGAAGCACACGGTGCTGATTGTGCATTGATCATTAACTCGTACTATTGCAAACCAAAGGAAGAAGAAATTTTATTCCACTTTAAAGAAATTTCTAATGCCGTGAATGTGCCGATTATGCTTTACAACAATCCGTTTACATCCGGTGTCGATATGAGCACAGAGCTGATGCTTAAAATTGGGAAAGAGTGTGATAGAGTCACACATATTAAAGAATCAAGCGGCGATATCCGCAAAGCACGAGATTTAGCAAGAGATGGAAAAGGCGATTTTGAAGTTTTCTGCGGCTCAGAAGATTTGGTCATGGAGTCCTATTTTGTCGGGGCAACAGGCTGGATTTCCGTTGCGGGGAACATTGTACCAAAGCTCGTGACAGACATGTTCAACCATTTTCAAAATGGTGAGCTAGAAGAGGCATGGGTGCTCAATAATAGCATTTTACCGCTATGTACATTCCTTGAAGGATCAGGGAAATATGTGCAAATTGTTAAACGTGCGATGGAGTTGAACGGCCAAGCAGGAGGACCATCCCGTTATCCGCGTTTAGGGTTAACACCTGAGGAAGATCAAAAACTTAAAGACATTTTAGCGAGCTTAACGGCCGTTTCAAGAGCATAAAAGCAAGGTTAGAATGTGCCGGGGATAGTTCCCCGGTAAATGTAAAAAGTGTTAATCAAAGGTAATTAACGAAATGGGTATAATACATACGCAAATGAAGATTCATACTTTTAGATAAAATTTTTTTATAAAGCGTGAAAATACAAAATCCAGAGGGGGAAAGAAAATGAATTTCAGTAAAATGTACACGACAGTGGATATGCATGTTTACGGTGAACCATTACGGATTATTACCGGTGGTCTGCCAGAAATAAAAGGCAGCACCCAATTGGAAAGACGTGCATACTGCATGGAGCATTTGGATCATTTACGAGAGGTTCTTATGTATGAACCACGCGGACACCATGGTATGTACGGTTGTATCATTACACCGCCAGCAAATTCACATGCCGATTTCGGCGTGTTGTTCATGCATAATGAAGGATGGAGCACAATGTGCGGCCATGGAATCGTTGCTGTTGTAACATATGGAATAGAAACGGGTATGTTCGATTTGACAGGTGGTAAACAAAAATTTGTTATTGATAGCCCTGCTGGAGAGGTCATTGCTTATGCAAAGTACAATGGTAACCAAGTGGAATCTGTCTCATTTGAAAATGTTCCTTCCTTTGTTTTTAAAAAGGATGTTCCCGTTAAAATTGAAGGATACGAATTTCAAGTCGACATCGCTTTTGGTGGAGCTTTTTATGCAGTAGTAAATAGTAAAGAATTCGGTCTTAAAGTGAATTTCAAAGATTTACCCGAGATTCAAACATGGGGCACGAAAATCAAACAATATATTGAAAGTAATATGGAAGTGAAGCACCCGCTTGAAGAGGATTTAAAAGGAATATATGGTGTTATATTTTCCGATGAGCCAAAAAAAGAAGGTGCTGACCTAAGGAATGTAACCATCTTTGCAGATGAGCAGGTCGATCGATCCCCTTGTGGGACAGGGACGTCAGCCAGACTAGCTACATTAGTAGAACAAGGTGTTTTAAAAGAAGGCGGGAGTTTCGTCCATGAATGTATTACCGATGGACAATTCATTGGTGAAGTGCTGTCAAGGACAAAGGTAGATGAATTTGAAGCGATTGTTTCAAGGGTTACCGGCCAGGCATTTATTACGGGATTCCACCAGTTTGTTATCGATCCAAGAGATCCATTGAAACAAGGGTTTTTATTGGCTTAAGTCTTTTTCAATAGTGAGTGCCCAGTTCCAGAAAAGCAGGGAGGGATGGGAAAGCATGCTAGTGATTAATGCAGAGGAACAGAAGAGTTTAATAGATATGAATGAAGTGATTGAACATGCAGCTAGTGCTCTAAAAGAATTTTCGGCGTCTAGGACGGTGACCCCAATCCGAGCGGCGTTGCCATTCTATGATTCTCAAAATACAGCGTTAGTGATGCCCTCGGTAGCTGAAGGGCTTGGCACATGGGGAATAAAAGTTGTAACAGTGGCACCAAATAATCCGAAAATAGGAAAGAAGACAATAAACGGACTTGTCATGCTATCAGACTTTGAAACAGGAGAGCCGCTTGCACTTTTGGAAGGGTCCTATCTAACGATGGTCCGTACTGGTGCCTTAAGTGGGGTAGCGACAAAATATTTAGCAAGGCAAGATGCAAAAATATTATCAGTTATTGGCACAGGGGGACAAAGTGAAGGGTTGGTTGAAGCAGTGCTTGCTGTGCGGGATATTGAAAGAATTATTGTTTCTAACCGAACAAGACAAAAAGCAGCCGATTTTGCTGAATACATTACGAAGAAGTTCAATAGGAATGTTCAAGTATATTCAGACCCAAATGAGGCAGTTCGTGAAGCGGATATTATCGTCACGGCAACAAACTCTTCTGCGCCCGTTTTTACTGAAATTTTAAAAACAGGTGTTCACGTGAATGCAATCGGTTCATTCAAACCTACGATGCAAGAACTTCCGTCACATGCCATTTCCACAGCTGATAAAGTAGTGGTGGAATCAAAAGAAGCAGCCTTAGAGGAGACTGGAGACTTGCAAATCCCGATTAACGAGGGAGTTTTTAAAGAAAGTGATATTTATGCAGAGTTAGGGGAAATCGTCAGCGGAAAGCGGAGAGGAAGAGAAAGCAACCAAGAAATAACCATATTTAAGTCAGTCGGACTGGCTGTTGTTGATATTGTAACAGCAAAATATGTTTACGAAAAAGCGATTCAAAACGGACTGGGTACTCGAATTCGCTTGTAAGTAAGCGCAAATATTCGCATCGATAGAGGAGTGTTTTTATGAGTGAGCAGTATCAAACCAGATTGAATGGTTTAGTTCAGTATTTGAAAGAACGGCAAGTGGACATGGCAATTGTAAATTCTCCTAAGAATGTATTTTACTATACAGGTTTTAACTCTGAACCATATGAGCGTTTCATGGCTTTAGTCATCGATCTGCGCAATGAAACCAATTATTTATTTGTTCCCGCACTTGATCAAGAGGATGCAGAGAAAAGTTCGTATGTAAAAAGGATTATTCCAATCTCAGACGAATCAAATCCGTATAAAGTGTTAAAAGATACAATCGGTGAAGGTGTAACGTCAATAGGTTTAGAAACGAAAAACGTTAGTTTATTTCAACAAGAACAGCTCAATTACTTCTTTTCTAGCTTTAGCTATCAAAATGTAGGAGAATTTATTTCCGGCCAGCGAATGAGGAAGTCCCCTGAAGAGTGCAAGAAGGTCCAAAATGCGGTTCTAGTGATTGAAAAAGTATTAAGCGAAGGAATTAAAAATTTTAAAAAAGGCATGACAGAACTAGAATTAACAGCTGAATTTGAATATTTAATGAGAAAGTTCGGTGCAGAAGGTCCTGCGTTTCCTACGACGGTATTATCAGGAGCAAAATCATCGTTACCACACGGAAGCCCTGATGGAAAGAACATTAACAACGGTGAATTCTTATTAATTGATATGGGTGTGATTGTTGATGGATATTGTTCAGACATTACGCGCACCTTCGTAATAGGCGAAGAAACAGTTGAACAGAGAAGAATTTTTGAGATCGTCCGAGAAGCTACAAGTGAAGGAGTTATTGCAGCGAAAGCCGGTGTTTTGGCCGGAAGTGTGGATATTGCTGCCCGTAATGTGATTAAAGCGAATGGTTATGGTCAGTATTATAATAACCGCGTGGGACATGGCTTAGGCATGGAAGTACATGAAGAACCGTCAATTCATGAAAAAAATGAATTAACTTTAGAGCCGGGATTTTTGTTTACTATTGAACCAGGTATTTATATTCCTGGATTCGGTGGCGTCCGTATTGAAGAAAATATATATATCGGAGAAGATGGAGAAGCAAAAGTACTTACAACCTTCCCGACGGAGTTAATTAGGTTGGGTTAATAATAGACAAAATGTAATTTAGAGAAGAAAAAAAACGAAAAAAGACCCATCATTTATATATGACGGGTCTTTTATTCAATCATTATTTCGTATGGAGAATAGGGGGCTCGAACCCCTGACCTTTTGGCTGCCAGCCAAACGCTCTCCCAGCTGAGCTAATCCCCCAATATGAGTGGTACAAGAAAAATTATATCTGCAAAATAAAATTCTTGCAAGAGAAAATTTGAAGAAAGGGAAAAAATATTTCGTCCTTAACCAATACTTTCTATTTCAACCTTGTTTACTCCGTCTAAATTCGAAACAGATGCATAAACTTCAGTCGTCTTTTCACGATAATCAACGGCCACTAATATTTGAACAAGATGATCCCCATTATCTAAATCCTTTATTTTTAGTCTGCGGACGATATACTTTTTTTCTAATAAAAAAGAAATTGCTGTATCAATCTGCGATTGATCCCTAATAAATAGTTGAAGCATAATTTCTTTTTCTCGTAATTGCTTAGGCCCAATAAGTTTCATTAAAAAAGGGATGAATTCTACACTGATAATTAGTAAGAAAACACCTGCGAACGCCTCAATGAAAAAACCGGCCCCTACGGCAATTCCAATACCAGCAGCCCCCCAAATCATAGCGGCAGTCGTTAAACCGGAAATACTGTCATTCCCTCTTCTCAATATGACCCCGGCGCCTAAAAAGCCAATCCCTGAGACAATCTGTGCTGCCAGCCGAAGAGGGTCCATCGTAATTTTGACATTATCCGAATTAGGAAACATGTAGGCAGACTGAATAGATACAATCGTCAGCAAACAACTAACCACGGAGATAACAAGACTTGTTTTAAGTCCCACTGGCTTTCTTTTTAATTCACGTTCAAGACCAATGATAAGGCCCAAAACAGCTGATATTCCCAACTTAATTAAAATATTCATATCAATACTGCTCATATCTATTCACGTCCATTATAAAAGAGTAGGTTAACTGAAGCTTTTTTTAAATTAATTCCTAATCAGTGGAACCCCCTAATTGGTGAGTGACTTGCCCTTCATGTATGTGCGTTAATAACAGCTTATTTATTATTCAATTAAAATGTTCGAAAAAGGCTATCTCTTATTACATATACAATTGTTGTTTATTTTATGAGTTTACTCACTCTTTTAATTAATACCAATTGCCGGCGTCTTGCTTTTTGTCTGGGTGAAAGAAGTAATAAAAGGATATATTAGGGCAGGACTAATATAGATGATAATGAAACTAAGAAAAATACATTTTGAAAAAACTTTTAAAATTATATTGCAAACATTTATTTATCATGTTATATTAATTCCTGTCCTCTTCGAGAGAGTCAACAACGAAAAAAAGAAATTAAAAAAAGTTATTGACATAACGAAGTGAGATATGATAAATTAATGAAGTCGCTTTTGAGCGGCTGATAAAAAAGTAAGACAAGAGCCAGTGAAAAGTCAATTAGAATTCTTCACTTGGAAATTATATTGTTC
>NZ_BCVI01000034.1 GCF_001591665.1 Neobacillus soli NBRC 102451 | reverse complement strand
AATAAAAAGGCACCCTATTAAAAGGTACCTTTTGCAGCGCTAAATCCAGCCTTTTTTTCCGGCGATGGCAGCGGCCTCAGTTCTATTCTTCGCATCTAGCTTATGGATGATTTCTGAGATATAGTTACGGACTGTGCCGGATGAAAGGTAGAGCTCCGAAGTGATTTCCTTGGTTGTTTTCCCTAAGGCTGCTAATCTCAAAATCTCTTGTTCTTTCGGCGTCAGCGGATTTTCCTCGCGGATGACATCAAAGGTTAACTCGGGGCTGAATACCCGTTTTCCTGCCATCACCTTGCGAATCGCATCAGCCAGCTCATCTATCTCGCCATCCTTCAGTAAGTACCCGTGGACGCCGATTTTTACGGCGCGTTCAAAGTATCCAGGCCGGGCAAACGTAGTTAGGATAATGACCTTGCTGGGAGCCGAGCGGCGTGCGAGTTCCTCCGCTACCTCGAGCCCGTTCAAGACAGGCATTTCAATATCCATCAAGCAAACATCCGGCTCAAGCTTTAGAATAGAAGTGAGTGCTTCTTCCCCGTTCAGCGCCTGGCCGATTACCTTCATATCCTGCTCTAAATCAAGTAAGGAGCCCAACGCCCCCAATAACATTCGTTGATCTTCTGCAATAAATAAACTTATCATATCGCGGCACTCCCTGCTTTTTTAATGATGGGAACTGTCAATTCTAAAACGGCACCATTATTGTTTGATAGAGTAAGAACCCCGTCAACAAGTGCAAGCCGCTCTTCCATCCCCCGCAAACCATTCCCAAAGGCTTGATTACTACTAACGCCCATCCCATCATCGCGGACGACGATGTTCATTTTTTCCGAAAAAAGCTTGATTGCAATCGAACAGTGGGTGGCGCGGCTATGCTTGACGATATTGGTTGCCGCCTCACGCACACACATGCCGATGATATTTTGTGTAAACGGGGAAATCCTTGAAAAATCAACCGCGCCTTCGTACTGATAGGTAATTCCCGCGGCCCGTACTAGTTGCTGGACCTGCAGGAGCTCCTCGGCGATGGTGGCCGTGCGCATATCGGTGACCAGCTCGCGCACCTGCTTTAACGCGGCACGGGAGGTGGTTTCCATTTCCCTTGCTTCAAGCCGCGCCCGTTCCGGGTCAACCACAGTCAACCGTTGCACAAGCTGACTTTTTAACGTCAGTAGGGACAGCGTATGGCCGAGCGTATCATGAAGGTCGCGAGCAATCCGGACCCGCTCCTCGCGCTTTACCAATTCTTCGATCTTCTGGTTCGCCTGGTCAAGCTTCTTTTCAAGCTCCATCCGGCGGTTCATTGAACGGATTCCAAACGGTGAAATCAGCATAATGATCAGGAAGGGAACGAAGTAAATAAGCTCTGTCGGGGTAAAGAATGTTTTCGTTCTAATTATATGGACAATGAAGGGAAGAATTTCAACTATCACTAAACTAATTAATCCACGGCGAAAACCCGTTTTATTCTGATACCAGCCGATAAAGTTCGCCGGAAAAAACCCTAAAAACATGTAATTTATGTCATAAAAGATACTGAAGATAAATACAATCGCCATTTGCACGGCCAGCCAGGAAGTGAATGTTCTTTTTCCCATAAGAAAATAGAGCTGGCGGTAGGTCACCAGGAAAAGCAGCAACATGCCATAGCCGAGGAGCTGCTTCATTCCTGTTTCTTTTGTTAAATAAAAGGCTGGAAAAGCGATATATATCAGAAAGATATAAGGGAAAAAGCCCATTTGGCGCGGGAATAGGCTAAATGACTTTTTCATAACGCATCACACTGCTTCCGTTTTTCTTCTAATATACTTCGATAGTAGCATAAACAGGGCTAAATAGGTGATTAAAATCAGAATATTCCTCCAATCAGGCATGCTGCCAGTAACGATTTCCCAAGCGCCATTGCCAAAATTATAGGACGGCAGCCATTTCCCGATGTTTTGCATGATCTTCGGCATAAATTCTAGCGGCGTCCACATCCCGCCTGCCACCGCCATGATCATATACAGCACATTGCTGACACCTGCAGCTGTTTCGACTTTTTTCATCATCCCGATGACAGTGCCAAGGGCGAGAAACGGCAGGGATCCAAGCAAAATCCATAAACCGCTCAGCACCCATTCCAGCGCTGTAAGCGATACACCGTTGATGAGGAAACCGGCGATAAAAATAATCGTAATCGATAACACATGGATCACGCTTTGACCAATCATTTGTGCTGCGAAATACACGGTGTCGGACAGCGGCGTGATGCGGATAAATGTTGACCAGCCTTGCGAACGCTCCTGCACCATGCGAATGCCGAGCGTCATAATCGACGACCCCATCACACTAAACGCCGTCATCGACATTAAATAGTGGGCCGCCCATTCACCCTTATCCGAGGCATTCGTATTGACGACATTCGTAAAAATATAATAGAAGAGAATCGGCATTGCGATGGACCAAAACACAAAATACCGGTTTCTTAAAATCCTGATAATCTCCATTTTGCATTGCATTTGAAATGCTTTCATCTTATATTGCCTCCTTCGCTGCGCTAGTCAGCTGCTCAAACGCTTCTTCAAGCTTGCCACGTTCAATTTGAATGTCACGGGCACCAATTTTTTCTTGAAAAATAAGCTCTAAAACTCGGTCCGTATTTGTGGACTGGACGTAGACCCGGTTATTTTTTCGATAAATATCATCAATTTCACTATGGAGATATAGGTTTTCTAAGGATATCTCCGGGTCGACGATAAACGAAACGGACTGCTTCGAAATGCTTGCTTTGATTTGCGCCGGTGTTCCATCGGCGACAATCGCCCCGTCTTTAAAAAGTAAGATTCGGTCCGCGGCATCATCGGCTTCCTGCAGATAATGGGTCGAGAAAATGATCGTTTTACCTTGGGCGGCCAGTTGATGGACGGTTTGCCAAAAGTGGTTCCGTGAGGTGATATCCATGCCGACGGTCGGTTCATCTAAAATGATCAGCTCCGGATTTCCTGCCAGTGCGAGTGCAAAACTTAAGCGCCGCTTTTGTCCGCCGGATAATTTCTCTGCCCGTGTTTTCATGTCCTGCTCGGTCAAGCCTGTCAGTTTGATTAGTTCCGGCATTGCAAGTCGGTGTGGGTAATAGCAACGGATGAGTTCAAGGATTTCACGCACCTTCAAGCCTGGCATCACGCTGACTTCCTGAAGCATCGTGCCAATTTTCTCACGGACTTGCCTTTCCTGCGGCTGGCGGCCAAATAATTGGACTTCACCAGTTGATGGTTTGAGCAGACCTAAGATCATCGAGATTGTGGTTGTTTTCCCAGCCCCATTCGGTCCGAGAATCGCGACAACTTCTCCCTTTCCAATCGAAAAAGATATATCATTGACCGCTTTTTTATGTTGAAATGACTTAGTCACGTTTGTTAAGCTCACAATTTTGTTCATGTTCGTGAACACCTCCTGCTTTCTTGATTTTATTGTACGTTTTAATGGAGGAAAATCTTAGTAAGTAATGTCATCAAAATCAGGTGACAAATGTCATCTTATTAGAGGAAGCTACTGGATAGATGTAAGCTTTAGAGGGGGTTCTGCCAAACTTTGGATTTATTTCGCCAATTTTCGGGGGGATTTCCGCCAAACCAGTTTTTCAACCAGAATTCCAAGTTAAAAAAAAGACCTCCTATTTAGAAGGTCCCTCATGCTTATATATGCTGTGATTAATAAAGTTAATACCCTAGTCCATGGTCAAATCCGTATAAGACGCTGCCTTCCTGGTTGTAAATCGTGACCGGAAGCTTGGCAGTAGGTTTATTTACACCGAAAATGGTGTTAACCGCCGCCTCAAAGCTTACGTCCTTGGTTCCATACTGTGTCAAATACGCATCAACCTTAGGATAGGCCATAATATCATACGGATTTCGAATTCCTACGCCAATAACCGCCGCATCCGTTTCGTCAATCATTTGATTGGCTAGCTTCATTAAACTGGCAGAAGGTAATCTCCCGCTCACCGTAGAAGTATTCGTTCCCACAATGATATATTTTGCCGTTTTTGCGATAGCTAAATTGGCTGCCGAAAGTGGAGTTGCAGTATTAATAACTGTTACGTTTTTGTGATGTTTTTGAACCTCAGCCAATAGAGTAGTGGCGCTTGAACCTACGACAACAATTTTATCTTCTGCAGCTGCCTTTAAAGGTAGAATACCAGTATTTTTCACAAGTGTAATCGATTTTGCAGCAGCTTCTTTTTCGATTTTTAAATGTTCCGCTGATTTCCAAACTTTCTCGGCATTAGAGATTTTTTCATCAAGGCTCTTTTCTACTTCTGCCTTAACAATCCCGCGATTTAATTTCAGCGATAAAATCCGTTCAACAGACTGATTAAGTCTTTCTGTTGAAATCTCACCGGATTTCACTGCATCGTAAAGCCCATTTGCAACGGGTTCAAGTCCAACAGGCATTAAAACAATATCCGTTCCCGCTTTTACGGCACGAATAGCGGCATCAACCGGGCCAAAATGGTCGGCGATCGCCTGCATGTTCATCGCATCCGTCACAATAACGCCCTTAAAGCCCATATCTTCGCGCATTAGACCTGTTAATACCTTGTGTGATAGCGTGCCTGGAATGGCAATTTCCGTTCCATCCTTTTTCGAAATGGCTTTCGTGCTATCGATTTTCGGGAAGGTAACATGAGCCGACATCACTGCATCAATTCCGGCATCCATTGCCTGCTGGAATGGGTACAATTCCACCTTTTTCAAACGGTCAATGTCATGCGGCACCTCAGGCAGCCCTAAATGCGAATCGGTTGCGGTGTCACCATGCCCGGGAAAATGCTTTGCCGTTGATGCTGTCCCAGTTTCATGTAGCCCTTTAATATAGGCGTTCCCCAACTTTGCTACCCACTTCGGATCCTCGCCAAATGACCGAACGCCAATAACCGGATTATCCGGATTATTATTTACATCCAACACAGGTCCAAAGTTCATGTTGATTCCAACAGCGTTCAGCTCTTCGCCAATCGCCTTGCCTACTTTTTCAGCAAGTTCTTCAGATCTTGTCGCCCCAAGTGCCATGTTCCCTGGAAAATCCGTTCCTAACTGCAGGCGTGTCACAATTCCGCCCTCTTGGTCAATTGAAATTAACAGTCCATACTTCTCAGCAGCATCTTGATAGGCACTGACGAGTTTCGTTGTTTGCACAGCTGTAACCGTGTTTTCACGGAACAGAATGACACCTCCAAGATGATACTTTTTGACAAGCTCGGCAATTTCGTCATTCATTTCCGTGACATTTTTCCCCTTCCATGTACGGAAGTCTGGCATGAGCATTTGGCCGACCTTCTCTTCAATCGTCATTTCCTTGATTGCTTTGCCAATAAGGTCATAGCGTGCTCCTTTTTCTTTTTCTACAAGGATCTGACCTTGATTTCCTTTGTATTGAATTGAGATTCGGTCACAGTACTTGCCATCGCTGACAGAGATAAATGTTTTCCCGTTATGCCCCGATAAAGTGACCTGGCCATCTTTAACGAAGGCAACATTTTTATTGGAGGACGTCCACGATAAATTGTTAGAAGCCAGCATAAAATGCCCATCCTGATAAGTATGTAGCGCATTCAAATTAATTTGGTTATCATTTACTTCTCTCGTGACTTGGGGGATGTTAAGGTCGATAACTATATCCTGAATACTTACCTCTTGCGCCTTCGCCTTGCCAGACCCCAAAAGTGGAATCCCTGTTAAAATTAGTGCAGCTGCCATCAAGAGTATAGGCAGCTTCTTAATCAAGCGACTCATGTTAATACCCTCCCATTTTTTAAAATTTTAGGTCCCCCCAGATGTATATCCTGTTATGTTAAAACACATATGGAACCCCTTACAATGATAATAAAAGCATATATCACCATATGTATGGTCGTCTATACCACCTTAGACCTACTTGCTCTTTTTTTATGTTTATCAACAGATTATCTGGTGATATCCACAAATCATGGGCGGATATCCACAGGTTTTGCCTATTTATACACAGATTATGTGAATAACTATGGTCCACTTCTACCGATGTCTGCATGCGCTGTTTGACTATCCACAGATACAATCAACCTATCTACATTTTACACCTGATTATCCACAATTGTTAGTTTTGTTATCCACAATGTCCCTAGAAAAAGACCTAGAATAGCCTCTAGGTCTTTTGAACTTGCCTTTATTTAACTGTTTGTGGGTCGTCTTCGCTCCATTCGGCTTCGTCCCGCTCGACAATTTCCTTAAGCTCACCTGTATCACCTTTTGCATTAATAATCGCAAAGATTTGATTTAATCCTTCACTTGTTTCATCAGGTTTTTTTTTCAAAAAGATACCTCCTTTTCCTTTTAGAATGGCCATTTCTGAAGGAATTATTTCATATTGACATAGTGATAATGTTACTTTGCTCACCAATTCACAATATGTTCACTATCTACCTGATAATGAGTGACCTAAATCTAGGGGAGTTTTTAGAAAAGTTAAAATGAAGATGTAGTAAGAAATCAACATAAATAGGAGATAAATGGGGGAGATTTAAGTGGGTAAGATAGCGAAGATTGCAGCAATTATGGTTACTTCTGTCATGGTATTAAGTGCTTGTGGAAAGTCTGATCTTTCAATTGAAAAGTCTGTTGAAGCTGAAGCGAACACAAATGTAACTTCAAAGGTATTCGGACCACATGAGCATGTGAATCAAAAACCAACTCCAATTAAAATAGATCGCATCGGCGCACATGAGGTAAATATTGAAATGACTTCACAAATCACCGATATCGAAATTGCTAAAGGTGATATGTATAAAGCTTGGACCTTTAACGGCGAGGCCCCTGGCCCAGTCATTGTGGTTAACCAAGGGGATAAGATTAATTTTACCCTAAAAAATATGGATCCATCCATCCCGCACAGCATGGATATGCATGCTGTTCATGCGGCACCATCTAAAGATTTCACAGACATCATGCCTGATGAGACCGGCTCATTCAGCTATCCGGCGGATAATCCCGGGGTGTTTATGTATCATTGCGGAACCAAACCAGTTCTAGCCCATATTGCGAACGGCATGCACGGTACGATTATCGTTAAACCAACGAATGGCTACCCAACTGATTCTAAGGTCGACCGGGAATATGTGATTGTTCAAAATGAATGGTACAAATACAACGATATGGACGATATGACGAATGGCACACCTAAATATGTAGTTTTTTCAACAAAGGCTCTAAAAGCTGGCGATAACAATACAAATGGGACCGTCGGCGCTCTAGTTGATCACCCGCTCCTTGCTAAAGTCGGCGACAAAGTGAGATTTTATGTGATGAACGTTGGTCCCAATGAAGTCAGCAGCTTCCATGTTGTTGGTACTATGTTCGATGATGTTTATCTTGACGGAAATCCGTATAACCATATGAAGGGATTGCAAACAGTTATGCTTCCAGCGAGCGGCGGGGCAGTCGTCGAATTTACCGTAACGAAGGAAGGCAGCTACCCGATTGTTACCCACCAATTCAATCACGCAACAAAAGGAGCAGTCGGTGCATTGAAAGTTACCAAAGACGGTCATGATGATGGCAGTAAAACGATGTCCCACTAAAAAATGATAGCATTTGCACAAATAAATTTATTGCAAAGTAAAAAGTCTGGGGAACTCCCCAGGCTTTTTACTTTTGGGTTCCACTTACATAATCGAACTAAGTTCAACGGCTTTACTATTATGATAAGTTGCTTTAACCTTCAGCCTCACCTTTAAGTCATTACATAGGCAGTCTTGCTGGAGCAGCTCGTTGTGGCGATGCTGAAATACATGATAATAATATTTACCTTTAATAAACATTTTCAACACATGAAAACCTCCTCAATCGTGGTTAACATAAATCGCAGGAGTAAGTCGTGTTCGGTAACTGGCAAGCATCGTCAATTAAACATTAGCCCCTTTAGTTTTGCGTCACCATTTTTCAATGGCTTTGCCGTTTCGTACAATTTATGTGTTTATATTAAAAATATAGGCAACGGAACAATAAAGTTAAAGAGTCTTTAGACCTATCAATTGTTAATAATTTACGTTTTAAAGTCTGCAAAAGTGTCGATTATAGTAACAGCAGTGATTCTCTTAAAAAAAAGGAAGTTACCGATGTTAAAAATTCGTTCAATGTTGTTATGGCTCTTTGTGCTTTCATTCCTTTTAGCAGTTTCTACAGGCTGCGTGTGGAAAAACCATGTTGCGGAAAACGATAAGAAATTAGCCAATCCTCCAGTCCCTGTAAACAATCCATCATCCGACCTTGTCAAAAAAGCAGACCGCGGGCAGAAGGGGGTTAGCTTCCAGGTTGTTACCAACCCAGAAATTATTCCTGTTCTGGTCAATAAGCGTAATAAACTGCCTAAAAGTTATCAGCCGCTTGATTTAATTTTCCCAGATATCCCTTTTACATTTAAGGAAAAACTTGAAAAACGAAAAATGCGTACGAAAGCAGCCAGTGCTATCGAAGAATTATTTGCGGCCGCAAAACAGCAGAATGTGACCCTTTTAGGTGTCTCAGCCTACAGATCGCACGCCACCCAAGAGAACTTGTTTAAGTACTACGTTAATCTGGATGGATACGAAGCAGCAAGAACCTATAGCGCCATTCCTGGGACCAGCGAGCATGAAACAGGCCTTGCCATCGATGTGACCGGTGGAAATGGAAAATGTGCCGCAGAGGCATGCTTCGAAGGGACGCCCGAAGCAAGCTGGCTTCAGGACCATGCCGCCGAATACGGCTTTATCATCCGCTATCCAAAAGGAAAAGACACCATCACCGGCTACAAATACGAACCCTGGCACCTGCGCTACGTCGGAAAAGCCATCGCCCAAGACATCATGAGCCGCAGCATCACCCTTGAAGAATACCTTGATGTAACACCAGTAAATAAATAAGTGTGCTTGGGTGCCTGTGTGGATTCTTTGTAATGGTGTCGGTAATGGTGTCAGGCACCACTGCAGTGGTGCCTGACACCATTCATGTACAAGTGTCCGCCCCGGGTGGACACTGTTTACTTAACATGATTTGTTTCTGATGCACAAAAAGAGGGCCCCGCTGCATTCAACCTGTAGCGGGGCCCCTTTTTAATTATTTTCCTTTTATCTCTAATAGTTTTAGTCGCAGGTCGTTTTCCATGGCCGCAAGGTCTTGTTCGGCTTGGCGGCGTTTGTGGCGGCCTTCCTCTTGGATGCGCATCGTTTCCTCAAGGGTAGTTATAAGGCTTTCCTGCGTTTTCTTTAATGTTTCGATATCAACGAGGCCACGCTCGTTTTCTTTCGCTGTTTCGATTGTATTGGTTTTCAGCATTTCTGCATTTTTCAAGAGCAATTCATTGGTGGTTTTGGAAACCTGCTTTTGAGCCTCAACAGCGTGGCGCTGGCGAATTAATGTTAGCGCAATCGCGACTTGATTCTTCCATAATGGGATTGCCGTCATAATCGAAGATTGAATCTTTTCGACAAGTGCCTGGTTCGTGTTTTGAATCAACCGGATTTGTGGAGCACTTTGAATGGTGATTTCACGGCTTAATTTCAAATCATGGAGGCGCTTGTCTAAACGGTCAGCAAATTGGATCATATCGTTGACTTCTTGAAACTTCATTTGATCATTTGCCGCTTCAGCTGCTTTTTTTAGCTGAGGGATGGTTTTCTCCTGCATTTCTTCCAGCTTGATTTCCCCAGCGGCGATAAAGACATTCAGGGCGTGAAAGTATTCTTTATTCGTTTCATAAAGCTGCTCGAGCAATTTGATATCGGACATGAGGACATTTTTACTACGGTCGAGCTTCACACTGATTCGATCAATTTGGGCTCCTGTTTTTTGGTATTTTGAAAGAACTTCTTGCAGGGAGCTTGAAATTTTTCCAAACATACGTGCAAACAAGGATGGCTTCCCATCCTTCAGCTCATCCGGATTCACTTGATCTAACCTCTTCATTAAGTCACTAATGATTTCCCCGATTTCGCCAACATCCTGTTTCTGAACATGTTCAAGCATCGTGTGCGAGAAGGACAGCAGCTTTCCTTGTGCTTGGGTCCCGTATAATATCATTGATTGATGGTTTGCCGGGTCAATCTGTTCAGCAATCTGATACGCCTTTGCCCTGTTTTCTTCCGGAATCACATCAATTAACTTTACCGGCCTGACCTCACTTGGTTGCACAACTGGGTTTTTAGCAAGTTCAAGATTATCACCAAATGGATTGGCAAGGATATCGTCTAATAAATTACCAGCTTTATTGGGTTGGATTGGGTTGTTTTCGCTCATTTCAGCCACCTATTCTCTTCAGGAAATTTTGCATCCTTTTTCTTATTAATGGAATGCTTTGCAACATCTATTTCAAAATTTAAGTTATCGATATCATCGGATATCACGTGATATAAATCCTCTTCCAATAACTTTGTTAGTTCATTCAATGTGTGACGCGTTTCAATCAGGGATTGGCCCATCTCCATGTTTTTCTTTGGCTGGGCGGATAAAAAGCTATATTTTTCTGTGAGTTCAACGACGGAATCTAAATGGGAAAAATAAAATTCTTCAGCCTTATAAAAACGCTTCGGCTCCGTTGTTGCCATTTTGTGTATTTTTTTGGTAATCCGGTGGATGTCAATTCTTTGCTTAACGGAATAAATATCACGAATCTTAAAAATGCTTTTATTCAAGCGGTTAATTTTCTGTTTCGCCTCGGCGAGATTTTTCTTAATGTAGCGATATTCCTTCCTTGATAACTGATGTCTTTTTAAAAAGCGAGTATTCATAAATACCGACAGGACTAAGTGAGTAAGGACCCCTCCCAGTAATGCATATCCAGTCGAAGGCAATAAGGTAAGTCCTAAAGGAATCATACATACCAGCCAAGTGATAACGGTTATCGGGACGGCTACAAACGAGCGAACAAGAAACGATAGAAAAGGGTTCATAATTAATCGACTCCTGACTAATAATCCTTTCTATTGATACGAATGAAGCAAATGAATGTTTCACATTCTTCAAAATTCCCTATCAAAAAAAGGTTATTTCCATTTACTACTTCCACAATACACGAAAATACTCCTGCCTGCCATGGACCACAAACGGAAAGAAATCTAAGACTTGAGACGTATTCTACAATGAAAGGAACGACAAAGGATTGAGTTGATGAACTAAGAATCCATGGCCCACCATCCTTGGATTCTCGGAATTATGGGCTCCTGCCCAAGAATAATATTAAGGGCTGCATAGGCTAAATGATAAAGAGGAGAGAGGGGATTCTTTTGTATTATCCTTATCGCATGCCTGTTGAGCAGCACAAGCAAAAGAAACAGCAGGAAGGTAGCCAGCACCACCATGGGTCCGGGAGCCAATTTCAACACGGGGGCCAGCATCATGAGGGCCCGTTTCAGCATGGAGGGCAGCAGCACCACGGGGACGCATTTCAACATGGAGGGCAGCACCATGGAAACCAGCAGCACGGAGGCACGTTTCAACACGGGGGACAGCAACCTCATGGAAACCAGCAGCATCATCACGGCGGCCAAACTCAACATGGGGGGCAACAACACCACGGATACCCCCACCATCATGGAAACCAGCCCAACTCTAATACTGGATTTGGAACATTGGGAGCTGGCCTGCTTGGGCTGGGATTAGGCTATTTAGGCTCCGGACTGGCACATGGATCGGCCCCTGTTGGTTATGGTGCTTATGGCTACGGAAGTCCGGTTGGTTATGCACCTGTCCCAGGTTACCCGGGTTACCCAGGTTATGGTCCGGAAGTCGGTTACGGCACCACAAGTGCTTCGCCTGTTGGTTACCCAGGATACGGACCTACTATGGGCACATATGGTCCATATCAACCCAATCCAGGGTTGGGCAGCGGATATGGCACATGGGCGCCAAGCGAATACGGCCTTCCAAGTATAAATTCAGGTATGGGCATATATTAAATTTTTTGATAAAATCTTAAGTCACTTTAACTAGAAAGGGCTGCCGGTATATCGGAAGCCCCTTTATTTTATCCATTTATTATTCCATATTCCAAAACCGATAACCTGCATTAAATCAGCTTTCATAAAGTTCAATCGGAAGCCCATCTGGATCAGCAAAGAAGGTAAATTTCTTGTTTGTTATGGGATCAAAGCGAATGGTTTCAACATGGAGGTGATGTTCAGTTAAATTGTGCACTGCCTCTTCGATATCATCCACTTCAAAGGCAAGATGCCTTAATCCGGCCGCTTCCGGATAGCTTGGCCGAGCAGGAGGATTAGGGAACGAAAACAACTCAATCTGGTATTGGCCGTTCACTTCCAAATCCAGCTTATAGGAATCTCTTCCCTCTCGATAGACTTCGTTTATGGGTGTCAGCCCCAAAATCCGAACGTAAAATTCCTTGGACCTTTCATAATCCGAACAAATCACCGCAACATGATGGATTTTTTTCAGCTTCATAATTTACCCCATTCCTCCAGCGTGTCCTACCCACGCGGACAAGTGTCCACGCGTGGTGCCTGACACCATTGTTGTCACCAATGTTGTCACCATTGGTGACAACATTGTTTTGACACTACTTAAACTGCTTAAAATTATTCGCCGCCGAAGTCCGCTGGCCGGTTCTCGCCGTTTTCAAAGTGGTAGAGGATGGCTTCGACGATTCGTTTGGAGGCTTGGCCATCTCCGTATGGGTTGGAGGCTTTGGCCATTTGGTCATGTGCCTCCTTATTGGATAACAGTTCGTCTGCCAAACCATAGATAGTTTCTTCATTTGTTCCGGCAAGTTTCAAAGTCCCGGCCTCAATTCCTTCCGGCCGTTCCGTTGTATCCCGCAGCACCAGCACTGGCACACCCAACGATGGTGCCTCCTCCTGGACGCCACCGGAATCCGTCAAAATCAAATAGGCCCTGGAGGCAAAGTTATGAAAATCAATCACATCTAGCGGCTCAATCAGATGAATGCGGTTGTTGTCCCCTAATACACGGTTGGCAATTTCCCTCACCACGGGATTCATATGAACCGGGTAGACCACCTGAACATCCCCGTGCTTTTCAACCACACGGCGTATCGCACGGAACATGTTTTCCATCGGTTTACCGGTATTTTCCCGTCGATGAGCCGTCATTAAAATTAATCGGTCATCCCCAATTTTATCTAAAACAGGATGTGAATAATTCGTTTTTACCGTCGTCTTTAACGCATCAATGGCGGTATTTCCCGTGATAAAAATGCCAGCTTCCCGTTTATTTTCAACTAAAAGGTTTTGCTTTGATTGTCTCGTTGGCGAAAAATGAAGATCGGCCAAGACGCCTGTCAACTGGCGGTTCATTTCCTCAGGGTAGGGTGAATACTTATTATGAGTCCGAAGCCCCGCCTCCACATGTCCAATAGGGATGGAATGATAGAAAGCAGCCAAGCTTGCTGCGAAAGTCGTCGTCGTGTCGCCATGGACCAAGACGATATCCGGTTTTACCTCCGCCAATACTTGGCTGAGTCCTTCTAAACTTCGGGTAGTGACATCAATTAATGTTTGACGTTCCTTCATTATATTTAAATCATAATCAGGTGCAATTCCAAAAATATGCAGCACTTGGTCAAGCATTTCTCGGTGCTGCGCTGTGACCGTAACGATGGATTTAATTTTATCCGGATATTTTTCCAATTCCTTGACAAGCGGAGCCATTTTAATCGCTTCCGGTCTTGTTCCAAAAACAGTCATTATTTTCAATTGATTCTCCATAAGACCTCCACGTTGTACAGCAACAGTCATTGTACAATTCCTATGTATTTCTGAATAATTATTGCCGGTTAAGCCCTATCTATCATGATAACAAATTACATAAGTGGATTAAAGCAGGATTGTGGTAACAGGTGGGATCACCAATTTGATCTTCTGTACTTAACCAACTTTCGCCAAAAGTTTTACATGTACAATATTCCCTTTTAGTCACCTCCGAATATAGTGCAGAGTATAATTTTTTAAATATTCGAACTAAGAGGTGGATTTTATTTTGAAAAAAAGAGCCCTTTTTACTGTACCGATCAGTTTGGTACTTATTGCCGTCATGGTTGCCTCTCTCTTCCTATTAAATATCAAGCCTGCTGCCGGGAACATTTCTCAAGCCCAAAAGCTTGCTGAGTACTCTAAGCCTGCTGTGGTTCGGATCATCGACTACGCTGTGGTTGGCTGGCAGTTTAATAACGCCGCCAATGACCCTGAAGTCGCGGCTATTTTGGATAAGTTAAACTATCAAAGTATTATTGGCGGGTCTGGGTCCGGTGCGATTATAAGCTCTGACGGATATATCGTTACAAATGCCCATGTGGTCGAACAATCCAAGATGGATGACGCCGGTATCACCAGTGCCGCCTTTAAACAACTTGTTACAATCATGGCAGACCACTATAAAATTGACTATGAAGTAGCCTATAAATATATGGTCAAACATACGCAATACACCGGTATTAAGAAGGTGCTAAAGGTAATATTACCCGGTGGAGATATTCTTGACGGCGAAATTAAAAGTTACGGTGCCCCTATCAATGAAGGGAAAGATGTAGCCGTTCTAAAAGTTGAAGGAAAGAACCTGCCTACCTTACCACTTGGAAACTCAGATAATATCCAAAACCAAGAAAATATTTGGGTCAGCGGCTACCCAGCAGCAGGTGATTCAGAACTGTTATCGCCGGATTCCTCCCTTGTTTCTTCCATGAATGCCGGGCAGATTTCAGCTACTTCAAAGAAAACAGAACAAGGAAGTCCGGTAATTCAATTAAATGCGGCAGCCACACACGGAAATAGCGGCGGGCCGGTCATTAATGAAAAAGGACAGATTGTTGGTTTATTAACCTTTAGAGGCGATACGGTGAACGGCCAGGAGGTCCAAGGATTTAATTTTGCCGTACCAGTGAATACGGTAAAGGAATTTGTCAATCAGGCCGGGGTTAAAAATACGAACAGTGACACGGATAAACTCTATAAAGAGGGGCTTGCTCTTTATTGGGGCGGCTATTATAAGCATGCCTTAGATAAATTTGAGGCCGTCCAGCGAATCTATCCAAATCACTCTGAAATCAAACAATATATCGCGAATTCCGAGAAAAAGATGGGCAGTAGTAAGACGCTGTGGTCCGATTATACAACGCTCTTCTACATCGTTGATGGGGTTTCCGGACTGCTGATTATTATTCTGCTTGTATTTACCTTTGTTTTTAGGCCGAAAAAGCCAAATGCAGCGGAAACAGTCGTTGCCCCTGTACCTGCACCGGTTCCTCCGCCTGTTGTTCCGGAGAATACCTTAGCCGACCTAAACAAAGATGGAAAAATCGATGTCCAGGACATTCTCCTTGCCCTGCAAGAACACCAGAAAAAACAGAAAAAAGATGAGGAAGAAAAACCAGAGTAAGGGGAGGGGGAATGTAATAGCGGTGCCTGACACCACGCTTAGCTTGGCCGCTAATCAAGACAACGCTAAATTATTCAAGCAGTAATCAACAAGGGATTGAGTTTATCGGATATCTTCACTGCTCTTGGTAAAGAGTTTTAAAAAATGCCTTATTTGTAAACATCAAAAAAACTTTTGAGTGGCAAAAAAACATTCATCAAAGGGAAATCCAAGAAAAGAGTCCCATGAACAATAAAATTTCCTCTGGCTTGGTAACACCGGAGAACAGCTAAGATTTCAAAACGAACTTAAGAAGCAAATAGAATTATAATAATATTTATCAGGAAGTGGCTGGCTCAGGGTGCGTTATAAATCACCTAGAATCAGCCACTTTTTATTCCCTATAGAAACTTACTGGATGATGAAATCAATCGCTGTCCTCTCCACACGGACAAATAGCCCTATTTGTCCACGGATGGTGCCTGACACCCGCTAGTCCACTCTTTGAGCTAAGAACTCTTCTATTTCATACTTTTGTGGCATGGCGGGTGCTGTGCCTATTTTTTTTACGGATAAGGCTGCAACAGCGTGGGCGAAGGTCATGGCATCTTTCACCGAATTTCCGTTGCTGATTGCATAGGCAAATCCTCCGTTAAAGGCGTCTCCTGCTCCAGTTGTATCGACCGCTTCCACCCTGAAACCTGGAACTAGTTGGCCCCGTTCTCCACCTGTATAAAGGAATGCTCCTTTACTTCCCAATGTAATGATAACCGTACCAACACCCATTTCGTAAATCTTTATCGCCGCTAGTAACGCCGTTTCTTCGTCCCTTACTTCAATTCCACTCAACTCAAAAGCCTCTGTTTCATTTGGAGTAATGTAGGCAACTTCCTTAAGGATATCCCTTGGAAACTCCTGAAATGGAGCTGGATTCAAAATCACGGGTACCTCGTATTTTTTTGCCAGCTTCACAGTCGTGACAACCGCTTCGATACTCGTTTCTAATTGAAGCAAAACTATATCTGCTTCCTTTACTTTTTCTTCGACTTCCAATACTTCATCTTCAGAAATGGTGCCGCAAGCACCCAAAGCGACAACAATGCTGTTTTCGCTTTGATCATCCACCTCAATCAACGCTACTCCAGTTGCCAGGTTTGGATCAACTTTTATGTATTGGGTATTCACTTTCTCACTGTTAAAATGTTTTAATGCTTCTTTTCCAAAAATATCATCGCCCAATTTCGTAACAAAAGTTACCTCTGAACCACAGCGTGCCGCAGCGGTTGCCTGGTTTCCACCTTTGCCACCCGGACCCATTTTGAATGGTCCGCCAAGAACCGTTTCACCTGGCTTTGGAAGATGAGGAGTGCGGCTCATTAAATCGACAACATAACTTCCCACTACCACAATTTTCGACATATTATCCCCCTCCTAAGATATTTTATCCATGATGATAAAAGTAAAAACGCAAAACAATTGCGTTTTTACCTTATCACCGATTTGGATTGACCGCTTGGCAAGCGGTATTCAAAACAGAGATTATTTTGTTTTTACTGTCGTAACATTATCCTTTGTAACAAGAGTAGAATCTAAAATTACTTCCTTTTCCACACTTTCTTTCTTAGAAATCTTTAGAGCAGTTAAAACCGCTTCTTTTCCAAGGAAGAATGGTGGCTCGGCTATAGTTGCTTCCATTTTACCAGCTTTAATCGCTTCAAGAGATGGATCAATCGCATCACAGCCAATTAACGTAATTTCATCCAAGCGTCCAGCTGCTTCAATTGCTGCTAATGCGCCAAGTGCCATTTCGTCGTTTGCTGCGTATACTCCATCAATCTTAGGGTTTGCCTGAAGAATGTCTTCCATTACTTTCATCGCTTCACCGCGGTCAAAGTTTGCTGCTTGTTTTGCTACCACCTTAAAGCCAGGAGTAGCATCGATAATTTCATTGAAGCCTTTGCTTCTGAACTGTCCTACGTTTGTTCCTAAGATCCCTTGAATCTCCACAATATTCCCTTTACCACCAAGCGCATCCTTTAGGAAGTTTCCTGCAATATTACCAGACTTAAGGGCGTCAAAACCGATATGAGTAATTACTTCACCACCATTAGAGTTGCGATCAATTGTAAATACAGGGATTTTTGCATCGTTCGCTTTTTTAACAGCTTGAGCAATTGCATCACTATCAGTTGGGTCAATGATTAACACATCGATATTTTGTTGTAAAAGATTTTCTACGTCAGATAATTGTTTACCAGGATCGTTTTGTGCATCCGTAATAACGAGATCAACCTTATCTTCCTTGGCCTGTGCTTCTGCTCCTTCTTTCACAGCAACGAAGAAAGGATTGTTTAATGTATTCATCGATAAACCAACTTTTAATTTACCGTTATCCTTAGCCTTTGAATCTGTTTTCTTGCTGGACCCCTCGTCCATACTACATCCAACCAGACCAATAATAACCACAAACATTGCCAATAATGAAATAATCTTTTTCATCCTAATACCTCCAATGTCTTATTTTTTAATTTTTGAAAACTTACTATCTACTAATACAGCTACTAATATAACGAGACCCTTGGCAATACTTTGATAGAACGGAGACACATTCATTAAATTCAAAATATTATCGAGAACGCCCATGATTAATGCACCAATTAGCGTTCCGGTAACAGCTCCTTTCCCTCCTGCTAAACTTGTCCCACCGATAATAACTGCAGCGATTGCATCCAACTCAATTCCATTACCCGCTGTCGGCTGTGCAGACATTAATCTTGAAGTGTAAATAATTGCGGATAGGGCTGATAGTAAACCAGCAATTCCAAAAACAGCTATTTTAATAGCCTTAACGTTTATCCCCGCAAGAATCGCTGTTTCTTCATTTCCACCAATTGCATAGATATAGCGGCCAAAGCTGGTGTATTTTAACATCCAATACATGATTCCAAAGATGACAAACATGAGGATTATTGGAACTGGGATACCAAAAATTCTTCCGCTTCCTATAAATCGGAAAGGTTCATTACTAACAACTAGTGGATAACCCTTTGTATAAACAAGCGTCATCCCGCGTGCAATAACCATAATTGCCAGCGTTACAATGAAGGAAGGAATTCCAAATCTCGCTACAAAAAGACCATTACAGATTCCTAATACTAGACCTACTCCAAGAGCGGCCATTATTGCAAGCGGAAGCGGCCAGCCAGCTGTTAAGGCCCCTGCTAAAATTGCACCAGAAAAAGCCATAACTGCACCGACGGAAAGGTCTATTCCAGCTAGTAAAATAACCAACGTCATCCCACTCGCGATAATCGCAATAATAGAAACCTGTCGAAGCACATTCATGACGTTACTCATCGTAAAGAATACATCCGACAGAACTCCTGCAATCACGCATAATACGATAAAAATTAGTAGTACACGATATTTTTCAATGAGTGAAAGCCAATTGAACCCCGCCTTCTTCTCCTCTTGCTTTTGGACTGGTGTTGTACTAGGCATTCATCACACCCCCGGATGCGTAATAAAAGATTTTTTCCTGAGTTGCTTCATTTTGGCTAAGCTCAGCGGTAATTCGCCCTTCATTCATTACCAGGATTCGATTACTCAACCCCAGCAATTCCGGCATTTCGGATGACATCATAATAATCGAAATTCCATCATCCGTAAGCCTTTTCATAATCTGATAGATTTCCGCCTTTGCACCAACATCAATACCCCTAGTTGGTTCATTCAAAATGAGCACCTTCGGATTCATTTGCAGCCACTTTCCAAGAACCACCTTCTGCTGGTTTCCACCGCTCAAGGTTCTTACCTCAACCATTGGATCATGAACCTTTATCTTTAAATCGTTAATCCATTGGTTGACAATCTCGTCCTTTTTTCGCTTCTGTTGAATACCAAACTTGAAAATTTTTCGATAAGAGGGTAACAGTAAGTTTTCATAAACCGATAAACCAAGAACAAGACCTTCCTGCTTCCGATCATCCGTTACTAAGGCAATTCCAGCATCAATCGCACCTCTAGGGCTCTTTACAGGCTTCGAATCAACCTTCACAGTCCCAGTCATATTGTTGTATAATCCAAAAATCGCCTTCGAAAGCTCCGTTCGGCCGGAGCCCATTAACCCCGCAATTCCGAGGATTTCACCTCTTCTTACGGTAAAGTTAATGTCACCAAGGGCGCCTGGCACCGAAACATCCTTTACCTCAAGGCAAACTTGATTAGTTGGGATACCTTTTTCAGGAAAGAGTTCCGTCAGCTCACGCCCGACCATCATCGTCACCATATCATCCTTCGTAACGTCCTTCACCAAAGCGCTTCCGATATACTTTCCATCTCTTAATACAGCGATTGAATCGGCAACTTCAAGGACCTCTTCCAAGCGGTGCGTGATAAAAATGACACCCATTCCCTGCTGCTTCAACTCTTTCATAATTGCTAAGAGCTTATTTGTCTCTTCATCATTTAAAGCCGCTGTCGGCTCATCCATAATAATAATCTTCGCGTTAAACGAGAGCGTTTTGGCGATCTCAACCAATTGTTGCTCAGCAACGGATAATTCGGCAATTAATGCCTCGGGAGATACCCTCGTCAAACCGACTCGATCAAGCCATTTCCTTGTTTCCCGCTTGATTTGCTTGCGGTCGAGGATACCTTTTGTTTTACGAGGCTCCCTGCCGATAAAGATATTTTCAGCAACAGTCATATGTGGAATCAGGTTAAATTCTTGATAAATAATACTAATTCCAAGGCTTTGTGAATGCTTGGGACCTTCAATCGTTACCGGATTTCCATTTATGTAGATTTCCCCATTACTTGGCTGATGAACACCTGCCAGCACCTTCATTAAGGTAGATTTCCCGGCTCCATTTTCACCCAGCAAGGCAAGAATCTCGGACTGGTTTACGCGAATCGATACGTGATCAAGCGCCTTCACTCCAGGAAATTCCTTCGATATTTCTTTCATTTCCAGCAATGCTGTACTCACTTGCCCATTCCCCCTTTGGATGAGGTCAAAATATTAATAAACAACACCTGCAACTAAAATGACATTCGCATATCCGGTAAACTCACCTGTCCGAATCAGCCCTCTTGCCTGTTTTGTTTGCTGCTTAAATTCCACATGTGGAACATACTCAACCGGTAGATTTGGGAATCTGCTCACGATTTGGTCATGCATTTCTGGACTAGCCGTTTTAACTTCTTCTGCTAAAATCACCCTCTCAACCTCGAGCTCGGTTAAAACAGTATCAAGGGTGTCTAAAAAACTTGGTACTCCTTCTTTCAGTGCTAAATCAATACGATGTGTAACATTTTCCGGAATCGGTAAGCCTGCATCAGTTACGACGATGTAATCAGTGTGACCAGTTTCAGAGATTAATTGGTTAATCTTCGGATTTAGAATTCCGCCTTTTTTCATAATTTCTTCCTCCTAGCTTCAAAATGTAAACGTTTAGATTTTATGGCATGACTCTCGAATCTTTAATTCGGGTGTTAATAAAAATTCCCGTTTAGGGAGATTTCCTTTAAAATGAATGCGTTCGTACAATAATTGAAAAGCGATTTCGCCAATCGTCGTCATTGGCCGCGAGACAACAGATAGTCTCGGTTTGATGAAGGTGGCAATTTCGACATCATCAAAGCCAATAAAGGAGACTTCTTCGCCCAACTTCCAATCCAGTTCAGTCAGAGCTTTAACGCAGCCTATCGTCATCTGATTATTCGATGAAAATATCGCAGTTGGACGATTATTTGAATAAAACAAACGTAACGCACCCTTGTAACCGCTATTTTCCATAAAATCACCCTGAATAACCAAACTGGAATCAAGGGGAATATTATATTCCTCCAGCGCCTTCTTATAACCTAAATAGCGTTCCCGGCCTGGCGTTGTGTTCTGCGGTCCACAAATAATCGCAATTCGTTCATGTCCCTGTAAAATTAATTGGCGGACAGCCTGATAGGCCCCATTCACGTTATCAACCAACACTGTATCTACCTCAAAATTTTTAATAGTCCGGTCAACAGCAACAATTGGAATACCTTGATCCTGAAGCAGTTTGATATGGTCACCCGTTTCATTTGCTGTTGTAATGATGACGCCATCCACCCCACGTTCGATAAAGATTCTAACAATCTCTTCTTCGATAATTGTGGATTCATTTGTACTGCTGAGTATCGTGTAATAACCTTTTTCTCTTGCCTTCTGCTCGATTCCAGCAACAACATGCGGAAAAAATGGGTTGGTAATATCTGGCACAATAATCCCAATGGTGTTCGTTTCTTTTCGCTTCATACTCCTAGCCAGAGCACTGCGGATATAACCAAGTTCACTGATAGCGTTTACAATTCTCTCTTCAGTAACCTTTCGAACGCCGCCTTGGTTGTTTATTACCCTAGATACAGTTGCAATCGAAACACTCGCAAGCTTGGCTACATCCTCAATAGTCGGTTTGCACTCCATAATATGTAAACTCCTAAAATATAAACTTCTAAAATGTAAACGTTTAGATTTTCCGATACAAAATCTTTTTCGTAAAGTTTAGCAACCGTTTGTTCTTCCAGTTATAAATGTAAACGTTTAGATTTTTATAATTTGATAATATCACCACTAGGAAATGTACGCAAGATGAATTTCCAAATAATTATAGAAATTATAACATTTCAATACTCGTCGAGTTTAATTGCTAGAATGATTTGCCAAAATACCCTTCCCCCCCTTCGCCATATTTGGGATGCTGCCAGCAAGTATCCTCCCATGTGGACAAATACGTTTTTTTGTCCATGAATGGTGCCTGACACCAATAACACCATAAACAATATTGTAAAAAGTTTTATAAAGGAAACAATTCTGGGTTAGCGCATATAAAATATAACCTACACAAAAAAGGTTTATTCGAGATGATGGGAATTTGATGAGATACATTCCATGAAGGGAGAGGAGTTAAAGGTGACGGAAAATTTGTTATTAGCCTTTGGATTAACATTATTTGCTGGCCTTGCAACCGGGATTGGCAGCGTTCTTGCCTTCTTCACATCGCACACGAATACCAAATTTTTATCGGTAACCCTTGGGTTCTCTGCAGGTGTGATGATTTATGTGTCGATGATTGAAATTTTTGCAAAAGCTAAGGTAGCGCTTGTCAACGCCCTGGGGACCGGTCCGGGGAACTGGCTGACCGTTGGCGGTTTCTTTGCGGGCATGTTGTTGATTGCCAGTATTGACAAATTTATTCCCAAGCAAAGCAACCCCCACGAACTGAAGACAGTGGAGGATATGAATAGTCATGGAAGTAAGGGCAATCAGCCTGATTTATTAAAAATGGGGACCTTTACGGCTCTTGCCATCGGTATTCATAACTTCCCGGAGGGGATTGCAACCTTCACCTCGGCATTGCAGGATCCGGCACTCGGAATAGCCATTGCCGTAGCGATTGCTATTCATAATATTCCTGAGGGTATCGCCGTTTCCGTCCCTGTCTACTTTGCGACAGGTGATAAGAAAAAGGCCTTTAAACTTTCGTTCTTGTCCGGATTATCTGAGCCCGTTGGCGCGTTAGTGGCTTACCTTTTCTTGATGCCTTTCTTAAATGACGTCATGTTCGGTATCATCTTCGCTGCCGTTGCAGGAATTATGGTGTTTATATCCCTTGATGAATTGCTGCCCGCAGCACAGAGATACGATGAAGCACACCTATCAATCTATGGCCTAATTGGCGGCATGGCCGTTATGGCACTAAGCCTGCTGTTGTTTATTTAAAAATCGCTTCACCACCGTCCACCCCACGTGGACAAACCGAGTGGTTTGTCCGCGGGTGGTGCCTGACACCATGTTTTTTGACACCATAAGAACCCACCTCCACATTCACGCGGTACCCTTCCATCCCTTTTAAACCAATGCTGGTCACTTTTGCCCACATGGAAGAACCTCCCTATCCATGATGAAAATCTTGCCTTCCTCCCAAAAGAACTTATCTGTAGGCAGGGATTTCATATAATTTTCGTACTGTTGTGTGGCTGGTTCGGGAAAATAAGATAGAAGTGGGCTGGTGTTAATGAGTGGGATTTGCACACTGCGGACATAGGCCCGGTAGCTGCTCCACGGATAATCCTCCGGCGCTGCCACCATTCCCGCTTCCACTGGATTTAAATGAATATATTTGCTTACATCTATCTCGTATTCTGGGGAATTGAGCAGCTCGTCGCCATAACGCTTTTCAAACACATGGCCCGAAAAACCGTACTTTTTATTAAAATACTTGGCATATTTCGTGTTGATCATTTTCATGATGATACTAAGTGGGGTTGTGATTGTTTCGAGCTGAAGGTGAATGTGATTGGTCATTAGACAGTATGTGTGGAGATCGAAGGGGTAATGGGTCTTGGTGTTGTCAACGATGGCGAGGTATTTCTGATAATCCTCATCCTCATAAAAAAGCGAACTTTTTCTAATTCCTCTACTAGTAACATGATACTTCGCACCTTCAAACCAAGTACGAACACTGCGAACCATTTGCAATCACTCCTTAGTAAATGATGGATTTTTGGGCAAGACAGGCGGAAAAAAGGGTAAAAAAGAGGCTAAGCCATCGTAGATGAGAAGAAACGGAAGAAACGATTTCAACCCACTAATACCATTCGACACCAACCCCAAAAATCCTGCACAATCCATCAAAAAACTTCCCCCTTCCTACCAAAATATCACCCAATCAAAACTGTCCACCGTGCACGGACATTTGTCCACAATCGGTGCCTGACACCACAAAGTGACACCACAAAACACCAATAATGGCACCAATAACACTGATGTAACACTACAAACAGGTCACAGTTGGATGAAATTTACAATACACCGCAAATAGCTCTTTGAAAAGTGAATAAAAAGTCCCGGGTGTTAATATTTATTTTATAGGGATTATAATTTTACATTACATTTTGGGGGGATGCTTCTGAGAGCAGTAAGAATCATTCAATGGTTGATTGGTGGGATCCTTTTCGGGTTTGGTATATACCTCATTTTTTGGATACAGGAATTCTTCGGAACCTTAGCAATTATTGCGGCATTTTTTATCTTCCCCAGTCTTGAACAGAAATGCGGGACTGAACTGACGCCTGAAAATAGTGATTCCAACAGCCATAATCCCCGTGATTCAGAAATATCCTCGTGGAGCGGTGATTCAGACGGCGGCAGTGTCCAAAAGGACCGCCAGCAAGGTTAATAATGATTTACGAAACGTCATTAAAAATTGATGCTTCGATTAAGCTTCACAAAAGCCTCCAAGGACCAAGTACAAGCACAAGAAAAGCCCCCGATAATTTCGAGGACTTTTCTTGTGCACAATTGGTTACTTTTTTTACTACAGATCCAAATCTAATGGACGCAATTTGGCTTCAATTTCCTGACGACGCGGTTCTAAAAAGGGTGGCAACGCTAACCGTTCACCCATTGTTTCCATCGGTTCGTCGACATCAAATCCCGGTGTGTCCGTCGATAATTCAAATAAGATATGATTCGGTTCACGAAAATATAAGGCTTTGAAATAGTATCGTTCCACTTTTCCGGAATTCATCAGTCCAAACGACGCAATGCGTTTAACCCAATATTCATATTCCTCTTCATTTGGAACACGAAAAGCAACATGGTGGACACTGCCGCGGCCGGCCCTTTCCCTCGGTAAATCTGGTCTTGCTTCAATGTGCACCTCTGCTCCAGGGCCGCCCTCACCCGTAGCATATACCTGAATATCAGGGAATTCTCCCGCTAGTGAAGGATAAGACCCAACATGTCTAAAGCCCATGACTTCCGTTAAAACACCGATTGTTGGCTCCGGAATCGCTAATGTTAGTGTCACAGGTCCTAACCCAATAATCGCGTGTTCGACAGGCACATCACTTTGTCCCCATGCCTCACCTGCCCTAACACCCTTTTCACCATTATCTGCCACTAATACTAACCGAGTGCCCTCATAGTCTTGGAAGGCAAGTGTGTCACGGCCAGCTCTTTTTTCAATCGTTCCATGGTGAATACCCAATTGCTCGAATCTCTCTTCCCAATAACGGAGTGACACTGTGTCTTTGACTCTGAAGGATGTGGAAGAAATACTAGAAACACCTGGATACGTGTGACCAAGTCCTGGTATGTCAAAAAAGGTAATCTCCGTCCCCGGACTCCCTTTTGCATCTCCGTAAAATAAATGATAGGACTCGGTATTGTCTTGGTTCACCGTTTTCTTAACTAGCCGCAATCCTAATACTTTTGTATAAAAGTGAAAATTCCTTTCCGCTTTGCCAGTTAGGATCGACACATGATGTAAGCCTAACAACTTCATTGAAATCCCCCCTTATATTTGGTATATCCATTTTCGTTAAAAAAATATCTCGAATTCGAGATAATTGTAA
Organism: Neobacillus soli NBRC 102451; assembly: GCF_001591665.1. Taxonomy (GTDB): domain Bacteria; phylum Bacillota; class Bacilli; order Bacillales; family Cytobacillaceae; genus Neobacillus; species Neobacillus soli. The sequence continues at coordinate 7,915 of NZ_BCVI01000034.1, read as the reverse complement.
CAAACCGATGTTCCAACTGTCAACCTTACCACCATTAGAATCATAAAAAATGACCTCTTTCCAGTTGGAGAGCGGTCACATTTATTTTCACCCTTGACTATCCCTTACCTTAAAAACCAATATAGTTACCGCCAGTATAAAGGTAATAAGGTTTGCAACAATGATTGGAATATCTTTGATAAATAGTCCATAAATCAGCCACATTAATACTCCTGCAGTGAACAGGCTGTACATCATTAAAGAGATTCCCTCCGTGTTTTTCTCCTTGATTGTTTTTATCGCCTGCGGAAGGAAAGAAAGTGTGGTTAGAATTGCCGCAAAATACCCAAAAAATGAAACCATCTGCTCCATTGTTTTATCACTCCTTAACTGACTATGTATGATAGTGTACAAGAATCATTTTAATCAGTCAGAATCCATCACCCTACAAAGTTGAACCCTGATTAATGCACCCCAGGTCAATTTCTAATTCCCCAGGTGCTTCCTGGCACAAGAGCGTTTCTTCCATTATACTAATAAACAACAACTACCTAACTTTTAAAAACCAACAATATTTCATAAAATACTTTTACGGAAAATCAATAATTAGGTGGTGCCTGACACCAAAAGAAAGGAGATACCACTATGCAACAAAACGGTGTGTTTCATGCTGTTTGCCCGCTGGACTGTCCTGACCAATGCGGGTTGTTACTTTACAAAGAAAACGGAAAAATCACCAAAGTAAATGGTGACCCCCAGCATCCGGTTACAAAAGGGCATATTTGCAGCAAAGTGCGGAATATGGGGGCACGAATTTATGATGAAAAGCGTCTGAAATATCCGCTAAAACGCACGGGCGCTAAAGGCGAAGGAAAGTTCACACCCATCAGCTGGGAGGAAGCCCTAAGCACGATTACCTCCCGTTGGACAGAGCTTATTCAATCAGATGGGCCGGAAAGCATTCTTCCCTACAGTTTTTATGGAAATATGGGAAGACTTAGTGCGGAAGGAATGGACCGCCGTTTCTTCAACCGCTTAGGCGCTTCACAGCTAGACCGAACCATTTGCTCATCCGCAGGATCCGTCGGCTATAAATATACGATGGGCGGCAGCCTGGGAATCGACCCTGAAGATACGCTCCACTCCAAGTTATTCATCTTTTGGGGTATTAATGCCGCCAGCACGAACATGCACCAAGTTGCCCTCGCGCAAAAAGCACGCAAGCAAAATGGTGCCAAAATCATCGTTATCGATGTCCATAAAAATCAAACTGGTAGATTAGCAGACTGGTTTATTCCGATTTTACCAGGTACCGATAGTGCCCTTGCCCTAGGAATGATGCATATTTTATTTAGCGAAAACATGGCGGACTACGACTTTTTACAAAAATATACGGTTGGACACGACGAGCTTCGTAAGCATGTCGTCCAATACGACCCGGTCACCGTTTCAGGAATCACGGGCGTACCAGTAGCGGATATTTACAAGCTGGCCCGCCTTTATGGCACAGCCTCTCCTTCGTTTATCAGGATTGGCAACGGGCCGCAGCACCACGACAATGGCGGCATGTTTGTCCGTACTATTTCTTGCCTTCCTGCCCTTACTGGTCAGTGGCTAGTGAAAGGCGGTGGTGCGATTAAAGGGAATTCGGCCTATCTGGCTCCGAATACTGAAAGACTGCAGCGACCGGATTTGTTGAAAAATAAACACACACGTGTGATTAATATGAATCTAATCGGCGAAGCATTACTAACGCTAGACCCACCCGTAAAATCACTCTACGTGTACGGCTCGAACCCTGCAGTGGTTGCACCTGAAAGCAATAAAGTCAGAACAGGTTTAGCGCGCGAAGATTTATTCCTTGTCGTCCACGAGTTATTTTTAACCGAAACAGCCAAGTACGCGGATATTGTCTTACCGGCCACATCTTCCTTTGAAAATACAGACTTTTATACATCGTACTGGCATCATTATCTTCAACTTCAGCGGCCAGTCATCGAACCATATGGAGAGTCAAAATCAAATGTTGACGTTTTTCGGCTGCTTGCAAAAGGGATGGGTTTTGAGGATTTACCTTTAATGGAAACAGAAGCAGAGATGATTGCCGGGGCGCTTGATAACCCGCGCAATCCTTATTTGGAAGGGATTCATTACGATGCCCTGGTGGAGCAGCACTATTTGAAGGCCAAGGTGAAACCATTGTTCCCAGGAAAACTGCCGACCCCCAGCGGAAAAATCGAACTATTTTCAGAGCAGATGAAAGCGGATGGGTATCCCCCATTGCCAACGTATGTTCCTTTAGTGAATGATGGCAATCATCCCTATCAATTTGTCCCGGGGCCTAATCATCATTTCTTAAACTCTACTTTTTCCAACAACCAAAGGCACATCAGTTTGGAAAAGGAGCCACGCTTGCATATGAATCAAAAGGATGCGGCTAAGGCAGGCATTGATGATGGTGAAATTGTCCGCGTTTGGAACGGGCGCGGGGAATGTGAGCTAAAGGTATCCTTAGGCGAAAATGTCCTGCCAGGAGTAGTTGCTACCCAGGGACTTTGGGTAGATTCAGAAAGTACAAAGCAGAACGTTAACAACCTTACCCCCGACCGCATCGCCGATATGGGCGGCGGAGCCGTCTTCTTTTCCGGGCGAGTGAGCGTGGGGAAAATATAGGCGGTGCCTGACACCACAAAAAGACATTTGTCCACGCGTGGTGTCAGGCACCAACTCAAAGGCACCAACTAACCTGCCTTGTATCCTTTCCCCATCATCTCATGGACATTATGGATTGTGACGTAGGCATTTTCGTCGATTCCGTTGATGATATTTTTCAGTTGGACGATTTCCTGTTTATTGATGACAAGGTATAACACGTCTTTGTTCTGCCCGGTGTAGCCGCCGCGCCCGTCCAATACCGTCAAACCACGGGACATTTTACGGGTGATGCCATCGAGGACTAACTCGGGCGAATTGGAAATGATCAAAACCGCGACCCGTTCGTCCAGTCCCGCAACAATGAAATCGATGGCTTTCGCCCCAATGTAAACAATCAGCAAGGTATACATCGCTTTTTCCAAGCCAATGATAAAAACGGAACCGGCCACGACGGCTACGTCAATAATGAGCATGGCCTTCGCAATACTCCAACCTAATAATTGATTAGCCAGCCTAGCTAGGATTGTCGATCCTCCAGAGGTTCCGCCAGCCCGGAAAATCAAGCCCAAGCCGACACCAACCAGCAATCCAGCAAAAAGGGATGCCAATAGAGTATCCTCTGTTAACCGTTTGCCAATATCCTCTGTAAAAAATAAAAAACCAGAGCTCGCGGCAATCGTAACCAGTGTGTAAACAAAGGTTCTTTTTTCAAAAAATTTATAACCAACCGCTAGGAGCGCCAAATTTAAAACTAGGTTGACCATACCCGGGGACCAATGAAACAAATAGTAGGTAATAATGGTAATCCCCAAAACACCGCCTTCTGAGAGCCGGTTTGGTATCGTAAAATAATTAACACCCACAGCAAAGATCAGTGAACCGATTACTATTAATAGAATATCCTTCCATGTCTTTTTCATAAAAACTCCTTCCTTCAAACCGCTCCAACTCTTTCCTCGATTTCGCCAATGGAATCAATAAGCTCAGCGAACGATATTGGTTTACCGATAAAGTATCCCTGAATAATATCACAGTCCAGCAAAAGCCATTCCGTAAACTGAGTCTTGTCCTCAATTCCTTCAATGACCACCTGCATCCCCAGATTATGGGCCATAGTAATAATTGGCGAAATGACGCTTTGATGTTGTTTATTTTTCATTAAACTAATCACAAAATCTCGATCTAGCTTAATAAAATCAAGCGGTAATTTAATAAAGTCTGAAAACGAGAAATAGCCATTTCCAAAATCATCCAAAGCGATTGTGAAACCCATCTCTTTTAAACAATGTAATCGCTCATTCACCTTTTTAACCGAATAAATCTCAACATTTTCAGTGATTTCCAACGTAATTTGCGCCGGCGATAGCGTATATCGCTTTAAAATATTGGCGATTTCCTCTAAAAGATATTCCAATAAGAGTTGATTCACGGACAAGTTGATTGAATATTTTAACTTCCGGTTCTTCTCATTAGCAATCGTTTGACAAACCTCTCCGAAAACCCAGAAAAAAAGATGATTCAACATGCCAGCATTATCGGCGTAATGAATAAATTCAGCTGGAGGAATTTCACCCAAGCTGGGGTGATTCCAGCGAATTAAGGCTTCTGCCCCCACTATCTTCCTTTGCCTCAAGCAATACTGTGGCTGGTACTGAACAAAAAGCTGGCCTTTCTTCAGTGCATAGGGAAGATTATTTTCAATTAACACTTTTCGGTAGGCGCTCTTATTTAACTCCCCATTATAAAACGAGAAGTGATTTTCCCCAAGCGCTTCTGCTACATACATTTGTGCTTTGGCTATGGATTTCAGTTCATGTGGTTCTTCAGATCCATAGGGATACATACAAATTCCGATATTACTGGGCACTGAAAAATGATGAAAATCAATCGTAAACGTAGCAGAAATCGAGCGAATAATCCGCTCACAGATGACTTGACAATCGTGCTCAGTAATATCCGCTATTAGTAGGACAAAATCTGTTCTATTTATTCTTGCAACTGTATCAATATCTCTAAGGACATGTTTTAATCTCGCGACTATTTTTCTGCTAAGGGCAGGTTCGAGTTCATCATCATTAGTTTGGGATAGCTCAAGTGGAAAATATAATCGCAGGTAACAAACGGCTGTTGACATTTGAAATCTTTTACTAAAAGCTAAAGTTAAATTGAGGCGTTCACTTAGTATTTCGCTATTTGATAATCCAGCCTTGTTACGGATTTTTTCGGTATTTTCATTTTCCATTATGAACACCTCGTTTAGTTAGAAAAATACTTTTCTTCCTTAAATCTTAACCCAAAACATGGTAACCATCAAACTACCATTTTAAAAAAATGCCCTCATGAGGATTCATGAGGACAATTAGTATAGTGTCAGGCACCTATGCGACTTCTTCGCCGCTTTTAAAGGTTTTACTAATCCAGTTTTTTCCCTCAACCAATCGTGTCACCAACATAGCGCAAACGGTATTCCCAGTTGAATTGAGCAGGGTCGCTGGGGCATCAATGATTGTGCTGATGACGGCGATAATCGGTAGGGTTTCCGGCGGGAATCCGTAGACGCTAATAATCAGCATTTCGCCGATCATCCCGCCGCCGGGAATCGCTCCCATCACCGCGCCAACTAAAAAGGCGACAGCTAGAACGCTTAATAGATTGGAAATGCTTGTTAAATCCTTTCCGAATAACGCAAACAGGAAGACGATTTTCAGCACGCCGCCGAAGACGGAACCATCTTTATGTGTGTTTGCACCAAGCGGAATAATCGTTTCAGCGATATCCTTTGGCACACCCATTTTTCTAACGGTCGCAAGGTTGACAGGAATACATGCGGCACTTGAACAAGTCGCAATCGCTGTGACCGATGGCGTGATGGCATTTTTCCAAAAAAGCTTGACCCCGGCCTTGCCGCCGGCGATGTAGGCGTAAAGGGTGAAGAAGCCAAAATAATAAATCAAAGCAAGAATCAGGTACAGCATAAACGAGCGGGCGTATCCTTCTAAAATCTGCGGGCCCAGTTCGCCAATGACCGCGGCAAAATAACAGCCCAGCCCAATTGGGGCATAATACATGATGATGCTGACCATTTTCATGATAACAGCCGTTGCTGATGATAAAAAGTCGGTAACGGGTTTCGCTTTTTCGCCAACCATTGCTGTCGAAATTCCAAACAGAACCGAGAAGACAATCAACTGGAGCATATTACTTCTTGACAGCAATAAATTGAAATCCGGTACCGTGAAGGTTGCGACCAAATGATCTAGAAACGATAATTTCTCGGCATCGGTCTCCACGGTGGAATGGTTCATTACCTCTTTGATTGAGGCAATATCGGCGTTTTCAATCGGATGAATAATGGAGGCACCGATAAGTCCAAGGATTGCTGCCACAGATGCGGTCACGAGGAAAACCACCACGATGCTGCCCATAATTTTTCCAAGCCGTTTCATCCCATTCATATTCGCAATCGCTGATGCAATGCTGAAAAATACTAAGGGCACGATTACCATGAACATTAAATTGAGAAATAAATCCCCAAACGGCTTAACAACTGCCGTCTTTGTCCCGAAGATCAAGCCAGCCGCTCCGCCAATGACAATGGAGGAAAGGAGAATAAGGGTAAATTGATAATTTTTAAAAAATAATTTCAAAGGATTCCACAGCCTTTCAACTTTATTCAAAACCAATATGGTGCTCCACACCACCAACTACCATAAAGATAAATTCAGAGAACTAGCCTTCGTCACCTAATAGAGGCGGTGTGAGCGAAGCTAAGCTTTTTCTAATTCATTGTGAAAAATGTATATTTTTCGCTTGAACTGGAAAAAACCAAATCACTTTTGCGGAACTCCGCCCCTTTTCCATACAAAGATAGATTCCACCTGACATCATACCCAAATTCACGCTCAAGGTAAATGACTTTATTGCTTACAAATAAGTCGAAATAATGAATCTATTAAGATGCTATTGAAACGAAACTTGTTACACTATTGGTGTTTTGTTATGGAACACAATTATATTTTCCATATTTATACATATTCCGACACCCGCCGGCCCGGAATTGTCTATATTTTTGTTTAAGTATTCGTTTATCAACAAGCTCCCTTTCCTTACAATAGAAATAGAAACGGAGGGATGGTATTGAAAACCTTTATTAAATTATCTACAGTATTAACTTTGCTGCTTGTTATCTTTTTTCCTTTTAACGCAACTACATATGCGGCTTCTAAATCCTCTGCCACGGTCACATCGAAAACGTTAAATGTAAGAGAAAAGCCTTCTATCAAATCCCCAAAAGTAGGAACCGTAAAAAAAGGGGCCAAAGTCACGGTCTATTCCAAAACAAAATCTGGCTGGTCGCAAATACAATACAAAACAAAAAAGGCTTATGTTATGACAACGTATTTGAAATTCACATCGAAGAGGACCAGCTATTTACTCGACAAAACCAAGGTCTATACCTATAAAGGATCCGAAGGGACTTACAAGTTAATCCCAACAGGCAAAAAGTATTATGGCTGGGACATCTGGTATTACTCATCTTCCACAAATAAAAAGGAAACCTTTATTGTTAGAGAAAACAGCAAAGGATTATATACGGGTTATATCGATTCCGAATATTATACCGATATCCAATATCCAGTGAAGGTTGGCCAAAAGTGGGATGTTGGATATGAAGGGGACGGACAGGAACGAATTACTTCTATAAAAAAGATGGTTAAAACCGCGGCAGGTACGTTTAAAGATTGTATCGAGGTGAAGGATGATTTTGGGTACACCCGCTATTATGCAAAAAACGTAGGCCCTGTTAAAACCATTTTTAAAGGAAAAACACTCAGTGAGTTATCAAGGTTAACAAAGAAATAAACTCACTTACCCTGGGCATTCACAATCCTAACAGTGGATGCCTTTTTTTTGGATGTTATTCATCTTTACATATTGATAATGTTATTAAATTGGATTATGATTAGAAAAGGAATTTTTATGGAAAAGGGGGCAGTTACATTGAAACGTTTTCTTACTATCTTGTTAGCTTTAGGATTAGTTCTTGGGATCTCTTATGGTCCAAGTTCCAGCCATGTTGTCGAGGCAAAGACAAAAATCGTCAAGTTTAAAAACTGTAAGGATTTGAATAAGGTGTACAAGGGCGGCGTTGCCCGTACAGCCAAAACGAAAAACAAAGGTGGAAAAACGAAATATAAGCCCTTTGTTTCAAAGGCACTTTACGATGCTAATAAAGGAAGAGATCGTGATAAAGACGGAATCGCCTGCGAGCGGTAAAAAG
>NZ_BCVI01000033.1 GCF_001591665.1 Neobacillus soli NBRC 102451 | reverse complement strand
GCCGCTAGGGCGCTGGAGTTAGACAATTCTCAAAGTCAAAGATTATATACTATCTTATTTTTTAACAAAGGGATTAGAGCTGGATTCAGAGAAAAACAGGGTAACTCCATTGTCCAGAGTTACCCTGTTTTTTTAATTTATAAGATTATAAACTCCCAATCGTAATCAATTGCGACTCTTTCCCTTTAAGTCCAAACCCCGATGTAACCTCTAATTTCAGCTGCTTGGCATTATGCGGCAGTTCAAAAACAATCTTTGCTTCTGTTGAAATACCGGGGTTAATGCTTTTTAAAAAGAAGGCCGTTTCATTATTTATATAACTATCTGCCTTTGTATCTGGCCCGAATGACCGCCCTTGTGAATCATGCAGCTTAAACATGCTTTTATCCACGTAACGGGGTTGTTTGTCGTTATTTGAAACATGGATGGTCATAACTAGAAATACCTCATCGGTCGTTAATGTATCAAATGGTCCGTCAATTTTCTTTTGTTGGAAGACATCTTTGACGATATAGGTTAATTTACCAACACTGACTTTATCTCCAATGTCAAAGTTCTGCTTTTTAACAGGAATGGCTGGGCCTGAATTAACCTTTCCAGCTTGCGCCAACGGATTGGCTGCCTCAAGGCTTTTTGGGGTTAATGCGATACTGGTGATGATTGATAGGACGGAAAATACCAGGAGGAAACCTAACCCCCCCCTCCTTTCAGTAAAACTCCTTGTAATCGCAAATACAATCGCTAGAATGATTGATAAACCAAAACCTGCTACCCCAAACAATGCTAACCAAGAATAAATTAATTCCTTCCCCGACAGCAGGACCAAAAGCACAAATAAAATGGTGCCAATCATAAATAGGTTTCTTACCCAATGATTATTTGCAGTCTTTTTAGAATAGGATGATTGCTTCTTGCTTTGTTTTTCGATTGATTTTGATGGAAAGGTTGTACTTAACATCCAGGTTCCGCATTTTTTGCAATAATTTCGATACCCTTCGTTGGCCTCTTTACAAATTGGGCAAATAAACATCTTCGCCAATCTCTTCACCCCTGGTCAAATAATTCCTTTGTCAAATATCCACGTTTTTTCCAGATATATGTCGTTAATTTATATATTCTTTTTAAAAAACAAAAAACCTCTATTTAAAATGGAAAAAAAAGAAAAAAAACAACCCCGGTTCAATACCGAGGTTATCTCTTAACAGCGTGTGCCTATATTTTTTAAAATCAAATTTAATACGTTTGATTCTGATGCCATTTCCAGGCATCGGCAATAATTCGTTCTAGATTCCGTTCTGCCTTCCAGCCAAGTTCTTCGAAGATCTTCTTAGAGGAGGCAACAAGTCTTGCCGGATCTCCCGCACGGCGGTCAGCCATTTCCACGTTTGCTTTTACACCGGTTACTTTTTCACATGTTTCAATCACTTCTTTAACTGAATAGCCAAGACCGTTGCCTAGATTATAGATCTCAGCCTCTTTCTTCCCTGTTAGCAACGCTTCAAGTGCACGGATATGGGCAGTGGCTAAATCTGTGACATGGATATAATCACGGATGCAGGTGCCATCTTCGGTATCATAATCGGAGCCGAACACAGAAATCTTTTCCCGCTGTCCTAATAGCTGCTGCAGGATAATCGGGATTAAATGGGTTTCCGGATTGTGACTTTCACCGATTGCTGCGGATTGATGGGCCCCTGCTGCATTAAAGTAACGCAATACAACATACTGGAGACCATAGGACGTTGAAAAATCGGCCAGAATCTGTTCCACCATCAGTTTGGAATGACCATAAGGATTAATCGGTTTGGTGGCACTTGTTTCATCAATGAGCTCCACATCAGGAATTCCATAAGTAGCTGCAGTAGATGAGAAAATAAAGTTTTTCACATTGTTTTTCAACATAATTTTTAACAAGGTTAGCGTCGACGCCACGTTATTCTGATAATATTTCAATGGATCGATGACGGATTCCCCGACCAAGCTATAGGCAGCAAAATGCATAACGGCCTTGATTGGATAACTTTTGAAAATCATTTGTAAATCTTCTTCATTTCCGAGGTCACCTTCCACGAAAATGGCCCGGCTATCAACGGCGGCGCGGTGCCCTGTTGACAGGTTATCAAGCACGACGACCTTCTCTTTTTCAACTAATTCCTTTACGAGATGGCTCCCAATGTAACCAGCTCCGCCAACGACGAGAATCATATTCATTTCCCCTTAGCTAGAATTTATTTCATTTTTCCATTATAGCATTTCGGGAAAAAAACAGCTTCTTTTGGACCCTTGCTAAAAAATTCCTCTATATCCATGTACAAAAACTTGACTGACCATTCGAAACATTTAGTAAACAATTGGTTTTAAAAAATAAATGCTGGGTACAAACATATGGAGTGATATCCAATTAAAGAGGTGGTAAAGTGGTTCAACAGTTGGTCATTCATTGGCATAAATGGCGCTATTATTACTTTCACCGGCTTTCCCAAGACTGTTTAGATTTTCACTTAAGACAAAATATCATCAAAAAAGCAAAATATCATCAAGACAGACTCTTAAGGTGCTATGAAATATAGCGCCTTTTTATTTTTCTCGTCCGTTTAATAAGGATTAATTGATAGAAAACCAAAGAAATGGACAAAATAATAGTTACCTAATTGAAGTTTCACCTACAAACGAATATTATATTAAATGTCTTAAAAAATGTTCGTGTTTTGGAGGAACCCCCCTATGTTTAAGCTGAAAGAAAATCATACAAATACAAAAACAGAACTAATTGCAGGAATCACGACCTTCTTCACTATGGTTTATATTGTCGTTGTTAACCCGGTCATTCTTGCAGACGCCGGCGTTCCGTTTGCCCAAGTCTTCACTGCGACCATCTTAGCCTCTGTAGTGGCCACACTTTGGATGGCGCTTTTTGCAAACTATCCCATCGCCATTGCGCCTGGCATGGGCCTGAACGCCTACTTTGCCTATTCTGTCGTTGGCGGGCATCACGGGATAACTTATCAAACCGCCTTTGCCGCTGTGTTTGTTGCTGGTATTATTTTTGTCATCTTATCTCTCACTCCTTTCCGAGAAAAGTTAATTGAGGCCATTCCGGAGAACCTGAAACATGGGATAACTGCAGGTATTGGGTTGTTTATTGCTTTCATTGGTCTGCGCCAAACGAAAATCATCACCGCACATCCTAGCAATCTGGTTGGTTTGGGCGACCTGCATTCCGCTTCTGCCAGTCTTGCTCTTGCAGGTCTGGCCATCACTCTTGTTTTGATGGTGCTGAGGCTGAACGGTGCGATATTTTTTGGTATGGTTATTACAGGATTAATCGCCTTTTTTACCGGCCAGCTGTCCTTTAAACAAGGATTCATGTCGCTTCCTTCCCTGCCAGAGGGACTAATTGTTGCGAATCCATTTACCGCAATGGGCGATGTTATTCAGCACGGCCTTTATGCGGTTGTCTTTTCCTTCATTCTTGTTACCATTTTTGACACCACCGGCACGATGATTGGTGTTGCCAATCAGGCTGGTTTAATGAAGGGCGATAAATTGCCGCGGGCACGTAAGGCATTACTGTCAGATTCGATTGGTACAACAATCGGTGCGATGTTCGGGACGAGCCCGACAACGGCCTTTATTGAATCGACGTCAGGAGTAGCCGCCGGGGGCCGGACCGGTTTAACCTCGCTAACGGTTGCCATTCTGTTTATTCTCGCCGCTTTCTTTGGCCCGCTTGTTAGCGCGGTGTCCGGGCTTGCCGCGATTACTGCACCTGCTCTCATCATTGTCGGGAGCTTAATGATGGGCAGCATCTCAAAAATCCGCTGGGATGAATTGGATGAAGCCTTCCCTGCCTTCTTGGTTATTCTGAGCATGCCGCTCACATCAAGTATTTCAACGGGAATTGCCCTTGGTTTCATTAGTTTCCCGCTTCTAAAGTTAGTCAAGGGAAGATGGCGTGAGGTACACCCGCTTCTTTATCTGTTCGCGGTATTGTTTTTTATCCAACTTGCCTTTTTGCAGCAGTAATTTGAGAACAGGGACGTTATCTTAGAATCTGACCACTTATGCTGGCGTGTCACGTGGCCAATTTACTTTTTGCTCCGTAAACCACCCTTTTGCCTTTATGGCGGGGTGGTTTTTCTTTTTATCGAAAGTGGTGTCAGGCACTTGAAAATATCGTGACAAACACCCGAACAAAATCGGACTTGCTTCAATTGCATATACATATAAGGAAATGGAGGAGATGGAATGAAACTTTATTTAGACCCTGGTCATGGTGGACAAGACCCCGGCGCCCAAGGTAATGGACTGGATGAAAAGGATCTTACATTAGATATTTCGTTGAAGATCAGAAAAATTTTGCAGGATGAGTATGAAGGGATTGTCATAAAAATGAGCCGCACGGGTGATACCACCAAAAGCTTAGGAGAGCGGACGAGCGAGGCCAATGCCTGGGGGGCAGATTTTTTTATGGCGATTCACATTAATTCCGACAGTCGTATTGCCCAAGGCTACGAGGATTATATTCATAGTAGCTTATCGGACTCTTCAAAAACAGCAAAATATCGGGATATCATCCATGCCGAAGTCATCAAAGTGAATCAGTTGAAAAACAGAGGAAAGAAAAAGGCTAATTTTCATGTGTTAAGGGAGTCTTCCATGCCGGCCATGTTATCGGAAAATGGCTTTATTGATAACACACATGATGCCGGGCTGCTGAAACAGGCCTCGTGGCTCCAAAAAGTAGCTGAAGGCCACGTAAACGGAATTGCGAAAGCCTTTAACCTCAAACGGAAAGATAATATACCCGCACCAAGTCCTTCCCCAAGCCCGGCCCCTGGAACACTTTACAAGGTTATCGGCGGCTCATTCAAATCAAAAGATCATGCCGACGAACGAGTAGCCCTCCTGCACACAAAAGGCTTCGAATCATTCGTTCACACCACAAACATCTCCGGCGAAACTTGGTACCGAGTCCAAGCAGGAGCCTTTTCCAACCGCGACAACGCCGACAACCTAATCAACGACCTCAAAAAAGCAGGAATCAACGACGCCTTCCTAATCGCCGAATAAAACCAAACCCCAATCGTGATTTCAATGGTTTCAGTGATATCAATGGTGTCAGTGATATCAATGGTGTCAGTGATATCAATGGTGTCAGTGATATCAATGTTGTCAGTGATGTTAATGGTGTCAGTGATGTTAATGGTGTCAGGCACCACTAATGTACAAATGTCCACCCACGGCGGACATTTTGTTTTTTTCCTGGCCCTGTCCTTTTTGGTGGATTTCTCTTATATAGATGGTGGAGGTTTTGTATGGGAGGCAGGGTAAATGGTTGGAGCGGATGTTTTCACCATGGCGGCTGACAGCAAACTGTGATACCAAACGCTGGAATCCGCATTCGAATGGATGCCGGTAAGGACGTAAGATTCGGAACTCGAACGATTTACTCTGCTTTCCCATACCATATTATGTAATGGAAAATCACTTTTAAAGAAATGGAGGAAGTATGATGAAACTTTATTTAGATGCCGGTCATGGCGGACAAGACAGCGGTGCCCCAGGAAATGGGCTGAACGAAAAGGATGTTACCTTAGATATCGCACAACAAATACGAAAGATCTTGCTCAATGATTATGAAAATATTGATGTTAAGATGAGCCGAACAAGTGATACTACCAAAAGCTTAGGTCAGCGGACAAGTGAAGCCAACGCTTGGGGCGCCGACTTTTTTCTGGCCATTCACATCAATTCGGCTGAAAGTTCTGCCCAAGGGTACGAGGATTATATTTATAATGGCTTATCAAATTCTAGTGCATCGGCTAAATATCAAGATATCATCCATGCTGAAGTAATAAAATTGAATCAGCTGAAGGACCGCGGAAAGAAAAAGGCTAACTTTCATGTTCTAAGGGAGTCTTCCATGCCGGCCATGTTATCGGAAAACGGTTTTATCAGTAATGCCAGTGATGCCAAGTTGATGAAGGATCCTGCCTGGCGCCAAAAAGTAGCCCAAGGCCATGCGAACGGGGTAGCAAAGGCCTTTAATCTGAAGAAAAAGGCAAGTACACCAGTCACACCAAGCAAACCGACTGCCCCGGTCAAACCAAATAGCCCGAACACGTCGAATTCCAAAATGATTTATACCGTTTACGCCAGTTCAAATAAGGAAAAAGAAAGTGCCACTCAACAAGTAGCGGAGCTCAGCAAAAAAGGGATCAAATCGTCAATTGTAACCGCCAAAATCTCCGGAAATACTTGGTACCGTGTTAAGATTGCCTCTTTTTCAAGCGAGGATAAAGCGGAACAACGGTTAGCCGAAGTAAAAAAGGCTGGATTCAAGGATTCTTTTATTATCATTGAAAAAGATAACTCAAAACCTGCCAAAACAGACACAAAAAATAGCAGCACAAACACGAATCAGAAAGAAAGCCCACAGGTCAATAAAACGGACACCAAAGACAAAAGCCCAAGCGAAAACACAAATAAGAGCCCGAATAACGGAGCTCCCGATGATAAGAATACTGATAAGAACAACAGCCCAACTAGTGATAAAAAGAATCCCCCAATCATCGCAGACCCTAGTCAATTTTCTATTTTAGGTCCAACCTTTCTATCCTCAGAACAGATGAATCAGTTTGTGAAAAAGGTCAATCCTAACGCGCCCGAATTAGGTAAATTTTATCAAACACTCGGAGAGTATTATGGGATTAGAGGAGACGTCGCCTTTGCACAAGCCATTCACGAAACAGACTATTTTCGGTTTACCGGCGTCGTAAAACCTGGACAAAATAACTATTCAGGGATAGGAGCAACCGGACCTGATGTTCGCGGGGCAAGCTTTGATACACAAGAAGAAGGTGTTCTTACACAGCTTCAACACTTGTACGCGTACGCTACCCCGAAGGCATTACCGGGTCAATATCCATTGGTTGACCCCCGCTTTCACCTTGTAGACAGAGGGTCCGCCCCAACATGGACTGCTTTAAACGGAAAATGGGCTGTTCCAGGCAAAACCTATGGGCAATCCATTTTGAATCTCTATGGACAAATGATCCATTCCACAAAATAAAGTTTTGATCATCTCACTATCTTATAAAAAAGGCCGGGCTCACATTTTCGTGAACCCGGCCTTTTTCCCAAAAAACCAGAGGGTGCCTGACACCAACCAAACGCTGAAACTCTACAGAAATTCAGGCATTAATCGTAATCCACATTATCTTCATCACTATCATTCACAATTGTGTTAATTGGCGTAATCGTTTTCCCATCCAATTTAAATACATTCCACTTGTTACCTATTTTATTACTAGGTACGTAAAAAGTTTTGACAGGGGAAGATCCTGAACCCATATACACCTGTACTTTAGCCGATGAATTGGATAGTTCATTACTGTCATCGCGGTCAAGATTTGTATAATCAACAACGGAATACGTGTAGGTTCCAGGAACTTGTTTAAGAATAGTTACCGTCTCAGGTCCCTCTGAATCCGTGTCATCGACATCCAGTTTCGTCATTAGCTCACCATTATAATAATGGGTTTTACGCCCGTAGTAAATTTCATATGACCCATTCTTATCTTCATAAGGCGCTGCTAGATGTGAATCCAAATCACTTGGAACCTGCCCCCATGTCAGCACAATACGAATCTCATCCGGGCTTAAGTTAGCTGTAATTGTTCCGTTATAATTTAGTTTTTCAATATTTGGCAAACTTACTAGTGTAATCGTGTTCTTGATATAACCAGCTTTTTCGATAACGGCAGTGTAATGGCCTGTTGGCAGTACTAATAGATAATTTCCATCCCCATCAGTGGTAAGCGTCTTTATCTTCTGACCGGAGGAAACATTTAAACCTTGATAAATGGTAATACTTGCGTTTGAAACAGCGCGGCCCGTTTGTGCATCAGTAATTACACCGCCGACAGTTCCTGTCTTGTTATATAAATCACTTTTAATAATTTCAAGCTTTGGATTGTAGGTAATTTGTTTATTTTCAATTTTCACATCATTGAGAACGACCGTTTTATATCCTGAAACCGCATAGGAGATATTATAGGTGCCAACAGGCAGTAATAACGTATATTTGCCCTCTTTGTCTGATTTTGCCTTGTATTTTGCTCCCGGTTGATCCTTGTCAACTGCCTCAATCACTGCATTTTCAATGGGCAGATTGGCAGCCGCATCGGTAACATACCCTTCCACACCGTTACTCAAATAGCAGGCGGATTTTTTCGTTTCAAACCATTTTTTATCAGAAATAACAAGTTCTTTATTGATGTTCCCATTCGGGAGCAGCCATGATTCCCACTTTAAGCGTGCAAGAACCTTAATCTGTGTAACAGGGGCAAACTTCATGTCGTAGCAGCCCTCTAATTGCATATCTTTTTTCAGCAGATCATTTTTAAGAGTTAGACTACCGCTAACATCTAAGACACCTTTTCCATCCGCTCGGAGGACCAGAGGCATGATCCCGCCGATATTCAAGGCCGCATCGATACCAAAGCCTACTTCACCATGAAGCTTTCCTTTGGCAGAAAGGGTTTCAGTTTGTGCGGTAATCCCGTCTTTTGGCCCTTTAGAAAATTTTGGTTTTGGATTTTTAATACTTAGTGATACACCTTGGTCAAACTCTGTCTTTTTAACGTAATCGTAGGTTATTTCCGCCTCAATATTTCCAGAAGCCGTCATCACCAAGAAAATGGTTACACCAACAGGGCATTGCACATAGCCGCTTGCCCCCACGCCTGATTTAGGGACAATAGCAGTAGGTGTAACGATAAAGGTAACGCTTCCTAACGGCAGCCTTCCATCGGTAACATTTACCCCTTCTATTTCCCCTAAACTACCTTTAAATTCCCCCAGCCCTTGATCCTTAAATTTCCAATCCATTTTACCTTTTGCAGTGAAATTTAAGTTCGTCTCCGTTTTGTATTTTACATTAAATTGCATTTTCACTGGGATACTGGCAACTTTTTCAACATCTGTAGTAAGTTTAATGTCCTTAATGCTAATTTTTCCGGAGGCACTTAGATTCGCATTTGCCTTGCCTTTTCCTTTTAATATTTCATAATCCTTTGTATACTTCAATAAATCCATATTGACTTTTAACGTTAAATCCTTTGCTTTCGTCTGCCCTTGTTTTTGAAAACTAGTTGAATTACCCGGCGCCGAATTATCGATGGTTACTCCCGGTTCTAGATTGGCGGCAACAATCTTAGAGGCATCAACCTCCTCATCAACGGAAAGCTTTAAATCTTGAAAAACCTCATCCAGCGTTGGCTGAGAAACCGTCACATCATACTGGCTTCCCGCCTTTTTCACCTCATTTACCTTGAGGAATCCGCCCATTGGGTTATCCTTTGTTGGATCCAAGGCAATGATGGAGTCCTTTATCATCACCTTTGGATCAATCGTTGAGACACGTAATTTCACCGTCCCGTTTGTTACTTCCTGCTGCGTTTTAATAGAAGAAAGTAAACTATTTGTTTGTGTTTTTGATAAAACCTTAACTTTGTCGTTCATTTCAGCCACACCTGCTTTCGCGGGCAGCTTCTTTTGGTACGTAATGGCACTATAATAATCACGAACAGTTTTATCACTTAAATACTTTTTATCTGCAAAAACCTTAACATCATTAACCTTTTTTGCTAAAATTAACGATTTTACATCCGTTGTTAATGAATTAGGAGCAATCACAACGGAAGCCTTTTCCTTTACAGCTAGCGAAGAAATAAGTGCTGCATAGGGATAATTGTTTTTGGCAACTAGATAAAGATTCTTGCCGGTCTGCCCATTCATTTTGACGAGATTACTAGATAAGTTGTATACGTCTTTTCCAGTAATGGTAACGACATTTTTCATTTGTTTTAGGACCGTTTTCGATACACCCAAGGAATGAATTTGAACTTTTTGCTGATACTGATTTATGTATTTAATCGCCGTTCCATTCAATTTTTTCGGGTCGACCACAATAATTGCGGCATTTTTGCTCATAGCAATCGCCGGAACAGAGGCACTGTAATCCATTTTCTTGCTAGATACTAAATAAATGATGCCCTTCGATGGCTTCATTTGTTTTGCAACTTGAATGGATGTATCTGTGACATCTTTTCCGTTAATTTTCTTCACTTTAATTTTCAGTTTCTTAAGGTCCTTTTCGACATTCGTATCAATCTGTTTCTTATTGGCAATAATCGTAATCTCTTTAACCTTTAATCTCTGTAATTCCTTTTTGACAGATGAATTTAAGCCTTTCTTTTCTGTTAGCAAAAGTGGGGCTTTAAGTTTATTACTATAAAGAGAAGAAATATAAATATTATTGTTATCTTCCTTATTTGTCAGTACGGCCTTCTTTGAGGTCTTTGGAAATTGTTTCTTGGAAACAGTAATCGCCAAGTTTACTGACGAGGATGCTGACGTCCTGCTAATTTTCGGCTGGCTGGCAGCTGCTGCCTTTGAAAAATCAAAATTACCGATAAATAACTGCAGCACTAGCAGCGATATTAGTACTTTAAAACTTCCCTTTTTTAATTGCTTCGAGCTCATTCCCCCTCTTCTAAAAATTCCTAGTAATTGTAAAAATAATCTTTCCAATTGTGCTCCTCCTTCTATCAACTCATCTAATAATTTAAAAATCAATTCTATTATACAAATTTTCGTAGTAAATAAGAACTATAAAAGTTCTACAAAATTCGCAGGTTAATAGACCTAGTTGCATGTAAAAAAAGGTAATACTCGAATTATTTAATAATAGTCAGCACAAAAGGCAGTGAATCTAAATTCACTGCCTTTTTATAAGAACTTCCTGTAATGGTGTCAGGTAATGGTGTCATGTAATGGTGTCAGGCACCATCAGCTTTCAATTTTGATAATCGCTTTGCTTTTAGGGTTGAGCCATTTGATGACTTTAAGTAGATCTTTTTCTGATATGGCTGTGCAGCCTAAAGTGTAGCGAGTTGTTTTATTTTTGATGTGTAGAAAAATGGCACTTCCCGCTCCGCTGATAATCGGTTCCTCGTTGTAGCGAATGACTACGGCATATTTATAAAGCGGGTGGGTCAGCCGTTCAAAGGATTTCCATTTGTGATGGGGATTACCAGTATAATGGATCCATTGGTTATAGTCCTTCGATTTTACGTAGTCGACCCAGTAATCGTATTTGGTGGCTTCACGAAAAGGGTACTTCATGCCGGCAGGCTTTGTACCCCAGCCAAATGACGTCCCAAGCGGATACGTTCCTTTTGGTGTTAGGCTGTCACCTTCTTTTGTTTTCCCGACACCCTTCTTGCCGATTACGGCTTGCATCGGCGAGGATACTTTCACCCATTTTCCTTTTTTCTTTTCATACCTTTGTAATGTGGCTTTCGTTTTATCCCGGGTCGAAGCCTTTACAACAATCATCTGTCCCGCAGCTGTTGCTAATTTTTTGTCACGAACACACATGGCTAACTGCTGCAGCTTCTTGCTTGCTTTTTCTAGTTTCACGTTCTTATCCTGTGTAACGTATAACCCATTTCCTAACCCTAGCAGATTGGATTGGATCGAGTAAATGGGGAATTTCTCTCCTGCTTTTGCAGTTCTTACAGTGATTTTCTTACTCCCATCCATTTTAAAAACAGTTACTTTTTTCAAAATGGTTGCCCTGGCAATTTGATAGGGCTTTATCTCGGCCTTGTCCCAACTAACCTTTGTGTCAGCCTTTACAGCTGCACACGGGTCGGCTGCCGCAGAGACTCCAAACTGGCTCGATATCCATATTGTACTAATTGCAAGCAACATAGCGATCATTTTTGCTGCCACAAAAACCCCTCCTTTGTGAAGCTTCCTTCCTTTTCACGGTTGTGACTATGGAATACTTATAATTTAATATTACCATGATTCTCTTGTTGAGGTATCTTGAATGGTCGCTATCTCGGGATGGTTCGCCAGTGGCAGGAGCTCTTTTATCATGGCCGCTATTCTGCTGTGAAAATGGGCTCACCAAACTTTGCCAAATTGGCCCAAGCCTTTGGCGAAAAAGAGGCAGAAATGAGGTGGCTGATAAGGGATTATTGCTGATAATCCCAGATAATCCTCCACTCGCCCTTTTCTTCCGCAACAAAGACCTCCTGTTTTAAGTCAAAGTTTCCGTATTTGCCCTTAAAAGTTTGCGTGACAAGAACCTTGTAAACATCCTTTAGGGCCGGTCCAGTTTTGGACATTTTCCACGTTTCTAGGTTTTCAGGTTTATCGATTGTATAGGTAAAGGATTCAACACCAAA
The DNA here is from genome assembly GCF_001591665.1 of Neobacillus soli NBRC 102451. GTDB lineage: Bacteria > Bacillota > Bacilli > Bacillales > Cytobacillaceae > Neobacillus > Neobacillus soli. The sequence continues at coordinate 155,077 of NZ_BCVI01000033.1, read as the reverse complement.
ATGATTCATGAAAACATGAGCCCGGTCCTGAATGTAATTTCCTTTGTTGAACTTTTCTTTCATCGAAGAATGGAATAACCCCCATGATTTCGAGAAGTCACCCCCAGCTTCGTACCCATAAAACTCATCAACCACCTCCTTCGCCTCGTTACCGGGCGAAAAGAAAACCCACCTCATCAACAGAAAAACGGTTAGGATGCCAGCAATCAATAAAATTCCAATAAACAACCCTTTAGAAGGAACAGACCTTTTCACGATAACAATCTCCTTTACCATCAAACACTCTAATTACTAAAGAATATGTCCCACCGTACCTAAATAGAATGGTGCCAGAATGGTGCCTGTCACGCCCCGAGAATTGTCGGATTTTGTCTTTTCTTCTTAAATACTAATAAAGTGACGGAAATAGTGGCAATGCTAATAATGGAGGTGAGAAAAATGGTAATAGATCCAAATGACCGGGCTAATCAGCTCGATGCCGAATGGAATAGTGAAGAAGTTCAAAATGAAATCATATCCACCGGAATTACTCGTGACGAGTGGGAAGCAAACAGAGCTGCAGATGTTTACAGTGATGACCATTTCGATGATGTTGACGTTTGGTAACCATATTCAAAATGCCATGGACTCTTCCATGGCTCTTTTTGAATTCGACAAATTTCGGGTGGTGCCTGTCACCGTTCACATTTCGACAAAATATGTGGCGTGAAAGGACCTAATTTAAATATAGTATAGATTAGCTAGACTTTTTATAATATAATTCTGAATATAATATCCTATTAAATTTGTAATTGCACCCAATTTCATTGCTTTAACATCATTGTTAATAAGGTGGAGAGAGATGAGAGTAATCAATGAACAAAACCTAGTAACTACCATTAAAAGAAAACCACTTTATTTTTTTATTAAACAATTAATCGATAGTTTATTTAGCCTATGTTCATTAATCATCCTTTTCCCATTATTTATCGTGATTGCTGTTTTGATTAAAATTGATTCACTGGGTTCAATCTTTTACAAACAGGAACGAATTGGGCTTGATGGCAAATCCTTTTTCATTCTCAAATTTAGAACTATGTATAGCGACGCGGAAAAGAATGGGCCGCAATGGGCCAATAAAAATGATTCGCGGATCACAGTGGTTGGCCATTATTTACGAAAATACCGAATTGATGAAATCCCTCAATTTATTAATATCTTACGCGGGGAAATGTCGATTATTGGTCCACGTCCGGAACGACCCATTTTTATTAAAGATTTCGAAAAAGAACTTCCTCATTTCCGCAACCGCCTTCAAGTGAAACCAGGGATTACCGGCTGGGCGCAAATTAATGGCGGCTATGACCTGGCTCCAAAGGATAAATTAGAACTAGACTTATACTATATTTACCACTATTCTATTTTGCTAGATTTAAAGATTATGATTAAATCAATTCCCGTTATTTTGTTCGCCAAAGGGTGGAGATAAGAAAGTGAAGCGAATTCTTTTTTACGAAAGCCGTCCGGAATGGGGCGGAGCTCAAAAATGTGAACTTGAACTTCTAGCTGCCCTCGACCATCAGGATTCGATGGAAACCTTTTTTGTGACTTCAACAGATGGACCAATGAACAGCCGTGTAAAAGCTTCTGGAAAGAACGTTACACTTATTCCCATTAACAAAACCGTAAATGGGATTCGAAAAGGACAAGTTCCAACTGGGATATTTTTTTTACTTTTTCAATTATTACAGATGATTCCTCACCTTCTTAAGGTAAGTTCCTTTATCCTAAAGAATCGGATTCACCTTATCTATACAAGTCAATTCCGCTCCCAGTTAATTATAGGCTGGCTGGCAAAAATGCTCGGCCGAAAGGTCATCTGGCATATCCACGGTGAAGAACAGCTTACTAATCCGTTGGGAAAAATATGCGTAACGATGGCGGATCAAATTATTGTCGTTTCTCATTTATTATCTGAAAAATACCAGTCACAATTTCCAAAACAAAAAGAAAAATTTATTGTCGTACATAATGGGGTAGAAATAACATCACCCGGACGGAAAAAGGAAAATCCTATGTTCACGTTAAGCATGGTCGGAACTTTAATTGAAGGAAAAAGGCAGGACCTGGCCATTTTAGCTTGTGCAGAGCTTAGGAAACTAGGCTATCACGTTCACCTAAATATCATCGGAGAGAAACCTCCATGGCATAGCGATGAATATAAACATTCACTAAACAAACTAATGAATCAATTGGATATTTCAGAATCCGTCTCCTTCCTAGGCTGGATTGAAAATCCTTGGGAACCGTTACTCCATTCAAATGTCTTCATTCTGCCCTCAGATACAGAAGGAATGCCGCTCTCTATTATTGAGGCCATGGCCTTAGGTCTGCCGTGTATTTCAACCAATGTTGGCGGCGTGCCTGAGTTAATCGAGGACGGAAAAACGGGGTTTCTCATTGGTCCGGGAAGTGCTGCGGAACTTGTTGAGAAACTAATTATTCTTCTCGAACAGCCCGTTTTGTGTGAGTGGATGGGACAGCAAGCCCTGGCAAGATATGAGGCCCATTTTACGAAGAAATCATTTGTAAAAGGAGTTGCAGGTGTCATTAACACCATTTACTCATGAAAATCCTCTATGTGATTACAGGCGCAGACATTGGCGGCGCACAAAACCATTTACTTTATCTGTCTGATTGGTTTTCCAAGAAAGGACATGATGTCCATGTTGTTCTTGGCGAGGAGGGTCCGCTCCAACAAGCGTTAGCTGAGCAAAACATTGCGGCCACCGTTATCCCCATCCCAAGAACGATTAAGTTAGCGAAAGATTTGAAAGCATTGTGGCATGTCTTTCTTTTTATTAAAAAAGGAAACTATGATATTGTCCACTCGCACAGTTCAAAGGCTGGCATCATTGCCCGGCTTGCTGGTTTTTTGAATCACACGAGTAAGAACATTTATACGGCACATGGCTTTGTGTTCACAGACCCAACCTTATCATCGAAAAAGAAAAACCTTTATTTATCGCTTGAGAAATTATTCAGCTCGATATCTACTAATATAATCACTGTTTCAAACTATGATTATCAGCAAGGAAAGACATACGGGATCAAGGAGCAGAAGATGTCTGTTATCCATAATGGGATCCCTGAGCAGGCGATCACCTCCCACTCTGATTGGCAGAAAAAGCAGCTTAGGCTTCGCGATACGGATAAAAAGGTCATTGGGTTTGTCGGCCGCTTTGTCTCGGAAAAGAATCTCGATATGCTACTCAGGCTTGCTTCCCGCTTTAACGGCCAAAAAGTAGAGTTCTGGCTGATTGGCAATGGTCCGTTATATGACCATTATCAAACGGAGATTGTAAAGCGGAACCTGCAAGCAATCGTTCAGTTAAAAGGCCATCAGGACAATGTTCTTGAATGGATGGACAACATGCATGCCATGGTAATTACCTCCCATAAAGAAGGGCTTCCCTACGTTTTACTCGAAGCATGCGGGCGGGGCCTGCCCGTCATTAGCACAGATGTTGGCGGTGTGAAAGAAGTCGTGGACCCTTATGGCACTAGGGATATCCTTGTTGACATCAACGATGATGAAGCGATGTATCGCAAACTTGTTTCATTAGTGTCAGATGATTCCGCACGTGAAGAGATGGGGAAGGTTCTTTTAGAAAGGGCCGGGGCCTTTACTGTGGAACAGATGTGTTTGGAAACGAATGAGGTTTATTTATTCAAATAAAAAAGGAAAACGAATTAGACCGATTTCTATCGTTTTCCTTTTTTAAATTTATTTTTTTGTTTGTGTGACCATCTCGAAAATTTTCATATCTTTCACCCAAACTTCGCTTACTTCTCCCCTTAAATCAATCCCTCTTACAACAAAAAATGGTCCTAAGTCAGGATGTTTTTCATTGGTTCGTCTGCTAATATTGGAAATTTGAACAATTCTAGTATTATCAAGGATAAAGTTAGTAATCTCTTTTTCGCCAACGGCAGTTTGATTCTTAGATGGCTTTGTATTTGTATTTTTTGAAGGCTTCTTTCCAGTATCAGTCTTTTGAGTTGTTTTATCTGATGCCTTATTTGCTGGTTTAGTGCTCTGAGATGTCTTATTCGTTTGATTGGTACTTTCTGTTGTCTTATCTGCTTGATCCGTGCTTTGGTCCTTTTCTGCAGCTTTATCGGTACTTTGAGTTGAGGCATTAGCCTGTTGTTTAGCTGTATTTGAATCTTTATCTTTTCCGAAGCAGCCGCTTAAACCAATTAACGAAACAGATAACATCAAAACAATGATAATTTTTCCATATGCCTTCACTTGTTTTCCCCCTACCAAAATATACTATCTAATTAGATTATAAACGTTGAACCTGCTTACATCAATGACAAATGATGACGGTCTTCTTCGACAAAATTCGGGCGGTGACAGGCACCCATTTTTACCATATAATGAAATTAGCAAATAGATTTTGGTTTATGGGGGTTAGGTCATTGGTTCCTTTGTCACTTAAGAGGAATGTGTCATATATGTTAATTGGCAATTTAATTTATGCCCTGTCCCAGTGGGGGATTATTATGGTACTGGCTAAGCTAGGTTCTCCTAAAATGGTCGGGGGATTTACGCTTGGATTAGCTGTAACAGCACCAATTATCTTAATATTTGATCTTCAATTACGTTCAGTTTTAGCGACCGATATAAAGGAAGAGTTTACATTTCGTAACTACCTTACTCTTAAGGGGATAAATAGTTTTATAGCCCTTTTCGTACTAGGGATTGTTGTACTTATAGGGGGATATACGGGACAAACCGCTTTGGTTATTTTTCTTGTGGGATTAGCTAAACTAATAGAATCCGTCATTGAGCTCCATTATGGCTTGTTTCAAAAACATGAACGAATGGATATGATTGCAAAGTCCCTCGTCATTAGAGGGTGCATTTCGCTTTTTATAATAGCCGTTCTTATCACCTTTACGAGTAACCTTTTAATAGCCGTGACAGGATTTGCAATATCCTGGCTGTGTCTACTTATCATTCTAGAGGTACCAAAGGCCAAGAGAATGGTTGCGCTTTCCCCATCAACATTAAATCTTCATTCGGTAAAACGGCTGTTTCTGACGAGTTTTCCGCTTGGATTGGTGATGATGATGATCTCTCTTTATACCAACATTCCACGCTATGTGATTGAACATATGATTGGAACCGAAGCGGTTGGCTACTTTTCTGCTCTATTTTATATCGTCACTGCTGGTAATCTTGTCATTAATGCGATTGGGCAAACGATAAGCCCCCGCTTAGCGAGTTATTTTGGTCAGGAAGAGTACACCAAGTTCTCCAAGCTATTAATGAAATTTGTCCTTTTCGGATTCATTTATGGATTGATCGGGATCATTCTGACGCTAGTGATCGGTAAGCAGGTCCTTGGAATCATCTACACAAAGGATTATATCCAATACCATCAGCTTTTTGTTTTCCTGATGATTGCCGGGACGTTGATGTACGCAGGCTCGTTTTTTGGCATTGCACTGACAGCGATGCGGAAATTTTCGATCCAGCCGATTCTTTCGATTATTTGGGTGATATCAACGATCGTACTAAGTATTCTCTTAATCCCTGCGTATGGATTAACAGGAGCGGCAGTTGTAACCATTATAACAACAGCCATACAGCTTTTAACACTTGCTATAACGGTGACGTGGTATCTTTCCCAAGCGAAAAAACATCATCGACTATCGATTCAGACCTCGAACTAACGGAGTGATATCAATGACTAATCGAGTTCTTCATGTGTTTACGGCCATGAATGTGGGCGGTGCCGAAACAATGATTCTCAATTTATACCGGGCGATTGACCGCGAAAAGGTCCAGTTTGACTTTTTAGTACATACGGAGGAAATTGGGTACTACGAACAAGAAATACTCGCTTTAGGGGGCAGGATTTTCAGACTGCCCTACCCAAGGATTAAATATATTAAAACCTATCAAAAACAATTATACCGACTCCTCACTCAAAACAAGTTTAGTGCGATTCATAGTCATGCCCATTTCTTTAGTGGTTTTATTTTGGAAGTAGCTAGGAAGGTTCTCATCCCCATCCGGGCCGCCCATAGTCATACGACATCAGACGGGAAACAACTGACTCTTCCACGACGAGTCTATCAATTATATATGAAATCAAATCTTCTAAAAAATGCAACACATACGTTTGCCTGTTCGATGACTGCTGGGGAATCATTATTTGGAAAAAGTGCGAAAACCATTGTTTTACCAAACAGTTTCAATCTTCAAGCATATGAACATGTATCGCAAAGAAATGGAGGCAAACCAGTCGATTCGATCGTAATTGGGCATGTCGGCCGATTTGACGCAGTAAAAAATCATTCGTTTTTTCTAGAGGCGTTCTATCATTTTAAAAATAAACATCCGAAAGCAGCTGCCGTACTCGCGGGCGATGGTCCTGAACGAGACAAGATCCAAGACTTGATACAATCTTATCAATTACAAGATTCCGTGAAACTGCTGGGAATTCGTTCGGATATCCCAGAGGTATTAAGCATGATGGATATTTTCCTTTTTCCTTCTAAATATGAAGGCCTTGGCAATGTTGTCATTGAGGCGCAAGCTGCAGGCGTACCATGCTTAGTATCGGATACTGTTCCTACGGATGTCGATTTATCAATGAATCTCGTAACCTTTAAAAGTTTAAATGATGGAGCAAAGGCGTGGGCAGAGGAAGTAGTGGAAATAATCAATATAAAGGAAAGGCCGGGCTGGGATGAACGAAAGAGCCATCTGGCAAAGTTCGGGTACGATGTAGTGGAAACCGCAAAATACTTAGAAAAGGTCTACAGTGGCTATTAGCATGAAAAAGACAAACTTTATTCTCTTTACGATGATTTACTTTGCTGCTTCGATTGTGCTTATGGGAAATCCTTATCATCCGCTCTCTACGGCACTAATATATACAAGATATGTCCTTATTTTATTTGCCTTTTCTATCCTAATTTTTATTTACTTTAAAAAAAATAAACGAATGACTTTTAGGTTTTCTTCCTTTTTTTCTATTTATATTTTTATTATCTGGATTTTATTTAGTTTATCTGTTGCACTATCCGAAGTGATTCACCAGTCATTCCCATTTCAAGGTTTGTTTTTTTTACTAATGGTACCCTTTATCTATTTTACGGTAATGTCCTTTATGACAAAAATAGCTGGTCTTGTTATTCATCAGGCCCTATTTACGGCTAACTTTCTTTACATCCTTATTTCATATCTTAGCAGGCCAATCGACTTTCTGCCCTATACGGGGATTGCAGCAAACCCGAATGGGTTTGGACAAATAGCAGCCATCGCCTTTATTACGGGTTTCTTTACATTAATCACTCTTTCTAAACAAAGAAGATTTGCGAAAGTAATGATAGTCGCTGCCATGATCCTGTCACTCGTTAGTGTTATTCTATCATCCAGCCGCACATCCTTTTTGGTTGTCGGATTTATTACGCTGATTATTTCTGTCCACTATATTTTTACACAGAGGAATTTTAAGCCGATTCTCATGATTAGCTTTGTCGGCTTAATTGGCTGGTTTTCTCCTATTAGAGAAATGTTTTTTAATGGAATGGTTGAAAAGTTTTCTTCGACCTATAGTGAAGGTAATTTCTTAAGCGGCCGGACAGGGGTATGGCAGGTTGTTATCAAGGATTCTTCTTTATTCGGAAATGGAGATGACTACTTTCAAAAGTTTTTTGAAGGGGCCCATAATAGTATTGTCTTTATCCTGGGGGCTTACGGCATTATTCCTGCAATTTTGTTAACCGTTTTTCTACTGTTATTAACAGTATTAGCATTCCGTTTTACCGTCCAAAAGAGACGGGACGATTTGGCGATTTTTCCACTTATTATTATTGTTACGTTTATACTCTTTAGCATGACAGAAGCAATGTTTGGATTAATCGGAAATGGAATTACAATTGCCTTTTTTCATGTTGTTGGCTTATTGTTCTTTGGCGAGGAAGTCAACAAGAAAGCTAAAACGGGGTTATCTTAGATCCTGGAGCGCAAATCAATTGGTAAGTTTAACACAACCAATCTAATTAATATACTTGGAAAGGAAAATGACTTTGGAACGTAATGATACAATTGATTTCATAAAATTTTTTGCCATCTTCTTTGTTGTATGTATTCATACGTCCCCATTCTACGACTATCAATTTGGCGGAATCGATGGTGAAAAAATCAGTTTTATCATAAATGTATTTGCTAGATTTGGTGTTCCCTACTTTTTTGTTATCTCAGGATACTTTTTAGGGCAAAAACTTATCCTAACGGGCAAAAAATCGGCGTACCTTAAAAGGTACTTACTAAAGATCACTAAACAACTTGTAGTTTGGTCAGTCTTTTTTTTCTTTTACGATTTAATCACGATTGCGCTAAAATCCCTTGTACAAGGATTAAATCTAGACGTGGAAATGAGCAATTATTTAGCCTCTGTGTTCCGTATAAGGAATTTATACTATGGAATAAACGCTGGTACATCCTATCATTTATGGTATTTAGCGGCCTTAATATGGTCCATTATCATTCTAGCTATTTTTATAAAAATGGGAAAAGTAAAGCTGCTATTAGGGATTGGTTTTATTTTGAATATAGCCGGAGTATTGGGGCAATCCTATTCCACCTTATTAATAACACCTTTGGACACAAGAGACGCCTTATTTTTCGGATTATTTTATGTAACATTAGGATACGTTCTTTCTAATAATTTTAAGTATATAAAACTTAAATTAAAGCCCTACATATGGAGCATTCTATTTTTACTATTCTCTTTTTTACAGATTCTTGAGGGTGAACTTTCCGTTTCTCGGTTAAATGGAATTTGGCAAAACTATTACTTTTTTACCCTTCTAACAATAATAGCTTTAGTATTATTTGTCCTTACTAATCCAAAGATAAACCATGCCTTAGTTAATAAGGTCGGGGCAAATTCAGTTGGAATTTATGTGATTCACCCCTTATTTATTAGTTTAAGTTACAGTGTAGTAAATATTCTTCATTTAAAAGGCATTACGCACACTTTAATCTGGAATCTATTATTCACTCCGTTTATTTTTATCATTTCTTATTATAGTTATCATTTTTTGCAAGAAATAAAATCGGGGTTTAGGAAATCACTACGTTTTTGATAAAATAATGAACCTATATGACGACGGTAGGGGCTTGCCATTCTATTCCGGGCACAACAGAAAGGACTGGTATTCTGTACCAGTCCTTTTTTCCATCTATTCACGTGGTATTAACCACTAATGATGATAAAAATCATACGTATTCTCTTTAATGATTTTTGCCGGTACCCCGCCCACAATGAGATCATTTCCAATACTTTTCGCCACACTGCTATTCGCTAAAATAATGACATTATTCCCTACCTCAATATCGCCGATAATCGAAGCATTGCAGCTTAGAAAGACGTTATCCCCAATCACTGGCGATTGAAGATTTTTGTAACTCATTCCGACCGTACAGCACTGATGAATGGTAAAGTTTTCACCAATCTTTGCATTCTTTGCAATCACTATGCTTGTACAATGTGGGATGGATAAACCGCCCTTTATCTCCGCCTCAGGATGGATTTCTACACCGGTAATGAACTTAAACGGGACATAAAGCATCAGGAACAAAGCTCGATACAATAAGCGCCAAGGGATACCTTCCTTTTTATAAAGGTAATTTAGTAGTCGATAAATAAAACAGGCATATACACCTGGAAAGTAAAAGAACACTAGGGCTATTTGGAACCCCTTAAAATGACCATAATTTCTTGTAAAGTCTTTCGAAAAGTTGCTCATTCGTAAAACCTTCCTAGCAAAAATTTATTGTGCGTACCCACTATTTCATTTAAATATTATTAACTATTATACTTCCTATATATGGCGTAGGCTACCACTATTACAACATTCGACAAAATCCGGGTGGTGACAGGCACCGCTCACGGCGTAAAAAAGCATCTGCTATGTCAACAGATGCTTTTTCACTATTCTTAAGTTAGCTTGCAGGCCAAATCGATTCTGCCCATTCAGGGTGATCAATAAATGGATTGCGATTGCCTTGAATCGATTCAATCACATCATTTCTGTGCTTTTCAAAGGCATCTGGTGGATCCATTTTGCTCCATTGAAGAAGTACAGCTTTTTTCCCGTGGAATGGTGTTGGATACGTGTTAACCTTGTCAGCTAGCTCAAGGTTAAGTTCGCCGCCATCGCCTTCATAACGAACATCCATATACATGAGCATTCTAGCAACGTCACCTTTGACGCGATTAGGCGGCTCAAATGAATCACTATCATAGAAACATCCCTCACACTCACCTTGAGGTTTGCCACCGTTATCAAAATCTAAATGGCCGCGTGTGCTGTTTACAGATGCGTCTGTTGGACGTAAATGGTGAATATCAGTACCAGGTCCTACACTTGTTCCAAAGTTGCCATGAGACTTTGCCCAAACATGCTCACGATTCCAGTCGTTTACACCAGATCCGAACGTCGTTTTTGCTTGCGAACGACCAGTGTAAAGCAGGATAACATTGTTTGGATTTTTCGGATCTTCATCTGTTTGCTTTAATGCCTCTGTTACTGCAGCATACGTTAATTTCTTTTGTGTTTTTATAATATTGTGCAAGGCAAGTTTTAGGTCTGCCCCTGTTTTTCCAGCTGCTGGCTGGTAATAGGCTTCCACATCGTTCCCTGGTCCAGCCGCAGCAGTTACTGTTACCGTAAATGATGCACTAACTGTTTTCGTGCCGTCATTTGCGGTAACTGTTACGTTTACAGTTCCTTCGATTGCCGTCGGAATCGTTAAGGTCGATCCTTGAACAGTGCCCGCAGTCGATGTGTACGTTAATGGATCACCATCTGGGTCGGAAAAATGGTTCGTTAGATTAATGGAAACTGGTGAACCGACTTGAACAGACACATTTGGCAATGCTGTCGCAACCACAGGTGCTTGATTTACCTGTGGTGCCGTTACTGGAGAGTTGATAACTTCTCCAGCAACATTTGCAAATTTGATTTTAGATGTGTCGACACCGTCCTTCACTGTCCACTTTTGAACCTTTTCAACGCCTCTGATTTGACTGATATTCGCGTTCGCAATGACGACTTCTTTTACCTCATTGCCGCCAAGGTCAATCACAGCTCCCTGTGCGGATGGGCTAAGCGTGATGACCGTGTTCTTTAAGCCAGCACCACTTAACTTCGCATATGAACCTGTTAACACAATACCTTCTGTAATAACAGAATCTGCGCTTACGGTAATATCAGCGCCTACATTGTTTACCGTTAATTTCTTCGTTTTAAATCCGTTTAAGTTGTAAGCCTTTGTTCCTGCCGGCGGTGTAACTGGTGGTAAAACTTCCCCGCCTGCTGCTTTTAATTGTGTTTGAATGAGTATTGGATCATGGTCACTTGCACGACCATGCACATCCATGAAACCAGAGTTAATGTGCAAAATGTCGATTGTTGTATTCGGAACCATATTGTTCGTAACTAAGACTTGGTCTAATACTTGCGCGTTACCTTGGTATGAGTAATTGTAACGTTGATTAGCAGGCACCTTGTCAATCATGTCGGTCATTTCGTTCCCTTTAGCAATCTCTATCGTTTTAGTGAATTCAAAATCATTGAAGTCTCCTAGTAAGACAACATTTGCGTTTGCATCTTTTGCTTTCACATTTTTAACGAAGTTATTAACAATCGCTGCAATTTTATGTCGTTGAATTTCACTGCTTAATACTGGTGGCTGCGTTTTCCCGAATAACGGTTGGTCGCCGCCTTTAGAGTTGAAGTGGTTAGCCACCACAATGATGCTTTGCCCTTGGAAATCAAATTGAGCTGCAAGCGGCTTGCGGCTTGAATTAAACGCAGAATTTGTTGGATCAATACGTCCTGGGTTTAATGTCAACTTACCATTTTCAAAGCCAACTGCTTGTGTCGATGTTCCTTTTTGCGCACCTGCTGTTAACGAAACGCGGTCTTTATTATATAGGAAGGCAACTCGAATGTTCCCGCCTGGTGCACCGCCATCTTGATTGTTAACCGGCACTACTTCTGTGTAAGCGTATGTTGGTCCGCCAAGAGATTTAACCTTGTCAATAATCTTTTGCGCACTTTGCGCACCATCAACTGTGCCGTTGTCTGTTTCACCGTTATTATCTTGGATTTCGTTCAATCCGATAATGTCAGGACTTTTCATTTTGTTAACAATGGCATCACCAATTTTTGTTACTTTATCATCTGGAGTAACGGTTGAGAAGTTCTCAACGTTATACGTTCCAATCGTTAATTTGTCAGCTGCTGGTGTAATTTTCGTTGCAGCGCGAACGATTGGTGTTTCTGTTAATTTTGGAAGACTTGGTTCTTGGGTCATCACCTTAAAGTTACTGTAACCGTAGTTGACAATACCTTTAATCGCACCCGTATAATAGTCGCCCATTTTTGCGCGGTATGATTTATTGGCAGTCGAACCATTTCTTACATCGACACCAATCCGGTCTGGGTTTGTATTAGTTGCTGTAATTCGTAATCCTCCTGGCTCAATGTTGGTTGGATACGTACTAGGAACAACCCAAACTAATCCATCTTTTTGAAGGGCAATGACTTTTCCGTCATCCACTTGTACATACATACCTTCAAGGCTTTCCCAGAAATCAATCGCATCTTCTTCTGGATCAAACTTAGTAAATTGGTCATTGTCAATGATTTCCGGTGGAGCAATGCGGTCTACGCCAAGTTTGATTGGTGCTGGAAGTGGAGCTTTTCCATTTTTCGTAATCGTTGTCGCTTCAATTTCTGTTATCGTTAAATCTGTGGAAGATTTCTCAGCATAGCCTTCACCGTAATATTCTGTTACCTTACCAGTAACCTTTACGACGTCACCAATGGAAACACCGTGGGCTGATTTAAATACTAGAATACCATCTGAAGTGCTGTCATCACCGTCACCATTAAGGTCTTGGATGAAGAAGCGGCTAGTTCCATCAATATACGTAACAACACCCTCTACATCTGTTACGGTTTTGCCGTTATAAGGGGATGTATGCGATTTACCTTGGATATCATAGATGTGGATCGCTCCATCTTGAATCACGTAAGCAAATGTGGCAACAGGACTATTTGTCATTCCTGCTTTCACCGCAACTGCTTTAATTGTTGTTGCCTTGTTAATCACGATTGGCTGCGAATATACTAGGCTAGCTGAAGTTGGTTCACTGCCATCAATAGTGTAATGAACGGCGGCACCAGCTGTTCCCGTTGCTAAAGTTACCTCAGTACCTGCTTTCACCATCCCCGAACCCGGAGTAGCAACAACAGATTGGACAATACTTGAGTCTTGAATAATGTCGCCTGCATTACGTGGTAGTAATTGGTACACTCCGTTGAATGCACTAAGAACTCCGCTAATTTCTTCATAGGTTGTGCCAGTTGTTAGCAATGCTGCATCTGCCGGGCGAACTTGGAAGCTTGTCCCATCAGCATCTGTGGCAGTAAAGTTACCACCTGAGAATGCGCCGACTGTCACATTTTTAACTTTTACAAGTTTCGCTTCTTTGCTTTCTTGCAAATCAGCCGCTTTAAGTAGTTCAGCAGTCGGAACGGCCTCTGTACCCGTTACGACGATATCTTCATGATTGGCTTCGATTTCAAGCAAGGTTGAATACTCTGTTAATTTTCCTGATACCGTAATCTTATTCCCTGGTTGAATCGTTGTGCTGTCAGTTGGTGTGTACGCAACAATTCCCGCTGTCGCATCTTGGAAGTAAATCGCTCTTCCTATAACAGCAGTAACGACACCGCTCGTTTGCACGTTCGATTGCAGATCCATAGCTCTTACTTCTGCAATGGTATTTGCTTGTAAAATGGTATAAGCAAATGTGGCAACATCACTGTTATCTAAACCAGCTTTGATGGCAACCGCTTTGATTGTTACAGCTGCATCGACTTTAATTGGAGCTTTATATTCAGTGCTTGCCGCCGTTGGCTCAGTGCCATTAGTAGTATAGTAGATTTTTGCATCCGCTGTTGCTGTCGCTAAAGTAACTGTCGTTCCAGCTGCCACAGCACCTGCTGCAGGTGTCGCTGTTACTTCACTTACTTTCGTTGGATTCGTTACATTAACGAATTCCATCGCTGTCGCATTTTTTAATCCAGGCATTAAATTATAGGCTAATAAGTCTCCAGAAATCAGAACTTTTTTTCCAATATTCGTCGGATTGGACTGTAAGCCGTGTGTTGATCTAAAGTTTGTTGGAATCTGAACATTAAGCATTTTTGCTTTATCTGTTTCTGAAGGTGAATCTGCGATGGAATAGTTGAAATCAGATGAGAATTTTGACGGGTCTTGCGTTATTGCATTGCTTCCTGTTGCAAAGGCAACAATATAACCTTGAACGGTCGCTTTACCACCGGCAGCGTTTTTTGCTATGGCTTCTGCAACGGAAATAGCCTCTGCGGCTTTTGAAACATTTTGAAAAGGAACGAACAGACTAAATAGTAAGGCAAAAATTAATGTCACATTGAATATCTTTTTCTTGCTCTTATAATTCATGTTAACCTCCATAGCTAGCTAGTTTTGTCAGGCAAAGCTCCTAAGCTTTCATAAGGAGCTTTGCCAAGTATTACTTAATCTTCGAAATTTGTATCGCCTTCAACTGTGATGTTGGATAGTTCTACACCAGTGTTGCCTTTAAGTGTAAGGTTGCCCTTTACCGTTGCGTATTCAAGCTTTGTAACACCAGTTACATCGACAACAACATTTCCGTTATAAACCTTCGGATTTGCTGCTGTACCGCTGAATGTTGCTGCAGGAACTACTTGTGGAACTACGTTTACGATACGACCTTCCACCTGAGCATTAACCGTTTTGTTTGGTTGTGCCGCGATATAGTCGTTAAACATTTCCCAATCCACATACCCAGGCTCACTTACACGGCCTTCTTTGTAAGCTTTTTCGAACATGGTGAAGCCGTCGCCGCCTTTAGCTGTAAAGACGTTTGTTGCCACAAAGTAGTGTTTAGTAAGATCTAAGGCTGTATAGCTTCCATCCTTACCCTTCACTTCAATGGTTTGAATTTTTTGACCAGCTGGTTTTGAGCTGTCATACGTGAATTTCATACCAGATACATGTAAGAAGCCGCCAAATGCAGTAGCAGGAGCATCCTTCACGCTGTATTCAAGAGCCTCTTTAATTTCACTGCCTTTTAAATCCATAATGCCCAAAGTATTTCCGAATGGAAGAACCTTGAATACATCAGCTACTGTAATGTTACCAGCAGGAAGAGTGACACGAATTCCACCGCCATTTTGAACGGAAATTAAAGTGTCAGGGTTGATAGATTGAGCTTTTGCAAGCATACCGTCAGTAATGAAGTTACCAAGGTTTGTTTCTCTTGTACGTGCTAAAGGATTTCCACCTTCTAAGGCAACCGCTGCTGTCCCAACAACTGTATTTTCCTTTACCTGAACAGCTGGCTTGTATTTTGTGTTTAGAATTTGCAGTGTAGCTGCATCTTCTGAATACTTGCTAATGTCAAGTAGTTTTCCAGTTGTTTCTGGAACGATTACTTTACCTGCTGCGTCAAAAGTTACATCTAAAGTTCCTAAGAACTTGTTGTATTCATTTGCTTGAACGATAACTGTTGGTTCATCGCCCGTTTTATCAAACACAGGTGCATCAAGTTTAGTGTGGGAGTGTCCGCCAACGATGACGTCAATACCTTCAACTTGTTTCGCTAGTTCCAAGTCATTGTCCCATACAACAGAGTCATCAAAACCAATATGTGTAAGGGCAATGATTTTGTTAACGCCTTGTGCTTCTAGTGAAGCAACAGATTTTCGTGCTTCCTCGAGATAATTTTTGAAATCAACGCCATCTCCAGGACTTGAGATTGTTGGTGTTTCAGCTGTTGTTAAGCCAAAGATACCGATTTTTTCACCATTTACAACTTTGATAATGCCGTTATAAATTTCTCCGCCTTTAGGGTTGTCCGTTGTAACATCCTTATGGTAGCGGGATTTCAAATTAGCATCGTTTGTAAAGTCAACGTTTGCGCTGACAAATGGGAAAGAAGCCTCTTTGACAAAGTTAGATAACACTTTAGTACCCTCATCAAACTCGTGGTTTCCAAAAGTCATCGCATCATAGCCAGCTAAATTCATAAACTCTAAATCTGCTAAACCTTTAAATTCATTGAAATACAATGTTCCTGAGAACACATCACCTGCATCGAGTAATAATGACTCCGGTTTTTCTGCACGAACAGACTTAATCGCGGTCATTTTTTTCGCCACGTTAATATTATTCGTCGCATTATCCACGTTTGCGTGTGTGTCGTTAGAATGCATAACATTCAGGGTAAATTTCTCGTTAGCTTGTCCTGCTAATACATCGATATTGAATTCTTTTGTACCATTTACGGTAAATTCTTTATTTAATTCGTACCATTTACCTTCCGTGCTAAGCCAAATACCCTCCAGCACATAGCTTCCGTTTGGTAATGTTGTGCTGTAAATACCATTTGTATCTGTTTTGATGTCATACCATTTTTCTTTATCAGCAGTGCGAACACTGAATGTAACGTTAGCTAGCGCTTCGTTACCCTTCTTTAATACACCGGTTACGTTCGGTGAAATGACGCCAGTTCCATCTTTAAGAATGTCAATGTTTAATTGTAATGATCCAGTAACTGTAAAGTCTTTTTTAAGCTCGTACCATTTGCCTGCGGCACTATCCCAAATCCCATCAATAGTGTAAGAGCCATTTGGCATTCTTAATTCAAAGTTTCCGTTTGTATCTGTTTTAGCGTCATACCAATTCACTTCGCCAGATTTTGTGTGGAGACTGAAAACAGTATTACTTAATGCTGATGTTCCTTTAGTTAGTTTTCCAGTCACATTGAAAACGCCAGCAATATCAATTTTTAATTCAGTTGCCCCTTCAAGTTTTCCGTCCTTCATTGTGAACGCTTGATTGAGCACATACCATTTTCCAGCTGCAGCATCCCAAATACCATCTACTTGGTAGCTTCCATCAGCTAACTTAAAGTTGAATTTACCATTTTTATCAGTTGTAGCATCATACCATTTTCCATCTGTACTATGTACACTAAATGGAAGCTGTGCTAATGCTTGTGCACCATTTTTAACAAATCCAGTTACATTCCAAGTTCCTTCAGCTGGATTGAGTGCATCAATTGTTAATTCATGTAATCCATCTACTAATCCATTTTTAATCGTAATGGTTTTTCCAAGTGGATACCATGTAGGTGCAACCCAAATTCCTTCTACTTTGTAAGTACCATCTGCTAGATTGTGAGTAAACACACCATTTTTATCAGATGTATAGTCATGCCATTGGTTTGTAGTAGTATTCATAAAGCTAAATGTTATGTTTGCTAGAGGCTCATCGCCCGCTACCAGCGTTCCTTTTCCAGGTACTGCATTTGGATCCGGCTGCGGTTCTTGAGGTGCTGCTGCTTCGGCTTTAAACTCGATTTCACCCATGCGGTCCGTCCCGCCAGCTGCAACTGTACCTCCACTGATCGAAGTTTCTGAGCTTTTAATCCATCTTACTTGGACTAAGTCTTTATCATTTGTTTCTTTCGGTAATGCTACATTTGCTAAAACTCCACTAGTCCAGTTACCTGCAACCGTTACAGCAGCACCTGGAACATCCACCCAAGTGGAATCGTCTAAACTATATTGAACTTTGAAATCTTTTGGTCCCGTACCAGAACCATATTGTTTTGATGATAGAGTTATATTTTGATAGCCCTTTGTTGATATGGACACCTTCCAAAATGAAGGATTCACTGTCCATGTTGTAGAGCTAGGGACTTTAAATGCACCAGGTCCCCCCACATAGGCTGCTTCAAGTTTCGCACCCGTTATAGACAATGTTTTGCCTACGTTTGCATCTAGTCCGGATGTTGCTTCGAGATTACCTTTATTAAAATCCCACTTCGCCAAAGACACTGACTCGGTGGCCGCGCTTACATTGAGCGGTACCACCATCGCTAACAGCATAATGGCTGTCAATACCAGGCTGATCCACTTTTTAGATCTGTTTAAACTTTTAGTCACGGATGAATTCCCTCCAAAATTAAGAATGTTTAACACTTACTGCCAACATGAAGAATTCCAATTCTTCCAACTCACCCCTCACTTTCCAGATGTTATAGATTACTATTTTAGTTTATAACTTATTTCGCCGTAATTCTACATGTTTCAATTAATCTATTTAATATTTACACAATATTTATTTATTTTAGGTCTAATGACCTATATATAAATAAATAAAATAGATAAAATACCCATATATTAGATGAGAAACCGTTTCATTAATCCCTCGCCTTTGGGTCGTTTCTCCTAATCTAGCAAGTTAAGAAATACATATTTCGACAAATTTCGGGTGGTGCCTGTCACCGTAGCGGTCACCGTCGCACGCTTCATCCATAGCTGAATATAGTACATTATTGAAAAAATTGCCTAGGAGAAGATACGGATGATTATCCATGTTGTAAGCAGGGGAGAGACATTGTGGCAAATTGCGAGTCGTTATCGTGTGAATATGAATGAAATTGTGCAAATAAATGCGTTACCAAATCCCAATCAGTTGGTGGTCGGGCAATCGTTAGTGGTTCCCAAACCCGGTACAACTCACCAAATTAAATACGGGGATACATTATGGTCAATCGCACAAAAATATGGTGTGGCGATTTCGGCGATTACCCAAGCAAACCCCATGACCAACCCAAACCTTTTATATCCCGGTACAACTCTATTTATTCCAGCTTTAACGCATATGGTTAAAAGCGGTGAAGCTTTATCGAAAATTGCTCTCCAGTATGGTACCACTGTTCAGGCAATCGTTAGTGAAAATCAACTAGTAAATCCAAACCAAATCAACACCGGGATGCAGCTGGTCATCCCAAGAGCAAAACCAGCCATTGAAGTAAATGCCTACACGTATCAAACTGATGAAGATGGAGCCAAATCCATTAATGACATTGGTCATCTGCTCACTTATTTCAGTCCATTTGCCTATAAAGTCATGGAAGATGGAACATTAAGTCCGATTAAAGATACATTAATGATTGGCGCAGCCTTAGCTAAAAACGCCGTACCAATGATGTCGATTACCAATTTCACTTCCACTCAAGCAGGATCAAATGTGGCTCATCTCATTTTGTCCAGCCCGGAAATACGGGAAAAGATCCTCACAAACGTTCTACAGGTAATGGATACTAAAGGATATAAAGGCTTAAATACTGATTTTGAAAATGTGTTACCAGCTGATCGTGAATTTTATAATCAGTTTCTTCAACTGGCTGTTGACCGTTTGCATCCAAAAGGGTATTTTGTCTCCACTGCCCTTGCACCAAAAGTGAGCGCTACTCAAGGCGGGCTGTTGTATGAGGCACATGATTATGAGGCACATGGAAGAATTGCCGATTTCGTAGTGCTTATGACGTATGAATGGGGGTACCGGCTTGGACCGCCCCAAGCCATCTCTCCAATCAATCAAATGAGAAAGGTTGTCGAATATGCCCTCTCGGTTATGCCGCCTGAAAAAATATTTTTAGGGTTCCAAATTTACGCAAGGGATTGGCTGACCCCTCATGTTCAGGGCCAGGAGGCCGAGACATTTAGCCCGCAAGAAGCGGTAAGACGGGCGGTAAAATACGGAGCTTCCATTCAATATGATACAACAACTCAATCTCCATTTTTCCGCTACACAGATGAACAGGGCCGCGGTCATGAAGTTTGGTTTGAAGATGCCCGAAGTGCTCAAGCGAAGTTTGATATGGTCAAACAATATAACCTCCGTGGTGTCAGTTACTGGGCATTAGGCTATCCATACCCGCAGAACTGGGCATTGTTGGATGATAATTTTACGATAAAAAAACGAAAATAACGATGTTGAAAAAAAGAAGTGCAATGCCTTAAAAAGCGTTGAACTTCTTTTTTTCAAATCATCATGGCGTGGCACCATTTGGCACAATGTTCAACAAAATTCGAAAGCATGGTGCCTGGCACCAGCCGTGACATTATAGTGGTGTCAGGCACCATGACAGGCATCAAAATCTATGCTAAACTACTGGGGACAAACGGATCAAAGGGTGATTGACATGAGGGTATTCCGGACAAATCTTCCAAATGGCAATGGACAGAATTCCACTTCCATGAGCGAGTTTACACAGTATAATTACAACGTTTTGTTTGAGAGACTGAAACTCGTTTCATATATGCTGATTTTCACCTACCCTGCTTTTTTCGTCGTTGACTTTTTTCTATTAAAAAACTTAAATCACCCCACTTATAAATGGGTGCTTGCGGCTGTGCACATAACAGGCCTTGTCATCTCCCTCCTTTTTATGTTCATCTATCGCACCAAGAAGGGATCCAAGAGTTTTGTCGTTAATTGCTATATCTTGTTATATTTATTGTTGGGGGCAGTCTCTTCCATCAATAGTCAATTGTTTACCGGAAATATTTACGTCTATCTTATTATTTTATTTGGGGTTGCTGTGGTCATCCCGATTCAGCCTAGAAAACTATTAATTCCAATTATCGGTATCCATGGATTTTTTGTTACAGGTTTAATCCTTATTGAACAAAATGATTTTTCGCTGTTAATCAAGCTTATTAATTCGACAGGTACTGCTGTGATTTCTTTTATGATAGCCGTAATTTTCTATACATTTCGTAAAAATGATTTTTCAAACAAAATGAAACTAAGCAGGAATGAGGAAAGTTTTCGAAGATTATTTCATCTGAATCCAAATCCGTTAATCCTGACAAAACTTTCGAACGATGAAATCCTGCTCATGAATCATCAGGCAATCGCCTACTATCAGCTCGAAGAAAAAGACATCGCACAAATGAATACCAGTTTCCTTTATAACAATCCTGAGGAAAAAGCAGATATTTTAAGCAGGCTAGAAGAGCAGAAAGTCCTGAAAAACTATGTAACGGCGCAACAAATCTCGCCTAATCTACGAAAATGGTCGATGCTTCATTTCGAGTTAGTGGATTACTTGGACGAAAGCTGTCTATTAATTGGGACAACGGACATTACCGCGATGAAAGAAAAGGAAGTTGAGCTATCGAAGCACGCTTCGCTGGATGCACTGACAGGGGTTATGAATCGAAGAAGTGGCATCGAGCTGTTGCGCAAGCATTTGTCACTTGGGACGCATGCGCAACAATTTATTCTCATGTTTATTGACATTAACAATTTAAAAAAAGTGAACGATCGCTACGGTCATTCCATTGGCGATGACCTAATCAAGACATGCTGTGCGACCATGAACCAACATATTGATCTCAACGATTGTCTCTTCCGCTTTGGCGGGGATGAGTTCATTATTGTCTTTTTTAATAAGCAAATGGAAGACGTCGAGCTGGTGTGGGACAACATTAGAATGGAATTCCAGTCCATCAATGAGATCAACCAAAAGCCTTACAAGCTCTCGGCAAGCTATGGATGTTACCACTATAAATCCGATACTCCTATTACGCTGGAGGAAATATTTGAACTGGCGGACCAAGACATGTATAAGAATAAGCATATTTATAAAACAAAACACACTGATCAGCTGACACCCCTGGGATAAGGTGCCGTTATTGGCAATAAGACAGTTTTACTGGCGGATAGTCTAAGTTTACTGGCGGAAAGATGTTTTACTCAAGAATAGTAGCTTCTATATCCCTCAAATAAAAAGGCCGTAATCTCAACCTTAAAGATTACGGCCTTTTCTTTATTAAATCTTTTCCTGAAACCAGTTCCCAATGTAATTCAAGCGGCCTATACGCAGGCTTGGCCTCCCACTCCTAGACAACTCATGATTTTCCTCGGGGAAGCGGACAAACTTCGCTTGCTTTCCTAATCTTTTCAAAGCAATAAATAATTGCTCGGCCTGCTCAATTGGGCAGCGGAAGTCCTTTTCACTGTGCAGAATCAACAACGGTGTTTCTACCTTTTCAACATAGGCAAGCGGTGAATGTTTCCAAAGCGTTGGGAGATCACTTAAATCCGCTGCTATCTGCCACTCCGTGAAATAATAGCCGATATCACTGACGCCATAAAAACTAATCCAGTTCGAAATGGACCGCTGGGTCACTGCTGCCTTAAAGCGGTTCGTATGGCCGACAATCCAGTTTGTCATGAAGCCGCCATAGCTTCCGCCCGTCACTCCCAGTCGACTTTCATCAATGAACTCATATTTTTCTAAAACATAATCAACGGCCAGCATCAAATCTTGATAATCACCGCCGCCGTAATCGCCGCGAACGGCGTTGACGAATTCCTGGCCATAACCATGGCTGCCCCTTGGATTCACGTACAAGACCGCATACCCTTGTGCCGCCAAAATTTGAAACTCATTCATATAGGTATTTCCGTACATCGCATGCGGACCGCCATGGATTTCTAGGAGTAACGGGTATTTTTTTCCGGCCTCAAAACCAACCGGCTTCATCAGCCAGCCGTGAATTGTCTGGCCTTTTGCGCCTTCAAATTCAATTGGTTCAGGCTTGGAAAGAACCATATCCATTAACTTATTTGCATGGGTAAGTTTTTCAAGCGAAGGGTTCCCTATTAGTGGTAACAAGTACAAATCACCAATTTCCGTTGGAGTACTGATTGCCACGAGCGCCCTGCCCGATTCCGAATGAAGCGATAACCCATACACATGCTGCTCGCCAACATACACCGGCTCAATTTTGCCAGTCACACTGCCATAGTAAATATTCGTATTTCCCTGTTCTGATGCAAGAAAATAGAAGCCTTGGCTATTACTCGTCCACAATAATCCAGGCGAGGCCGCTCCCTGCTGGAAATCCCCAACCATATAATCACCCACGGCAACATCCCAATCGGATGTTAAACATGAGAATTTCCCCGTATGGACTTCATAAAGCCAGATTTTGGGCTGTGTTGCATTCTCAAATTCACGCCCATGCCCAAACATACCCAGATAGTTCCCGTCTGGCGACCAGGACACGTTTCCAAAATAGCCGCTTCCATCCGTTACAGGGGTAAATTCTTTCGACTCTACATTTAAAAAATAAACATCATATGTAAACGACAAATCAGCATCTTCTGATAAGTCGGCACCGACTGCGAGATTCTTCCCATCTGGTGACCAACAATAGAGATTCACATCATACTCACCATCGGTAAGTTGTGTTAATTCCCCGCTTAACACATCGACCATCGCAATTTGCTTGAAATCTCCCTGCCAAAAGCCGGCGGAATCCGATTTATACCTCATTTTCGTCACTTCAAGCGGCACCGGCTTCGCTTGCTTTTTTTCTTCCTCTTTGTCAAAAATGGTACCAGTGGATTTTAATGAGGTGGTGAACGCCAGCTTCGTTCCATCCGGAGACCAAACCGGATTGCTGACTCCGCTTGGCAGAAACGTGACTTGCCTAGCCTCGCCTCCGTTTACGTTTAAAAGATAAATCTGGTTTTTACCGCTCCGATTCGATAGAAAAGCGAGCTCTGTTCCATCCGGCGACCATCTTGGTGCATGATTTCTCCCTTTTCCAAACGTCCATTGGACCGGCTGCCCGTCCTTTTCAAGTGTCTGGTAAAATAAATGGGCTTGATACTCATCCGCCTCTTTATCAATCGTTGTTTGCACATAAACAAATGACTTTCCGTCAGGGGAAAACTGTGGGTTCACCACCGATTTCAATTGAAATAAATCTGCCGACTCCATCCCTCTTTTTGCTGCCATCATCAATACCTCCAGTTCTAATAATTAGTACTCTTAATTATTTCGACACTAGAAATAGTTTTCCTGCTAAACGGTGCCTGGCACCGCCCGAAATTTGTCGAACTGAGTGGTGCCTGGCACGCCCCGAAGTTTGTCGAACTGAGTGGTGCCTGGCACGCCCCGAAGTTTGTCGAAGATTGTTTTTCCATTAAAAAATGACTTACTTTTTGGGTAAGTCAAGTGCTTGGTACGCTAGCTGGTACTTTCCACCGTCAGCAACTTCTGAATGGTACAAAGCCTTAAGGGCCGTGTTTTTCTCAAGGCCGTGTTCTACTTTAAGCTCTTTTAAGCGAGTATGCAATTCTTTATTGTCTTTGATCAGCTGTTGCATTTGCGATTTCATGTATTTCATAAGATAGTTAACTCCCTTCAGAACCAAATCTATCTCCCAAGCATAGCATGAATCCTATTATTTACAATGAAATAATTTTTCCATAGACTGTTTATATAGAATTAGCCAACTACCTAGACGTAGCTGGCTTCAATCAATTTATTCAAATAAAGGACTTACTGCTTTTTCATTATGAATCCGATTAATTGCTTCGACAAGCAATGGTGCTACCGATAATGTGGTAATCTTATTGATCAATTTCTCTTCCGGCAGCTCAATGGTATTAGTTACGACTAACTCTTTAATCGGTGATGCTTCGATTCGGCTAATCGCCAAACCAGATAGAACCGGGTGCGTGCAGCAGGCATACACTGCTTTTGCCCCTTTTTCAATTAAAGCATTGGCCGCCAAGGTAATCGTTCCGGCGGTGTCGATTAAATCATCAATAATAATTGCATTTTTCCCCTCGATATTTCCGACGATATTCATAATTTCTGCGACATTTGCTTCAGGGCGTCGTTTATCGATAAGGGCAATCGGCGCATCTAAGCGGTTCGCCATTTTTCTCGCTCTGACAACCCCGCCATTATCTGGGGCTACAACAACAATATCTTCTAACCCTTTATTCTCAAAATACTGTGAAAGAATGGGCACACCTAGCAGCTGATCAACCGGTATATCAAAAAAGCCTTGAATTTGCGGAGCATGAAGGTCCATTGTAACCACTCTCGTTGCTCCCGCTTTTTCTAAAAGGTCCGCAATTAGTTTGGCTGTAATTGGTTCCCGGGAACGCGCTTTACGGTCTTGCCTTGCGTACCCATAATATGGGATGACGACATTAATCCGTCTAGCTGAAGCCCTTTTCAAGGCATCAATCATGATGAGCAGCTCCATAATATACTCATTTCCAGGCTGTGAGGTCGATTGAACTACGTAAACCTCACTCCCACGAACACTTTCTTCTATATTCATGTGGATTTCCCCATCACTAAACCGAGAAACCGAGCATTTTCCCAACTCACATCCCAAAAGCTGCGCCATCTCTGCTGCCAGCTTGCGATTTGCATTTAACGTAAACATTTTAAAACAATCTTTCAGTTGATAAGCCACTGTTAGTCCTCCAGCTGTATTCAGGATTTGAACCAATGTCCGTTCACACTATTTTACCATAACTAGATACTCTAATATCAACTTTTGTGGTGGAACGTGCTTCAATAAGCCTAGTTAATAGGTGCTATATCAACAATAAGTAAGGATCCCTTGCTAACTATTACCTAAATAGTTATTTCATACCTGAACTTGTAATATCCGCCTCAATCCTGCTCATGAACTCTTCTGCTGCGCTGTATCCTTGCTGCTTCAAATACCAGTTATTTGCTGCGGCCTCAATTAACCCCGCCACATCACGCCCAGGCTGGAGTTGGATTTCCATTGATGGAATCTTCACACCCATATAGTCTGTATAGTGAAATTCCTGGTCCAAATCATTATACAAGGCATCTTTTTCCCACTTCGTCAATTGAATATCAAGTGCAATTCGAGTTTCATCTTGAAAAGCCTTGCGTCCGTATAAACGAACCACATTCAACAACCCAATACTGCGAAGAGCCAAAAACTCCTTGGTCTTCTCATCATGAGTACCCAGAATGGTTTGCGGACTAAGCTTCTTTAGGATAATGATATCATCAGCCACCAGCCGGTGTCCCCGGCGAATTAACGTGTGCGCCGTCTCGCTTTTCCCTACCCCCGAATTACCGCGAATCAGGATCCCAATGCCAGACACATTCATACAAACTCCATGCACAGCAATTTCCGGTGCTAATTCCTTCACCAAATACGCATCCAATTTTGTAATAAACTCTGAAGTTGTCTCGGGCTTATTTGTTAGTAACAGAGGTATTCCCTGCTCAATACAATGGTGGGTTAAATAGGTTAGTCCTTCCGCGCCGGCCGTTACGATAAAACATGGCGGGTGATAATGGACAATATTTCCGATTCGTATCTTACGTTCCTCATGACTTAACTTATGTAAATAGGTAATTTCCTTTTTTCCTAAAATTTGCACTCGTTCTGTCGGAAAAAAATCAAAGTGGCCAACGAATTCCAGGCCCGGACGATGTACCCGTGATTGTGTAATCATTTTCTGCAGTCGACCTTCACCGGCTACTACCTTCAATGAAAACTTTTGAACTAAGTTTTCAACTGTTATCTTTTTCACCCTATACTCACCGCCCTTATCGCCTTTATATAGTTGAATTATACTTGAGAATAATGGAAGTGTCATCCTTGTAAGGGTAACTATTTCCATACAGATATGTATGTGTCCTGAATGTAACGTGGTGGACATTTTTTCAAAAAAAACTCTAATCCATGGATTTACGGATTAGAGTCCTCGAACGTTATTTATCTACCGAAATTTTAATCGAAATCGGTTCAACATCCATCTGAACATTTAAAGCAGAATAAGATCCGACCTTATCAATTCTTCCCCAAAACCCTTCTGTTTTATTTGTTTTTCTAAAAGTAAAGCGGAACCCCTTTCCTTTTTTCTCATCGTCCATGTCAAACCAAAGCGCCTCCGCTTTTGATGCCTCATTATCTATTAGGTCTTCAGTCAAAACCTTTTTTAATACTTGCGAACCAAAGATATCCTTCTCAATTGGATTTTTGCTGTAATATTCGATCCCTTTTGTCGTCACGTGCAGCTTATTAAGCTTGAACGTCCCATCCATTACATTGAACCGATCCCCTTTTTCTAAATAGTGCATCGTAACATTGTTCATGGCAAAGCGTTTACCTTTTGGTGTCGTCGCCCCTTGCAAATCTACTATTAATAATCCACTTGCACCAACGACCTCAATATTTTCGTCTGCTCTTGTATAAACCAGTGCAGAATTTTCATCAATTCCAAATCCATAACGTGTTTTGTTATATTGTGTTGCGACAAGCAATCGTCCAAAACGGCCTCTTTCCAGAAAATGCTGGTCCACTATTCCGTGTGTAAAGAAGCCCAAACCTGTTGTTAGAAAAAGTTGATCGTCACCTGTGTCCTGGTCAAAGTTCTTTAGAATATGAACACCTTCAGTTAATGCACCTACACTCGTTCCGGAAGCTATCATCGGATTACTCATAACTGCAGCTCCTGCACTTGATCCACCAAGGACCGCTCCGTTATCATATATTTTTCTAATGGCTTGAAGCACGACGGTATCTTTCCCGTCCGCAGTCACTAATGTTTTTATATGACGTAATTGATCACCGCCGACAAACCAAATCGCATCATATTCTTCTATTTTTTCAGCGATTTCAGTACTGTTTCCGTTATTCTTCCAAGTAGATTCGTCCACATCTTTTGTTAAAGGGTCATCCATTAATGCTATTGGCGCGGTATAGATATTTTTTTCAGATACGCCGTACCGGACGAAATCGTCTTTATACGCTTCAGCACTTTCAATAGGTGCGGCGCTGGCAGCCGGAATAATCGCAATCTTAATATCTTTTAATGATTTACCTTTATATTGTTGGGCAAGCGTTAAGTATTTTTTATAAACAGCCTCATTATCCGAACTTAATGCCCCACCTACAATAACGAGAGAACCGGACCGGGCTGTCTTTGCTAAATCCTTCTTATTCTCAGTTGCTCCCGCCTGAAATGAATAGATTGTAATAGAAAACATCGTTAATACCAGCATAAAAATAATGGGTAACTTTCTCAACCTTAATCCCTCCATTTTCCCAAAAATATATCATTATCTTTCTTTCGAAGCGATTTGTTCTTATTCAAATGTCCCTTTCACAATCGGCACTTTATTTTTTACCATCACTTTTCCTTTGGCGATAACCGTATCAATTTCTAGCGTCTCTTTATCTAGTAAAACAATGTCAGCGTCTGTTCCTTCCTGTATCCTGCCCTTATGTGCCAGCTTTAGCACATTAGCAGGGTTTAAGGTAATGACCTGTAAGGCAAGTTCTAATGAAATCCCTTCTATCAGAACTGCATCTCTTACCTCATTAAATAATGAAGAAACTTTTCCAACCTGAAGTCCTGTTAACTCTCCCTTCCGGTTAAAAGAGGGGAGACTTCCTTGGCCATCAGAAGAAAATGTAATATTCTCAATCGGTACCCCTTCATTAAGCATTATCTTCAAGCCTTCGCTGCACTTCACTTCCCCTTCTTCTAAAAATTGTGGTATGGTGCTTGTCGTTAAATCCACATAGCCGCCATTTTTGGCATACTGGATCCCGGCCCTAAATAACTCTTCCGTTCGGTTAATATGGGTTGGATGAAAATGAGAAATAGGAATATTAGTCTTAGTTACAACTTCCTCAAGCAAAGAAAGCTTTTCTTCCCCATCCCCGACATGTATTTCCAATAGCCCAGCTTTTCCTGATAAAATTCCACCATTCCTTGCGGCTGTGGCAATTTTGGCAATTTCATCAAACGTTGGTTCAGATGACCGATGGTCGGAAATGGCTATTTCCCCGACTCCGATAATTTTGTCAATAAAAATGATATCTTCTTCTATTTTGTTGGTTAACGTTCTCACTGGCAATTGGTACGAACCTGAATGAATATAACTAGTTACGCCCTCTTCTTCTAACCCCCGCGCTTTAGCGAGTAAGCTTTCCATTCGTCGTGTCGTCCCATCTGTTCCGAGAAGGCCAACAACCGTTGTAATGCCCGAAGTTGTTAAACTAGTTAAAGTCAATTCCGGTGTACGTGTCTTGAATCCGCCTTCCCCTCCCCCCCCAATGATATGAACATGGGCATCGATAAAGCCTGGTACAACCACTTGATTTGATGCATCAATTACAGTTATAGGAACAAAATCCTTTGGACTTTCAATAAACTCCTTTAAATAGCCAATTTTACTATCGACGAGTAAAATATCTTTCTTCCCTAGAAAATTCGGGGCATACACATCCCCATTTTTAATCAAAGTAAGCAACTACCTTCTCCTCCTTAGTTACACTTCAGATGTTCTTTACTCTAGAATGGACCGTAATTCATGGCATGAGCGATGATAACCGCAATTAGCCCGATCACAAATTGGATGATGACTAACGGAAGGACCCATTTCGCCCACTTCGTCCATGGAATTCCAGCAATCGCTAAACCGGCCATTAATGTACCGGCCGTTGGGAAAATAATATTCCCAATCCCATCCGCAAAGGAGAATGATAAAACTGCTGTCTGTCTAGTAATATCAAGCAAATCAGCGAGCGGTGCCATAATTGGCATGGTTAACATCGCGTGGCCGCTACCTGACGCTAAGATGAAATGAATAACCGATTGGAAACCATACATTCCCATCACACTGATTGTTCCTGGAACATGTTTAATGGCTTCCGAGACGCCGTGCAGCATGGGGTCAACAATATGTCCTTGGTTTAATACCACTAATGTCGCTCTTGAAACCCCAATAATGAGTGCACCGCTAATTAATGCAGCAGAACCACTCGTAAAATTTTTCACAAGGTTATCAACCGAAAGCTTACCAATAATCCCGACGACAATCGTTAAAATAATAAATAAGGCAGCAATTTCTGAAAGGTACCACTCAAATTTAATAACACCAAAAGCTAGAACAACATAGTTTAATAGAAAGGCACCAAGAATCAGCTTGTGCTTTTTTGTAAGCTTGACCTTAGATTGAAGCAGTTTATCTGCATGATCCCTAGTATAATTCCCATAGAAACCTAACGAAGGATTTCGTTTCACTTTCATTGCATAACGATAGACAAATATGACAGACACAAGGTAAACAATTACAAACAATACAAGGCGCAATCCTATCCCTGAGAACAAAGGCAGTTCAGCAATCCCCTGAGCTATTCCTACTGTAAATGGATTCATAACAGCTGTGGTAAAACCTGCGGCAGCACCCAGCAACACAATTGCCATGCCCGTAATCGTATCAAAACCAAGGGCCAGCGCCAGCGGAATTAAGAGAGGAATATAGGCTAGTCCCTCTTCCGCCATTCCCATTAACGATCCCCCTGCGGCAAAGAATAGCATCATAATAGGGATTAGCAGCTTTTCTCGTTTCGCTAATTTTCTTGCCATTGTGGCAATTAATCCATCAATCGTCCCTGTCGCACTAAATACACCAAAAAAGCCGCCAATTATTAAAACAAAGAAAATAATCCCACCGGCTTCAACCATCCCTTTATGCAGGGCTTGAACCATATCAAATGGATTTACAGGTGTGGATTCCGTCCATTTAAACGAATCGGCCTCTACAATCGTCCGTCCATCAACTTCTACACGATTGTATTCCCCAGCAGGCAAGATGTAGGTTAATATCATGGCTGCTACCACCACACAGAAAAGTAACGCAAACACATTGATTTGAACTGGCTTTCTTTTTGGTGTAACCTGTTCCACCTTATTGCTTATTTGACTCATCATACCCTCTCCCTTTTTGTGTTTCATCACTACTCCTACTTAAATTGCAATTTTTGTGCCAAAATAGGAAGTCCGCCAATTCGGAATTTTTATAATACTCATTTGCCTTATTGCCCTTTTTTGGTTCTTTTTGGTGATATAATAGAACCATTATCATTTTAGGGGGAGTTCATGATCAAACAATCTATCACCTTAATCACGGGGAGTTCCCAAACCAAACAAGTATTACATGAGCAGATTCAACAATTATTGGGGGACTATATCCACCTTCAAAGTTTTGCCTACGAAGAGGGATTACCCACTCACTTGAGCGATCATCTTTTTTTATTTTCCTCAGAGGTTACGAGATTAGAAGCTCATGAGGTATGCAATATACATAGTAAGGAAATGTTTGTCGGAAAACGAACCGTCCACCATCAATATATCGATCAACTATTAAAAATTCCGGTCGACTCCGAGGTTCTGGTTGTCAACGATGATGATTCTGCAACAATTGAACTAATCGAATCCCTTTATCAGCTGGGAATCGATCATTTGCGTTTTGTCCCTTTCAAAAAGGAACAGTTTTTTTATCATGATATTGACATCGCTATCTCTCCCGGTGAGCCCCATCTTTGTCCACATTCAATCAAAAAAGTGATCGATATTGGTGTACGTTTGTTTGATATGACCACTATTTTAAAAATAGTTGAATACTTCTGTTTGGGCGAAAAAGTCTCTTCATTGATTTCAGAGAGATATATTCGTAACATTATTGATTTACAACGGAAACTATCACTTGCGGAACAAAACGCAAAACAAATGAATCAACATATACAAAATGTTGTCGACACGGTCGATGACGGCATTTTAGCCATTAATCAACATCAAAAGGTCACTCTATTTAACCGCCGTTTAGAGGCACTTTTTCATATTCCTGTCCATGACGCGATCCATAAACCGTTAGAGGAGGTCATCGACCAACAGGAAATTATTGATTTTATCCTTCACAGCAATGATGAAAGTAAATTTTTCACTATATTTGGTGTCGATCTTGTTATTTTCCGTCACCATACCGAAACAGAAGATACCATCGTAGCGACCTTTAAAAGTATTCATCAAGCATTTGAAGTTGAAAAAATGGCGCAGCGGGAGTTAAAAAATAAGGGATTTTACGCAAAGTATGACTTTGATGATATCGTTGGCGAACATCCTTTACTTAATAAAAGTAAACAAATCGCCAAAAAACTGGCTCTTTCTGAGCATCCTATCCTCATTCTAGGGGAAACGGGGACGGGGAAAGAATTATTCGCTCACGCAATCCATCTTCATTCCATGAGAAAAAACGGACCATTTATCGCCATAAACTGCAGTGCCTTAACGGAAAATTTGCTTGAAAGTGAATTATTTGGGTACGAGGAGGGGAGCTTTACAGGAGCGAAAAAAGGTGGAAAAAAGGGTTTATTTGAGCTAGCGGATAATGGCACGATCTTTTTAGATGAAATTGGAGATATTAGTCTAACCGTTCAATCCCACTTATTAAGGATACTTCAGGAAAAAGAATTACGCAGAATTGGCGGGAGAAAAGTCATCCCCGTCAATGTCAGGGTGATCGCAGCAACGAATAAAAATATCCAATTAAAATCACAAGAGGGCACGTTCCGTTCAGATTTGTTGTATCGTTTGAATGTGCTTACCCTATCAATCCCGCCGCTTCGAGCACGAAAAGCGGATATCCCTTTACTAGTAAGACACTTTATTACCAAAAGCGGAAAGTGGGTAAGAGTTGGCAATGACCTGCCAGAACAGCTTCAAATACCAGATTGGTTGGGCAATGTTCGCGAATTAAAAAGTACTATTGACTATATGCTCACCATCTGTGACGGGAACAAAATCGAATCGAAAGACATTCCGCACGACCGCTTTCAAAAATCCAATGCACAAGAGCGTCTTACCGGCTATCCCCTTCCTGAAAATTTATTAGACCAACATGAATATTTATTTATGTTAGAGGCGATCAAGAAATGTAATGAGAACGGCAAGCCCGCCAGCCGTCAATTTATTTCAATGGTTAGCAAGGAAAACGGTCATTATCTATCGCCGCAACAAGTTCGACGACGTTTGGATTATCTGGAGATCCACGGTTTTATCACGAAAGGCCGGGGGAGGGCCGGAACAAAAATTACCACTAGCGGTGCGGAGTATCTACAGAAACTTAAATTTCACGCAGATTAATTATTTGCTTCAAAAGGAAAGAATGGTGAAATAAATTTAGTCCAACGCAAAAAAACACTATCATCAGAAAGTATAATCGACAGTGTTAACAATAATTTTTCTTCAGGGCAGTGCAAATACACGCACAGCCCTTATTCACCAGAGTTTACCATTTGATTTCAGGTAAAATATTTTTCTGAATAATCATTTAGTAGGTTATGGACAAAGGTGCTCGTATTTTCTGGCAGCTCAAAATGGACTCCATACTGGTATAGGCCTTCAGA
Organism: Neobacillus soli NBRC 102451; assembly: GCF_001591665.1. Taxonomy (GTDB): domain Bacteria; phylum Bacillota; class Bacilli; order Bacillales; family Cytobacillaceae; genus Neobacillus; species Neobacillus soli. The sequence continues at coordinate 122,053 of NZ_BCVI01000033.1, read as the reverse complement.
CAATTCCGCATTCCAAATAATGACCCCGGGAAGATGGATTTTGTTTTCAATAATGTCGGCCTCTAAAGTAAAAATAATCTTTTGCTCATTCACTAAAGGGAGATTAGATAAAAACCTGAACCCGCCTGGTCCAATGTTTTCAATAAATATCACAGCATTCTCCGTCTCCACTTCCATTTGTTGTGGATTTATCAACGTCAGCTCCGATTCGAAAGGATACTTGATCATAATTTGATAAGAAGTTTGATTCTCATGAGTGGTCATTTCCTTTTTTGCTGGTTTTAAGTTCAACCATTTTAATGTCATCTACCTATTACCCCTTAATTTTATCTCTTAAGAATTTAAAATTTACACATGGCCGCCGCTGACCTGACGGGATATAGGCAGTCTCTGTATATGATTAATAACGACATTATTCACGAAATCGTTGAAACACTTCCATCTGCTTCCACACAAAAAATGAGGACGTCTCGATAGCAAAGGGGCAAGCCCTGCGAGACAACCTCATTAACCTTTAAACGGACTCCTTTTCAAGAACCTTTTTCAATTTTTTTAGGATTTGCGAATGCAGCTGAGATATCCTCGATTTATGAAGTCCTAAAATCCTGCCTACTTCATTCATACTCAAATTCTCATTATAAATAAGGGAAAGGATAATTTTATCTCGTTCAGGCAATTCATCGATTTTGGAAGTTAATTGTTGACTGCGCTCTTTTCCTTCTATTATATTAGATTGATCGTCTAGGGAACTATCGGAGATGAAATCAATCTTTAATTGATTCTCTCCGCCGTGGTCAGTTGGTTCGTATAACGACTCTTGTTTTTCAAAAGAAGCTAGCATAATGATCTCTTTACATTCCGTTTCACTTATATGTAAATAATCACCGACTTCCTTGACGCTAGGCTGTCTGAACAGCTTTTGTTCTAAAAAAGTGTAAGCATGCCTTACTTCCTTTTCCTTTTTTCTTAACGTTCGCGGCAGGGGGTCGATTCTGCGAAGTCCATCATAAATTTCTCCCCGTATTCTTTGGGTAGCATAGGTTTCAAATTTTACATTTTCGCGTTGATCGAATTTCCGGAAGGCATCTAATAACCCTAGCATACCAAAAGATAGAAGTTCATCCTCTTCCACATTATGAGGAAGACTTTTCTTCGTTTTCTTAACTATTCTTTTTACTAATGGCAGATATTCATCGAATAATTTTTCTTCCAGCAGTTGACTCAAAGTTTGTCCTCCTTCAGTTACAGACACGCTGTTAAGCTATTTTTTAACAAGGTGGGAAATCTTTTGGATAAAACCTTTGATTCCGGAAATACTAGAGTTTTTGGCATCAGCATGTAAATAGATATTCACGATATCCTTCATCCATTTCGATGCTTGTGATTTCGGATATTTTAAGTAAAAAGGTGTTTGCTCCAGGACTGCTTGAAACACGAACGAATCATTTGGAATATATCCAAGAATATCAATTTCTTTTTCTAAAAACTGTCTTGTCACCGCCCGTACTCGGTTGGCAATCGCTATTCCTTCTTTTGAATTGGCCACACGGTTCACAACCAAACGAACATGAAGGTTGGAATCTTGATGATGTAAAATCTTAATAACGGAATAAGCGTCAGTTATCGCGGTTGGTTCAGGGGTTGTCACCAGAATAATTTCATCGGCTGCTAAGTGGCAACGCTGCGATTCTTTTGAAAGTCCTGCACCTGTATCAAACAAAATAATATCGGCATAGCCCTGCAATTTTCCAAGTTCCGAAAATAAATAGTCTGTATCCTCATCACTTAAATCTAAAATTTCGTTAAAGCTGCTTCCACCGGAAATCAATTCTAATCCGTTTGGGCCCTTTTCAATTACGTCCCAAATATCTTTCTTATGCTTCACCATATCAATAAGATGGTGGGCTGGATTCAATCCTAATAAGATTTCAAGGTTGGCCATACCAATATCTAAATCGATTAAGACAACCTTTTGTCCAGATTCAATCATGCTTAAGGCAAAGTTTAAGGCAAAGTTGGATTTGCCGACACCGCCCTTACCACTTGTGATGGAAACGACCTTTGTTGCTTTTTCTTGATAACCATGATTAAAACGCTGATACAATTCTCTCAACTTTTGTGCTTGATCCTGTTTCATCTTCATCTACTCCCAGTATCTTTTTAGCCATATATTCCGGTTCTGCTTGCATAATGTCTTCAGGAACACCTTGTCCCAAACTAATAAACGATAAAGGGTATGGATAGTGATAAATGAGATTTAAAGCCGCTCCGAAACAGGTGCTTTCATCCCATTTTGTCAGGATTACTCGATCAATCTGGACCGATTTCATCTTTTCAACAATTTGTTTCATATCCTTCCACCTGGAGGTCATACTGAGAACTAGGTGATTTTCTTGAATAAAGGGCTGGGAGAGAAGCTCATTAATTTCCTCGATATATTGCTCTTCAAGATAATTTCTTCCTGCGCTGTCCATAAAAATCATTTGGCAGTTCTTTAAGTTATTAAGCGACTCTTTAAGCTGATTCGAGTTCTCAACTACTTCAATCGGGATATTCAAAATGTTGGCATACGTCTTTAGCTGCTCAATCGCGGCGATTCGGAAGGTATCGGCGGTTAAAAACCCTACCTTTTTCCTCTGAAACAACACTTGCCTTGATGCAAGCTTTGCAATCGTTGTCGTCTTTCCAACACCTGTAGGACCGATGAGCGTAATTATCGCCGCATTTGCATCCAACCCCTCCGGTGCAATACCGTCCTGAAACAGCTTCGTTAATGCAGTCAGGACAATCCCCCCAACTTCCTGCTCTGTTTGCTGTTCGATAGAAGGGTGTTGGCTCATGATTTTTTTAGCAAGATATTGAAGGACTTCTTCATCAACCTCTTGTTCCTTTAGCCGTTCCAGCCATGGTGCCAACGTTGATGGAGTGTGTTGCTTTATTTGATTTTGATTTTGATTTTGATTTTGATATTTAATGAAATCTCCGAGGAGCTGTTCCATCTGATTTATCCGAGTAAGGACTTCAGTTTCTGCTTGTTCTTTCGGTGCCTCCTTTGGCACCGGTTGCTCCATCTTCTGTTCCGCCGCCTCTGAAGCAGCGATTACCTCGAGTTGTTTCCTTTTAAATAGGCCAAGAAATCCGCCTGTTTTTATTTCCTTTGTGTTTAAAATGACGGCATTTTCTCCTAACTCTAATCGAATCTGCTGCACGGCCTGTGGTAAGGAATTTACGTGATATCTTTTAATCTTCATGCAGTAACCACTCCAACATCTTGAAAATGAACAACTCCGATATTTTGCACTTCCACATTTGATTCCAATTCGTTAAACGAGATTACGGGGATATCTTCGTTAATTCGTTCCACAATTTGTTTTACATACATCCGAATGGTTGGCGATGTCATGATAGTCGGTTGAATTCCCGCCTTAACCACCTGCTGGATCGTCTCATTTAAGGATCCAACCAATTGCTGAATCGTTTGTGGGTCTAACGTAAGATAAATCCCTTGTTCCGTTTCTTGAAGGTTTTCGCTGATCATCTTTTCAACGGTTGCATTCACCGTTATCACTTGAATCATTTTTCCAACGGTCAATTGTTTCGTAATTTGCCGTGATAAGCTTTGTCTGACATACTCGGTTAGATAATCAGGGTTTTTCGTAAAAACAGCCCAATCGGCAAGGGTTTCAAGGATCACAGGCAGGTTTCGAATCGAGACTTTTTCTTTTAACAGCTTTTGTAGTACTTTTTGTATTTGACCCATCGATAACAATGATGGGACTAGCTCTTCTACAATGGATGGAGAGGTTTCCTTCGCCTTTTCAATTAGCTGTTTCGTTTCTTCTCTTCCTAAAATTTCGTGTGCAAAGCGTTTAATCGTTTCTGCTAGGTGGGTAGTGATAACGGAAGTAGCATCCACAACGGTATAGCCATAAATTTCTGCCTTTTGTTTCATTTCATCGTTTATCCATAAAGCCGGCAGGCCAAAGGTTGGTTCGACCGTTTCAATCCCAACAATCGCATGATCCTCATCTTCAGGCACAAGCATGAGATAGTGATTGAGAAAAATTTCCCCGTTGGCTATCTCATTTCCCTTTAATTTGATTACATACTGATTGGATTCTAAATTGACATTATCGCGAATCCGGATGATGGGGATCACTAACCCTAGTTCCAAGGCGACCTGTTTTCGAATCGCAATGACACGATCTAATATATCCCCGCCCTGTGAAACATCTGCTAACGGGATTAAGCCTAAACCAAATTCAAATTCCAAGGAATCAACTTGAAGAAGGTTCAGTACATTCTCCGGACTATTTTCCTCTTCAATCGGAAGAGCCAGTATTTCTTCCACTTCTTCTGCTTCTTTTTCTTTTGCTTTTTGCATTTTATATGCTGCATAGATTAAGAAACCAGCAATACTCCAAGTTAACAGAATGCCGATCGGAGTAACTAACCCAAATAAGGCAATACATCCTGCAACAACATAAATTAACTTCGGATAAGCAAATAACTGCTGTGTCAGGTCATCCCCCAAGTTCCCATCGGAAGCCGCCCGGGTGACGATAATCCCTGTTGCCGTAGAAATTAACAGTGCCGGGATTTGACTTACCAAACCATCTCCGACAGAAAGCAGGGTAAACGTGCTCGCTGCCTGGGCGAAATCCATCCCCATCATCGTCATACCGATAATAAAACCGCCGATAACATTAATGAACAAAATAATGATCCCAGCAATCGCATCCCCTTTAACGAATTTACTGGCACCATCCATTGCACCGTAAAAGTCAGCTTCCCGCCCTACTTTCTCCCGCCTTTCCCGAGCATCTTTTTCATTAATAAGACCTGCGTTTAAATCTGCGTCAATACTCATTTGTTTACCGGGCATGGCATCTAATGTAAACCGTGCGGCAACCTCTGCCACCCGTTCTGACCCCTTCGTAATCACAAGGAATTGAATGATAACCAGAATTAAAAAGATGATAAATCCAATAACAGGATTCCCGCCGATGACGAATTCCCCAAAGGTTGCTACCACATTCCCTGCGTTCCCATGAGAAAGGATGGAACGAGTGGTAGATACGTTCAGTGCCAAACGAAAAAGTGTCGTTAACAGCAGCAAAGAAGGAAAAATAGAGAAATCTAATGGCTCCTTTGTATTCATTCCCACTAATAAAATCGTGATAGATAGGGAGATATTAATGATGAGTAAAATATCTAATAGGATGGTAGGCAATGGAATGACCATCATGACAACAATTAATAACACAGCCAGCAACACGGCAATTTCTTTAAACTTCATTTTTCCACCTTATTTCCTAAAGACATTAAAATTTTCCTTTTAAGCGAAAAACATAGGCAAGGATTTCGGCTACGGCTTTAAATAATTCCTCCGGTATTTCCTGACCGATTTCCACATTTGCATATAAAGCCCGTGCTAGAGGCTTATTTTCTGTTAGAACGACACCATTTTCTTTCGCTATTTCTTTAATCTTTTGGGCGATAAAGTCAACCCCCTTCGCAACGACAACAGGTGCTTTCGAATCATTGGCATCATAGGCGATGGCGATGGCATAATGGGTGGGGTTGGTGATAATGACATCTGCCGTTGGCACGTCATGAATCATTCTATTTAACGACATCGCCCTTTGCATTTCTTTGATTTTCCCTTTAACCAACGGATCGCCTTCACTTTTTTTATGTTCATCCTTAATTTCTTTTAACGACATCTTCATTTTCTTTTCATTGTCATAATTTTGATAAATGAAATCCGCCGCACCTAATACGACATACATCGCAGAGGTAGCCACGCCCATTTTGATAATCACAGAAAAGAGGTAAGCAATGATTTGCGTGATTTCCATTTGTGAAAAATGCAGAAAGGTTGTAATTTCTTTTTTTAACAAGAAGTAGGATATCCCCGCAATTAGGATAATCTTCAAACTATTTTTAAGTAGTTCAACAAGTGACCTTATTGATAAAATGCGTTTGGCCCCTTCAATGGGGTTGATTTTTTTAAAATTGAATTTCAAATTTTCAGTGGTAAATAAAAAGCCAAATTGCAGGTAATTTGAAAGTAAGGCCGCAACAAATATGACTAACAAAATAGGTAAAACCAATTTAATCGTGATAAACGATAAATCAACGAACAGTTTATATGTACTTGCAGCGGTTAAATCTATTAATAAATAGGCAGAAAAAACATCGCGAAACAAGACGAAAATCGTTGTAGCAAAATAGTTACCATAGAAGAGCAGGAACAGAAAAAATGATAGAAGCTGAATGGAAGAGGAAACCTCCACACTTTTTGCCACTTGGCCTTTTTTCCTGGCTTCCTTCCGTTTCTGTGGAGTCGCCTTTTCTGTCTTTTCCTCAGCGAAAAATTGTAAATCTAATTTAAGTAAAAATTGGTCATCCACCCTCATAAAGACGCTCCCATAATTCGAATCATTTGACTGATAGCATCAAACATCTGCGCAAATAAGCGATGCAGTAAGAGAAAAAAGCCAGGAAGCGCTAAAAACAAGACCATAAAATAAACACCAATTTTTAATGAAAAGCCGACCACCATCAGATTGATTTGCGGCGACGTTTTCCCGATGATGCCGAGCACTAAATCTACCAAAAATAAGGTGAACACAATCGGAGCGGCTAGTAAAAACGCAATCACAAAAGAGTGTTTGAAGGTTTCAAGTAACAAGGTAGAGATTCTGCCGTCCAGCATGGCAGGGACGAGAGCTTCTACATGAATCCACTGATAGCTTTCTAACACACCCCGGATGAGCAGGTGATGTCCATCCAGTGAAAACAGAAATAGCGTTGCTAATACGTTTTTTAACCTTCCCGTTAAATTAACGTTGGTACCGGATTGTGGATCAAAAACTGCCCCCATAGCAAAACCGCTTTGAAGGTCGATAAACGTTCCGGCTAATTGAATCGCATAAAATAGAATAGAGGCAATGAAGCCTAATCCTAAACCAACTAAGGATTCCTTTATGATTAGGATGATATATTCAGCTGAAAATGCCTGAATTCCGCTTTTATCAGTAGACATGGTAACAATGACCGCTAGAAAAAAGGCGAGTCCAATTTTAAAGGGTGCTGGGATTGTTTTCGTCATAAAGACAGGAACCGTGATAAAAAAACAAGATATTCGAACCAAGATTAGTAGAAATAAAGGTATTTCATTTAACCATTCCATCATGGTGCACTACCCTACAAAATGGGACAGATTGCCAAAGATGTTTTCGGTAAAGTTTAACAGCTGCCGTAACATCCATGGTCCAAAGACCAATAATCCAATAAACACGGCGATAATTTTTGGAACAAACACAAGCGTTTGCTCTTGGATTTGCGTAACGGATTGGAAAATACTAATAATTAGACCTACTACTAAAGCGAGCACTAAGATGGGAGCGGCAACTAAAGCTGTTACATAAACGCTTTGCTTGGATATTTCAATAACCATTTCCGGTGTCATAGGGTATTCCTCTCTTATTTAAAAGCTGGTGAGTAAGGATTTTACAATTAAATGCCAGCCATCTACTAAAATAAATAACAAAATTTTAAAGGGCAGTGAAATCAGCACAGGCGGCAGCATCATCATTCCCATCGCCATTAATATGCTGGATACAATCATATCAATGATTAGAAAGGGCAGGAAAATCATAAATCCCATTTGAAAGGCCGTTTTCAACTCACTGATGGAATAGGCTGGAACTAACACATGTAATGGGATATCGTCGATTGTCTTTGGCTTTTTCTGCTTGGTATAATCCAAAAATAGATTTAAGTCTTTCTCCCGTGTATGTTTCGCCATAAATTCCTTTATTGGCTTGCTGGCGGTATCAAAGGCTTGTTCCTGCGTTAGTTTCCCATCCATAAACGGCTGATACGCTTGTTTATTAATATCTGAAAAAACAGGTCCCATAATAAACAAGGTGAGAAATAACGACAGACCAATGATGACTTGGTTAGGCGGCATTTGCTGTGTGCCTAAGGAGGTCCGGACAAACGATAAAACAATGACAATTCTCGTAAACGAGGTCATTAGCAGCAGAATCGCTGGTGCAACCGAAAGAATGGTTAATAGAATCATGATTTTAATGGAAGTGGCTACACTTTCTGGTTCGGAGCTTACGTTCAACCCCGGTATGGATGTGTCAAAGGCTGCAAGTCCAACTTCATGAGAAATCAAAAAAATAAAAGGTAGGATAATAAAAATTTTCTTTAGCAACTGAATCTCCGCCATTTTTCTTAGTCTTTTAACTTATTGATTGGAATACTTGATTGATTCACCTGGTTCATTTGCGAAAGGAAGGTTTGTTCCCAATCCGCTGCCTGATTGTTTGCATTTTTCTTTTTGAAGGAAAAAAGTGCCGTTTTTTGTTTTCTCGCCGTATCTTCTACGAGTGATTGCAAAATGTAATCCTGTTCTTCTCCAGATTCAACGGTCCGAAGCAGCTGGACTTCATTGCCGATTCCTAAGATATGTAACGTTTTACCGATCATAATCAATTGTAGGGAGCGATTTCCTCCTAAGGAATGTCCGCCCATGGCATAAAAAGGCCCCTGTGAATATATTTGCTTCGATTTTGATTTTAAAAATTTTAAAAGTAAGAGTAAGAGAATAATAATGCCAGCAAACGAAAAAACAAATTTAATCAACTGGGGAACAAGCGAATTTGTTTTCTCATTTGATTGAGCTGCATCCATATTTTTTTGGTTCTTATCCGTTTTATAGGCATCATAAACGGTATCATTTCCCTTTCCAAAAGCCACTTTCTTACCATAGCCATGAAAAGAAGATGTAAGCAAAACAATCACCAATACGAGCGTTACTTTTTTCCATAAATGAACGGTATTCAAAAACCTCACCTCTAATCGATCATTCTTTCTTCCCGCTCCTGTTTTGAGACGATGTCGGTGATGCGAATCGCAAATTTCTCATCGACGACAACAACTTCCGCTTCGGCTACAGATGACCCGTTGATGACAACATCCACATGCTCCCCTGCTAACTTATCGACAGAAATGATTACGCCAGGTTTAATTTTCAGAATGTCCCTCACCCGCATATTCGTTTTGCCTAGCTCGACAATTAACTGAAGATTTACATCATCAATTGAGTTTAATTCTTTACCAGCACCAGATGTTTTTATTCCCTCTGATAACTGGGCAAATTGGACAGTTTGTATCCGTTTTGTTTGCTTCTCATTCATTTTTATTTGCACTCTTTCCCTTTTAGTAAGCTTGCTGGTTTTACTGACTTGATGCGGCTAGTTTTTATTGCGAAAATAGCGGATAACCGCCATCTCATCCAACGAATTTTGTTCTTCTTTGTTTAGTTTCTCCGTATACTCTTCTAACGACCGTTCCCGCCAAGTACTCCAAACCTTTTCTTCCTGGTTTTTAGCTACTAACATCCTATTTTTTACGTTAAATTCCTTTGTAATTTCCAAGACCTTTTTCCTACCCTTTTCAATTTGCTTGTTAAGAAAAAGGAGATATTGTTCTCTTTCCTGTATTTCCGTTACCCTGATAGAATTTCGCATCATGTTTTGATAGTCATTCATGTAGCTGTCTTTTTTCTCGACCAGCTCAAGTAATTGATTTTCAGCTGTTTCTTTCATTCTCTTAAACATATTCATTTCATTTAATGCGGATTCAGTCTCTTTCTCCTTCATGGTCAGAATCCTTTCAAACTGAAATTGGAAACTCATGTAACCATCCCCCCGAATTGTTGAATCATTGTTTGAATGGAATCATCTAAATGGGATGCTTCATTCACTCCTTGTTTTAAGAAGTTGTCAATCCACGCTTTATACTTAATCGATAAATCAATTTCCGGATTCGTCCCTTGCTTATAGGCTCCGATTTTAATTAAATCCTCTGCCTCTTTATAAATCGCCATGTATTGCTTAATTTTCTCTGCCGCCTGAAGATGCGGAGCCGTAGCGATATCTTTCATGACACGGCTGACGCTGTTTAAAATGTTAATCGACGGATAATGTCCTTGCTGTGCTAATTTCCGATCTAACACAATGTGCCCGTCCAAGATTCCTCTGGCAGTGTCTGCAATCGGTTCATTCATATCGTCACCGTCGACTAAGACCGTATAAAAGGCTGTAATTTCACCCTTTGGTCCCGTTCCAGCCCTTTCTAAGAGCTTTGGCAGCATGGCGAAAACCGATGGAGTATACCCTTTTGTCGTTGGCGGCTCCCCGATGGCCAAGCCAATTTCTCTTTGTGCCATCGCGTACCGGGTAACAGAATCAATCATCAGATTCACACTTAAGCCTTGATCGCGGAAAAATTCAGCAATCGTCGTAGCGATGATTGCCCCTTTGATCCTGACTAAAGCCGGCTGGTCGCTAGTAGCCACAATCACTACTGATTTTTCCAAGCCTTCTTTCCCTAAGTCTCTTTCGATAAAATCAAGAACCTCTCTTCCCCGTTCTCCAATCAGCCCAATGACATTTACATCTGCACTCGTATTTCTTGCAATCATCCCTAATAAGGTGCTTTTTCCAACGCCGCTTCCGGCAAAGATGCCGACCCTTTGCCCTTTTCCAATTGTAAGCAGCCCGTCAATTGAACGAACACCCACATTCAATGGCTCGTGGATTCGCGGGCGTTTCAAGGGGTTAGGCGGATTGTTATTTGTGACCACTTCAATTAATCCGGAAGACAATGGACTTTCATCCATCGGTTTGCCCAAACCATCTAACACGCTCCCTAATAATTCCATTCCCACCTTGACAGTTAATGGTTTGCCGGTGGATACCACTTCGCAGCCTGGTCCAATCGAAACAATCTCTCCTAAGGGCATTAATAGGACTCGATTCCCTTTAAAGCCGACAACCTCAGCTTCTAATGGAGGTTCACCCATTGAGGGATAGATATGACAAACATCGCCCATTTTGACATCGGGGCCTTGTGATTCAATCGTAAGGCCAATCACCTGGGTCACCTTTCCATTAAACTTAATCGGATTAATTGTCTGCAGCACGTGCAAATATTTATCAATCTCGAGCATTTTCTTCATACGAATCATCCCGTAACGTTTTAAGCAATGCTTGTTTTATTTCCCTCAATTGAACATCAATCCGGGCATCAATACTTCCATAAGAGGTGCGGATGACACAGCCGCCTTTTTCGATGGAGTGCTCCGGTAAAATTTTCACTTCAATTTGCCCCTCCAAGGATTCAAGTAAAAGATTGCGCTGATTTTGGACGAAGGTAAAATCCTCTGGACTAACACAAATCGAAATCATCGAGCGCTCATTGGAATCGACCAGGTTTCGTTTAATCATCTCAATGAGTACATCTGGATTTGCTGCTAATTCCTGTTGAATAATCTTGGAGGCCATTTGGATGGAAAGCTCAATCACAAACGGTTCTGATTCTTTGATAATGTCCTTCTTCTCTTTATAGGCCTTTTCCAAGACCTCTGCAGCTAACTGGATTTGGGAGGAATAGTCGTTCTCTGCCTGGCTAATCCCTGCATCGTACCCTTCGCTCCACCCCTGCTTTTTGATTTCTTCGAGTTCGGCCATTATTTTCTCTCGTTGGAGTCGTTTCCACTGCAGAAGCTCGGATTCTGCCGTTTCTTTTTCTCGTAAAATCTGCTCGTGGGCCTTTTCCAACAGCGTGGCTGCTTGTTGTTCCGCGTGTTTGATGCACTCCTCAGCGCATTGATCCGATTCAAGCGAAAGGCCGGAATCATTATTCAGCTTCTTTCTTGTTAACAGCAATTTAGCTTCGATGACAGGATGGATGGAAGTATTTTTGAAAATCTTAGACGACAACTGCCTCTCCACCTCTTCTTTCGATAATGATGGAACCCTCTTCTTCCAACTTTCGAACAATTCTTACGATGCGGCCTTGTGCTTCCTCCGCTTCCTTCATCCGAACAGGTTTATCATATTTCCCTTGTTCTTCAAGTAATTCCACACGTCTTTTCGAGATGTTTCTAAAGATCGTTTCTTTTAAATCTTCACTGGCAATTTTCAAGGCTAAATATAAGTCTTCACTATCGACATCGCGAAGAATTCTTTGAATCGAATAATTATCTAAGAGAGCAATATCTTCAAAGATAAACATCTTTCCTTTGATTTCATCTGCCAGGCTTGGACTTTGCTGTGATAAGGCTTCTAAGATATGTTTTTCTGTGCCGCGGTCAACGCTGGTTAAAATATTGACTATATTATCAATCCCATTGTTTACCGTATAATCTTGCGATGTAGTAGTCGCGAGCTTTTCTTGAAGAACTTCCTCGACTTGCCGCACCACTTCCGGAGATACGGTGTCCATTAAGGCAATTTTCGTGGCAATGTCGGTTTGTTTTTCGGCTGAAAATGAAGAAAGGATGGCCGATGCCTTTTTCGAATCTAAATACGATAAAACAAGGGCAATCGTTTGAGAATTCTCATATTGCAAAAGGTTCAAGATCTGGACCGGTTCAGCCCTATGAGCAAAGTAGAATGGCTTCTTTAGATTCTTTTCGGAAGAACGATGGAGCATTTCATTTGCTTTCTCTTCTCCAAACGAAAGGGCAAGGACATCCTTAGCAAAATGTTCTCCACCTTTTGAAACAACATTTCGTTTAGAAGCCATTTGGTAAAATTCATTTAAAACGTCTTCCTTCACTTTTGAATCAATCCATTGAAGAGTAGCAATTTCTTTCGTTAATAATTCCACTTCTTCTTCTTTCAAGTGTTTGTAAATCGTGGAGGAACCCTTTATTCCTAAAGAAACCAAAAGAATGGCCACTTTTTGAATTCCCGTTAGCTTGCGCATGTTATCCCTCCTTTTCTTCTTTTAACCAGTAGCGTAAGAGATCAACGAATTCCTCCGTATTTTTACCTGCTAATTCGTTAATTTCATCTTGCACGGTTTCCTTTTTCATTAAGGATTCATCAAATTCATCAATCTTTTTTGCTTCCAAGTATTCTGAAAATGGATCGAGATCCTCATCCTTTTTACGCTTGAGTAATCTGCCGACCAGGATTCCGCCAACTAGTAAAGCTAATGCCGCGAGTCCAAGTAAGATATAATTCAAATAAGACTTTTTCTCTGTATCTTTGGCTTGTGGAACAGCCATTTCTGTTTTTCCGGAAAATTCTCTCGGGAATACCGTAATCCGGTTGTTAATATCTGCATTTGTCATCGTATTATTGCTGCCAATGGCGGTCCGAACCACATTGGAGAGGATATTTCTGATGTTTGCTACCGTGTCAGGTGTTAACGAATTGGGAATTCTCGGGTTAGGAGGCTCGACACCGACATTAATGGTTAAGTCTTCTAACGTATAGGGACTTTGGATAATTTCTTTTGTAATCCGATTGACTTCGTAATTGATTCTATTTTGAGTATCCGTGTATTCACTAGTTCCACCATCGCCGTTTGAGGCATAGGCCGGAACATCACCCTCACCTGTCCCATCCACCCCGCCGGTAGGAGGTGTTCCCTTGCCTTTATATATTTTGGAAATCTCTTCAACACTTACCTTAATTCCTTCATTTGTATCCTTGTTCGACGGCTCCACAAGGCTTTGCTCTGTTTTTACCTTATCAAAATTCAACTTGGCGAATGTCTGAACGTATACTTTGTCTCTACCTAGCATCGTGCCTAACATCTGTTGAATGCTTTGCTGAATGTCTGCCTCAACCTTTTGTTTCACTTTTCTTTGGTTTTCATAGCTATCTGTTCCATCAAAGCTTGCATCATCAGAATTAGCTAATGTTAATAGCTGACCGTATTGATCGGTAATCACGATATTTTCCTTTGGCAGATTAGGGATACTCTTAGAGGCTAAGAAATAGAGTGCTTTAATTTGGCCTTGTTCTAGTTCAGTGCCCGGTTCTAGGTCAATAATGATGGAGGCACTTGCTTTCCCTTCATTCTCCGGCCGAATAAAGACACTATCCTTTGGCACGGTAATCATAACCTCGGCGCTTTTCACACCACTTATCTTTGTCATTAAATTAGCTAATTGCTTCTGAATCGTTTCCCTCTCGATGACGTCTAATTCCTGTTCCGTTATGCCGAACTTCAGATCCTTTGTCTGGTCTGTAAAACTAATCGGACCATTTTTAGGAAGGCCTTCAGACGCCAAATTAACAATCAAGTCGGGAGCCGATTCTTTTGGAACAAGGATTTGCGTCCCATTATTGGAAATTTTATAGGTGGTGAATCCTTGTTTTTCTAAAACTCCCTTAATTTCACCGATTTCCTTTTGACTTAAGCTATTTGTATAGAGTGGAACATAATTTGGTTTCAAAAAGAAGAAAATAAATATGCTTAAAATGGCTGCCACTGCTATGAATGTACCTATATATAACGTTTTGCTCTTTTTGCTGCCATTTTTCCAAGACTGCGATAATTTTTCCTTCAAGTCAACGAATTTTTGTTTCATAAATTCCCCGCCGTTCTAGTCAAAAATAAGCTGCCCATTAGACTTGCATTCTCATAATTTCCTGATAGGCTTCAACCACTTTATCCCTGACTGTCGTTGTTAACTGAAGAGCAATTTGGGCCTTTTGGGCTGCAATCGTGACATCATGAATATTCTTTATTTCACCGGTTGCGATTCTTTCTGACATCTTCTCTGAATTCACAATCGTTTCGTTTGCGTTTTGCAATGCCTCGCCCAACGCCGAGGAAAAGGAAGTCTTTGGTGAGGACACCGGATGTACATTTCGATTTATTTCAAAAAACGGTGATGAGTTTGCTGACAATTGATCAATTTTCATTAGATAAACTCCTTATTTACCAATATCTAAAGCTTTTAAAGAGATACTTTTTCCCACATTAAAGGCGGTAATATTTGCTTCATAGGCCCTTGAGGCACTCATAAGGTCCACCATTTCTTTCGTGATATCCACGTTAGGCATCATCACGTATCCATCCTTGTTTGCGTCGGGATTTGTTGGATCATATATAGGTTGAAAAGGTGTCTTGTCTTCTACAATCCCGGTTACTTTTACTCCATTGGCCCCGAGTTCATCTTTTAAAAATTGACTGAACGGTGCCGTCCCCTTTGGCTCTACCTCCACCATTTTTCTTCGATAGGGTATCCATTCCCCATTAACCAATTTCCCTCTCGTGGTTGTGGCATTGGCGATATTTGAAGAAATGATATCCATTTTCAGACGTCCTGCTGTTAATGCCGAAGAACTAATGTTTAATGGCGCAAACATTGACATATTAGAATCCCCTACCTTGACTTAATAGCTGTTTTTAATAAATTAAATTCTTCACTTAGCTGATAGCTTAGTGTTTGATACCAAATGGAGTTTTTTGTTAAATTGGTCATTTCGCTATCGACATCTACGCCATTCCCATTATTTTGCATCACCATAGGTTGCTCGGTAATAAAGGGCTTGGCGATTGAATTTCCGATGGGAATATGTTTGGAGTCGGACCGTTTACCCTTGAAAGACGAGTTTGCTAGTTCTCCCTTTAGAATTTCCTCAAAAACTACTTTTTGAGGCTTGTAATTTGGCGTATTAACATTTGCTATATTGTTTGAAATGGCATTATGTCTTAAAACAGAAGCATCTAAAGCCTGTTGCAGGACGGTAATGTTTTGCAGCATAAATAACCTCCTCTCACTTATGTTATTTTTTACCAATTTTTTTAACGACAAAAAAATACTATTCCGAAGAATAGCAATAGTAAATAAACTATAACTCTTCGGCAACTGGCTGGCGTAATCATGATTGATTTTAGCCCCTATAGCTTTGCGTCCCTGGATTTCTCCAGGTTTGCCTTTATCGGATTGTGAATGTCGTTTTCTGGTGAATGTGGTCGAAATTTTCAATACTTTAATATTACAATGACATGAAAAATATTACAATGGGGAAAAAACGAAAAAAGACCTACTTAACAAAAAAATAACAAGTTAAGTAGGTCTAATAACCTTCATCGCTTCCGTCCAAGCTCCTAGTAATTCTACCAGCATTTCCTGAACTTCATTTAGTATTTTCATCTCTTTTTTTATATTGGCTTCTATCAACCTTTGCTTCATATAGTCATAGAGAAGAATAAGTGAATTTGATATTTCCATATCCATGTTTAGCGTTACCATTAATTCACTAATGATATTCTGCGTTTTAATGATTCGATTATTGGCCCTTGACCAATCTTTTTTTTCCATCGCAAGTTTTGCCTGTTCAATAAATTTCACCGCACCTTTATATAAAAGCAGTGTAAGTTCTTCCCCCTTGGCAAATAACACTTGATTATTCTCATAGGCTTGGTAAGGATGTGTAAGAGACATGAATTTCCACCTTTCTGCTATTTTCTTTTGTCATAAAATAAACCATGAGAAACGGGCGATGATTCACCATAATTTTTGATACTTTTTTCCTTTTTGAGAGCGTGAATATTCGCAATCACCTTTTGCCGTGCTTCCTTTAGCTTTTCTTGAAGGGATGTCTCTAATGGAATCATCTGCAACAGCTGCTCATTGATTGCTGGGTTTAGAA
Source organism: Neobacillus soli NBRC 102451 (assembly GCF_001591665.1). GTDB lineage: Bacteria > Bacillota > Bacilli > Bacillales > Cytobacillaceae > Neobacillus > Neobacillus soli. The sequence goes on along the minus strand of NZ_BCVI01000033.1, from coordinate 105,563 downwards.
TAATCTGACCCGCATTTCGATCCAATTGGTTTACTTCTCCGATACAGGCCTGCCGTTCATCCAAAATGGCTTGAATATCTTCTGCCGCCAATTCGTCCCTGTCGTTTACTAATTGCTTAGTAAGCTGATGATACTTTTTAAGTAAAGCTTCTTTTTCTTCGTACAAGGTTTCAACCTCCGCCCAATTGCTGCGTTAACCAACCGCTTTGGGTATTGGCCTTTTGAATTGCCTGCTCCATTGCCGTGAACTGTTTCCAATAATAATTTTCTTTTATTTGTAATCGTTTCTCCCAAGAATCGATTTGGGTATCCAGCTGCTGCAGGGATTTCGATAGATACGCGTCATTGGAAGTACCCGCAGTTTTAGTAATTTCCTTCATCGTTTCATTGAGTTGATCGTACAGCCTCCAACCAATCCCGCTGTTGTTAAATTCGTCTTTATTATTAGCGGTATTGTCTCCCGGCTTAGTGGTGTCATATTTTTTAGTAAATAACAAGGTGACATCTTGAATATTATTTTCTAGCGCTGCTCTTAATTTACTTTCATCGATTACCAGCTTACCATTGTCCTTGTAATTAGAACTTGTCGTTATACCAATTTCAGCTAGTGAATCAAAGGAGCTATTCATTTTTTGGGGATTCGAATCACCAACACTGGAGTATAACGTACGTCTCAATTTATCCAAAGCCGAAGAAATCATCCGATCACTTTGCAATAAACCACTCTTCGCTTTTTCTTCCCACAACTCTATTTCTTTCTCTTTCATATCCTTTTTCTGGTCATCTAAAAGCGGAGAAAAGTTTTTATTGCGCTTCTCACCTAACTTATCATTCAAGCTTTTAATCGTGTCGTTATATTTATCCACAAAGTTTTTAATGCTGTCGAAGATGGAATCGACATCCGCCTTTTTCGTAATCGTTACATGGCTGCCCGTTGGTATTTCTGTTTTAATGGTAAAGGTAATCCCGTCGTAGCTTAGCTGATTACTTTTTAGCGTCAGTTTCGTTCCATTAATCGTTACCTCGCCATCGACAGCTTTCACGCCTGAGTTTCCGGCAGCACCACTCGGGTTACCTGCCGGGAAATCATTTTGTGTCTCGCTGACAGTACCCGCTGCTATCTTTAATACATTATTACCGTTCGATACATTAGAAATAGTTATATCCTTCGTCGCGTCTTTCGCGGTAAAAACAATTGCCTGATCGCCGCTTGAATAGCTGGCAGTAACTCCGGTTTTATCGGCTAAGGCATTGATTTTTGTCATCGCGCCTCGAATCGTATCGTGATCACCGAGGTCAATGATTTCCCCGTTCAGGGTAAACTGAAACCCATTCCCTGCCCCAAATTCACTTGTCTCACTTGTCACACCAGCGGATGAAAATTTTATGGAGGAAGGTATGCCCGGCTGATAAGGCTTCGCAGAAGAAATGATATACTCGCTTCTGCTTGCTGCTCCCGTTAATGAGACCTCTACCTTACTGAGGTCTGATGAAGTAAGTTTACTTTTGTTAAAAGTAGCTTCTAGCCTTAGATTTTCAGTCGCCGAACGTAAGTCTAAGAATTTCGTATTTACCTCTCGATAAGCATCTACTTTCCATTCAGTCTTTGTCTTATTTTGCAAAACTTTATTTAATTGCGCTTTTTCCGCATCCATTAATTTTTTTACAAGGGTCTCGGTATCCATTCCAGAAACCAAACCAGAAAAACGAAGATTGTTTGTAATCATCCTGCCATCCTCCGAACCTGATTAAAGTATTTAATAAGGGATAACGGCATTTTAACAACAAACGTTGAATGCTAGAAAAAATGGAAAGGAAAGGCTAATTTCTTGCGAATTAGCCCTTCCTTTCCATTAATTGATGGTCTTATTAATGATTTCCGTAATTCGAATCCCAAAGTATTCGTCAATGACGACGACCTCGCCTTTGGCGACCACTTTTCCGTTGATTAATAAATCCACTGGTTCCCCGGACACACGGTCCAATTCGATAATCGAACCCTGTGATAGCTCTAATATTTCATTAATTTTCTTCTTTGTTCTCCCTAATTCCACGACAATCTCTAAATTAATATCCATTAGCAGGTTTAAATTGAGGGAATCTTCTCCATCCTCTTTGAGGGGCTTCTCCTCTAAATCTTTAAATAGAAAGGGGGTGGTTTCCTCTTCCTTTTCTCCTAATAACGCTTCTAATTCTTCTTTTGAAATTTTCCCATCATTACTCATCTCTATTAACCTCTTTTTCGAAAACAGTTTCTATTTCTGCCGCTAGCCGTGTCTTTTTCACGCCTGGTTTGACTAAGAATCTCACATCTTTACCAACCATAGCCTTTAATGGTTCCTCAAAAAGTTGATCAAGCTGGACGATATCCCCTACATTCAACGATAAGAACTCTTCAATTGAAACGGTTGAACGCCCTAACTCTACTTTTAACGGGATTTCAAGTTCCTGTAGTTTTGATTTTAACAAATTTGATTCCTTAGGATTATTGGTTTTATTACGGGTTGCAAATAATTGATAGGATGATAATTTAGGCAGGAATGGCTCTAGAATAATATACGGTATGCAAATATGCATAAGTTCAGTTATCTCACCGATTTTGATAGTAAATGCAATCACAATGACGGTTTCATTCGGTATCGCTACTTGTAAGAATTGCGGATTGGTTTCAATTTCAACCACAGTCAAATTTACATTCATTAAATCTTTCCATGATCTTTTTAAATTTTCCACAAAACCCTCAAAAAGGTTATGGAGAATTTTATTTTCTATTTGTGTTAACGTTGTTTTTTCCTTATCGAAAATAGGCTCATCCCGGCCCCCTAATAAGCGGTCAATAATAGCAAATGCCATTTGCGACTTTAATTCCATAATCATTCGGCCTTTTTCCGGGGTCTCAAAAATGTTTAAAATAGTAAATGGTGAAAGTTGGCGAATGAACTCTTCGTAGATCATTTGATTAACAGACACCACTTCTACTTGAACAATCGTCCTTAATTGAGTAGAAATGGAGGAAGCCAATTGATAGGCAAAATTATCATGAATTCTTGTTAAAACGCGAACTTGTTCCATTGACAAACGAAGCGCTTTTTTAAAATCATATACTTTCACGTCATTGTTATTTTCATATAGTTTCATTATGTTTTCCTCACCGCCGTAAAATCGTCTAAAGGGAAAGTGGTCTACTTTCCCTTTAAATACTAACACTTCTATTTGATCACGGTCTAGCAACAATTTTATTTTAAGCTGCTACTTTTCTATTTATCTTTTTAAATTCACCAGTTCTTCTAAAATAGAATCTGATACGGTAATGACTTTGGCATTGGCTTGAAAACCGCGCTGCGCGATAATCATTTCGGTTATCTCTTCTGAGAGATCCACATTGGACATCTCAAGCTGACCGGAGACAATTTGACCGGCTTTATTATCTTGACGTTTACTGATCAGATTATCTACATTGGTTACAATGTCCGCATTTCCAGTTAATTCATACATAGAACCGCCCACTTTTTTCAACCCGGCTGGATTTGACACTACCGATGTCCCGATTGTAGCAATGTCGGTAGACGTACCATCTGCCGCTACTCCTCTAACGACCCCATTAAAATCGATTGTGTAGGAAACGTACAAATCAGAATCAATGTTGATTGGCCCCAATTGGTCCGTAGTAGCATCAAAACCGAGGACTTTAAATCCTTGTGGGGTCACGAGGTCGCCCTTTGCATCACGGTCAAAGTTCCCTGCTCTAGTCAGATATTTCGAACCACTGTCGTTTTGAACGACGAAATAACCATTTCCGTCAATATATAAATCAGAAGATAAATTAGTGGTGGTCGGGCTGCCGGGTGTGTGAATGGTATCAACAGATGCTGTTTTCACACCTAAGCCAATCTGAACGGGATTGGTTCCTCCTGCATTCCCATTAGGTGTCGAACTTCCGCGCACCGTTTGACTTAATACATCCTGAAACATAATCCTGCTTTTTTTGAAACCGATGGTATTTACGTTCGCAATATTGTTACCAATGACATCTAATTTATTTTGGAACGCTTTCATCCCAGATACACTTGAATTTAAAGAACGCAGCATTTTTGTTACCTCCTGGTTTTTTATTCGCTTTGCGATGGTCGTTCATTAGCGGAAATAATATTCCCAACAGGAATCTCTTCTTCATTTACTAGATAAAAGAATTGATTATCCTTTTTGACAATCCCTTTAACCACTCCAGCCTCTTTCTGGCCGGTCACTTCATCGGTCCACGAAACTTCCTTATTCATCATCGCTGAATATTGACTAATATCCACCTGCCGGCTATTGACGAATTGCGTAAACGCTTGATTTAAGTTAGAAATTTGTTCAAGAGAACTAAATTGTGCCAGTTGGGCAATCATCTCACGATCTTCCATCGGCTGGGTTGGATCTTGATTTCGTAATTGTGTTGTTAAAATACGAAGGAAAAGATCTTTGTCTAATTGGCTCTGTTGCTTCGTTGGTGCAGTGCTCGTTGTCCTATTCACGGAATTAATCGATGTCAAAGGAATTTCCCCCTTTTAAGCAAGAATATTGATGGTGTTTTCTGTTTGACTGTGATGGTACTCTTCAATCGTCGAATGGCTTTGATAAAAATCCTCGGCACTAATTTTCTTTTTCGAAAACCGCTGCTGGGATTGCTCCTGCCGTGATTTTTCTTCCTGCTGTGAGAAGGAATGCTGTAATCCTTGTCCAGCTAGCGATACCTCTATTTTATCGACCTGGAATCCTTGCTGCGTAAGCGACGACCGCAATAAGGAAATTTGCGATTCTAATGTCTCTTTGCCAATCAATGTTTCTGCCGTAAAATGTGCGAATACTTGTCCTTTATGGATCGACAATTTCACATCGATGTCGCCAAGCTTTTCAGGTGTTAGCGAGAACTTCGCTTCAATGAATTCTGATGCCTTTTTAAGGCTCGCTTGATTCTTGACTAAGTCGATGACTTCGGAGAAAAACTGCTGAACCGAAACCTTCGGTAACTGTGCCTGTTCACTTTTTCCCACTGCTGAGGCTGCGCCGTTAGGTTGAAATGATTGAAAGATTACTTCTTTTCCCTCAAATTGTCGTTGGAAATCAAAATCAGGCACTGGGCTATTTTCGGTTAGCTTAAATTTGAACGAATCCTCAACCGCTTTTTGCCCATGTTGAACTGTTGGTATTCCTTCTTTACCTGGTGTAGCCACTTCTGCTAGCAGCTTTGCGATTTTTTCAAAGGTGATGGTTTCTTGTTGATTCTTTTTAGAAAATACTTTTTCTAATTGAGCAAGTGTCGCTTTATTTGGATCGATGTTTTGTAGTTGTTTTTCTAATTGAGCAAATGATGGATCGTTTCGGTCGATCTCGTTTTTAAACAATAAACTAATAAACGAAATCATATCATCTCTTGTCTGCGGCTCTTTATTAGGTGTCTCTTCTTCGTTATTTTTCTGATTAACGAATGTTTCAGGTTGATTGCTCTGCTCACTAATTGTTTGAAACAAGGTATTCACCATGGCTAGTAAATCATGGGGTGAATCCTGATTGTTCTCTTGTATTAACTCATTCAGCAACTCCAAAAATGCGGTTGCAGACTGTCCACCTTGTTTACTGCTGCTGTCTTTATCAGGTATTTTTTGTTGTGTAGGTTGCAAGGAGGCCGATGAAATCACAAATGATGCTCCTTTCAAGTAAAGGATGGATGATTTTTTATAACAAATTTTAATAAAGTATTCCGATGGGATTTACCCAATATTAGAAAAAGAGTAAAATAGTAGAAAAGATGTCTTACTACAGGAGTATCAAACTATGAGTATAGGTCCCGTTTCATCAGATTGGTTTAAAAATATGGCACTACTTACTATATCGGCTCATTTCCCTAAGTTGGATAGTGCGAATTCGCAAATTTCCGGGGGAGATTTTTTCCAATCAATTTTACAAGCTGTCTTACTTGAAAAAGAATCGTCCAATCTGCCTCAAACACAACTTTTAAATGGGAGTTTTCTAGCTGGCACCTCTCCAATCCTTGCTAACATAAAGGACTATTCCCATTTATTAGACACCAACAGGAGCTTGGAGTTTTCAGGGTCTTCTTTAGACAAATTGAATTCGACTCTTAAAGGCAAATTAAGCAATCTGGGTGAACAGTTTATCGAAGCGGGCAGAAAGTATAATATTAATCCGAACCTGCTCGCCTCCATAGCGATGCACGAAACAGGAAATGGCACGTCCCGGGCGGCACATGAAAAGAATAATATCGCCGGCATGATGGGCAAAAACGGTTTGCGTCGGTACGATTCTATTGAAGAAAGTATTTTTGATATGGCTAGGAATTTAAGCCAAAATTATTTAGCTAAAGGACTGGATACGATTGCTAAAATAGGTGCCAAATACGCACCTGTTGGCGCTGATAATGACCCAACCGGGTTAAATAATCACTGGGTAAAAGGCGTTAACAATTTCTTTGGTTCCTTTTTGTAAAAAGAAAACCAAAACAGGATGAGGATGTCCCAAAAGCAGCGCTTTTTAGGACATCCTCTTTTTTTAATGCATAATCATTTTTAATAGCTGCTCTAACCAGGAAAGCAAGCCCTGATCACAGTCTTTTTTCGGAGCATTTTGCTGATTTTTGCCTTTCTCTTTGCAATCGTCTTTGTTCTTATTTTTTTGATTATTTATCACTTCGACGGTGGTGCTTCCAACGACAGGAACACCATCAACTATTGCTCGGAATACTAGGCGCTCTTCTTTCTCATCCCAAACAAAATCATCTCGTTCAAATTTAAATTGGCCATTTTTCGCTTGGTTTTCCAGGCCTTTGCTATTGTTAAGAGCATGGACATTGTTGATTGTGGCAGTCGATAGGTCAACTTTAGCGAAGCTATATCCTTTAGGTAAAGTCGCTCTAACCGTAAACTCCCCATTGTTACAATTGATTACTTTTGGCGTCACTTCAATGGTAGCTTGGATATAAATTACAACTGTTTTTTCTACGACTGTCTTTAGTCCGGCATTGTCGATGGCGGTTATTTTAATCTTGTTAATGCCAGGTTTGTTAAACGTAACTTTTCCGGTTGTGTTTTTCACTCCATTGACTTCAACAAAGCTTTCTTTAATTCCAGAAAGATTGTCGGCTGCTACATAATTAAGGTTTATGCTTGACCCTAACGCATATTCCGTTGGGAAATCGGCCTTGATGGTTGGTGCGGTTTTATCCATTTTTACTTCAACTGTGTGCTTGTTCTCGACATTTCCGGCATGGTCAACACTATAGAAAGTAACGGAGTGTATGCCTTCTTTTTCGATTGTAAAGCTTGTGCCTTCGCTGAACTTTGCTCCATCGATTGAATAGTAGGTCGTTTTTACGCCGCTTAGATCATCGCTTGCCGTCAACTCGCCCTTCACTGCCGCTATGTACCATTTAGTCTCGATATTGCTTACAGTGGAAGGGGCGGTTTTATCTGCTTTTATTTCAGTGGTCCGTTTATTTTCGATATTTCCGGCATTGTCAACACTGTAGAAAGTAACTGTGTGAACCACTGTTGGTTCTACTGTGAAGCTTGTTCCTTTGCTAAACTCTGCTCCATCAATCGAATAGTAGGTGGCTTTTATGCCGCTTAGGTCATCACTTGCTATCAGTTCGACCTTCACTGCCGCTGTGTACCATTTATCTTCGATATTGCTTACAGTAGTTGGCGCCGTTTTATCTACTTTTACTTCAGTGGTCTGTTTATTTTCGATATTTCCTGCGTTGTCAACACTGTAAAAAGTGACCTTGTGGCTGCCTTCTTTTTCAATTGTAAAGCTTGTGCCTTCGCTGAACTCTGCTCCATCGATTGAATAGTAGGTTGCTTTTACGCCGCTTAGATCATCGCTTGCTGTCAGCTCAACGTTTACTGCATTTGTGTACCATCTATCTTCGATGTTACTAACAGTAGATGGCGCAGTTTTATCTACTTTTACTTCAGTGATCTGTTTACTTTCGATATTTCCGGCGTTGTCGACACTGTAGAAAGTTAGAGTGTGAACTCCTTCTGGTTCTACTGTGAAACTTGTGCCTTCGCTGAACTCTGCTCCATCAATCGAATAGTAGGTGGCTTTTACGCCGCTAAGATCATCGCTTGCAGTCAGCTCAACGTTCACTGCATTTGTGTACCATTTATCTTCAACGTTACTTACAGTGACTGGGGCGGTTTTATCTACTATTACCTCAATCGTCTGCTTAGCTTCCATATTCCCGGCATTGTCGATACTGTAGAAAGTAATCGTATTGACTCCTGCCTGGTCAACCGCAAAGCTTGTTCCTTCTTTGAAATCAGAACCGTTTACGGTGTAGTAAGTTGAATGAACTCCGGAAAGGTCATCAACCGCTGTTAACTCCACCATACTGTTATCATTTATTTTGGCAGTAGTTTTTGGTGCCTGTTTGTCGATTTTCACTTCAACCGTTTGTGCTTCCTCAACGTTGCCAACATTGTCAATGCTATAGAAAGAAATGGTTTGAACGCCTTCTTTTCCTAAAGTAAAGCTTGTTCCTTCAACAAATTCCGAACCATTAATAGAATAATAGCTGGCTTTCACACCTGATAGATTATCTTTTGCCGTTAATTCCACATTAACATCTTTGTTATACCAATAAGCACTCGTATTGATCACCGTTTCGGGAGCTTCCTTGTCGATTTTGACATCAACCGTTTTAACTTCCTCAACGTTTCCAGCATTATCTACGCTGTAAAAAGACACGGTGTGAATGCCCTCTTTACTAATTGTTAGGGTGGTTCCTTCAACAAATTCTTTATAATCAATCGAATAATAGGTGCTCTTAACACCACTTACATCATCTGTTGCGGTAAGAGTGACGGAAACATCCTTTTTTGACCATTCTTCATTGGTATCAGCAACCGTAACAGGCGCAGTAACATCGGATGGTTTGTCGATCTCAACTTCAACTGTTGCATAGTCAATCGATTCAGTACCATCTTTTGTAACCGGAACGATAATATATTCGTGCGTGCCTTCTTCTTCTGGAGTATCCACCGTAATGGTTGGATCAGTAGTTGTTCCTACTAAAACACGCTCTCCGTCTACTTCTTTGTATACATTGTACTTGTCTGCCTCCGGAACTGGCTCCCAAGTTATCGTGACAGAATCACCTTTTACTTCTGGTTTGTTTGCTTCTGGAGCAGGTAAAACTGGTTTTACCTCTGCCACGACTACATTTGAAAAAGGTGAATTTCCAAAACGGTCGGATTTGGCGATGATGGTGTATTCGTGTTTACCTTGGGCTAAATCCTTAACGGAGTAACCAGTTTTGGTTGTTGTACCAATTAATACAGGCTCCCCATCTATCAATTTATACACTTCGTATTCACTAGCATAAGCTACAGACGACCAGCTAATCACCGCACTATTAGCTGTATCCATTGTTAATAAAGCTCTGGGAGCTTGCATTTCTGGGAAACCAATCGTTACATTATATGCCTTTGGTGCAGATTCACCAAATCGGTCACTGACAGAAACGATTTCGTAGGTGTAATCTTTTTCAGGAAGGTTACTGATATAGTATGAACGACTTGTCGTAGTAGCAATTAATTCCTTTTTTCCATCATCAACTTGATAAACCTTATACGTATTTGCATATTGTACGGAAGCCCACATGAGCATTAGGTCGTTTCCGTTATAAAGATAAGAAGAGATTTGATCTGGTGGAAGCATCTTTGGATAATCAATGGTAACATTGATTTTGCTTCCTTCTTTTGCTTCTCCAAATTTAGAACTATAGGAAGTTACTTCATAAACATTTTGACCTTCTGGGATGTTCGCTATAAATTGTCTTAAATTAATTGTGTTGGCAATGAATTTTCTTTCTCCATCTACCAATTGATAGACATTATATGAATCTGCAAAAGCTACTTCTTTCCAGCTCAAAGTAGTATTACTTATATCATAAATATTGGAAGATAGACCGCTTGGCGCTGCCATTACAGGGTACACAACATTTACAACAAGTGAACTTGCTTTTGATTCTCCGTATTTATCATTATAGGAAGTCAATTCGTATATATGTTGTCCCTCTGAAACATTGATAAATGATTTACTTAATGTCGTTGTCGTGACCAGTAATTCCCTTTGGCCATTTTTCACTTCGTATAATTTATAACCATTTGCAAACTCAGTCGCGGCCCATTTTAATGAAACATCATTGCCGTTAAAGATAGTAGACGTCAAACTGTTAGGCGGCTGCATTTCAGGATACTTAATCAAAACATCGATGGAGGTTGATAATGGAGACTCCCCTACACTATTAACCGCTGTAACGGCATAAGTGTGAGTCCCTGCTGAAACAGTTGGAAAATAGCGATTTAAGTTCGATGTTTGACTTAATTGCACCTTTTCTTCACCTTTAATTTCATACACTCGATATGCAGAAGCACCGCTCACTGCATCCCATCTCAATACAACATTGTCAATCCCATCGAGGGAGAACCGGATATTCGTTGGAGAGGTTAGATTACTCGCTGCAAATGCGGAAGCAATCGGTGAAAACAATTGTAATAATAGAACAGTTAAAACGAAGAAAGAAAGTTTCTTCTTTATTTTATGCATTCCTTTTCCTCCTATAAATTTTTTAAAAGATAGCTTAAAAAGAAGTCCCTTCTTACAAGAGACTTCTTTTCAATTGGAGTAACTAGCTATTAACCACGAAGCAACTGTAATACTCCTTGTGGCTGTTGATTTGCTTGCGCAAGCATCGATTGAGCTGCTTGTGAAAGGATATTATTTTTCGTAAATTGCATCATTTCATTGGCCATGTCAACATCTCTTAAACGGGATTCTGCCGCCGTTAAGTTTTCAGAAGAAGTGCCAAGGCTATTGATTGTATGCTCTAAACGGTTTTGAATCGCTCCTAATTTAGAACGTTCAGAAGATACGGTGCTAACTGCATTATCTAAAACTTTTAATGCATTTTCGGCACCAACTTCACTCATAAGAGAGATATTTACGCCGTCCTTTTTAAGACCTAAAGCCACTGAATCCATTGCGTTAATACCGATTTCCAATGTTTGTCCTGAATTTGCACCCACGTGGATGGAAACTGTATTATTGGCCGAACCTACGGTAATAGTCGATGTGGCATTAGTTGTAATTGTATCTTTAAAGGATAATTGCAGATTAGAAACCTTAACCACTGAGTTAGAACGCACGGCAATTCTTCCATCTCCAGCACCTTTATTACCGTCTCCATTAATGTCGACTTGAGCGATATAATCATCCTTGTTACCTGCAACTTGAATTTGTTCTAGTCCAGAATTTGTCCCGCCGTTCATTTCCGTATTAAAGGAAGAACGAGAAATACCATCTGAAGAAGAAGCACTGATTGTTAAGGTACTAATATCATTTGCCGCTCCTGATTGACCCGTAATGACTAGTGAATTTGCAGTAGAAGCAGGTGCGTCTAGACCCATAGCGTCTACGTCAGCCGTCGCAGCACCGCCAGCTGTATCCATTGCTACAGTAGAAGCTCCTAATGTATTTTTTACAGAAGACATAAAGTCATCTAACGTGCTTTCAGCAGTTACTACATATACAGAATTTTTCACCTCACCGCCCACTACTGCGGATAGATTGATTTCATCGCCTACTTGAAGACCGTAATTGGAAGTTCCATCACCAAGATCAGTCAGTTTAGTTGCGCCAGTAACTGCTGCAGGAACTGCTCCACTATGATCTTCTAATGATCCTGTTTGCCAAATGGATGCCGTAGCTGCAGCTAAAGGACCTGTAGTTTTGACCGTTGTTGTACCAGCAGCAGCTGTTGCAGAGGCGACTACATTATCAACTGAACCACCTGATGACTGAGCAAATTTAGCTGTTTTAGAGATATCGCCATTTAAGATTTTAAAGCTATTGAATTCGGTATCGTTGGCAACACGATCAATTTCATTTATTAATTGATTTACCTCTGTTTGGATATTTTCTTTATCTTGCTTGGTTGAAGTCCCGTTCGCAGCTTGGTTTGCTAGTTCACGAACACGTTGCAAGATGCTGTGGGTTTCGTTCATTGCACCTTCCGCCGTTTGGATTAAGGAAATTCCGTCTTGAGCATTGCGTGATGCTTGATCCAAGCCGCGGATTTGTGCTCTCATTTTTTCAGAGATTGCTAGACCTGTTGCATCATCAGCAGCACGGTTGATACGTAAACCTGAAGATAATTTTTCAAGGTTCTTTGATGCTGCAGATGAGTTTGCGCTTAATTGATGATAGGCATTTAATGCGGAAATGTTGTGATTGATTCTCATTTTTTATATTCCTCCTAGTCGTGTTTTACAAATACATTTATTTTTGTCTTGCTACTATTAATTAACGGCATTTTTCCTAGTGTGGAGAGGGGATGATGAGGGTTTTTTTATATTTTTCCAAAATTGGGGGCTGGTTTTTGTCATCTAGAGGGATAATAGAATTTTATCAGCGAATTTAAGCGTTTTATCAGCGAATTGAAGAGGTTTATCAGCGAATTCGAGGGGTTTATCGGCGAATCATTTTTTTAAGCCTGCATATGTTCGCCTAAAAAAAAAAGTGCTACGAAAAGTCAATTTTCGAAGCACTCTTATTTTTACCGTAAAAAGTCCACCAGCGTCGGCTGGATTGCCTTCGCACCGGATGATAACGCGGCATTAAGTATCGTTTGCTGGATGGTAAAATTGGTGATAATCTCGGCCAAATCCGCATCTTCTGTCTTGGAAAGCATGCTTTTCGTGGAAAGCTCGGTTTGATCCAAGCGATTGACCATCATTTCTAATTGATTGACATTGGAGCCGACGATGGAGCGCTGGGCGAGAAGATTGTTCATTTGCTTATCCAGGTGGTCTAAATATTGCTCTGGATCATGACCTGCCTCCAGTTCCCCGGCGATTTTTTCGACGGTTTCAAATAGGTTTAATCCGTCCGATTGAAAATTGAATATGTCTGTCCCATTAACATTGACCTTCATGTAAACACCCTGTCCGACATTCCATGAAAGGGGATCATTATTTGTACTCACGAATCCGCCATTTTCAAACGGTGCAGTATCGGTAGCCGTTCCGGCAAACAAAAAGCGGTCACCTAGCCTGGCATTGGCGATATCGCCGATGTTTCCTTTTAACGCTTTTAATTCCTTTGCAATCGTTTCTAAGGAATCCTTGTTATTCACGCCATTGCTGCCTTGAACAGTTAGTTCCCTTACTTTCTGCATGACTTGTGTCAAATCATCCAGCGCCCGATCAGTTGTTTCGAGCCAATTCAAACCATCTTCGGCATTGCGCTTGAATTGTTCTGTTTCCGTTAAAGCCGACCGGTATGACATAACTTGTACCGATTTTACCGGGTCATCGGAAACTCGATTGATCGCTTTACCGGAAGCGATTTGTTCCTGGTATCGACTCATCGCTCGATAATTCGTTTGAATATTCCTGATCACCTGCGTACTTAACATATTTTGTGTAACGCGCAATTCATTTCACCTCCTAGATTCCCACTCTTCCGGTTCCATTAATTAATTTATCAAGCACCTCATCCATTACGGAAATGTATCTTGATGCCGCATTGTATGATTGCTGGAAGCGAACCATGTTGGTCATTTCTTCGTCAATGGAAACGCCGGAAACCGATTGTCTGCGATTCTCCGCTTGCTGTACTAGAATTTCTGAATTATTTTCCATTCGAATCGATTCCTGGGTCTTGATGCCAATATCTCCAATAATTGTACGATAGAAATTATTCATCGACGTCGATTGATTTGAAAAAGAAACCTGTTTGAATTTTAAGTTGTTCAGTAAATTAGCATTCCCCGCATCACTTACATTCGCTTCTCTTGCAGCTGCGATTTTATTCAGTGACGATAGGATGAGCGGATTTACCGTTATTTCGCCGGCTGCTGCCGGATTGCCTGTCCCGCCCTTAGCAACAAAAAATGGAATCTGATCAAGCACAGCGTTCGGGTCATTTTTTCGATTTTGAATATCGTCCAAATTCATCGCACTAGCATCACTGTGAATTTGATTGACTTCCCTGCTAAACACCGTGACAAGCTCATTTATTTTAGACATGAAAGAAGGAATATCCTTGGTTAACGACTCGACCATTCCCGCGATTTCCCCGGATTTGAAGGAAATACTTTTCCCGTTCAAGGATGTTTGGTTCATCGCCGGATCAAAAGTGAGAGAGGAATTCCGATCCCCATTCACGAGGTACTCTTGTCCAACCAAAACATCTACCATTCCATTACCGGCAGGCTTCACAGTAATGTCAGCCATATTCGACATTTTATCAATTAACAAATCCCGCTGATCCAATAAATCATTGGGCTGCTGTCCGCTCGCCGTAATTTTCGCAATTTGCAGATTCAACTCACTAACTTGCTTCGTTAGATTATTCATTTCCTGCATTTTCGTGGAGAGTTGATTTTGCAAATCCGAGCTTAACTGATCCATAGAATTTGAGATTTGATTAAATCGGCCAGCCAAGGCATTGGCATTGGAAAGCAGTGCGGCACGTGTTGCTAAACTATCAGGCTCTTTCGATAAATCCTCCCACGATTGCCAAAACCGATCAAAGCTTGCTTGCAAGCCATTGTCAGTTGGCTCGTTTAACGTCCCTTCTATTTTCGATAGCGTATCTTGCTTTACATTCCAATACCCAAGCTGGTCATTTTGACGGCGAAACTGACCATCTAAAAAAGTATCGCGGATCCGGTTGATTTCCTTCGTCTCGACACCTGTCCCGATCTGCAAGGGGCCATTTCCAACATTCATCCCCGGGTAAGAAAGCGGATTGGAGGCTTGTGTAATGGCGTTTTGCCGAGTGTAACCTTCCGTATTGGCATTGGAGATATTATGCCCTGTTACACTTAAAGCCGTTTGCTGTGCAAAAATTGCTCGTTTTCCAATTTCAATCCCGTGAAAGGTTGAACTCATTTACGTTTCCTCCTTGCTGTTTCATTTGAAGCCACTTATACCTTTGCATCAAAGAAACTCCTTGAATGATTATTTTCCTTCGGATAATTTCTCGCTGAATATGTAATGGATGGTTCTTGTTGTTGTGTGAATAAACCCAACATACTATTGATATAGGCTAACGAATTTTCGATGAGCTGTTGGTTTAATTCTTGCTGGGCCACTAATTCTTTTAGTTTCGCTTTTAATTCGCTTTGTGCGGATAACAGTTCTTCCTTTTCTTTCGCTGAAGAACTGTTATCAATAATCTGACCCAAGGAAAGAGATTGATAGGTCACCGTTTCTGTCTGTCTTTTAACTTCTAGCAAGCCAATCTCTTTTAATAAAGCAGACTCTTTTGGAAAGATGGAGAGCAGTAGTTCCGGATCTCCTTTAATGATCGCTGCCTGTTTTTCTTTCCCTACTTGCAATAGTTTTTCATAAACCGAGATCATCTCATCTAAAATCGCTTTTAATGGTTCGTAAGACGTCATTCTTCATTCCCTCTACGCCAAGAAGAAAGTAAGTTTTCAGCAATTTTTCCACTGTCGACTTTGTAGCTGCCATTTTCAATTTGTTCCTTCAGCGCTTGGATTCTTTTTTCCTTTTCCACACTTATCTTTTCTTGTGCTGCCTGGGAAAACTCAACTTTATCCACCTGTACCTTTTTGCTAACATCCTGATGTTGAGCCTTGTTAATTGAATTTTTATAGGATTGCAGGCCTTGTAATCGACCTAAGTCATTAATTTTCATCTGCCCTTCCCCTTCCGAATTCCGAATTCCGAATCAATGTCCATCTACTAGTTATTATCGACATTTTACCAGGAAGTGTTTAGTTCAAAAAGTCTTTTCATAGATGGATTATAGTGGTAAATTTTATTTATTACCAAATGATTAGGGGCGACTCACTTGAATACCGTTTATTTTGCTGTTGCATTATGTGTTTTCATCATTCTTATTGTGCTAGTTAGATATTTTTCTAGAAAAAGAAAGATAGTCGCACCAACAAGAAATAATAGACGTAACGCTTTTCGTCTTAGTCTATGGGAGCATGAGTGTACGTTTACTGTTCCTTCTTCTCCAGACGCTGTTTTCTATGGCTCGATCCGTGATATTAGTATTTCTGGGATGAGACTCATTTCGTATGAAGATTTATCTGGTGTGGATGAACTCATGGTGAATTTTGAATTAGGGGATTACTTCTCCTTGGCTGGAAAAATTGAAAGACGGAAAAGACTAGACAACGGTTTATACGATTTCGGTGTCCATTTTTTACCTTTAGACGAAAAGACTGAACAAAAGCTATTTAAAATTCTTTGGGATAAAGGCAGAGAAAAAGTTGTTCTATAGTGCTAAAAAAAAGAGCCTATTGGCTCTTTTTTAGCTTCTAATGATCCCATTCGCAATGCCCATCATTTGATCGGCAAAAGAGATGGACCGTGAATTAAATTGGAATCCGCGCTGCGTTGAAATCATATCGGTCACCTCTTTGCTTAAATCCACATTGGAGGATTCGATATATCCCTGCTGGATGGTGGAAGTGGCGGCACCGATGATTTCACTGCCCTTCCCGGTAAAACGAAAGACATTTCCACCCTCATTGAGTAATTTTTGCGGATTGGCAAAATCAACTATCGCAATTTGTTGGTTCGTAGCAGCAACAACTCCCGTTCCATTAACAGAAAAGTCGATGCCGTCAGCTATTTCCACCGGTTGATTGTTCTTGTCCAATAAAAAGTAGCCTTCTGCGTTCACTAAGCGATAGGTACCATTGGCGGTTGGACTCTTTTGAAACGAGCCATTTCTTGTATAGAAAACCTCGGTGTTGTCCCCCTGTTTTTTTCCTACTTGAAAAAACCCTTTTCCGGTAATCATTAAGTCCAGGGGATTATCCGTTGCTTTAGGGGTCCCTTGATCTAAAATCATTTGCGATCCGTTCACATGGACCCCGTAACCAGCACGAATCCCGTAAGGCGTCAGCCGGCCGACTTCTCGATGATCCGCTGCTTGATTTTTGATGGAAATCGCTAAATTTTCTTCGAAGGAGGCCTCTCTTCGTTTGAAGCCCGCTGTTTCGGAATTGGCCATATTATTTGAAATCGTATCTAACTTTTTTTGATAGGAATTTAAACCACTTGTAGCAATATATAGCGAAGTATTCATGTTCTAATCCCCTTTTATACTCTTCCGATTGAATTTAACAGTTCAAGAGAACGATCGTATGCTTGGATAACCTTTTGATTCGCCTCGTATAATCGCACGTTTTCCATCATGTTGCTCATTGTCAACGTCGGATCGACAGTCGAACTTTCAATCATTTTATGATGCAGCCGCACTTCTGCTGGCATTTCTGTTAGGATTGGCGGATTTTGTCCGTCTAGTTTAAACGTTCCATTGCCTTCTTTGATTAGTTTGTTGGGGTTTTGAATGAGTACTATCCCAATCGTGTCGATTATTTTTCTGTTAGTGGCACCATCTGGATTTACACTAATTTCACCCTTTTCGTTGATGGAAACCTTACTTGAAGCAAGTTCAGGGTCCATCTGAATCGGATGCCCGTGATTGTTTAACACTTTATTGCCTTCTAACGTGCAGAGCTGTCCATTTTCATTTACCGTAAATCTTCCGTTTCGAGTATAGCGAATCTCGCCATTGGCATTAGCAACAGCAAAAAACACACTTGGCTTTTGCCCATTTTTGAGGGGGATATTTTGATCCTCAATCGCTACATCAAACGGATTATTGGTTTCGATAAGCTGCCCCTGAAGAAAGCTCGAGATATTTTCTTGTGCGTATACGCCTTGCTGCATCGAACCAATCCAGGAATAGCCGCGCGTGTTCCCACTAGGGCTGCTTTTTGAATCGTTCATTCTTTCCAGAAAAACTTCAGGAAAAGCTCGTAAGGTAGTATCTACCTTTTTATAACCGGGTGTTTCGATATTTGCTAGATTATTCGTTAATGCCTCCTGGCGTCTTTGTAAGGCAATCATTCCAGATGCTGCTGTATCTAACCCTCTAAGCATGGTTTTGAGCTCCTTTATTGAATCAGTAATTCGGTTGTATAAACGTGTTTAATTTTTCCTGTGGTGAATCTTTCATTCAATCGGTCTGTTACTTTTTTCTCGAAGGCTGCAATATCCTTAAAATCTTCTTTTTTGGATAGTGAAAGGATTTTGATAATATCACTTTCGATGATTGGAACAATTTTTTCCGCTTGCTTTTTCGTTCCCATGGAATCTAATTCAATCGAAAATTTCACTTGGATCAGGTTATCTGAATTAAGGTTGGTGCTGATTTGGTTCGTTTGGATCGTTTGGTCGGCCAGAGCATCCAATGAGGCAGCTTCCCCTTTACCAGCGTGTGCTATGTTTTTTTGATAGTAAAATAGACCGCCGGCGCTTAATACAGCAAGGATAATACACAGATAAACAACGCTTTTTAATTTTTTCATCCTGTCTCTTACACGCCTCCGTTCGTTCAATCATAGATATAGGTCAATCAATAGTCCTTTAATTTCCCCTATATTATCTAATAAACGGATATTTTGGTCTTCGCGTTCAATCATTTCCTCTGAAAGTTCTAATAATTTTTTGTCAACCTCTTTTATTACCTTTAATTTTTTCTCTCTACTAGACAAAGGTGAAAAAGATGTCGTTTCTTCTAAGGAGAGGCCATATTTTACGACCTCCTGCAAAAAGGATCTGATTAACCTTTTATAATCATGAAGATCTTTTAATGATTGTGACCGGACAAGCCGCTCTCCTTGTTTCGTAATCCCCTCCAAAAGGGTGTTTAAATGTTCTTTTGCAACGCTTGTTTGTTTTTCAGTCAAAATATGTTGAAAATTCGCTAATTCTTTTGCTTTTGCTTCTTTTTGAGAATACGAAATTTCCTTATGTATAGTTAATCCTTGACCAACTTTCAAATGCAAACACCACCATCACAGAAAATATTATTGTCGAAATTTGTAAACCTCAATACAATGAAAGTATAAATTTTTAAGAATAAAAAGGAAAGGAGAATTTAATGACAACCATTATCGGTCTTATATTAGCGATTGTTTTTATCGGTGTAGGTATGATATTAAAAGGGGTCTCCATGGAAGCCCTTGCGAATCCCGCTGCCTTTCTAATCATATTTGGCGGGACAATTGCTACACTGCTAGTTGCTTTTCCTATGAGCGAAATCAAGAAGTTTCCCATTCTATTAAAAATTGTTTTATTTGAACCAAAGTTGCCAACGAAGGAACAAATAATCGACATGATGGTAGAGTGGTCGATTATTGCTAGAACGGAAGGGGTGTTAGCCTTAGAAGAAATCGCGGATTCTGTTGATGATCCCTTTTTAAAAAATGGATTAGAAATGATTATTGATGGCAGTGATCGAAAGCAAATGGAGGATATCTTGTTCGATGAATTAGAGGCAGCTGCTGAAAGACATAAGGTTGGAAGTTTAATCTTTAGTCAAGCGGGCATGTATGCTCCAACCTTAGGGGTTTTAGGTGCGGTTGTCGGGTTAATCGCTGCGTTAGGGAACTTACAGGATATGGATAAATTAGGATATTCCATCGCCGCGGCATTTATCGCGACCCTTTTGGGTATTTTTTCTGGATACGTGCTTTGGCATCCAATTTCGAATAAATTAAAGCGGATTTCTAAAAAAGAGCAAGACATTAAAATCATGATGATTGACGGTTTGCTAGGGATGCAAGAGGGGTTAACACCTAAGTTAATTGAAAGAAAGCTGTCTGTTTATTTACCTTCAAAGGCACGTTTAAAGCAGGGGGAAATGATAAGTGAAGAAGCGGAGACCGCGTGAGGACGACGAGCATATTGACGAGAGCTGGTTAATCCCCTACTCAGACCTTTTAACATTACTGCTAGCGCTGTTTATCGTATTATTTGCTTCCGGAAATATTAACAACGATAAGCTGCAACAAATTATGATTTCGATGAATACTGCCTTAAAGGGACAAGGAAGCAGTATCCTTGTAAAAGAAAATAGCGGAATCACGAAAGAAATCAAAAAAGAAAAGGAAGATGGGAGCAAACAAGATGAGAAAGAGAAATTACAAAATTTAATGGATCAAATTGAAAAGTATATTAATGAACGAGGCTTAAACAAGGTCATCACCATAAAAGACGAACCAAAAGGGATCAAGCTTTCGTTAAAGGATGTGATTTTGTTTGAATCAGGCAGCGATGAACTAAAAGGAGATTCACTTACCATCCTTAATGACCTCCTTGATTTAATTAAGCATGTACATAATCCAATCAGCATCGAGGGTCATACCGACAGCGTCCCAATAACCGGGGGTAAATTCAAATCGAATTGGGAATTATCAGCAGCGCGGGCGTTGGCAGTTCTTTATTTTTTCGAGGAAAGGGCCATCCCCTCAAACAAGCTGCAGTTTGCCGGATTCGGTGAACAAAATCCTATTTATCCAAATGATTCGCTTGAACACAGACAAGCAAATCGCAGAGTTGATATTACTATTCTAAAAAGGGATAATGGATTGTAGTTAGTAGCTATATCAAGGGCAAACTCATTGAAAAGTGAGGACGCAAAACTATAGGGGCCTCTTTAGAAATTAACAAGGCCAGCCAGTTACCATCAAGCAAAGGAGATATTTTTGATGTCAAAAAGTTATTGGCTTACACCAGAAAAATCAATTCAAAAGAAAAAGCAGAAAAAAAATCTGACTTATGCCTTAATCATGCTTGGGACAATTCTACTAAGCACTTGTCTTACCATTCTAGCTAACCACTTATATTGATATTGATAAAAGGATCTGAAGCATAAACCCTTTTTGAGACGAAATTATAAGGAGTGGAAGGTATGAATTTCAATTTATTTTGGGCAAAATTTAAACGAGAATGGCATTTTTTTAGAATGCGTTACCATGAATTATTACTCGCAGGATGTTTAGACTACGAACTAAAAATCAAACTCCAAAGAAAAATTTCTTACCATCGTCTAAACGGTGCCTGTCACGCCCCGAAATTTGTCGAAGATTGTTTCTTCATTAAAAAATGACCTGCCCCCTAGGCAGGTCATTTATTTATGGTACGCATTAGTTGCCAAAGTAATCGTCCCAGCGGTGTTGATTAAATCGTCAATATAAGGTCATAATAAACAAGGTTTATTTCCATAACCCGGTATATAATGACCTTTTTCTACACTAAGGAATTCACCACAAAAATAGAACAGTTTATTCGACAAAATTTGGGGCGTGCCAGGCACCGAATTTGTCACCGAATTTGTCGTAATCTTTTATTCAGTTCCTACGCGTTTCTCCCTTTTTCCCATCATTAATTTGTTATCGTAAAGAAAATAATGGATTTTGGTAATCTACCACTATTACTAGGAGTGGATTTCATGGACGAGCAGGGGAAACTATTTATAGGGTTATTATGGGGGACGTCGCTAAGTGTTCCGTTATGGATGGCGTTTATCGGCTGGATTAAAATAATCGCTCACCTTCTATATTGAATAGGATAAGCATGCGCACCAAAGCTTTCCACTGACCTAAAAATTTCTCATTCCCTCTTTAAATTCGACAAAAACCGGGCCGTGACAGGCACCCTACAAGCGCAAACTTCTGCAGTAGCTTTCTCTCTTTTGTTGAATTGATCCATCGCAAAAATCTAATACACTTTCAATATTCATATAACACGGCGGTTCGGGCTTCGTGTCCTTATAAAGAAAATAACTGCTCCACGGATAGGACTCCGGCTCTTTTACAATCCCAGCTACGACAGGATTCAGGTGAATGTAGCGGCTGACATCAAGCATTCCGACACCATCGACGATAATATTATCGAAAAAGCGCTTCTCAAACACATGACCGGTTAGGTCATACTTTGTATTGAAGTAATTGGCATACCGTTTATTGATAAAGGCCATAAGTTTCGAAATGGGAACTTCTTGTGAACGCAATAACAGATGATAATGGTTGGTCATTAAACAATAAGAGGCAATTTCAAAAGGAGTTTTTTCATGTAGCCGCTGAAGGATGTGAAAAAAGGCTAGAAAGTCATCGTAGTTTTGAAAAAGTGGATCTCGGCGGTTTCCGCGATTACCGATATGATAAAAATAGTTTGGCAGCCATATTCTTTTTTTTCGTGGCATTTACACTTTCCTCCCTTTCATTTGTTGTTTTTGAACCTTACCCACCATAAAAAACCTCCAAATATATATTGTTTATTTCAACAAATGAGGATGCCTAGAAATGGCATCAATCTGGTAATACCGACAGGTGTCAAACTATTAAGGAAAAAATGAAAGAATCAAGAGAACGAAGATGGATCGGAGCAGGCAAAGGGTTCGTAGAAGAAATTAAAGCCCAAATATACATTATTTCACATATTACCATTCTACAAAAAAACAAAAATTCCTGCAAAATATTATAAAATAAATTATAAAAATACACCAGCAAGCACAAGCACCCCAGTCTTCAAGGGCGGAACCAAGCATCTTCACATTCGACAAAATTCGGGGAGTGACAGGCACCGGTTTTTGGATTAATATTAACGAAAGCGAAGAAGGGAGCCCAAATTATGCAGTTAACTAGTGAAGAAGTTGAAATTTTAAAAATCATTGAAGAGAATCACAAAATATCTGTTGAAACTATCGCATCTATGGCTTTATGCAGCGAGGAAACGGTTAGAACGACCATTGAAAAGTTAGAACAAGAGAAGATTATTATCAGTTACCCGACCTTAATCGATTGGAGCAAGGTCGAGGGGCAGGAAAATGTCATTGCGATGATTGATGTAAAGGTGACCCCAAAGCGGGGCGTGGGATTCGATGAGGTTGCCGGCCGAATTTCCCGTTTCCCTGAGGTATCCTCCTTGTATCTGATGTCTGGCGCCTACGATTTATCGATAACAGTAGAAGGAAAAACAATGAATCAAATCGCGGCCTTCGTATCCGAAAAATTATCGACCATTGAAAATGTCATGTCCACGACCACCCATTTCATGTTAAAAAAATACAAACATGATGGGGTGAATTTTCGCGGTGCCAACGATGATAAAGACCGTAGGATGGTGGTTTCACCATGAAAAATGGCTATTCCCGCTATATTTCTAAAACAGCCAAAGAACTCCAGCCTTCTGGAATAAGGAAATTTTTCGATTTGGCGGCTAGCATGGACGACGTGATTTCGTTAGGGGTCGGCGAGCCGGATTTCACCACTCCCTGGAACATTCGGGAAGCGGCGATCCTTTCACTAGAACAAGGTTATACCTCCTATACCGCAAACGCGGGTCTGCTCGAATTGAGACAAGAGATTTCCTTCTATCTTGGTTCAAGATTTGGGGTGGATTATGACCCAATAAATCAAATTATTGTGACAATTGGGGCCAGTCAGGCCATCGACCTCGCTTTTCGCGCGATTTTAGACCAAGGGGATGAGGTCCTGATTGTCGAACCGGCCTTTGTTTCATATGCCCCATTGGTTTCCATCGCCGGCGGGAATCCGATTGCCGTTGCTACCTCACCGGATAATGGATTTAAGGTGACATCCGAACAAATCGAAAAAGCGATAACTGAAAAAACGAAAGCGATCCTGTTATGTTCACCGAACAATCCAACAGGCAGCACCCTTACCAAGGCGGAACTTACAGAAATCGCAACAGTCATAAAAAAACATGACCTGCTTGTCGTTTCCGATGAGATTTACGCGGAATTAAGCTATGATGAAGCTTTTGCAAGCGTCGCCTCTATTGAAGGCATGTATGAGCGAACCATTTTAATCAACGGTTTTTCCAAAGGCTTCGCGATGACGGGCTGGAGATTAGGTTTCTTAGCGGCACCGAAGGAATTTGTCGAGGTTATGCTAAAAATTCACCAATATACGACCATGTGCGCACCGCATATGCTGCAGCATGGAGCTATCGAAGCACTCCGCAACACCTATCATGAAGTGGAATCGATGCGAAATAGCTATCGCAGACGGAGGAACTATGTCGTCCAAACGCTAAATCAAATCGGCTTGGATTGTCACACGCCCGGCGGAGCGTTTTATGTTTTCCCTTCAATCCGGGCTACCGGCCTTAGCTCTGAGCAATTTGCTGAAGAACTGCTCATCCAGGAAAAAGTCGCCGTAGTTCCCGGTCATGTCTTTGGCGAAAGCGGTGAAGGGTATATCAGATGTTCCTACGCCGCCTCCATGTCGCAGCTTCAAGAGGCACTTAAACGAATCCAGCGGTTTGTTGAATCGCGAGGCGTGGTTGCTGTTAACCACTCAGAAAATTTTAAAGTAACACAGGAATAAATGAATCTTTTTTCCCTACGAAAAAAGGCCCAAATTCTGTATGATTAAAACACAGAATTTGGGCCTTTTTTTAATAAATTTGTCCACTCCATTCCGCCATCCAAAAACAATCACAATCCGACAAAATTCGGGGCGTGACAGGCACCAGATTTTAGGTATAATAGACTATATGTATCTATTTTAACGGAGGAAACTAATGAAAAATATCAGTAAACGCAAATGGAAGATGATAGGCTTTAGCGTTTTGGGAATTCTTTTGATAGGAATTGCAGTGTTTGGCTATGAATACTATCAGTTACAACCGAAGAACCACTTTACATCCGTACCTGTCGTCAACTCGGGTAAATCTAGTACGTCCAATCTAACAGATGAGACGGTAGAAATAAAAGATCCTATCTTTAACCTGCTACTAATCGGCTCGGACCAAAGAAAAGGTGAAAAGGTTGGTCATTCAGACTCGATGATCCTGATTCATGCTGATTTAACAAAAAAGAAATTTGAAGCCGTTAGTATTCCCCGTGATACCCGTGTTCATTTAGACGGCTATGGTTATACGAAACTAACAAGTGTTCAATATATTATTCAATCAACAAAAGGAACACAAGCCGGGGTGGAAGCCGCGGTCAGTTCAGTCAGCGAATTAATGGGCGTTCCAATCAACTATTATGTAGAAACCAATTATTTGGGCTTTCAGTCCCTCGTCGATGCGGTCGGCGGCATTGATATGTATGTGCCATATAATATGAAATTAACCCATCCATGGTACCGAGAAAATAAAAATAAACTAATTTCCGCTGGACGTCACTCTTTTGATGGAAAAATGGTGGCAGAGGTCGTTCACGAGCGCTATTCACTTGAAGACGGAGAATATAGCCGTCAACGCCTACAGGAGGAAGCCTTAAAGGGAATTGCCAAAAAAGTCTTAAGTCCAAGTAACATTGGGAAGCTGCCATCCTTAGTGAAATCAGTTCCTGATTTTGTCGTCGCGACAAATATGTCAACATCAGATATGTTAAGCTTTGGATTAGCCGTAAAAGACTTCGACCCTAGCAAACAACTAGAATATCATCAAATTCCTGGCGAAGGGAAAAGGCTGTATGATGATATCTTAAAAGCAACAAACTATCAATTAGTCATTGACCCGCAAAAGATAGAAGATATCATGACTCAATATTTTTGAGTAAAAGAAAAAGCAGACGAATCGGAATGAACATTCCTCCGACTCATCTGCTTTTTTCTATTTTATAAAACTTTCGACAAAAACCGTGGCGTGACAGCATTATTGCGTAGTGCCGGTGTATTTTTGCATATTTTACTATGGGCCTTTATCTCTATGAGGGAAGAAGAAATGATACGTATGTCTTTAACTGATTTTCCAACCGTTACTCCAGGGGCAGCAGGAGTTTTTCTGATTGCTCTCCCTATCATTCTATTCATCTTTTTCTTTACCCAGCCAAAAGAAAGTGATATGGGGCAAAACAAGTAATGTTTTGCCCTGAGCTGGTCCGTTTTCTAACACAGAGCGAATAATTCAAAATTTGTGACCGCTTGGCCCCTCTTCCATGTGAGTCTTTCACCGATTTGGAACGATAATCTCCAATTTTCCATCCTGATTTGTCATTTCAATGACCTTGTCCTCGAAGAAATAGGGTGAATCATATTTGTCTTTCTTTTTAATATCAATATAATTGTTATTGGCTGTCAGCACTGGAAAAACAGCGGTGGTCTTCTTCTGTCCATTTTGGACAACATCTACTTCCGCCATTAACATGACCTGTTTACTGGCGATTGCAAAAAATAACTGGCCAATCTCTTTTCCGGCTTCAGTAATTTTGACATGCTGCAGGATTGAGATCAGGCAGGTGATAAAATCGTTAACTTTTTCATTGGATAAGCCACTTAACTGACAATCAACCATAACCTTATTGATGCCATTTTTAATTTCTTTAAACGAAAATACATCCTCGATTCTGATGCCTGCGTTCATCTTCCCGAGGTTTTCAAACTTATGGGTTGTTTTCTGCAGATATTCCTTGATAACCCCCTCGTTCTGCCCCCGATGCATAACAAAATCCGCCAGCTCATTGATACATGTAATTTCCTTGCCTTTATGGCTAACAAGGATTAAAAAGGGATAAACATCCTTCTCATCAAAGCAATTGTCCACTAATTTATCATAGTAATAGGTAATTAACGACTTTTCTTTCATATCCATTTCATAACCCCTAAACATAATCTATTGCGAAATCTTATTTCCATACCTATTGTACAATTTCTCGGAATGAAATACCCGTTTATTCGACAAAATTCGGGTGGTGACAGGCACCGCCTTGTAAAATACTTACATTAATTGTACTGTTTTATAAAGGAGGTTTTCTAAGGCATGAAGAGGTTTATTCAATTAAACATTTTCACAGCGTTAATGATGATAACATTTTTACTTATGGGATGTTCTTCCGTAATGGGGGCATCCACTGATTCTCTACATAACCAGCAATTGGACCATCCGCCGATTGCTGTTCAAGGGGCGATGGATGTAGAAGTTTCGGTCCTTCTTAAGGAAATGGGGGCATACAGACAAGAAACCCATGGTAATTATACCTATTATCTTGGGAAGATAAATAAAATCCCCGTCGTTATTTCCAGAACGGGAATCGGGATGGTTAATGCTGCTGCTTCTACTGCGTTACTTATCGAAAACTATCACCCAAAGGTCATTATTAATCAAGGGACGGCAGGAGGCCATGACCCGAATCTTCATGTATTTGATACCGTGATCGGTTCAGAGGTGATGAATATTGGCAGACTTACGTCCGAGCATTTAGATGCTGGACAAGGAATCCGCCCGAGGACATGGAAATTCACGAAAACAGAAATGAGAGAGAACGGGAAAATAAAGGAATATGCATCATTTAGGAGCGACCCCAAGCTTGTGAAAGCCGCTTTACGTATTGCTGATAAATATAAGCATGGCAAGGTAGTCGTGGGGAAAATTGGCAGCACTGATTTTTGGAATAGAGAGGTTGACCGAATCCTGTGGTTCCATAAAACCGCCGGAACAAGTGCCGAAGAAATGGAAGCAGCATCCGTTGCCCAAGTGGCAAAGGGCTTTCACATTCCCTTCCTATCTGTCAGAACCATCTCAAACTCCGAAGTTTCAGGTGAGAAGATAGAGGATTTAGAAACCGCCGGGCACTATTGTGCGGAATTCGCTATTGAAATTGTCAAAGCGCTGGGGAAATAACAAAGTTTGCACAGCATCCAGTAGCAAGTTTGCGCCTGCATTCGCAACTTTCGACAACTTTCGGGCGGTGCCAGGCACCGGTTAGCGTGAGATTACTTTGTAGACCACTATTCCAACCAGTGCTCCGGCGCTATCAATGAAGACATCCTTTAGCTGTGGGCCTCTGCCTGGGACAAATGCTTGATGAATTTCATCAGAAATGGCGTACAGAATACAGATTCCCATGGCTAGAAAAACGCTCTTTAATCCGTAGATCCTGCTTTTCAACAGCGCATGAAATACCCAGATAGCAAGCATAAGGTAGATAAGGAAATGGGCATTTTTCCTGACAACGTGATCAAATCGATCCATGCTTAGATCCATTCCAGGAATAAACCGCATAACAAAATCCATAATCACGGCTGTTACTCCCCTGCTAAGCTGATCCGAATGGACTGCCGGCTGCGCTGAAAAATGGTAGATGAGCATCATCCACAGAAGGACGATCATCCATGGAAAAAATAAAATTAGTTTTTTATAGTAAGACATGATTACTATCCTTCCTGCAGCACTGCGACTGTACCTAAGATTCATTAGTAAAAATTCAGCATCTTTACCTTTGCCTGTCACACCCAGAATTTCAATTGTGGAACAATCCTGTGAAACAAGATTATTCGGGGGGTGACAGGCACCGTTTTTATTGCTTCATCCAAACCGTCCTTCCAGCCAGCTTTCCCTGGTACCAGTTGGTATTTCCTACCTTTACGGTAAGCTGAACTTTGAATTTCTGATTTTTGTACGGTGAAAGCTTCTTATAAACAATATCCTTCGTTCCGCCCCATGCTTTGCTATACGCACTGCCTTTGCCTTTGATAGACAAGGTCTTCGCCTTTTTGTTTACCACAGTATACCCATGGGAGGTCAAATCGGAGGATTTCACCCAGCCTGCTGTACCAGTACCATTATCATTTTTACTTAGTAAATAGTAGGTTTGACCGCTCAGCTTTCCTTGTTTTTTAATATAGTAAACTTTATTGGTGTATGATGTCCCAGCCTTAAAGGAAGAACTGGAACCAAGTTTTTTATAAATTTTCACGCTGCTTTTTTTGATATTGCCTAAACGGCTCGCGCTGCTTTCTACCGTCTTTGTCAGGAAGCCGGAGTGAACCCATACCTTCTTCCCAGCTAAACTTCCACGGTACCACGTATTATTGCCAACTTTTTCTGTTAAATCAATCTTGAATTCCTTTCCTTTGTATTTGGCGAGGTCCTTATAAATAGTATCCTTGATACTGCCCCACGGCTTACTATAGGCACTTCCCTGACCGCTGATATACAATGTTTTCGCCTTACTATCGAGCGTGGAATGCGGATTACTGGTCAAATCGGCGGATTTTACCCAGCCGACAACACCCGTTACACTGCTTGGCTGTTCACTTAGGAGGTAATAGATATCCCCGTCTATCATGATAGATTTTTTAATATAAAACGTTTCGTTAGTATAGGCTGTAGCTGCCGGGAAGCCGGTCATGTTATCACTAGCGTTTTTATAAATGATGACCTGACTGGTGCGTACTTGTCCTAATCGGCTCGTATTCACCATTTTATTCGCCTTATCGGGCAGTTCCTGGTATTTCATCGTGACTAACTGAACAAACTGATCCCAGTTATAGCCCCATTGATTAAAATACCCATGCGGGTCCCCATGGGTCGTTCCGCCCAGGTGTTTTGTCACTGCATAATGGGACCACAGCGTACCTGTACCCGTCTTTTCAGCGCTTACCACTGGCAGGTTATACTTATAGAGGATCGATGAAATGTAATTCGCATAGTTATTAATCGATTGGGCAAATTGTTCAAACGTTTTCACTCTAACTAACTCAATATGAACAAACCGCTTATTCGCAACAGGTCCGGCGCCCCATGCCCCATAATCCGGTGAATGAATTTCAATCACACGGGAATCGTCGGCAAAAGCATGCACAAAGGCATGTTCATGGTTTCGCACCATATACGCAATTTCACTTGTAATCGTTGAGCCGCTATTAGCCGTTTCATGGGCCACAACCCCCTCAACCATACCAAAGCCATTTCGATAATTAAACTTCGTAAACACACTTTTATGATCATATTCTACTTTCGCCGGTGCTAGATTGCGAGAGACGATATAATCATTCACATTAGGATTCGCCGGCTCCTTCGCACTCATAAGCGATGGCCGTACTAGTACAAATAATAAACACGCTAACACTAAGATGACTGTTTTCTTCATTTTTCCTCCAAATAAGTTAATTTATATATTTAACAGACTCATAGAGACTATTATACTATTACCAATCACTTAATTTAAGAAAAATTTTGGAAAACTAAATAAATTTTGGAACCCATATCGACAGTATCACACAAGTTTCCCCAAAACCCGCGAATTACTTCTTTTATTATACTTTTCTTTAAAGTATAATAATGGAAGACTGGGAGGAGTATCTATGAAAATATCACTACATAAGAATGCGTTTAAATTTATTCTGGCAGGGACAATTGCCTTAACACCGCTTGCGGGAAACTTAGCGGTTACGACAAATACTGCCTATGCAGCAGGGACAACAGATATTGTCTCATATCATGAGGGGATCTATAAAAAGCTTACAGCTTCCGATATTGCTGATATTAAAACGGCTTACGGCAATGTCGCAAAAGTAAACTTTACTAGTATTCTTGGCAACGATTTAGTAAATAAAATTGATGGTAAAACGAAGAAAGCGGGAACTGCTGCGAAACTGGCAGCTGATCTAGCGAGACTGCAATACACAACGAATGCCACTGAATTCAAAACGGCATTAGCTGACTTCAAAAAGAATCACGATGCAGAATTCACGAAAATTTTTGACGGAAAGCTTTCCGTTGACCAGGCTGTTTCCATGTTTGCTGCTTTCGAGAAAAACTTGGAAGCTCAACTAGTAACATCGTTTGTAAAAAATGATCACTTGAGCTTTGATAAAATTATAAATGCGGCGAAGGATACGACTCTTTCTCAAAACGAATTCAAGGGGTTTGACGGCCTATTCTCACAAAAATTAGGCGTATCAGTGAGTGATCTCCTTACAATGAGAACGAAGGCAGAAGCAGTCGCTGATCCAAACAAATCGGCCTCTGCCGCCCTTTCATCTGGACTCATCCGCTCTAGAGGCGGCGACATCTCGGGTGCCAGCACCGTTACAGTGGGCGCAGCCGCTCCTACTTACAGCTTTAAAGTACTTATATTAGGCGACTTTACGAAAAATGTAGTCTGGAAAACAACCAACTCTGACATCGCTGTCTTCAGCGGCAATAAACTAGTTGCCAAAAAAGCAGGGAAAGTAAAAGTACAAGCTTACTATTTGAACATGCCGATTATCACAAAAGAAGTAACCATCGTGAAAGATACAGTTGCGCCAGCAATGCCAACAGTCAATTCTTTCAGCAATAAAGACGTGGTGATTCAAGGAAAAGCAGAAGCCAATTCCTTTATTACCGTTAAAAATGGAAAGACGACGGTTGCTTCTGGAACAACATCTTCAAAAGGAACTTTCGCTCTTAAAATTAAAGCGCAAACTGCTGGAACGACCCTTACCATCACGGCAAAGGATGCAGCAGGCAATGTAAGTAAGGCAAGAACGATTAAAGTCGCTGATAAAATTGCTCCATCGACACCAACAGTTAGTACCGTTGATGACAACGATAAAGTCATTAAAGGGAAGGCAGAAAAATCTTCCTATATTACCGTTAAAAGCGGAAAAACGGTTGTTGCTTCAGGAAAAACTTCATCTAAAGGCACTTTCACACTTTCGATGAAGAAACAAAAAGCAAATACCATCCTTACAGTAACCGCAAAGGATACAGCGGGCAATGTGAGCAAGGCGAGAACGGTTAAAGTCATTGACAAGACCGCACCAGCCAAACCAACTGTCTATGCTATTAATTCAAAGACCAAAGTGGTCAAAGGAAAAGCAGAGGCAGGCTCAACAATCACCATCAGTAACGGCAAAAAGGTATTAGCTACTGGCAAAGTTTCTAGCAAAGGAAACTTCAGTGTGAAAATCCGTGCCCAAAAGAAAGGCACCGTGTTATATATTTCAGCAAAAGATAAAGCTAATAATAAGAGCAGCAGTACAAAGGTAACTGTTAAAGCCGCAAAATAAGTGGAAAGCACAGCTCTAGCCAACGACTTATTAGGGCTTGACAGTCATCGATGTTCAATACTATAATGCTCAAATAAACAATAAGGCAGACCTTCATAGGTCTGCCCTTTCTATTGAATACATTTGCACCCTTTCGACAAAATCCACCAAACTTCGGGGCGTGACAGGCACCTTACAGGAGGTACTAGATGAAACAGGAAAAACATTCAAGGTCCATCGGCCTGCCGCTGACCATTTCAATCATTGCCATTTCGTTTTCGGCTATTTTTGTCAAATGGTCCGACGCGCCAGCCTCAATTTTAAGTATGTATCGGATGTGGTTTGCAAGTATTTTAATGTTGCCAATCGTCTGGAATAACCGCCATGAATTTAAGAAAATTGCTAAAAAAGATTGGTTCCTTTTATTCTTTTCTGGCCTCTTTTTAGCCTTGCACTTTATGCTTTGGTTTGGGTCTTTGAAGTTAACGACGGTTGCAAGTTCAACGATTATTCTTACTTTGCAGCCGATTGTATCGTTGGCCGGGGGCTATTTTCTATTTAAGGAACGGACGACAATGTCCGCATTGATGACAATGGGAATTGCCATCATCGGAGCAGTAATGATTGGTTGGGGAGACTTCGGTTTAAGTCAGGATGCCATAAAGGGCGATCTTCTTTCCTTTTTTAGCGTCATCTCGGTGGTTGGCTACTTATTAATCGGTCAAACCATCGTCAAAAAAATATCGCATTGGCTTTATAGCTTTTGTGTCTTTTTCTCTGCAGCTATTTTTCTTACTATTTATAACTTTTCTACAGGAGTGGCGATTAGCGGCTATCCAGCTAAGGAATGGGGGATTTTCCTTTTACTCGCCACGATTCCTACTATCAGTCACATAATTAATAACTGGCTCTTAAACTACGTCAATGCGACAACCATCTCGATGAGTATTTTAGGAGAACCCGTCGGCTCGACAATTTTGGCTTACTTTTTATTGAATGAACG
Source organism: Neobacillus soli NBRC 102451 (assembly GCF_001591665.1). GTDB lineage: Bacteria > Bacillota > Bacilli > Bacillales > Cytobacillaceae > Neobacillus > Neobacillus soli. Next base: position 72,918 of record NZ_BCVI01000033.1, on the reverse strand, counting down.
TCTCGTCAGCTGGCAAATTGCCGGAGGCGTGCTCGTCCTGCTCGGAGTCTTTTTCTTTTTGAGTCAGCAGCAGAAGCCCGTGACACTAACTGTAAATGATGGAACATCTCCCCCTTAGAACATAGGTCTAAGGGGCCTTATATTTTTACAGGAGTACTTCCTAGCCTTGAATAATTCTCCGTGGAACAATCCTGTGAAACAAGATTATTCGGGGCGTGACAGGCACCGCTCAGTTATTTTTTCGTTAGTCCATTCAAGTCAATAAATGGTGTTGCTCCGCCTGTTACGCTTGGCAGGTGGCCATCCCATTTTTCCAGGGCCTTTTCTTGGACTTCGATTTGTTTTAATTGGATTAATTCCTCTGTTACCTCTTGCTTTTTCAACCTTAATGCCTCGGCTTCTGCACGTGCTTGAGCAATTTTCTGCTCGGCTTCGATTTTGACTCTATCGAGGTCCCGTTTTGCTCGTAAGGCATTTTGTTCGGCCGTTTGTTTGGATTCAATCGCTTTATTGAATTCATCACTAAAAGCAAATTCCTTAATATTAATGTCTTCTAAGATCATATAATATTTGGTTAGTTTTTTTCCAAGCATGTCTTTCACTTGCGCCGATACTTCTGGGCGTTTGGAAATTAACTCCTCTGCGGTATACTGGGCGGTTATCGCCTTTAGTGATTCGGCAATCGCCGGTTCAACGATACGTGATCGATAATCCAAGCCGATTTCTTGATAAATCTTATTGACAGCTTCCGGATCAACGGAATAGTTGACGGCCACCTTGGTAGTGACGATTTGCAGATCCTTTGAAGCAGCCGTCTGAGAACTTTCTTCTTTTTGTACCCGGACTTCCATCAATTGAACCGTTTGGATAAATGGGATCTTAAAATGAAACCCTTCGGTAAAAATGGTCGGTTTAACGGCCCCTAATTGCAAAAGAACGCCTCTATTGCCCGATGCTACGGTTGTCGTCGAAAAAAAGACAACGACCAAAATAACAATCGCAATCAGTCCGCCGATAATAGATTTCATATATTTCATTCGGATTCCCCCCTTAATACTTATTTTCCAAAAAAATACATGATTTCAAAGTTAGCGTGCCACCGTACCCATTCCACTGAAAACCAATATGGCGCTCCACACCTTTTCCATACAAAATCACCGTTCAGATAACCTTATGAAAATAGTTCCACTTTTATACATTGATAGTATTGGTATATTTTTTGTAACCGCCGGCATAAATAAAGCGTTTATCATATAATAAGAATTAACGGGGGGATGTTTATGAGGTACGTATTACACGTCGTCTTTATCATTCTTATTGGACTTGTCACATTTTTTGGACTTGGGCCTGTTTTATTTGCAGACGGTGTTTTACAAGAAAGGCTATTAACCGCTGCAGCTGTTCTCTTTATTTATATCGTACTAGTGATTTTTTACCGAATCGCCATCAATTGGGCCAATAAAAGGTAGCACAATGGAAAAAAACAGCTGAAATTGGCCTGAAAATAATTAGAGTGCAAATCCGTATAGGATTTGCACTCTATCTTTTTGAGTATAAACTACCTCCAGCTCGCACCATAAACCGACAAATTTCGGGGCGTGCCAGGCACCTTTTCTTACCTTTTGCTTAGTTCAATGAATGCGAAGGTTTTTACTGCTTCGTATTCTTCTGCTGAGAGTCTTTTCAATACGGTGTTTTTTATTTCCGCCTTTTCTGCAGGTGTAATCCCGCCTTCCGCCTTTTTGGCGAGTGCGCTTAGCTCATTCATAGTAAATTTGGATAATAAGAATTTAGTTACTTCTTCTTTCGTACGAAATTTCAACCTTGGTGTCTTTTTAACAAGAGGATGTTGAATAGTAACCTTATTTTCCTTATTTGAAACAGCTGTTGCTTTTACCGTTTTCTCTTGGTTCCCATTTGCTGCCTTGGAATCCAGTGAATACTTTTTAAGCAGCTTATCTTTTTGGTCCGAGCCAATTTCATTTTCAATACTTTGTTGAACAGTAGGATCCTTTAATAATCCTGCAATATCCTTATCGGTTAATTGGCCAGCAATTTCATTCACTACCTTTTGAGAGGCATATTTAATCCCAACCTCGTAACCAACCATGCCAATAACCACCACTACTAGCAGGATGGGAATCCCGAGCACCATTCTTTTCTTTCTCCAAAACGGCCTTACTGCTTTACGGCTATTTTTGCCTGTTTTTTTATAATAAAGCCCATCAATATCTTTAAAATAGCGTATTCCAAAGGGCTTTAGTGGTGTATTTATTTCCTTCATCTTCATCGTTGGCATATGACTTCTTCCTTTTTATGTAATTGGGCAATTTTTTCTAAATTTTTTCCTGCGAAGTAGTGGAGTGGAGCCTAGATAGAGGTTGACAGCCCTATCACTCACGACAAGAACAGGACTACATAATAATAATACTATTCGACAAATTATGATAGCTTTTTTTGTAAAATTTTTCATAGATTCAAGGATTACCCTTAACCCCATTTTGCAGGCCTTTTCGGGTCATGACAGCCGCCGCACCAAAATCATATAATAATCTCCCTAACTTCTAAAAGTTGCCTTTAAAAATGGATTTTGAGGGCAAAAGATGAACGTTCCCCCCTTTTTTCCGCTTCAAAATTAAAATTTGTTGATTCGATGAAACTGTTGATTATCGGTATGTTAAAGCTACCTAGGAAAAACCCGGAAAGCGCGCAATCCTAAAGGATTAGCAAATGGATAGCTTTGATCAGTTAGTTATGCAGTATACGCCAATGATTCATAAAATCATCCAATCATTAAATATTTATAAAGACCAGGAGGAATTCTTTCAAACTGGCTTAATTGGGCTCTGGGAAGCAAACAATCGCTTTGATGCCAAAAAGGGGAATTTCACTAATTATGCCTATACGTATATAAAAGGAAAATTGCTTTCCGAACTCGTCAACTCCTGCAAATACGGGGAACACAATGCCTGTCCAGAGGAAGACTATTGGGATACCGTTGAAGACGGGGCCCCTTGCCTGCCGCTTGAATACGAGCTGCTGCTCTCCTATTGTCAGGGGCTAACGCTAAAAGAAACAAAATGGGTGCTGGGAACTTTCCTACACGATTTATCCGTGCGAGAAATTGCCAAGGAGGAGAAGGTTTCTCCATCAGCAGTAAAGCAGTGGAAGCTGGGGGCGTTAAAGAAAATGCGGGCGCAGCCTGTGATTCGCCGCTCAGGGCTGCCCTTATAGAGAATGGTACTCGCGAATCCATAGCCTTTACTCGCGAATCCAAAAATCTGTCCCAAAATGACCGTTTCTCAGCCCAAAAAAATAGCCAAAAGCCAGGCATAGCGCCTGGCTCAGGTAACTTTTCCTTCCGGATTATACTGTGGAACAATCCTGTGAAACAAGATAATTCGGGTGGTGCCTGGCACCGTTTCATCACAATCACCGTTTCATCACAATCACAGTGTCAATCACCGCCATAGTAGTCATAATCGAGAAGGTCGTTTTCTCTGATTGTGGTTGTTTTTTCTAGTTTGTATTCCTTGAGGCCGAATTCGGCGGCGACAAGGGTATAGATGGTTTCGAATGTTTTTTGTTTGGCAGTTCCATCCGAATAGTAAATTTCATATTCCTCTTGTGTTTTTACTTTGAAGCCCTTGTCGGTCGTCTGCATGTCAAGGATTCCAACGCTCAAAAACGTTTCGGTAATTCCCTTTTTCTCTAAGGTTTTAATGTAATTGCGCATTTCATTATAGCCCGGACCATCCGGCGCAAGATAAGAAGAAACCGCTGAGAAGTCCCTGCTGTTATAGGCGGAAACGGATGCTGAGAGAAATTGCTCCATAAAGTAGTTCATTTGCTCCTTTGCTGTCGAACCAGGGTAAGCGGCTAAAGCGTTCATTCCCCGTTCCCTTGCTTCTTCTTTTGCCTGGGCCGCGCTAATTTCTTTAAACTTAAGATTCACTTCGCCTTCGTGATTGATTTTTACCACATTGCTTTTGATGGGTGTGCCGTTCCAATTCACAACCGCATATAGTTCGACCGAACCGTCTGTCGGCACAGGACCGAACGAATCACCGATTTTTAGGTTGGTTTTTTTCCCATTGGCGAAAATATCCGCATCGTCCCCATTGGAGTAAATCGATACATATTTACCACCGAGCTTGAGTCTAGTGAGAACCACGTTATTGCTTGCTTTCGTGAAGTCGACCAATGTTTCCGCTTTTAGCGTAACAAACTCACCGGTATAAACAGCTTCTAACGTGAGGTTGCCCGGCAGCACCCTGGCAATTTCCTCCTCTTGATCCGCTTCCTTGAGCAGCTTGCTCTTACCGCTATAAAAAACCTTTGTGTTCTCAAGGCTGCTGTCCGCCATCACCGTATACGGATAAGCTTTAATCGCAAATTGCTGATAAAAGAAAAACTTTTTCGGTCCTTCCACGAGCAGCACCAATTGGTTATCTTCCCCATCCATGACCGGATGCAGCCGTTTATTATGCTTAATACCTGCTGCCTCCTGCTGGAGTTCAGAAACTATTTCCCCAAAGTTCTGGTCTTTTGTTAAAAAGGCCGTAAACCCCTTCAGCTCATCCTCTGACAGGTCGGAATCTGTGCCACCCGCCTCAAGAATTTCTCGCAGCCCCTGATAATCCTTTCCTTTGACCAGCTTTTCGAAGCGCTCCACTGTTTTTTCCGGTTTGTAATAATTGACCAAAAATGTATGGGTGGCAAACAAGCCGACACCCAAAACTAAAATAACTGCAATTGCCCATTTGACGGGGGTGGTTACGCTAAAATGGGAATTCCTTGCTTCCCGTGACGGGGCCTCTGAACTATTTTTCGCCCCGCAATGATTACAAAATGCTTGCTGCGGCAAAATGGGCGTGCCGCAATTTTGACAGGCTGACATGACTGTTATCTCCTTTGTCCATCCGCTTTAAATTTATGAATCAGTGTACCCAGGAAGGCAAACACAAAGGAAAGCAGCAGGCTCTTAATGAACGTGCCTGCCGGGCTAAAGCCAAGCCCCATCGAAACATTCATCGAATCTCCGAAATCCGTTCCATGTCCAATCATTGAAACCCCTATATCCGTAAAGGCTGCCAGCCCCGTCATGATGACGGCATAAATGACGCTGAAGATGATCAAATTTTTGATATGCTGGGGCTTGAGGGCAATCTTAAAGCCGGCCCAGATCAAAAGGGCAATCGGGATGAGCAGAGCAAGCTTTAAATACATGTCTAAATCAACCTGGGACAGCGCGCTCTCCATCTCAGAAATAGTCGAGTCATTATTGGCAGCGCCTGTGGCAACAAAGCCAGAGAAAATTCCGTAGGATAAGGAACCCGCCTCACGACGCTGATTAACAAATAAGGTCAACGGCGTGAGCTGAAGCAGATTCCAAAGATAGCTGCCAAGCTGCACAGAAATCGTCGCAACAAACACATAGCTTTTATCGATTATTTTTTCAAAAGGAGTATTGAAAAAGTAGTCCCCGAACTGTTCCTTGAAATCAGCGATTTTGCTAGAAAAATAGATAAATAAGCCAATTGAGAACAGCAAAATTCCGCGAAACGGAACCGCAATCGCTTGGTGGATCGCTTCTCCGGAAGGAATCCATTCAGACAGATGTCCCGTCGTTTTTCGGAAGTTGGTTGCAAAAAGACTGCCCAACCCGCTAAATATGAAGCCGACTATCAACGTCATCGATAGGGTTTTAAACAGTGAATAGTGAGTATCCATCGCAAACGCCATTTTCACTCCACTTTCGTTGATATTAAAATGGTAGGAAAAACCTGCAAATAGAGAAAATACGGCCATAAACAGCGCATAAAGCACGCCGATCCCAATCGCATTGACCAGATGATCCGGCAGATTTGAACTACGGTTTCTTCGGGCGGCGAAAATACCGGCGGCAAATAAGCCTATAAATGGAATAAGCAGATAAATTAGGAAGCCATTCTTTGCTTCGGCCTCTGCCGTCGCTTTACCGCTATCGCCACCAAAATTTCCATTCATATTCACCGATACAACTGGATTCTGCAGGTTCGACATCATCACAATGTCAGTTATGCCATACAGTTTGCCAAGCTTAGGGAGGTTCGAATCTGTTTTTAATTCCATTTCGCTGATAAGATCATTCAGGTTTTCCATATTAAAATCTTTCATACTATCACTCAATAAACTGTTATAAAGTCTCTCTGATGATTTCATCACAGAAAAAGATAAACCAATCATAATGATGACCGCGATAAGAACTGGCAATAGCGCCTTTTTCACATATGTAAGATTAAAACTAGGCAGCTTCTTGGGTATAGCGGCCGTTAAATTGGTTAATTCCTTTGGCACTGCCAAGCCTTTATCCTGGACGTATTGGGAATTACTGGTGCCACATTCTGTACAGTAGTTAAAATGATTGACCGATTTTGCCCCGCAGCTGGAACAGAAGGCCGCCGTTTGTTCCTTCAAATGATAGTTCATGGTTTTTCTTTTTAAGACAGTGCCGTCATGGATACAATAATTAGCTAAGGGAGAATTCTCTGCCCCACAGTTTTTACAATACATTTTCACGCCCCCCTACAAAACCAGGCGGCTGCCGCAGCAAGCGCAGAAATTTCCCTGGGCCGGAACTTGTTCCTCACAGGTTGGGCAGACCGCCGTTTCGACCGTATCATTCCCGGTTGCGATTGGTTCCTGCTGTTGGCCGCAGGATCCGCAAAATTTATCATCCACGCCAATTTGGCTGCCACACTTTGAGCAGGCCCATGAATCTGATTTCCTATTTAACTGCTCTAAGGCACTCTGGGTTTGAAAAATCTGCCGGTCCAATTCAGCAATCTTCAGAACGTAATCCCGGAGCTGCAGGTCCTTTAGTTCACCCGTACGAATCTTTTGACTCGTCTGTTCACCAAGCTGAAGAAGCAGATTGGCGCGTCGTTCAGAATTCTCCTGGACCAGCTTTCGATACTGGCTGATTTCTTGGGCGGTTTGGAGCTTTTGCTTGCCCTGCTGCACGGAATCCTGCAGGATATTCAACCCGCCACCTAGTTTTGTTTTCAAATCACTCATCAATAAATCCCCCCTATATCTATCATAGTACTCATTACAATTTTACTATATTACTACAAAGTTTTGGATAAGTATCCAACTTTTTATTTCGATACCTGGAATTTAATTGTATAATTTTTAGTAAAGGAGTGAAATTGTAAATGGAGATATTTTGTACTGGCTGCGGCAGGGCACTAAAGAGTAATGAGTCTTTCTGCACAGGCTGTGGAACAAAGGTCAGGAGTCCGGAGGCTTCTGAAACCATGAAAGTTACGCCGCCCATGGATAGAACTTCCCTAAAGCATGGTGCCGCCCCAAAAAATAAAACGGCACTTATCACTATTTTTTCAATCGTCGGGATTGCAGTGATCGTCATTGCTGCCTATTTCATTGTAAATTCTCTGAAAGATTCAAACCATGAAGCAGCACCAGCGGCGGCAACTTCTGCAAAAAAGACTGCCAATGAAAAGGGGACTGACGTAAAACCGGAAGAACCCGTCAACGCCAAGAGTGAAGAATCGATGATTACCGACTCGATTCAAAAGCTGAACGCTTTAAGGATTCATACTTCAGGGTTGGATATTTCAGTTGGAGAATGGGAGGTTTCAAACGAGAATGGCAAGCTTTCTTTGGGAGCAACAAGCATTCCATCCAAAAGTTTGGCGCGCATTTTCGCTTTATATGATGCCGGAAACATAAACTCTTTAAAAACATGGGCAAAAGAAGTCTATTACATAGCGGAAGATTTATCACAGGAATTAGATGCGGATTGGTCCATTGAGGCAGGAAATAATTGTGTTTCGGAGCACCCGGCTTCGCTGCCCTCGTCAGATTTAATGGCATATTCCGGCTCTTGCGGTTATTCCATACCAGTTTTATCAGGGACGGACAAGGATGATTTATCATTAATTATCAATAGCACTGTGTTTGGAACAACGGATGTTACTCAGCCGACAACGGCCAGGTCTGGTGAATTTATTTTTCCAGACAGCGATTATCAAAGATTAACAGAAAGTGAAGTTGCCGCGTTGACAGTGGAACAGCTTCGATTGGCACGAAATGAAATCTATGCTCGTCATGGCTATATTTTTGATTCAGCAGATTTACGATCTTATTTTTCAAAAAAATCCTGGTACTTCGAGGATGCCTCATATGACGGTACCACGGTAAATGAGATTGAAAAATATAATGTTGAATTGATTAAGAGCAGGGAGAGGTACTTAAAGTGATTTTTAAAAGGGCTAAAATAGGCGTTGCCGTGCTCAGCTTGCTTGCGGTACTGATTCCTTTATACCTGTTTCTTAATCCTGCAGGAACTAAGGAAAGTGCGGTTGCTGTTAAGGAACAAGGGGTACAGAGGGAAGACGCAGAAAAAGTGGTGCCTGACACCAAAGTTGGCAATGCGGCAAACGTGGTGCCTGACACCAAGGATGACACCTCCAAAAACGCAGTGCCTGACACCGAAGATGACACTGAAACCGCAAAAACAGACGCCGTTTCGGAGAAAACGAAGGCAACCCAAAGTGCCTTTCTAGTCGTGATTGACCCTGGCCACCAGGCGCGGGCAAATTTGGCTAAAGAGCCCGTCGGTCCAGGTGCGACGGAGACAAAAATGAAGGTTACTGGTGGAACGTCGGGGGTTGCAACCGGGAAACCGGAATACAAATTAGCGTTGGAGGCCTCTCTCGTTTTAGGTGATTTGCTGGAGAGCAGCGGAGTAAAGGTTATTTTTACAAGGACTAGCCACGATGTCAATTTAAGCAATCGCGAGCGAGCAGAAATGGCTAATCAAAAAAGAGCCGATTTATTTATCCGCATTCATGCTGATGGAGCAACAGATAGAAATGTCCACGGGCTTTCAGTTCTCACACCGGCAAAAAACAGCCCGTACACAAAGGCTATTTTCGAAGATAGCTTAAAAGCATCTCAATCTATTCTTGATGAAACGAGTAAAAATCCCGCTGTAAAAGTAAACGGGATTTCCTACAGGGGAGATCTCTCGGGATTCAACTGGTCCAAGGTCCCCACTACCCTCGTGGAAATGGGATTCATGAGCAACCCAAATGAGGATAGAAACCTCTCAGACCCCGTTTACCTCAAGAACCTGATGGCGAATGTGGCCGACGGAATCCTTCAATATGCTGGTTATAAAAAGTAAAAAAAAACGGGTGTCAGGCACCAATATAAATAGTGCCTGACACCCGTTTTTTGATAATTTATGATGAGCGAGGATTTGATCCCTGCACCACTTTAAATGAAACTCTCGTTTTGACAAAACTCACAGCGAAATAGACAAATGATAGGATTAAAACGTAGGTCCATATTTGCACGACAATTGGTGTATTCCAGACCCCTAAAAAGTAAAGCAAAGCCGGAATGGTCAGCGTTACCCACGACTGGACAAACGCTACTTTACCAAGATACTCATCAATGTTCTTTTTCAGCGTATTGATAACAAAGAACAGGGACCACAAAAATGCCCACATTCCCCATGTTAATGCATTAACAACATCATGGAAGTGAATAATAGATGTAACGGTATAAACGACCGCAACGATAGCAACCCATAAACAGAACCAACCAAGACCGCTGCCATCAAGCCCCTTCAAAAAAGTGACGCCGACATATAAATAGGTTAAGCCAAACAAAAAAATCGCCGCAATATTATAAAGCTCCCAATTATTTTGATCCGAAGAAATCAGTAAATAAAAGGGAATAATAATCTGAATGGATCCAACGAAAAGATTAAAGATACCAACGCTCTTTCCGTCGGCCTTCCCTAACAACATCAGGCTATTTAAAAAAAGAACAGCTCCCGAAAGAAATAAACCAACAAAACTCATATCAATGGTTGTGAAAAGCCATTTCCACAACCTTCCCTCCTTTTAAAAAGGAAAAAGCAGTTTCTCATCCCAATGAAGAAAAGAAAATGCCTTTTCAAGCGTTTTTAATAAATCCATACGAACAATCACTTCTAGTAATCTACTGATTAACATCTATCGTATTTTATTTTAAGATAACATCATAATCATTTCATATTCTCAAATAACTATAGCACATAGAATGAAAAAATGTTAACTATCACTTGAAAAAATGTAAACTTAATTTTTTCCATCATCCCCACAATCCTCCTGAGTAACGTTCTTATATGAAAAAATTTGAATCATTGTGGAAAATCATCAACTCTTGATTGCAAAATTCCCTAGTAAGACTTTTAGCTAAACAGAGTTGCGTTTTTATAATTAGGTATTTATTGGAAAAACAGGCATATACTCACAATCACGATATAACAATGGAATTTAGGAGGAGATTGCTTGAAGAAGAAATTAATTTACACTGGAATTACTGCCACTTTATTATTAACAGGTTCTCAGTCAACAAAAACTTTCGCTGCTAGTCCAGTTTCTGTTGCCAAGAAGAATATTGAAGAAATAAAAAGGGTTAGTATTTCAAATGGAAGGGATTCAAGGTTCAGTCAACTGGATGTTAGTAAAATTATCAACAAAACTTCAAGTTCAGGATTTCGTACACTTGCAGCTGAAAATAATTACATAACAGAAACGGAACCTAATGATTTCTTTACTATGGCTGACCCACTTCCCATGGAAACAGGTATGGTTGGGGATTTTAGTTACAATCGGTTTAGGGATGGAGATTTTGATAGTTTCGAGATTAAGGTTACCGAACCCGGATATTTATTTCTTGGGGTAGGTCTTTATCAAGTAGATTACTATACTGATTTGGGATTTGGATTATTTGATTCAAATGAACAGATTGTGGAACCAGAATATTATGATTCTGATGGTGGTATAACTTTCCAGGTTTTACCCGTAAGTCCCGGAACCTATTATGCTGCAACAACAAATTTTAACGAAATAGCTTCCTATGATGAATATTTTCTTTATGCTAGTATGCTAGCTGACACAACTGCACCAGATGCACCAAAAGTCAATCCTGTTGACGATAATGATAAAATAATTACTGGTAAAGCCGAAGCAAATTCAACCGTAGCCATTAAAAATGGAACCGCAGCATTCAAAACGGTTAATACTGACGCTACCGGAAATTTTAAACTGAACCTTTCAACCCCATTTAAAGCGGGGACTAAGTTATATTTTACCGCTAAAGATTCATCTGGAAATATTAGTAAAGCTTCTTCAGTAACAGTATTAGATAAGACTCCACCGGCTGTACCAAAAGTAAATCCTGTAGATGACAATGATAAATCAATGACTGGTAAAGCTGAAGCTTATTCAAAAATTACCATTAAAAATGGAACGAAATTGTTTTCTACGGTTAATGTAGATAAATACGGAAACTTCAAATTATCTATAAAACCATTTAAAGCGGGAACGAAGTTGTATTTTACGGCTACGGACAAAAATAAGAATATAAGTAAAGTTACAACCGTAAAAGTAGCAGATAAAACGCCCCCGTCAACATTAACGGTAAATAAAGTTTCTAAAACTAGCAAATATGTAAGTGGGAAAACCGAAGCAAAAGCTTCTGTAACGGTGAAAGTGGGTAGTAAGACTTTAGGGAGTGGAAAATCTGACTCTAAAGGATATTTCAAACTAAAGATTAAACCTCAAAAGAAGAATACCTCACTATCAGTCACAGCCAAAGATTCTTCTGGCAATTCCAAAACAGTTAAAGTAAAAGTAAGATAGACTTAATAGGATCAATTGGTGGGTGCAGTTTCATAGGTGCAACCATCTTTTTTTATTTAGGCTGTTTTCGTGCTCGGTTTGTTTTTTCAAAAAGCCAAAGAAAAATACAGGCAGGTCCATAAAAACCCCTGCCTGTAACTTTCTTTGGTTTATTTAATGTTTCTTATTCCCCATACCCATTCGGATTCTTTTCCTGCCATCTCCACGAATCCCGGCACATGTCCTCAATTCCTCTTTCGGCAGCCCAATCAAGTTCCGACTTCGCCTTCGATGGATCGGCATAGCAAATCGCCACATCTCCCGGCCTTCTATCTACAATTTTATAAGGAACATTCACTCCCGAAGCTGTTTCAAACGCAGAAACAATCTCCAGTACGCTATAACCCGTACCCGTTCCTAGATTATAGGCTTCCACACCATTAGCGGGCATTACCTTTTCAAGCGCTTTTAAATGACCTAGCGCAAGGTCAACGACATGAATATAATCCCTTACACCCGAACCATCAACCGTTGGATAATCACTGCCAAATACTTGTAGTTCCTTCAATTTCCCCACAGCTACCTGCGTAATAAACGGCATTAAATTATTCGGAATACCGTTTGGATCCTCGCCGATTCGGCCGCTTTCATGGGCACCAATCGGGTTAAAATAACGCAGCAGGGCAATACTCCAGCTCTTATCTGCTACATATAAATCCCGCAAAATTTCCTCTATCATCAGCTTTGTCCGGCCATAAGGATTGGTCGCACTTAGCGGGAAATCCTCGGAAATCGGCACCCGTTCCGGCATTCCATACACCGTTGCTGACGAACTAAACACAAGATTATGGACACCGTGCTTCTTCATGACATCACAAAGAATAAGCGTCCCCGTAATATTATTATGATAATAATGGAGCGGAATGGATACCGATTCCCCCACCGCTTTCAATCCGGCAAAATGGATAACAGCCTCTATCTGATTTTCAGAAAACAAAGTCTCAAGGCCCTTCCGATCAAGCAGGTCAACCTCATAAAATTTAAAATCCTTACCCGTAATCTCTTTTAGCCTATTTAAAGATTCAGGTTTACTGTTTGAAAAATTATCTAAAATGATTACTTCATAGCCGGCGTTTAATAGTTCAACACAAGTATGACTGCCAATATACCCGGCCCCGCCTGTGACTAATATAGCCATTTCTTAATTTCCCCCTTCCTTTTAAAAACTACATATACCTTTAACTATAATCCTTTTATACAAAAAAAGGAAGAGGTCAATCCCTACCGCTATAAGGCTGCAAAGGGCCGATCCCGCATAATTATAATTCGACAAATATCGGGGCGTGCCAGGCACCTAAGTAGTATGTTAGAATGATAGAAAAAGAGATATATAGATTGGAGTCTTCAGACATGAAGCTGCCTTTATTCAAAGCAGGAATATTAACCTGTTTAACTGTTGGTTTGTTCTATGGGAACGCTTCTGCAGAGTCGAAGTTACCCACCCAATGCTCAGTTGTGATTCAACCGAAAGTAAATCCTTCTTTTCAGCAAATGAACTGCTTACTTACGAATGCTGCATTAGCAGCTGAAATACCGCCTGAAGTGGTAAAAGCCGTGGCTACACAGGAAAACGGGACATGGGAACAATTTAATAAGGCGGGCGAGCCTGTAATTTCTCCTGATGGCGGGATCGGTCTAATGCAGCTCACCAATAAAGGTGGAGACGACCAGGAAAAGTTGGAGAAGTTGAAGAACGATATCATCTATAATATCGAAGCCGGTGTCGAAGTCCTTAGTAGTATGTATTCGCGGACTGATTTGCCAAAAATTAAAGGGGCAGGACGGCAGGTTATTGAAAATTGGTATTTCCCTGTCATGGCATACAATGGAACAAAACCGGTGAACAGCCCCCTTTACCAGCTGACCGGGGAAAGAAATACGGATGCTTATCAAGAGCAAGTTTTTACTAAAATAGAAAAAGAGAGTTATATAGACGATACAAAACTAGCAAAATACCCTTTTACCATTAATGATTTTGATTACGATCGCGAAAGCAGTGAAAACATTAAGTTTAATAGACTGGAGTACACACTGACTGAGCAAGGGCACGACTCCGCTTATTTGTTCAAGAGTGGAAACAGAGTGATGACTACCTCAGAAGGTGTGAAATTACGGACAAAGCCAGGTTCTACGATTGTCAGTACCCTGCCTAAAAATACAGCATTGACCATTAACGGAGAATTTATCTATGACGATGACGATTCTACTGCAAATCAATTTGTCTGGTACCCAGTTCAAACCATTGACAAAAAAGTAAAAGGCTATGTCTCTTCCGCTTACATTACGAAGCTAGTAGATAAGGTGAAACCAGTTATTTCAGGCGCCACAAGCAAATCCATTCCGTTCAATTCCACTTTTAACGCAAAAACAGGCGTGAAAGCGAAGGATAATGTGGACGGTGATTTAACAAGTGCTATTAAGGTGACAGGTGTGGTTAATACAAAGAAAAAAGGCGCTTATGATGTCACTTACACGGTAACTGATTGGTCCGGTAATGTTGCAAGTGTGAAAAGAAAAATAACTGTCTATGACAACGTGAAACCAGTCATTTCCGGTGCCACTTATAAAACCATTGCACTTAATTCTTCATTTAATCCCAAAACAGGGGTGACTGCGAAAGACAATGTAGATGGCAGTTTAACTAGTAAAATAAAGGTAAGCGGCACGGTTAACACAAAGAAAAAGGGAACGTATACATTGAAGTACACGGTCAGTGATACTTCCAAGAACATGACAACAGTTACGAGAAAGATCACGATCGATAGCACAAAGCCAGCCATTTCTGGTGCTAAAAATAAAACCATTCGTTACAAATCTTCCTTTAATCCGAAAACAGGAGTAACTGCGAGAGATAATCTAGATGGCAATGTAACTAGTAAGCTTAAAATTACAGGAAAAGTGAATACAAAGAAAAAAGGTTCCTACACATTAACTTACACGGTGACCGATAAATCCAAAAATAAAACAGTAGTGAAGCGGAAAATAACTGTTAAATAAGAATCAGAAGGAAGGGGTCAGTCCTCCATCGCTATAAAGCCGCGGAGGACTGACCCCACATAATTATTATTCGACAAATACCGGGTCGTGACAGGCACCTTTGCGCACCCCCGCGCACTTTGATCATGCACCTACCGCATTTTTTCCTGTTGATTTAATATGATACATGGCGGTATCAGCTTTTTTTAATAGGGATGAAGGGGTATCGCCTTGTTTGGATATGGCAATACCGATACTCGCAGAAATACGCAAATCTCGTACTTTCAGTTGTAGCTTCTTCAAAATCTCCTGTGCAATTTTGATTGATTTCTCTTTGTCTGCCCCCACTAACATAACAATAAACTCATCGCCCCCAAGGCGGCTGACGAACAAAGAATCATGACAGCCATCATTTAACCGATTCGCTACTTCGATTAATATGTGATCTCCCTCTTCGTGGCCATAGGTATCATTCACTTTTTTAAATCCATCTAAATCTATGAATAACAGGGAAACGGATTGTTCATCCAGTAAATATTTAGATAATTTCTCCATGAAATAATGGCGGTTTGGGAGGCTTGTTAGAGAATCATACAAGGCTAAATGCTTTAATTTTTGATTCATACTATGCAGCTGCAGTTGTTTTTCGGTTAGTTTCTCCGATAATAGTCCAACACCCATCGCACACAAAAAAGTGACGATTGCCACCCCAATATGGAGGGATAATTCCTGGTTAACTAATTCCGCCATTCGCAGGTATTTTTCATAAATAAACCAAAACAAGTGATAGATATTAACCGCGAATGCCGCAAAGAGCCCGCCGGCAAACCCTAAATAATAGGAAAAAATAAAGCATGGGAATAGCAATAAAAACCAAACCATATCATCAATATAAAACATATCCAATCGAGCTAAAAAACCCGGAATCACCGTTAATACGATGCACAGCCCCAACATCATTTTAGGCATTCTTTGAAGCGTTTCCCACTTAACACTTAACGACATGTATGTTCTTTCCCCCTTCGACTCCTGTATTTTCTTTGATAGTATCATAACTTGTCGAAAATTGGAGGGAAAACTAGTAATTTACATTAATTACAATTGTCTATAAACAAAGGAATGAATCACTAGCTCTCCTTTAACTTTCTAAGCAGTAAATTTAAAACTAAAAAGAAAGGCTGAATTTAAAGTCGTAACTAAAACAACTTTGAAATTCAGCCTTTTTGTTTGGATTAACTATTTCTATCCTTTTGTCTTGATTGTTGTACTAAGAACAGGCATCCTCCAGTGATTAAGAAAAGAATTCCTGCAAATAGCCAATTATACATGGTTGTTGCCGTCTTCGGTAAATCCGATCCCGATGATGGTTTTTCCCCAGGGGAATCAGTGCCTGGTGATGGTTTTTCCACCACGAGATCTGAAGGATGAAAGACTGCAAAGGTACTAAAGTGGTCGGTTGCTGTTTTAATCTGACCATCTTTAAACGTTCCGCCGACTATTTCCCATTTCGTCTTCGCTTCATTCCAATAGTACACTTTTAATTTTTCAGGATGATCATAACCAGCAGTTGGAAACGCAAGTTCAATATCCTGGTCAAAATGGCTGATTATTTTGCCACCCTGCTTAATCGTGAAGTCGTATACCGCGCTTACCGCCAAATCAGATGAAGGCAGCTTCTTCGGATTTTTCTCGACTTTTTCTAAACTAATCACGAGATCAATGCCTTTAGCAAAGTTGGCTGCCGGGATCAGCAGTTGCACATCCTCTTTCACTATCTTAATCATCGCATGCCTTTTGATTAACGTTTCTAATTGCTCAGCCGTAAATTTGACTGTTTTTACCTTATTTAGGCCCTTCTTTAGTTCAATCACCAGGGTCCCTTCATAATCAAGCAGGTTCACTGCCTCATCCGAAACGGTTACAGTTTCCCCCTCACGTACTAGGTCAGCCGTAACAACCTTTTGCAGGCGTGTCACCGTTAGGGTGTACGTGGCTTTTTGCCCATTTTGTGCGGTTACAACAATAGTAATCGTGTTTTTCCCTTTATCCAAGCGAATGGCATCACTTTCTTGACTGCTCACTGCCACTTTCCCGTTAATTTTCACGGTGGCATTCGGATTCGTAGCGGTTGGGGTTAGTTTGATCGTATGAACACCTTCCCCGACGTTCAGCGAATAGTGAGTCGTTCCTGGTTTAAATGCAGGATTTAAGTCGCCATGGTTACTTGTTAACTGGCTGAGTGTGACGTCACTGGAAAGAACATGAATGGTGACAGTTAAAGCAGCCGTATGCTGTCCATCACTTACCCGGACAGTCAATGTATGGTGCGCTTTTGCTGCCGCATCTAACAACGATGCACCCGCGACCGTGATTTCTCCGGTCGTTTCATTCATTGTAAAAATTCCTTCGTCATTCCCTGCCAAGATTGTATACTTGACCGCATCTCCATCCGCATCTCTTGCCGTTACGGTTCCTAGCGCGGTTCCGTTTGCAGCCTCTTCATCAATGGTAAAAGCTGCATCTTTCCCGACCGGCGGGTTGTCATTGAGATTAGTCAGGTTGATCGTCACGGTTGCTTTTGCGGTATGGGTTCCATCACTAACCAGGACTTCCAAGGCAAAACTTTTAGCATTTTCATAATCTAATGGACTGCTTTCGGCGACGGTTATTTTTCCAGTAGCATCATCCAGCGCGAACGCGCCTGCGTCATTTCCGTCGGTAAACCGATAGCTTAGGTCATCACCATCGGCATCACTAGCATCTATCGTTCCGACCGCAGCACCATTTTCGGCATTTTCATCAATAGAAAATTCGCCGTCTTTTCCAACTGGTGCATTGTCATTGAGATTATTTACGGTGATGGTCACCACGTTACCCACGGTATGGGTTCCATCACTTACTTGTACTTTCAAGGCAAAACTTTTAATCGTTTCATAGTCTAGCTGGCTGCCATCGGCGACCGTTATTTTTCCAGTAGCCGTATCCAGCGCAAACACATCTGTTTCATTTCCTGAAACGATACGGTAACCGAGGGAATCGCCATCGGCATCACTTGCCGCAACGGTGCCAACCCCAGTTCCGTTTGCCGCATTTTCATCAACGGTGAACACCGCATCTTTTCCAACCGGTTCATTATCATTGAGATTATTTACGTTGATGGTCACGGCTGCATCTGTCAGATTTGTTCCATCACTGACTTCTATTTTTAAAATAAAGCTTTTGATGGCTTCATAATCCAGCTGGTCTTCGTCCGCTACGGTTATTTTTCCAGTAGCACCATCAATTGTGAACGCGTCTGCTTCATTTCCTTTGACAACCCTAAACGTAAGCGGATCGCCATCGGCATCACTTGCCGTAACGGTTCCAACTACGGTTCCATTTGCAGCATTTTCATCAACAGCAATGCTGGAATCCTTTGCCACCGGTCGATTGTCATTCAAATTATTTACGTGGATAGTCACGCTTGTTGCCGCTGTATTCGTTCCATCACTGACTTGCACCGTTAGCTGATAACTTTCGATGGTTTCATAGTCTAGCTGGGCGCTATCCGTGACAGTTATTTTTCCAGTAGCACCATCCAGCGCAAATGTGTCTGTTTCATTTCCTGAAACGATGCTGTAGCTTAGTGAATCCCCATCGGTATCACGTGCCGTAACAGTTCCGACTGTGGTTCCGTTTGCGGCATTTTCATCAACGGTGAACACCGCGGAATCCGCTACCGGTGAATTATCATTGAGATTATTTAAACTAATGGTGACGGCTGTAGCCGCGGTATGCTTACCATCATTCACCATGACAGTTAACGCAAAGCTTTTGATTGTTTCATAATCTTGTTTTGCGGAATCCGCTACTGTTATTTTTCCAGTGGCCGTATCCAGCGCGAAGGCGTCTGTTTCATTTCCCGCCACGATACTGTAGCTTAGCAGGTCCCCATCGGCATCACTTGCCGAAATAGTTCCAACCACGGTTCCGAGTGTGGCATTTTCATCAATGGAAAATGCCGCATCTTTTGCCACCGGTGCATTGTCATTGAGATTATTTAGGTTGATTGTCACTGTGGTATCCGCTGTATTGGCGCCATCACTTACTTGGATGGTTAACATAAAGCCCTTGACGGTTTCATAATCTAGCTGTCTCTCATCCGTGACAGTTATTTTTCCTGTAGCCGCATCCATCGCAAACGCTGATGCCGCATTTCCTGAAGTAATCTTGTAGGTTAACTGGCTTCCGGCATCGGCATCTGTTGCCGTTACCGTTCCAACGTCTGTACCGTTCGCGGTATTCTCGTCGATGGTTTTCGCAAATCCTTGCGGTACAGGCGAATTATCATTGAGATCATTAACGTGAATGATCACCGTAGCCAGATCAGATTCGCTGCTGCTAAGCGCGGCTACTAGTCCGTAAGGAGAAACGAAACCGTCTTTTTGAAAAATGGTATCACTAACTTGGACCGTTAATTCATACGTTGGTTTCGTTTCATAATCGAGCTTGCGACCGTCGGCAACGGTTATTTCCCCTGTTGCTTCATCAATTTTGAAGACTTCATTTTCATTACCTGCGACAATTCCGTAATGGAGTGAATCATCATCAGCATCACTGCCGCTCATCGTCCCCACCGTTGTCCCGTTTGCGGCATTTTCATCCACAGAAAATTCCCCAGCTTTGACAACCGGTGTATTGTCATTGAGATTATTTAAGTGGATGGTTACGGTTGTTTCGGCCGTATTCGTGCCATCACTAACTTGGACAGTCAAGGTAAAACTTTTGACCGTTTCATAATCCAGTTGACCTGAGTCCGCGACGGTTATTTTTCCAGTAGCCGCCTCCATCGCAAACGCACCTGCATTATTTCCTGAAGTAATCTTGTAGGTAAATTGGCTGCCGGCATCGGCATCTGTTGCCGTTACGGTGCCAACGGTTGTACCGTTCGCTGTATTTTCATCGATGTTTTTCGTAAATCCATGTGGTACAGGCGAATTATCATTGAGATCGTTGACGTTAATGGTAATCGTCGCGATATCGGTTTCGGTATTATTTTTAGCAAAAAATGCTGTTAATAAGGCATAAGGAGAAATGATCGTGTTCGGAACGATCATATCACTAGCTTGGACCGTTAATTGATAGGATGTTTTCGTCTCGTAATCTAGTTGATTGCTATCCGCTACAAAAATTTCTCCTGTTGCGGCATTAATCGCGAAGGCACCCGCTTCATTTCCTGCGATGATTCCGTACTGGAGCGAATCGCCATCAGCATCACTGCCGCTCACGGTTCCAATCATTGTTCCGAGCACCGCATTTTCATCCACATGGAAGCTTGCATCTTTCACGACCGGTCTGTTGTCATTCAAATTATTTAAGTGGATAGTCACCGTTGTAACAGCCGTATTCGTGCCATCGCTGACTTGGACGGTTAACGTAAAGCTTTTGACCGTTTCATAATCGAGTTGACTTGAGTCTAAGACGGTCATTTCGCCGCTAAGCGGGTCAATCGCAAACGCACCTCCCGTGTTCCCGGCTGTAATCTTATAGGTAAAATGGCTTCCGGCATCCCCATCTGTTGCCGTTACCGTTCCAACAGCTGTGCCAGTTGCTGTGTTTTCATCAATCGCTTTGGTAAACCCTTTTGGAACGGGAAGATTATCATTTAAATCATTGACGTTAATGTTTAGATTAGCCGTTGCTTTATCGACTCCATCACTTACTTGCACGGCTATAGTGTAGGAAGTCGTTGTTTCAAAGTCTAGGAGACTGCCATTGGCTACCTTTATCTCCCCGGTTGCCGGATTCAAATCGAATACTTTGTCCGTGTTCCCGGATAAAATACTGTAGCTAAGCGAATCGCCATCAGGATCATCAGCAGCTAATGTTCCTACTGTCGTCCCTGTTTGCGCATTTTCATTCACCGTAAAGGTGGTATCTGTTAGGCCGGGCGGGTTATTCCGATGGACAACCACCGTATAGGTCGCAGTTGTTCCGTCTTGCGCCGTGATGACGATAAGAATCGGGTTTTTTCCTAGTTTTAGACTTAGTGGATCCGATGCCTGTCCACTTGTCACACGATTTCCGCCTACTGTCACCTTAGCATTCTCATCAGCTACGGTTGGAGTCAAGCGAATTTGATCCGTACGATTAGGGACACTGACGTTATAATTCTTGATGGCCGTGTTAAACGATGGATTCAATTCACCAGAGCTGACGGTTAATTGACTCAAGTCCGTATTACTCGATGCTGCCCTCATAACCGTAACGGTATAGGTTTTTGTTGTTCCATCTTGAGCCGTGACGACAATACGAATTGGATTCGCTCCAACGGTTAAATCCATGGGCTGACTGTCATTTCCGCTGTTCACAGCCCGGCCATTGACGGTTACTGTTGCATGGGAATCCGCAACGGTCGGTTTTACCTGAATGGTTTGTGTATTATTATCCACATAGGCTGTATAGTCTTTTGTTGTAGCTGAAAAACCGGGATCCAACGCCCCTTGGCTAACGGTTAACTGGCTCAAATCCGCATTACTTGACGGGGCTGCCTTTGTCACAGTTGCTGTATAGGTTTTGACGGTTTTGCCATCTTCCGCTGTTACAGCTACCGTAATCTGATTACTTCCGACACTCAATGGGACTGAAGTCGACGTACCCCCGGCAACGGAGGTCCCATTCACTTTTACTTTTGCCTTTGCATCCGCGGTGGTTGGAGTTACCTGGACCGCTTGGACATCATTTCCTACGGACGCAGTGTAGCTGGTTGTAGCGGGTGAAAATCCTGGCGACAATGTTCCCGGATTAATGGCTAACAGACTTAAATCAGCATTACTAGATATGGGTGGCTTTGTTACTAAACCAAATTCTTCACTTGTCCCATTGAGATAAGATATTTTTCGTAAACCATCATCCAGCATGACAACCATAAAGTTGCCATTTGCATTGACGGAATATGTGAGTTCACTTGGCGTAACTGTGGTTAGGCTCGGAGAAACTTCGGTCGTCCCTTTCGTCCATACTCCGCCATCCTTTACCATTGTGAAAAAACCTAATTGGGATGGCGGCCAATCCCACGATTCTGAATACATTAATAAAATGCTTTTGCCGTCTTTGTTCGTTACTTTGACAGGGTAAGAGATTTTATTCGTATCGTTGTAAACGACTTCCCGTTTCCACGTACCCGATTGATTGGTTTGAAAATAGGTGGTAAATGGTGTATTTTCTGTATAATAGTCACCTTCGTAGTAAGAAAAGGAGACATTTCCAGTAGCATCTACTGCAAATGGTGTGTAGATATAGTCTTTCTGTTCCGCAACTGCGTTGATAACTTTTTCCGGAGCAGAAAACGATGTGTCACTTACCTTCTTGTGAGTGTAATAATAATTTCCATACACATCATTCTGATTGTCTTCTTTCACATAGGTAATGTGGATGTTATTGTTTTGATCAACTTCAATTTGCGGGTCGTGCACTTCATCAATCGCACTTGCCCCGCTAGCAATGGTCTTGATACTCCACGCCCCAGACTGATTTGTTGCATAGTGAACTTCATACTTTCTTGGGTCGTGGGCATCGCTGTAAAGGTAAACGATGTGTGCTTTTCCGTTTGCATCAACGGCAACACTAGGATCAGACATGTTTTTCCAGCCATTCGAGTCAGAATACGCTTCTATCTCTTGGAAAGACCAGCTCCCATTTTTATAAACCCCGTACTTTACTCCTCTGTAGCTAGTAACACCTGAGCCCCGGTAAAATAAAAAGGCTGAATGGACTTGATTGTTGGCATCAATGGTTAAATCCGACGGACCATTCAATCCAGTATCGCCAGTGGCACTCGTCTTAATCGATGTGATCTCATTCCAATTATTCTGATCCCATTTTTTGACGGCAATCTCCGTACTATTTTTCACATGGGAAAGATAAAGATCGCCACTTGGACCGTCCGCTAGCTTACTATACGCCCAAGTGTTTTGCGTAAATTCATGGATGACTTTTTCTGTCATCTTAGTGCCGGCTGCGTTAGTATGCTGCAGTGTACTAAGTGGTCCTGCCAAGACTAGTTGTAATACAAGGATAAATGCTACGAATGCTTTGAAATTCATTATTTTCAACCGAATATTCCGCCCTCTCCAATTTTGGATCCATCTATTAATCTTTTAAATCAGTGATAATTGTCTTAGTCAAATATCCTTCCTTTTCTACCTAATTATTTACTAAACTGCATATATTGGCAATATTTTTTCAGAATACCTTTACAGGAAACATCAACCTCATCGCGTGGAATCGACAAATTTCGGGGCGTGCCAGGCACCGTTAAACAAAAAAAGAACCCTAAGGGCTCAGTTGGCAGTGTTTCTACTACTCTTTCCACATCTGATGCATTTACTTGTGTAATAATTGTACTTATGCCTATTACGAAAGAAGCAAATAATGGATTTAATCTTCAAATAGAACACTCCCTTGAAATAATTAAATCCGGCAGTCCAGCCGTCATAGTACTCCCTTAGACCTGTGACTTTGCGTCCCTATTTTTCAACAGGTTTGCCTTTATCAGATTACCAAATTAATCCTAGTCTAATAGTACCACATTTGTTAACCTATTGGAAGTTGATATTTTCTGAATAAACTAAAAAATAACAACCCAAATAGAACCAAGGTTAGCCCTTGGTTCTATCTGTTTCATTCTATTAAGTTACCTTTTCTTATGATTGAGAATAACTCGATGGATCCTAATTCTCCCAGTGGAAAACCCGCAATTAGGCCGCCTTATACTTTTTCTTTGCTGGGGCGCGCTGCTTTGACCCTAGCAAATTGACAACAATGACTCCGGCAATTGCAATCGCACCGCCATTAATCGAAAGAACCGTTGGCCATTCATTAAGCCAGATTCCTGCGACAAGTATGGCAAATACTGGTTCAATATATAACATGCTTGTAACGGCGCTCGCCTTTCCGGATGAGAGTGCCAGTGCCCATGTGACATAGCCGATGGTCGTTGGAAAAATACCAATATACAGTGCAGATAAATTGGCTCCCATGGTCGCATGTTGAATATCGGAAAGGAGTCCAGGAGAAAAAATGAGAAATGGCAGCGTTCCGGCCCAGGTGAAATAGGCTGTTAATTCAATCGATGTATAGCGGCTCAAAAGCGGTTTTTGATACGCAAACAACACCGATGTGGCAACAGCGGACATGAGCACTAAGAAAGCTCCTTTCGATAGTTGTAAGGACGGGCCTGCTGATCCTATTGTAATAATTCCAATCCCGATAAATCCTAACGCTAAGCCAATCCAGCCATACAAACCCATGCGTTCTTTTAATATGAATACGGAAATAAGTGCGGTGAAAATGGGTGCAGACGACACTAACATCCCCGCAGTCGCCGCTGACACGGTTTGTTCACCGAACGTAACCCCAATATGATAGATGCTGATACCGACCCAGCCAAGAACGCAAATTCTAAGTAAATCTTCTTTTTTAGGCAAACGAAACTTAACCCCAGGCCATAATGCATAAACAGCAAAAATAGCCGACGCAATCAAGTAACGGCTAAGAATTAAGTGACCCGCGGAATAGCCCCCCTGTAATCCGACCCGGATTGAGGCAAAAGACGATCCCCAAATGATAACAGTGATGGATGCCATGATAAAAGCTTTGGTGTTCAATTCTTCTCACCTCAATCAAAATGATTCAGCGACAAGGTTATCACGGAATTCGAAATATTGCAATATAAAAAAAGCAAGAGAACCGCCTAACCGTCCCCTTGCCTCACTTGCTTCACTTGCCTCACTTCAAACGATCATCTCTTAAAATAAACTGTGCTAGTTCTTCCATTTGGTCTGAGATCGCACGGTCGCCCTCAAGCGGCGGGCAAATGTCTCTTACTTTTTCTAAATAGGCCCTTGTGGCTGGAGCCAGTTGGTTTTCTGCCTTTTCTAAGTAAATGGCTTGGGATGCACAGATCATCTCGACAGCTATTACTCTAGCAGAATTGTGAATGATTTCCCTTGCTTGACGGGAGGCAATGGTCCCCATACTGACATGGTCTTCTTGGTTGGCTGAGGTTGGGATGGAATCGACGCTTGCTGGATGGGCAAGGACTTTATTCTCAGAAACAAGCGATGCTGCTGCATACTGAGCCACCATCAGCCCGCACTCTAAGCCAGGATCTACTGCTAAAAATGGCGATAGACCGCTTAATTGCGGATTAACAAGCCGTTCTGTTCTGCGCTCAGAGATATTCGCCCACTCCGCTGCCCCAACCTTTAGGAAGTCCATAGAAAGGGCAATTGGCTGTCCGTGGAAATGTCCACCCGAGATGACTTCTCCACTCTCTAATACAATCGGATTATCCGTTGTGGAGTTCATTTCTACCTTTAGACGTTCCTCGACATAATTGAATGCCTGCCATGAGGCACCATGAACCTGCGGAATACAACGAATGGAATAGGCGTCTTGAATCCGCATTTCACCTTGACGTGTAATCCGCTGGCTTCCCGCTAACCAGCCCCTCATTCTCGAGGCCACGAATTCCAGCTCTGGATGCGGACGAACCGCAAGTAATTCGCTATCAAAAGCAGAGATAACGCCATGTAAAGCTTCCATCGTCAAGCACGCTGCCATATCTGCTGCTAGACCGAGTCTTTCTGCTTCATTTAACGCAACCACACCCACACCGCACATCGCCTGTGTTCCATTAATTAACGCAAGCCCTTCTTTTGCCTCTAAAGTAACTGGCTTTAAGCCTGCCCGTTTTAATGCTTCCGCACCTGGCAGGACTTCTCCCTTATATTCTGCCTTTCCTTCCCCGACAAGCACAATCGCCACATGAGAAAGCGGTGCCAAATCTCCGCTTGCGCCCACTGACCCTTTACAAGGAACAACTGGATGAACTTCGTGATTGATCATATCAATAAGTAATTGCAGCGTTTCTTCCCGAATACCGGAGAAACCTTTCGCCAATGCATTCGCGCGAAGCGTCATCATCGCTCTGACGATTGGCTTTGGCAGCGGTTCACCTACTCCTACAGCATCAGCGCGCAACAAATTTAATTGTAATTTGGCAATATCCTCTTTAGGAATTTCAATATCACTTAGCTTTCCGAAGCCTGTATTCACGCCATAGACAATTTTTCCATCGTTAATTTGCTTTTCAATTCGGTTCCGGCTGTCGCGGACGCGTACTCGGTTTCCCTCAGGTAGGGAAACTTTAGCAATCCCATCGACTACTTTTTGTACTTTGCTGCGATCTAACGTTAAACCATCTAATTCCACTACTTCCAGGCCGATTAATCCACTGTTGCTCATCTATGTCCTCTCCCCTGCAATGACTAAAAGTTTTGACCTCAAGTGGTACTGTGACTCCTGCTGAGTGCCCGCTCTGCCTCTTTTTCCGCCTTCATGGGCACTGTGACTTAAATTATAATGCATAAAGCCACGGTTCCCCAACCTAATTTATCAGAAAATTAACTCAGGCGGCACCACAAACCCGTCAGCGAACGAAACTCACGATTAATCTTCCTTATGATTCAGATACCATTGCTCAATAAGAGCCGCGGTCAATCTTCCAGTGTTCACTAGATTCT
The DNA here is from genome assembly GCF_001591665.1 of Neobacillus soli NBRC 102451. Classification (GTDB taxonomy): domain Bacteria; phylum Bacillota; class Bacilli; order Bacillales; family Cytobacillaceae; genus Neobacillus; species Neobacillus soli. The sequence continues at coordinate 46,628 of NZ_BCVI01000033.1, read as the reverse complement.
CGACACTAATGCACTCTCTAAACGAGTGAATATTTTGGAATCCAAGCCCAAGCGTTAAACAGGTTAAGCCATTCTCATTGAGAACATTCGTGTCAGCTCCGCCTAATGTTTCCGTTAAATAAGACCTCACTTGAATATTCTGTGCGGCGGTTTCTGCTGTTTTAACCAAAATATCTTCGGTTGGAATATTAAATCCGCTATATTTCTTCTCGATTTTAATACTCACCTTTCCGCCTTTTTTCGCAGCTGCCTCTTTCATGACGTTCCCCATATGCTCCAGCTGCGCATCCAATTTATCTTTGGAAAAACTGCGCACCTCTCCCGCAACGGTAACGCTGCCTGGAATAATAGAAGTTAATTCTCCGCCTTTAATAATGCCAATATTTGCAAGCGTTTCATCATCAATGGTACCCAGCTTCATCTTCGTTAACCCGTCCGCCGCAAGTAGAAAGGCACTGTTTCCTTCCTCCGCATTAAGGGCAATATGGGCGGCATTTCCTTCTACTTCCATCCAAATCCGGGAGCTGTAAGGTCCTTTTAAAATGATTTGGCCGACATCACCGCTGCTATCAAAAATATAGCCAGTTTTACTCTTCGCTTTTGAATAATCCATGTAGCGCGCACCGACTAGTCCTGGCTGCTCATTAACCGTTAAAATAAATTCAATCGGACCGTGCGGAATTCCACCCTCAACAATCGCTCTTATCGCTTCTAAATAGGCGGCTAGAGCGGCCCGGTCATCTGCCCCTAAAATGGTCGTTCCATCCGAATGAATTACCCCGTCTTTTATGACAGGCTTTAAACCCTCTGTCGGCAACACGGTATCCATATGGGTCGAGAAGAATAAGGGTGGAATCGCTGAATCTGTCCCCTCATGCCAGGCAATTAAGTTTCCGACTTCACCATCAAAATTTTTATGGGCTTCATCAAATTCAAGCGTAAAGCCAAGGTCTGGTAAGGCCTTTTTTAAATAATCGGCAACAAGCTGCTCCTCCCCGCTTGGCGCGTTTAGTTTCGCTAATTCCAAAAATAAATCTAGTAAACGCTCGCCATTTACGTGATCAGCTGCACTGGATGTAAGTTTTGTCGTCATTTTAAAAACCTCCATTTTTCAAGTAAATTAACGGCTTACAACTATTTTTCCACTTTTAATAACGGCTTCGACAATATTGGTTCCCAGTTCATAGGCAACATGTTTAAAGGTTGGCACATCCCAAATCTGCAAATCGGCTAATTTTCCAACTTGGATGACGCCCCGATCGTTTAAATCTAACGCCCTTGCTCCACCAACGGTAGCCGCCTTAATCGCTTCTTCTACGGAGAACTTATACAAGCGGCAGGCAAGCGTAATGACGAACTGCATCGATTCTGTATAACAGGCAGGGCAAAGGTCGGTAGCGAGCGCAATCTCCATCCCTAAATCAAGCATCTGCCGCGCATCGAACGGGCGCTTATGACTGACCGCAAAATCAAGGGCCGGCATGAGCACACCCGTTACTTTTGCCTCCGCTAACTTTCTCATCGCCTCAACCGGTGTATAGTTCAAATGGTCAATCGAAACCATTTTCATTTCGGCAGCTAAATCGGACCCGCCAATGTAGGAATAGGCATCGGCATGGATTTTTGGCTTCATCCCATACTTTAGCCCTGTCTTAAGAATCAGCTCAGACTCCGCCGCCGTAAAATAACCTTCATCACACCAGACATCACAGAATTCCGCAAGCTTGCGTTCCGCCACTTTGGGGATCATCTCATTAATAATCACGTCAAGATACTCACTTTTCGTCATGTTTTCCGGAAAGCCATGCGCCCCCAAAAATGTATTGATGACATCAAGCGGCGTTTCTTCCCCCAGCCTTCTGCTGACTTCCAGAATTTTTAGTTCACTTTCTGTCGTTAAACCATAGCCGCTCTTGCTTTCCACCGTGGTAATCCCATGCTCGAGCATGGTCATCATCCGTTTTTTTGACTGTGCCAATAATTCCTCGACCGAAGTATTGCGGGTAAGTTCAACCGTTCGATTCGGTCCCGTTGTGATGGAGAGCTTTTCTATTTTTTCAGGCTTCCCTGTTAGTTTAGCCGCGTATTCCTCGACCCGGGTGCCGTAGAAAACTAAGTGGGTGTGTGAATCAACGAAACCAGGAACGACCACCTTGCCTTTTGCATCAATCAACTGACTTTGATTGAATTCGAATTGCCCTTTAATCTCTTCCTCAGAGCCAACCCCGACAATATTGTCATCTTTGATGGCAATCCAGGCGTTCGTGATGACACCGATATCCTCCATCCTTTCTCCCACACAGGTTACAGCCTCGGCGGCATGGCCAATCACTAAATCAGCCTTTGTCTTCACTATCGTTTCGGACATTTTCCACATACCTCCCTGTCAATTTTTCACTTGTCTTGTTGTGGACCGCTTCGTGCGTTTCAGGCTTTAAAAATCGCACACAACATGAATTCGTGCCAAACAATGTTTGCGCTCCCGCTAAAGTTTACTGAAATTCATGGATATCAATCTTACATTCTTCCAATGGAATCACTTTTGTTTTTTTAATAAATTTATAACCTAACCAAAAGACAAGAAACAGAGGGATACCAAGGTAGGCAGCTAGAATACCCTTCCAGTCAATATGACCGCTAATAAACCCCTGATAGTTTTGGCCAACTAAGATGACCAGGCAAACGACGAAGGCAAATATCGGTCCAAAGGGATACCATTTTGCACGATAGGGAAGATCTTTAAGTGAGAACCCTTGAGCCAAATAAGCCTTTCGAAAACGGTAATGGCTTGCAGCGATACCGAGCCAAAAGATAAAGGTTGTTACCCCGACGGCATTCATCAGCCAAATATAAACAGTTCCATCACCATAGATAGACGCAAGAAACGCCAAGGCACCGATCAGTGTTGTCGCAAGGAGCGCCATGACTGGGACACCGCGTTTGTTTACTTTTGCAAAAATCCGCGGTGCCTGCCCTTCCTGAGCCATCGCATACATAATCCGGCTTGTCACGTAAAGACAGCCATTGCCCGCAGACAAGACAGACGTTAAAATAACCGCATTCATCAAGGACGCTGCAAACGCAAGGCCTGCTCTTTTAAAAATAATCGTAAACGGACTGGCCATTACACTTGAATTTTGAAGACTTTCGTTCGTATAGGGGACCAGGAACGAGATGACGACTAAGGCAAGTACATAAAATAGAAGAATCCGCCAAAAGACACTTTTGATGGCACGCGGTATATTTTCTCTAGGATTTTCACTTTCACCGGCAGCTACACCGATACACTCTGTCCCAGAAAAAGAGAACCCGGCAACGAGAAAGATACTTAACGTTCCAACCCATCCGCCAACAAACGGAGCATCGCCAACGGTAAAGTTTTGATAGCCGGCCGAATGGCCATTCATAATGCCGAAGATCATCAAGATCCCAACCACAATAAAGATGATAATCGTGGCGACTTTAATAAACGAAAACCAATATTCTCCTTCTCCAAATCCCTTCACAGATAAATAATTTAAGAAGAATAGCATCGCTAAAAATAATCCGCTCCATACCAAGGACGAACTTTCAGGAAACCAGAATTTCATAATCACAGCCGAAGCAGAAAGCTCCGCTGCAAGAGTCATCGCCCACGATAACCAATAGTTCCAGCCAAACGCAAACCCCAGTGAAGGGTCAATAAAACGAGTCGCATACGTACTAATCGAGCCGCTGGTCGGCATAAACGTTGCCAGCTCTCCAAGACTGGTCATCACAAAATACACCATGATTCCAATAATTCCATAGGCTGCTAAAACCCCACCCGGACCCGCTGTATGAATGGCCGGACCACTTCCTAGAAAAACCCCAGTTCCAATTGTCCCCCCTAGTGCGATCATCGTAATATGGCGCGTTTTTAACTTTTTTTGTAAATTTTCCATGGGTTTTCTTTGCTCCACTTTTGGTTCTAATTGCAACGGTCGATTTTCCAAACGAACACCCCTTTAAACTTTCTTGGAAAAAATGATGCATGCATTGGCAGGAACCTTTAAAAGGGAGAGTTTCAACTCTTTTCGAAGAAATCTCCCCCAGCCATTTCACCTTACGATTTCACACCTTCACGCTCTAAATCTTTGGGTCCGAAGGTTGCCTTTGGTGACCACCAAAGCGGAATCTTAATGCTGTCCTTCGTTAATTTCCCCTTTCCGTTCGCTACCTCACGGGCCGTTTCATAACCAGCCTGTGCATGGCGGACCACCCCAATTCCAGAGTCAACAGTCATCGCCACTTCCAGTCTCATGTCCGATTCGGCTGTTCCATCCGCTACCATCGTAACCCCCGTATGAACCGCTTCACCCATGGAATAGTTTGCTTGAAGCGCAATCAGGTCACACATGCCAACCGCATTCAATAAACCATTCAATACCGGCCAGTCTGAAATTAAATCGCCGCCATCCTTCATATTTTCAGATTCAAACGTTGGGTTCACAATCGAACCGGAGTCTAAGTTGTCACGAGAGAAGGCAACTGGTCCGGCAAGCTCGCCGCGTCGAATCATATCATTTACCTCTAATGCAAAGGCTTTACGCTGACCAAAGCCCATGTAACAAATACGTGCTGGAAGTGCTTCAATAGGAATATGTTCTTTCGCAAGCTTGATCCAACGTGTGACAAGCAAGTCATCACTGAATTTTTCCAGTATCATATCGTCAATTTTCCGTAAATCTTCGGCTTCCCCGGATAGACAAATCCAGCGGAAAGGTCCACGGCCTTCGCAGAACAACGGACGGATGTATTCCGCAACGAAACCAGGAAGACGCTTTGCTTCTTTCGCATCCATTCCAGCGTCGATACACTCTTTGCGGATGCTTGTGCCGTATTCAAAGGAATGAACGCCAAGATCCAAGAATTTAATTAACGCGTTCAACTCACGAATCATTGTCTCGCGGGCTTTTTCTAAATAAAGCTCCCGGTTCGTGTCACGCAATTGTTCCGCCTCTTCTACCGAATAGCCTGCTGGCAGATAGGAGATGGGGTCATGCGCCGGTGTCATCGAGGTTGCAATATCTGGCAAGAAGCCTTTTTGGATTGATTCTTCAAAAATATCTGCAGCATTGCCCACGATAGCAACACCCAGTGGCTTCCCTTCAGCCGCATACTGTTTTGCCATTGCAATTGCTTCATCCAATGAATCTACGACACAGTCAATAAATTTCTTTTCAATTCTCCGATTAATAATTTCAATATTCGAGTCACATAGAATCGCCACACCGCCATGCATGGTCATCGCTCTTGTTTGGTTACCGCCCATCCCGCCGGCTCCAGCTGTTAAAAGGATTTTTCCAACAAGGGAATCATCGTAGTGAAGACGGGCAATCGCCGAAAGCGTCTCAAATGTTCCTTGGATGACACCTTGTGTCCCAATATACTCCCACGGTGCCGCCGTATAATTGGCATACATCGTTAAGTTCTTATCCTGAAGGTCATAGAAAGTTGGCCAGTCCGCTTTCATGATATTCGTTGTCGCCATCACAACCGTTGGAGCATATTTATGTGTTCTAAATACCGCAACAGGCATTCCCGATTGAACAACAAGTGTTTCATTATCTTCTAACTCTTTTAAGGATTTCACAATGGCATGATAGGACTCCCAGTTCCGAGCCGCTTTCCCGATCCCGCCATAGATGACCAGTTCTTCTGGTTTCTCGGCATTCTCCATATTATTCTCTAACATTCGTAAAATTGCTTCTTGTCTCCAGCCTTTACAGCGGAGTTCTGGCCCTCTTTGTGCTTTTACTGAATATAAGATTTCTGGTTTTGACATGTTTCTTCCCCCTAATTAAATGTTTTTACCACTCATATATGTATATTGCAATTTCCGTGCCAAACTTATTTAATTAGCGTGAATTTTCTATAATTCCCCTTTTTAAAGGCACTTATTTTAAAAAAGGCGCACTGTCCAGGTCCATTTCACCAAAAATAACGCAGATGTTTTTTGCAGTTTTTCGACACGGTCGGTGCAAATTGGAGTTTAGCGTTGTAACCGGTTACATTTTGTTAGAGCAGATTAATTTTGCATAAATAAGGGTTAGGGTGCAGAGGGAATCTGCATTCAGACTATTTAAAATAATAAATAAATATTATAATAGAAACTGGATGTCAATGAATCAGGGGGTCATGCCGTGTTTGCAGCATCAATCGGTTCTTTAATGAAAAGTTTTGTTAGCGGGGTCATTGTTTTAAATGAAGAGTATCAGGTTATTTGGCATGAAACGAAAGAGTTCCCTGTCCTAAATATCATCGAAGGAATGCCTATTTGCGAATTAATTCCCTGTGAACAGATGTGTTTTGCCGAAAATGAAACCTATTCATTTACGATCAACCAAAGGAAATTTTCAATCGAGGTAAAGCATCTTTCACTCGATCAGCTCTATACCCTTCTTTGCCTTGAGGATGCATCTGACCTATTAAAAAATCCAAAAATGCGTTTGTATTGTCTTGAAAAAATGATCGATACCCTAAACGAAGGCGTCATGATGAGCAATCAAGAGGGAGAAATATTATTATATAATCTAGCACAGGAAAAAATGGAGGGCTTAAATAGACAGGAGATGATTGGGAAACCACTTTGGTCCGCCTATGGCTACGATAAACCGCAGAATTCAGAACATCGACATACCTTTAAAACGGGAAAGCCCATCTTCTCAAGATACAGGGCCCATTCTAAGGTTAATGGCGTTCCGAAATATGTCAATTATAGTACCTTTCCAATCCAAAAAGATGGAGAAACCGTTGCAGTTTACTCCATAAGTACAAATGAATCAAAGCTGAGAGACCAACTTTATGAAACCATTGAACAAAAGCGAAAGGAACTCCCCACGGAAAAAAATCATGGTGAATTCAGCAACGGAACCACTTTTACCTTTGAGAATATTAAAGGAAGCAGCCTGGCACTGAAAAATCTATTAAAAGAAGCGCAAAATATCGCCGTTCACAATACGGATGTTCTCATTGTCGGCGAGACGGGGACGGGAAAAGAACTTTTTGCACAAAGTATACATAATCATAGTCCTAGGGCAAAGCAGCCCTTTATCGCCATCAATTGTGCGGCCATTCCCGAGAATCTATTAGAAAGCACTTTATTCGGTACCGTAAAAGGGGCCTTTACCGGCGCAGTCAATCAGATTGGTCTTTTTGAACATGCCGGTGCCGGCACACTTTTTCTTGATGAAATTAATTCGATGCCCATCACCCTGCAATCAAAGCTAATAAGGGTGTTACAGGAACGAATCGTGCGCAGGGTAGGATCGAACGAAATAACGCCTGTTAAGTGCACCGTAATCAGTGCCTCCAATGAAGATCCAGAGAAATTAATTGCAGACGGAAAAATGCGGCTTGATTTATTTTACCGAATTGCCCATACAAGTCTTTTCATTCCGCCACTACGTGAACGCACAGAAGATATTCACTTTTTTATTGATTATTTCCTCGAAAGCTTTCAGGAAAAATTCAATAAATCCGTCCCGGCCATGTCGAAACGATTACTGACCACTCTTTATCAATACAACTGGCCAGGTAACACGCGCGAATTAGAGCACCTAGTTGAGAATATTATTATCCGCGTAAGCGAGTCTGATCCAATCATTGATGTGGATCACCTGCCAGCCTATATGAGGAGAAAGATATTGGTGGACAATAAGGGGCTCGGGTCAGTAGCTGAAATAGAGGAAGTCGTAAAAAATCCACTGAAATCCCTATTTGCTAACTCAAAGGAACATTTTATTCAATCGACATTGGAACAATCAGATTGGAATATCTCTAAAGCTGCCAAAAAGCTTGGCATTACACGCCAAAGTCTGCAATACCATATCAAAAAACATGGATTAGAAAAGCCAAGTTAATGAAGTTTATACCAATAATAGCGAAGGAAGCTGTGACATGGGCGTCACAGCTTCCTTTTTTGGTACTACCTATTTTTCGTGCAGATTTCATCTTAATTATGCTTGCTTGCTTTCAAGTCTGCGGGCAATTAACGACAAGCAATAGTTCACAATAAAGTACATCAACGCCACGACGACAAAGATCGGAATAACGTAATTCACATTTTGGGCATAGACAATTTGGGCATTATGCATGAATTCTGGTAAAGCAATAACCACGCACAGCGAAGTGTCCTTCAATAAAGAGATAAATTGGCTGACAATCGGAGGAACCATTCGCCTTAAGGCTTGTGGCATGACAACAATCCGTAATGTTTGGATATACGTTAACCCTGATGAACGGGCCGCTTCAATTTGTCCTTTATCGATGGAATTCAAGCCGCTTCTGACAATCTCAGCCAGCATCGCTGACTCAAACAAAGTCAGTGCCGATATCGCTGCAGCCGTGGGGCTTAGCTTCACTCCTATTTCCGGCAGGGCAAAAAAGGTAAAGAAAATGATAAGCAGCAGCGGCATATTTCGAATCGTTTCGACAATCACTGCCACGACCTTCGATAGGAATGGAATTTTTGCAAATCGTAACGTCCCTAATAAAATGCCAATAATAAAGCTTAATATAATAGAAATAAAGGCAATAAAAAGTGTCACCTTAAAACCATCAGCGAGGAATTTTAAATGATCGACTGAGAGAGCTCCTGCAATATCCATAATTCCCCCTCCTTAATGGCTTCTAGCCAAGCGTTTTTCCAAATAACCAACGCCCAGACTTAATGGTATTGTTAACACAAGGTAAAACAACGCTACAAAAATATAGACGTCAAAGGTAACAAAAGTATGGGAGGATACAAGGTCACCGAAGTACATTAAGTCTAAACCGGCAACCATTCCCAAAATAGCGGAATTTTTTACAAGATTAATAAATTGGTTGCCAATTGGAGGAATGACTATTTTGATCGCTTGCGGCAAAATAATTGTCCACATTGCCTGCAAATAAGTGAGACCCGATGATCTTGCTGCCTCCATTTGACCTTTCGGTACAGCTTGTATGCCAGCTCGAATCGCTTCCGCAATAAATGAAGCCGTATAAATGGCAAGAGCAATCGTCCCTGCCACAAATCCGGTTAAGGTTACACCGATTGAAGGAAGACCGATATAAAAGAAGAAAGTTATGATAAGAAGAGGAATATTTCTGATAAACTCAACATATACGCTGCCAATCCAATTTAAAGGTTTAATCGGTGAGATTCTCATTACGGCTACAATCACGCCAATAATAAAGCTCCCGATCAGCGCAATGATACTGGCCAGTATAGTGTTCTTAAATCCTTCTAAATATGTATCCAAGTTATCTATCAGTATTGAAAAATCAATCATATGGATCTCCCCTTTCCTAAGAAGTAGTCAGGATGGGCACTTGTTACCCATCCCGATAACAGAAGATGTTAGTTAGATTTGATCCATTTCTTGTGAATTTCATCGTACTTTCCGTTATCCTTCATCTTCTTTAAAGCGCTGTTAATCGCATCAACTAATTCTTTATTTCCCTTTTTAACGGCAATTCCGTAAGGCTCTTCTGTAAACGTTCCGCCGACCAACTCATAGTTTGCATCTTGGTCAACCATTCCGTATAGAATAGAATCATCCGTTGTTAAAGCATCGCCTTGACCGGATTTCAATGCTGTGAAAGCCTCTGTATAGTTTTCAAATTCCAAAACAGTTGTTTCCGGAGCCTTTTCGCGAATATTGATTGCAGATGTTGAGCCTTTAACTGCAAGAACTTTTGTACCCTTTTTCAAATCTTCAAGGCCCTTGATTGAGCTTCCTTTTTTGACGAGCAGTGATTGTCCTGCATCAAAGTAAACATCTGAGAAATCAACTTCTTTTTTGCGCTCCTCTGAAATCGTCATTGTTGCTACAATCGCATCAATATCGCCATTGTTTAACATCGGAATACGAGTTTTGGATGTAACCTCTTTAAACTCAACCTTTTTCTCATCGCCAACAATGTCTTTTGCCAACTCTTTTGAAATATCAATATCAAAACCTTCTACTTCGCCGCTAGATGGGTTCTTAAGTCCAAATAATCTTGTATCATACTTTACACCGATGACAATTTTACCGTTTGCTTTAATTTGTTCTAAAGCATTTTTTGCGGAACCTGATGTTTCTTTATCCTTGCCGCACGCTGAAAGAAGCATGGAAGCCGATAATAAAAGAACACCGGCAATTTTAGTAGTTTTACTCTTAAACATAGAAATCCCCCTTAAGTTTAATGATTTAATATACGGCTGAGAAATAGGCGAGCTCGCTCTTCTTTTGGATTCGCGTAAAAATCAGCCGGTTTTCCCTGTTCAAGTATTTGGCCGTGATCCATAAAGATAATCCGGTCGGCCACTTCTCTTGCAAATCCCATTTCATGGGTAACGACGACCATCGTCATCCCTTCTTTTGCCAACGTTTTCATAACGTCTAGCACTTCGCCAATCATTTCTGGATCCAGAGCAGATGTAGGCTCATCAAACAGCATAATTTCCGGCTTCATCGCAAGTCCTCTTGCAATCGCAACCCTTTGCTGCTGGCCCCCCGACAACTGAGATGGATAAGAGTTTGCCTTATCAGGTATACCCACTTTATCAAGGTAATACCTTGCCACTTTTTCAGCTTCCTCTTTCGATTGTTTCAATACCATCTTGGGTGCGGTCGTAATATTTTCAAGAACGGTTTTATGCGGGTATAGGTGAAAGTGCTGAAATACCATACCGATATTTCGCCTTAACTGATTGATATCTGTTGTTTTATCATTTACTTTCAACTCGTTAACGGTCAATTCTCCGTCAGTAATCGTTTCCAGCCGATTAATACAGCGAAGCATCGTACTCTTCCCCGATCCAGAAGGACCAATAACAACGACCACTTCACCTTTATTAATTTCTAGATTTATATTTTTGAGAACATGAAAGTCTCCATAATACTTGTTTACAGAATCAAACCGAATCATCCCCCATCCCCCTCTCTGTTGTTTTTTTTGTACAGTATGTACCCTGTCAAATTGCCAAAAGAAGCAAACTTTCGACTCTTTAGAATAGACAAATAATTAACGGTATATAGATATACTACATTTTATTCCTTATCAAGTAAACACCAATTCGGAAATTTGGAAATATTCCTGATAATTTTACCCCTCTCTGTAACTTACGTAAATCAGAAACTACCCACTGTTCAAGATCGTTTAATCCTAAAATCCTGACATCTTTTCGACTAAATTCCAGCTATATTATACTATTCAATCGTTTGGTTAGAACGGCTTAAACTGCCGTTCTATAGGCAATGGCACTGCTACTAAAAAAAGAAAATTGTCGAGATTCTTAAGAAAATTTCCCAGACAATAACTCATCTTTCCACAAATTCTGATTACTTTCTCTCCAACCTTCATTATTCTACTAAATCATTGTATTTTCCCCACAGACGGGTTCTACTTCTACTTTTAGGCTGAAGACCCTTTCAAACATCCAAGTAGACGGGCGCTATTGGGACACGTTCCTACTAAAAAATATTGAAAAGGGTATCCAATAGACGTTATTGGGGGAAACTTCATGGAATTTCCTTCATAAGCCACCAGGGCAAGTAAGACAGAATTGGCCAAAAATGTGCAAATTCAATCTACGCGCAATATTGTGTAATGATCCCACTAACGAGGAGTAATGTTCTAATATAAGTTGAAAAAGCAAAAAAAAATCCCTTTTAGGGATTTCCTATAATACTGGAAATTCTCTGGATGCATCCTGCCACTTACAACCATTAGCTTATTTCACAGTGATTTTTCGTTTGACGGTTGCTTTATTTCCTGATTTATCATACACGTAGTAGGTCAAGGTGTACGTCCCTTTTTTCCGAGTGTTAACTGATCCGCTAATTTTGATTTTGCTAGTTAAGTTCCCATCGGAGTTATCTTTTGCGGTTATACCAGATCTTTGGCGAAAGGAAGAGTATTTTTTTATTGTCTTCGATTTTGCTCCGTAAATGACTGGCCTAATATTGTCTTTTACTGTTACTTTCCGGACAATTGTGGAAGTGTTGCCTGAGCTATCTTTTACCGAGTAAGTCAGAGCATAAACTCCTTTTACCTTGGTGTTGACTGTTCCGCTAATTTTAATAGCCGAAGTTAAATTTCCATCCACATTATCATACGCTCCTACCCCGGTTCGCGGATTAAAGGCTGAATTGATGTAGATGGTTTTGTTTGTTATTCCTTTTAGCAACGGCTTTACGTTATCATATACGGTTATCTTACGGGTAACTTTTTTTTCATATCCCCAGCTGTCCTTAACGGTATACGTTAGCCAATAAACTCCCTTGACCTTAACATTAAAAGTGCCGCTTATTTGGATAAAAGATGTTAAATCTCCATCTGTAGTGTCCCTTGCTTTCACTCCCGCCGCTGGATCAAATTCTGTGTCGATTGGAATGCTTTTATCAACTACGCCAGTAATTTCAGGAGCTGTTTCTGGTTTTCTTGTTGCTAAGATTGTATAAGTTGACGAATCCCCATATTCACCATTGAGCGCAAATATATTTAAATAGTAATATGTTTGTTTCCTTACAGGAAAAGTATAGACGGTATCATTGCCATCTCGTGTAATTACTGGGGTTTCTTGATTGCCATAATCATAAAATATTTCCAGCCCTGAAGGAAACTTAGAGTGAACACGAAGCTGGAGCCATCCATCAAAAGCTGTGTCCATGTATACAAAAGGATCCTTATCCCATGAATAATCCATTTTCGAAGTAAATGGTTGATTTAAAGGAAGCCGTTTAGTGTCTGCATATGTGATGTCATCAACCGAAACAGTCGTGAGTTTTAAGGTGTAATTTCCCGATTTTATAAATTTATTGTATCTGAACACAAAAATATAGTATGTGCCTGGAGGAAGAACATCGGAATATTGTTGATAATAATCAGGCTGAGACTGAGTATTCCAGTAATGTGAAATTTCCCTAACCAATTCTCCATTTCCACTATACCCCTCTATCGGCCCAATTCCAAATTGCTCTTGTGTACCTTCAATGACTATTCGTTTGGGTTCAGTGAGAACAAATTTGTACCAATCCACATCTGTTTCATCTTCAAATTTAAAATGATATAGTTTATCCCGTTCAAGAAGCTTTGCTTCCTGTAATACATTATTTGGTTCACCAAAAGAATTCTGTACTAAATTAATATTATTATTTGGATAAGTGATTTGTAAACGATATGGAATTTTCTCTCTTATATTCGAACCAATCGATATGTAGTACCGACCAGGTGTGACCCACTTACGAACACTTTCTCCATATGATTCCGTTTGAATATACCAATTTAAATTCTTTCCGCTTTCGTCAAATATCTGCATAAAATAATCTTGATTTGTTATTGTTGCAAAGATTTCACCCGTTTTTGTGACATCTATCTTGTAGAGATCACGATCACTAGGAAACTCTATATCTGCCGATAGTATCTGTCCGCTTTGAAAAGGATACGCCAGCCCGAGCGTGTCGTTCGGCTCATATTTACTATTCCAAGATGGAGTGTCACTTGGAAGAATAATCTTAAATTTGTACTCACCCGTTGTTTCAGGAATATTAATCACCATTTGTACCTTTAAATAGTAATGGTGTCCTTTTTCTACATGAAAAACCGATGGATCACGAATAACGTCCATTTGTTTCATATTTTCATCATATAAGACAGGCCATATTCTTAGATCATTTGCTTTATAAATCACCATATCTCCACTAGATGCAGGCGTAATATCATAGGTACAAATTTGCCCTTCCCGATCAATACTCCCAACTAGCAAATTGTCATCGTTCGGAATATATGTAATTGGGCTCTCTTGTTCTATTTCTGCAGATGTCGGAATAGGTAAGAAAGCGACAAAGCACGTAAAAATGACGACATAACAAATGATCTTTCTCAAAGTAACATTCACTCTCCCTTAAAGACCATGCGAACCATTCCCACGGTGTCATTGTTTCGATTGGATTTAAGATTTTTTCCTTTTTTAATAATGAAATATTGATTTAAAAAATTTCAATGATGATTCCGTTCTTTAAACCATACCACATTTTCGATAATCAAGGCCTGTCGGAGTACAGATGCTAAAACATCCGTTTTTCCATTTTGGTAGATCAATTCCACTTGTTCAGATTTCGAAATATAACGAATATCAAACGTTCCCATCACGATTGATTCCTTTCTTTCAATTTACCATAATACATAAGATCCCTTTCATATGAAAGAATCGTTATTTTGATTTATAAATAATATTGTCATAGCCTTCCGGAAGGTACTTCTTGATCGTCTTGGGCAGCTTTTTCTTAAATTTAGGGTCATTTGTATAGTAATTTATGGCTAGGTTGTAGTCGTTATCAGAATGAGTAACAGCGGCCCACATATGGGTATTATTGAACATAATAACCCCATAATCGCTGTTCTCTAATCCCCGGATAAATCCACCTTTCACCTTAGACCCAAAGCCGTCTATATCTTCCTCATCCGTTACGATCATAAAGGTATCCAAAAAGAGGGAATAATCCTCTCCGACTAATTTTCGAAAACGAGCATCCTGTTCAGCATTGTCAAATACAATTCCTACAAGAGTATCTTCTATTTCTTGATTTTTTTGTTTCATATCCCCTGCCCCGTATGTGTCATCCGCCTTTTGTGGTGTTAATGGAATACCTGTTGGAGTAGTTTTTGTTTTAATAAAAATCATATAACCTGCAAACGCCAATAAAACGATAAAAACAACAATAACTCCAATACTCACTTCCCTTATTTTCATTTCCACTAATCTCCCTTTTTAATTTTAATTGTACCATTTTTTAGGGGAAAGAAACTGCAGGCTGTGGTAAAATGCATGAACCATAAATAGAAAAAGGTGTCAGGCACCATGTGAAAAGTTCACATGGTGCCTGACACCCTTAGTAAGCTACGAATGTTTAAACTAGGACTGCGGAATTTCTTTTAGCAACCTCTGCCACTTTTGCTAAACCTTCTGCGATAATGGCTTGTGCTTTGTCTGGAGCTGCATTGTGCCCTTCGATGATAACTTCATCCACGATTTCCATACCGAATACACCGCCAACAACGTTTTTCACATAAGTTGCCGCCATTTCCATTGGTGCAGCCTCTGGAGTAGAGTAAATGCCACCGCGTGCACTCAGAATAATCGCCTTTTTATCAGTCATTAAGCTGACTAATTGGCCGTTTTCGTCATATTTGAAGGTAAAACCAGCTGCATATACATAGTCGATAAATGTTTGTAATTTAGCTGGGATTGTTAAGTTCCATAGTGGGAAGGCAAACACAACGAGATCTGCTGCTGTTAAGACATCCATCGCTTTTTGTTTTGCAGCTAAAATACGTTGCTCAACATCTGTCAACGTTTCACCTGATTGCATCTTACCAAAAGCATTAAATAAATCTTGGCCAAAGTAAGGCATATCTTCTGCAAAAACATCGTAAGTTGTGACATTTACGCCTTCTAAATTTTCCATAAAAGTTTCATACATTTTACTTGAAACAGCTTCAGAAGCTGGACGGTTATTTGCTTTAACAACTAATACATTCATATATTTAAATCTCCTTTTAGTCATCTAGGTTGAATTTATCTCGGATTAATAATATATGAATTACAATTAATCGTCAACCGAAATACATTTGGATATGAAGGTAAGTATCACCATTTAATAAAAAAGCCCAAAGACCTTTCTCTGTCAGACTCAAATCCTGTTCCCGGGAATTTAATCAAAATCACATAAAATAAGACATTATTACTCTTAAACTTTACAAATCTCGACAAAATTCGGGGCGTGCCTGGCACCGCTACATTAGTTTGTTGGTCGTTTAAACGGCCACCAGTTTGCTTCGCCAAAGGTTTTTACCATGACTGGAACAAACAGCGGCAAGATAACAAATGCATATAGCAAGAGTCCTGTTAAGATGATCGAGGCAATCTGTAATAGTGATAGCATTCCAGAAGGCATCATCGCCGCAAATGTCCCCCCTAAAATAATAGCGGCAGAAATAATGACGGTACCCATTTTTTTCATGGCTACATGCATGGCATCACGTACCGTTAATTCTCTAAACTCATTAAACCGATCCATTAAGAAAATACTATAGTCAACACCAAGTGCCATGAGGATGACAAAGGCAAAGAACGGAACCGCCCAACTGATGCCCGTATAGTGAAAGATCTTCGTAAAGATCACTTCATTAATCGACATCGCCGTATAATAGGTAATAATTAACGAAACAATCAAATAAGCCGGCATAATGATTGAACGGAATAAGAAAATCAAGATAATCGAGATCCCAATTAGCATATAGATTACCGTCCGGCTGTAGTCCTGCTTGGACATCGTTTCTAAATCTGCATTGGTACTGGTGATCCCGCCAACGGCGACAACGGCATTTTC
Source organism: Neobacillus soli NBRC 102451 (assembly GCF_001591665.1). GTDB lineage: Bacteria > Bacillota > Bacilli > Bacillales > Cytobacillaceae > Neobacillus > Neobacillus soli. Next base: position 30,243 of record NZ_BCVI01000033.1, on the reverse strand, counting down.
CAACTTTGTCCCTTTTGCTGCCTGTTTAATGGTCGACTTAATTTCCTTGACCTGATCAATCGCTTCATTTGAATAAGGACTTTCTTTAAAAACCACATCCATTGTCATCACTTTGCGGTCTGGTGAGAAATAAGTGTCAAGTACTTGGGCAAAGTCTTTACTTGTCAGCATCTCCTCCGGCAAATAAAACGCAGAGCTGACGGACAAACCTGACACATAATCTTGGGCAGACGCTAACCCTTTAGAAACTTGATCAAGTCCATCCGCACTTTGACCCAGACCATCTGTTAATTTAGTCATTTGATCGCCTAAACCACCGAATCCTTCAAGTAATTTACGCTGTCCTTGGATAATACCTGATAAACCATTCGTAGCTTTTGGAAAGTTATTGACAATCTGTCCTTGACCATTGGCTAATTGGTCAAAACCGGCCTGCTGTTTTGCAATCCCATTGATTAAGGCTTGCATGCCGTTCGCTAGCCCCGCTTGCTCAGCGACTATTTTCTTATAATTGGTAGTAGCCGTATTTAGCCCAGCGGTTAGTGGCTTAAGCCCCGAATTTAACTGTGTTAAATTCTTTGACAAATCAGCTAAGGGACCTTGAACACCTAAGACAGTCCCTTTAATCTTTCCATATTCAGGAGAATTATTAATCCCTTTATAGTCCGACTCTATTTTTGAAAAATCCTCATTCGTAATTTGCGCTAGATTGGCTGAGACTCCGGCCAATCCTTGGCCAATTTGCTGATACCCTTTGTTTAGATTCGTTAGATTTCCGCCAATGTCTTGGTATCCTTTTAGCAGCTGTTGATGCCCTGCTGCTAATTGCTCTGCACCAGACTTAGCCTGAGCCAAGCCATCCTTTATTTGTGTCGAACCTGCCGAACCTTTTCGAATTCCATCCTCAATCTTCGCCAAATTACTTTGAATTTCAATTAGACCTGATTGAAGCTGACTGGTGCCTGACACCAAGGTGCCAATGCCATCGGTCGCAGTTTTTAATTGTGGTGAAGATTTGGCCAATTCACCCTCGGCTTGATGCAATCCATCGCTTATTTTATCAATGCCGTTCTTCCCTTCACCAAGGCCTTCTCCCAATGTTTTGGCTTGTTTTGAAAGATATAAATCTTCAATCGGCTCGCCAACAGGCCTTGTTGCCGAACGGACTTTATCCACTAAATTAACCTTTTCTAAATCCTGTGAAATCGTTTCAGTCAGATTCAAGTATTCAATCGAGTCCATTTTTTCATCATTCTTAATGACGACCTGTGTCGCCATCGCCTCGCCGGGACTGAAACTGTCGGCAATGGCATTAAAGCCCTTGATGGCTGGAATATCACCACTCACCTCTTCAAGCGAGTTAAAGGATAATTTCCCATCATACGTGACAAGGAAAGGGACACAAACCGCAGCGACAACTAATAAGGCAAGTAATGGTCTAGCCAGTGCGAATTTCCCTGCTGCCCCCCACAATTTGTTTTCACTGTGCCCTGCTGCATTTTTGGATGGCCAGTAAATTTTCAACCCAAGCACAGCCATGAAAAACGGAACAATCGTAAATAAGGCAATAAGCAGAATCGCGACCCCTACAGCGACGGCTGCTGCGGATTGATACAATTGAAATTGCGAAAAACCAATAGCGGCAAAGCCAATCATAACGGCAACCCCACTAAAGAACACCGTTCGGCCGGCATTTTTGTAGGTCGCAACAATCGCATCTGTAATCGATTCGTGGTCAGCTAACTCCTCTTTAAAGCGGCTTAATAGTAAAATACAATAGTCCGTTCCAATACCGAACAAGACAGCGACTAAGAAAATCTGTGTGTAGCTCGAAATTGGAAAGTCAACCTTATCAACTAAAAAGGAGACAATCGATTGCGCCGTTAAATAGCTGAACCCTACCGTAATTAGCGGAATGACGGGAGCAACGACAGAGCGGAAGACGAGCAGTAAGACGGCTAAAATAAAGACGACCGTAATCCCCTCTGTTTTCTTCAAGCCTTCCTGCGAGCTGGTCATTAATGCTTCATTAATCAGCCAGCCGCCTGTGTAATAATGATCGACCTTCACATCATCAATCGTTTTATAAAAAAGCGCGCGTAGTTCTTTTTCTCCCATCTTCTGATTCCGGGTGTGTTTAATGGATACCATAATCGTTTTTCCATCATTTGAAACGAGTTGATCCTTTAAATTCGGTTCAGTAAAGTGGGTCAAAATCTCGGTAATTCCCAGCTTCTTTTTACCCGCCTCGAGCTCGCGAACGCCCCGCTCCGCCTCGGATATTTCCGTTTTCGTCAGCTTTTTATCACTATGAAAAACAAGAGCAACGGTTGCCGTATTACCAATATGTTTTTGTTCTTGGACTTCAGCCATGATTTGTCCGGCCAATGCGGATGAATAGCCCTTGGGAACCTTAATTTCACCTTTTTCCTTCACAAGGTCTGCCATGTTTGGTGCAACAAATAACAAACCAACCGCGACAACAATCCAGGCAAGTAAGACAAACCATTTTCCTTTAATGATTTTCTTCACAGATTATTCCCCCAACATCTCTTCTTTGGTTGCCAAAATAATTCGATTCAGCTTTTCATATGTTTTCATAAACACTTCAATTTCGTCCTGATCAAATTGATTAATCAATGACCCGACCAGCTGATAAATCCGTAATTCTGTTTCCTGAAATAAATCTTTCCCATCATCTGTTAAGGTAAGATAGACGACACGCCGATCCTGTTCATCGCGCGTCCGCTGGATGAATCCTTTTTTCCACAATCGCTCAATAATGGCGGTAATCGCACTCTTTTTCACATGAAACACCTCAGCAAGCTCTGAAGAGGTACATTCTTCCTTCTGGTTAATGTACCGAAGTATGTAATGCTGGTCGTTTGTTAAATCGTTTCTGATTTGTCCTTTAATTAATTGCACGCTATTCTTCTCAATCGAGAAGGTTAGGTTAATATAACTATCAACCAACTCTTTGATGGACGTATCTTCCATATAAAGTTCACCTCGCTAATGGTTAACCAATTGAACCATTTTTCCATTTAAGATTATTACATGCTTAGTTGGTTGTCAACGGTAAAAACAGAATAAAAAAGAGAAGTGCAATGGCTAACACTTCTCCATACAACATCTACCGCCCGGGAGATGATTGTTATCATTATTCAGTGGCACAACCCATCAAACTTCGACAAAATTCGGGGCGTGCCAGGCACCTAATTTACTTTGGTTGTTTAACAAGGGCTTGGCGGTCGACTGATTTTGGTGGTTCTTCTAACCAACCATTTTTTATTAATATATTCGCACCATCTTCCGCAAACAAAGCAATTTCAGCCGCAAGGCGAGTATAGGTTGCATTTAAGTCCATTCTTTGGCAAGTTCCAGCTGCTGTGCCGTAACTCCCTATCCCGACGGCAATCAAATATGTGGTATGAAACATCATCAATTTATCGGAAAAGGGCGCAACGGTACTATCCATAACGAGGGCATCCCAGCCCATTGGCGCAGGAATATCCTCGCTAATAAGGATTGAACTAAATTTCTTCACATGCTTAGTAGAAATTCCTTTCCCTTCCAAAAAGAATTGTTTTACATCTTCATCCTTACACACTTGGGCAAAAGCCATCATCAAAGCTTTCCCTAAAGCGTTCGATTGGATACCTATAAAAAGATGTGTAATTTCAATTGCTGTTAATGGCCGCTTATGCTGACCTAAAAAATCAAATAAGAAACCTTGTTTTTCTACAAAATCCACCTTATTTGGTGTTGGTATTTGCGGTGGTCTAATATATACACCCTTTGATAATAATACCTTTCTCGACTGATCATGTAATTCAGAAACAGATAATAGTAAATTTCTAAAAAAATCACTTACATCCGAACGTGCCGAAACACCAATTACTAGACCAAAACCTGCCATTGCAATAGCTTCTAATTTTTGAATATACATGAGGATAAATACATCTGAAAACAATCTTGGTGCATTCATATTTACGTCGTCATCAGTAAATCCTACTGGTATAGGGTGATTTTCTTTAGTAAAAATTTCTGTAATAATTTTAATGTCATTTTCGGCGATACTTAAGGAATATTCAATAAGAGGTAGGATTTCTTTATCTTTACAAATATTTTTAAAATATTTCATAATACAAATGGCTAAGGAATCGTTTATATATTGTGCCCAAAGAAAACCCATTTCCGATGCAGTTAGTCCAATATTATGTTCAGCTATCACTTTTTCATCATCATTTGAAATCGTCACTAGAGTTTTCCTCCCTAAAGGTTTAATATTTCACATAACCTTCAAACCTTTATTAGGATGATTTATTCACCAAAAATTATTCATAGTTGAAAAGAAAAACTCCCATACCCGTCTAGCAAATAGCTATTCCCTTTTAACTTTATAAACCCGTTGAATAAGAATATATTTTTATTACGAAACTAATTAAAAACTAGAAGGAATGATTACATGTTACAAGTCGGCATTAGGATTTCCCTGTTTTTAGTTTCTTGGCTTTCTGTTATTTTTCTTCCCGATAAAAAGAAATTGTTCGTCAAATATTTACCAGTTACCTTGTTTTCTTCGATGATCCTTATGTGCGAAATTTTTTTCTTTACTACACATAAATGGTGGAAGGTAAAAGGCGGTCAAAAAAATATGACACATACGGCGTTCCTTCTTTTATTTGGTCCTTACATCGTATTGAATATATGGGTTTTTTATTTATCAAAGGGGAAGTTTCTTTTATACGCTTTAATCAATATAGTGGGAGATTTAATTTATGCCTTTCCGGTCATAGCCCTATTCAAAAAACTCAATATTTTTACAATAAAAGTGAAATCTAGTTATTTCTTTCTATTAGTTTTGGCAGATGCCTTCCTAAACTACGGATTCCAAAAAGTTTATGAAAGACTAACCCATCAAACAATGTACCTTCCGAAAGAGTGAAATCCAATCGCTCCTTGGGAAAACACACTTGGCAGAAAAATTTCTAACCTAAAGAATGTCGAGAAAATGCAACCTTGAAAAAGGATCTCAGTTCGGCTGCTCAACTGGAATGGCCCCATACCAGTATGGGGCCTATTTGTTAAGTTTAGTCAGCGGGAAAACGGAGTAACCTCACTTATGGGAATCTTGTGTCGTCCCTGGGGGATATTGTGACAACCAACCACCTTCACAATTTCACTTGCAACCTCAATCTAAATTTCCTGCTATCCCTAGATTGAAAACCTGTTTTGTGTTCTTGAAAAGTTCTACTATTACACCCAATTATGTATGCGAAACGATCAATTCACAATCTCCATCCACTTCAAATTCACCAAAGCCAACAGGGATAATCAGATGAGTCCCCTTCTTCAATTCATAATGCTCTCCAGAATGGAAAAGTGACCCTTCTCCTTTAATGACACTAAGAAGCAAATATTGATCATTAAAAGAAAAAGCAGACTTACCGCTAACATCCCATTTATAGACAGAGAAAAAATCAGACTCAACGTAAGTTGTAATCCTAGCATTTCCCCGCGCCTTAACTACAGGCGTACTTACCGTATCCTTATGCGGAACAGTCGTTACTTCCATCGCCTTTTCTAAATGAAGGTCGCGCAAATTCCCTTCTGCATCCCGACGATCATAATCATAAACCCGGTAGGTTGTGTCGGAACTTTGCTGCGTTTCCAAAACTAGGGTTCCTTCACACAATGCATGAATCGTACCACTAGGAACATAGAAAAAGTCGCCCGGCTTAATCTTCACTCGGCGCAGTAAATCGTTCCACTTCCCGGCATTTATTTGCTCAACCAATTCCTCTTTAGAACCGGCATTATGACCAAAGATCATGTCCGCATCCTCTTTACAGTCGATGATATACCAGCATTCTGTTTTGCCTAGCTCACCATTTTCATTAACCATTGCATAGGAATCGTCCGGATGAACCTGTACGGATAAATCCATATTCGCATCCAAAATCTTCGTTAACAGAGGAAATACCTCTCCTTCAGGATTCCCAAATAATTCAGGATGTTCACGCCATAAGTCGTTCAAGGCCATGCCCGCAAACGAACCATTTTCAATGATGGAAGGACCGTTTGGGTGAGCAGAAATCGCCCAGCACTCTCCTGTATTTTCCGTTGGGATTTTATACCCAAATTCCTTTTGTAAGGCGGTTCCGCCCCAAATTCTTTCTTTAAAAACTGGTTTTAAAAATAACGGTTGCAAATTATTACCTCCACACAAATCAACTATACTGCATTCTATCATTGTAGCTAGCAAACTTCATTCTCCAAGAGATTTTGAAGGGCTAACGGGTTACCATAAAGAGGAGCGCCCTCAGGCACCCCGATTAGCCCACATCGAGCATCTTGTATTGGGCTTTCACTAAATCGTAGTAAACTCCTTGTTTGGCCATTAATGTGACATGGTTTCCTTGCTCAAGGATATTTCCATGGTCGAGTACGATAATTTTGTCGGCTTCCCTAATCGTGGATAATCTGTGAGCAATCATGATGGCTGTGCGGCCTTTTAATAACGTTTTTAAAGCCGTTTGTATCTTTACTTCTGTTTCCGTATCAATGCTGGCAGTTGCTTCATCTAGAATGAGAATTTTTGGATCAGCTAGAAGGGCCCTTGCGAAGGAAAGCAGCTGCCGTTCTCCCACTGACAAAACATTGCCCCGCTCTTCCACCTCTGTTTGATATCCATTTGATAGCTGGGTAATGAATGGATCAGCACCTACTGCCTTCGCTGCAGCCATCACTTCCACATCACTTGCTTTCGGATTGCCAAAGCGGATATTTTCCATAATCGTACCTGAAAAAATAAATGTATCCTGCAGCACCACACTAATTTGCGAACGCAGGCTTGAGATTGACAATTCTTGAATCGGCTGACCATCGATTCTGATAATACCTTCAGTCGAATCATAAAATCGGCTGATCAAATTTGCAATCGTCGTCTTTCCTGATCCAGTATGCCCGACAAGCGCTGCGGTCTCACCCGCTTTTATAGAAAAGGAAACCCCGTTTAATGCATTCCGAGCTGTGTCATAAGAAAACTCGACATTCTCAAAATCAATATTCCCTTGGATGGAAGGAAGCACCAACGGCTTTCGAGTCTCTGCCACAATCGGTCTTTCATCTAAAAACTCAAAAATCCGCTCCGAGGACGCCATCCCAATCAGGAGCTGGTTATACAATTGCCCAAGCCGGGAAATCGGCTCCCAAAACATGCCTAAATAAAAGGCAAATGATACGAATTCCCCGATTGTGCATTCACCGCCTGCAACAAGGAAAGCCCCATACCAGATTAGAATAGCCGTCCCTGCAGCATTCGTCATCTCGACAATTGGTCCAAACATCGCATTTTTTTGCACAGCCTGTTTCCAAGTTTGATAGTTTTCTTGATTGATTCCCTTAAAAAATTGAATGTTTTCATTTTCTTGGCTAAATGCCTGCGTAACCCGAATTCCTTGGATACTTTCATTCAAATGGGAATTCATTTTTGACTGGATAAGCCGAACCGCCTGCCACGACAGCCGGATTTTTTTTCTAAGGCTTGTGGAGATGAAAAACATAATCGGCAATATAACCATAATCGCAAGGGTGAGTTTGGCGTTTAAGGAAAACAAAATAAAAATGGTAGCAAACAAAAGCAGGAAATCGGTTAATAGATTAATCACACCACTTGTAAACAATTCCTGCAGGGAGTTAATGTCATTCATAATCCGAACCAGAATGGACCCGGCCGAACGCTGGTCAAAGAACTTATGTGATAATGATTGTACATGTGTGAACAAATGCTTTCGTAGATCATAAATGACATTCTGCCCTAGCTCATTCATCCAGCGGATTCTTAGTAAATTGACGACATACGATAATACATATAACCCCGAAATGATGAGAACAAGCTTCATTAATAAGGTGGTATCTTTTTCAATAATCGCCCTGTCAAGTGTATAAACCCCGATCAAAATCGGAATGATTAAACGAATCGCTGTTGAAATGATGACCGTCATAAACGAAAGGGGCAATAAATTTTTAGCATAGGGTTTCAGATACTGCAACAAGCGCCACATTTGTTTCCAGTTAAACGATTTATCAATCACTTCATCCTGAGAGTAGTGAAACCGCTCTAATATCAGTTGTTTCTTTTGATTTTCTTCCATGATTCCACCTACCTTACTGCCTTTTGCATAATTGCTTTCTTGTCCTGGTATTGAATGTTATAAATCCTTTGATATGCCCCGTTACCGGCTGCCAGCTTCTCATGTGGTCCACGTTCGATAATTCTCCCATTTTCCAACACTAGAATTTCATCTGCATGTTTCAAGGATGAAATCCGATGGGCAATAATAAAAGTGGTCCTCCCCTTCATGACTTCTCGAAGAGCTTTTTGAATTTGAAATTCCGTTTCCATATCCACGGCACTTGTCGAATCATCTAAAATAAGAATAGCCGGATTCATACAGAAGGCCCGGGCAATCGCGATCCGCTGTTTTTGCCCCCCGGATAGACCCATTCCCCGTTCTCCGAGCATCGTGTTATACCCGTTAGGCAGCTCCATGATAAAATCATGAGCTTGAGCACGCTTCGCTGCATCGATAATTTCTTCCATCGTCGCATCCGGCCGTCCGTAAGCAATATTCGCTTTGATGGTAGACGAAAACAGAAAAGTTTCCTGTAACACGATTCCAATCTGCGAACGCAGTGTTTTTAACCCATACTCTTTAATCGGATGGCCATCAATCAAAATATCCCCCGCGGCCGTTTCATAAAAGCGGGATAGCAGCTGAATCATGCTGGTTTTTCCGGACCCGGTTGCGCCAATCAGGCCAATCGTTGAACCTGGCGGCGCATCAAAGCTTACCTCTTTTAGAGCAGCAGTTTCCTCTTGATGATATCGGAAGGTCACATCACGAAAGGCCACATGCCCATCCATTTTTCCGCTGCTTCTTACATTCTCTTCATCATAGATGGTTTCATCTGCTTCCAATACTTCAAGAAGCCGCTCGCCGGAGGCCTTTGCCTGAGAGAACATATTAATGGTGAATCCAAGGTTCATGATTGGCCATATAATATACCAAACAAGACTGTAAAAGGCGACAAGTTCTCCAGGTTTTAAGGCTCCGTTTATAACCTGATATCCTCCAAATGCCAATAAAGCGACAACGGAAATATTTCCGATTACCTCCATTAGTGGAAAATACTTTGACCACACGGATGCAGTACGAAGCTGTTTCGTCCTATAATCTTGATTTGATTTATTAAAGCGCTCAATCTCAATCCCTTCTTTAGAAAGGGCCTTTACCGTATGGATCCCGCTTATATTTTCCTGTACTTTTGTATTCAATCGTCCGAACGATTCACGGATCCCGCGAAAAGCTGGGTGTACGGCTCGATCGAACTTATAAACAACAACACTCAAAAATGGCAGCGCAATCATGGTTACCAGGGTAAGGGAAACGGAATAATAGAACATCACACACAAACTGGCACTGACTTGAATAACAAAACGGAGTACCTCTGCAAACCCGAATGATACAAAAAAGCGAAAGCCTTCGACATCTGCGGTTAAACGTGACATTAAATCTCCTGTTTTCGCATTATCATAATAGCTGAACGACAGCCGCTGCAGTTTTTCATATAAGGCATTTCGTAAACTGTACACTGATTTAATGCCAAACATATCTGCCAAATAATGCTGAATATAGGCCGATAGTCCCTTTACTGCCATAATCACGATAAACCCCAGGGAAATCCATGGCACCCAGCTATATTGCCTGCCAAGTACCACATCGTCAATTGTCATCTGTAAAATGACAGGATAAACAACGGTAATACCAGCCATGATGATGAGAAAAAGCGTCGACCAAATGAAATCCTGTTTAAAAGGAAGATAAAACGACTTTAATTTTTTAAAAACTAACATTTTTTCCTCCCTTTTGATAAAAATTTTTGCATGCTTTAATCATATAAAATAGGACACGAAAATATTTCTAAATTTTAAAATTTCGGTTATCTAAATTTATTTTTAAAAACGTTTTTCCATGAAATATGATCTAAAAAGAAGACATGGACTTTTACATTTTGTATCGTTGAAAACTAATTGCCTTCATTCCAAGCCCTCTTGGACCTTAAAGACTTGCCGATTTCGATTGGTGAATGTTCGGCTGTTGAAAATGGCTTTAAGGATACGGCGAATTGTAAATCCTTATTTTCTAACTGATACGGTTCCGTCACATCCGGTCCGCAGCTTGCGGATCCAAGCCCATGCTGCCCGTAGTCAAGGTGAAAGGTAATCGTATCCTGTTTTTTCAAATCGTACGTATGCTGCGCTTGGTCAAGGTTTTCCGTTGAATAATAGTGCGCACTGAAATCGAGCTTTGGATTTCCCGCAGCGACAAAGCCTATTCCATTGCTGTTCGTGATGGATACCCAGCGGACCTCATGGCGGTTGCCATTTTCCTGCGGATAGATGTAGGGGGTAAAAAGCTCCTCCACCATTTTCGTGTAAATACCAACACGGTTGGCTTGTTTGCTGTCGCTATAGGCCTCCCCTGGGCCTCTTCCATACCATGCTGCTTCATCTAAATAGACTGGCAGCTTCATTTGCAAGCCAATCCGCGGCAGTGTTTTTGGTCCATTACCTTCTATAGTGCTTTGCACATTGATAGATATTTCACCGCTGTTAAAAATCGTAAACGAATAAACGGCGCGGATCCCCCAAGCAAGTATTGGCGGAGCGATCCGTACGCGAGAAGTAATCACTACCCTGTCTTTGTTCTCTGATTGCTGCCACTCCACACCATCGACCCGGTGCTGGAGCCAGTGTAAGCCAAATTGCTTCCAGTTGACAGCGGAGCGGTGATCATTATCGATTAACGCCCGCCAGAAATGCAGCCTTGGACCGTCCATTAAAAGAGGAAGTCCTTGATAGGTCCATGAATCGATTGTTCCGTAGACAAGATGAAATTCAACAGAGAAATCTTCACCCTTTACCACTAATCTGTTATTGGCTTCCAAACATTCAAGCAGTGCAAACAACGGTTGGGCTTCCTCTTCACGATACGTGCTTATTACAGGCAATTCAAACTGTGCCCAAGCCATTTCATAGCCTGTTTTCGCCCATAACGTATCAGCTGCCAGCGTAAACTGCAGGTTTAGCCAATAATCTGTATTTTTTTTGATGATGGTAGGAAGCTGAAATGGAATCGAAAGCTGTGCACTTTCACCTGGTGCTATCGCCGGTGCCGGCATCCTACCATGTTCAATCGGCTTACCATCTGCCTCAATCGACCAGGACAAGTTCAAATGGTCAAAGGAAACGAAATCATAACGGTTGGTGATTCGCACTTCCCCTGTTTTCAAATCCACCGCCTCAACATGTACCGGTTCGATGACTTTCTTATATTCAATTAAACCTGGGGAGGGTGTCCGGTCCGGCCTGACGAGCCCGTCAATGACAAAGTTAAAATCATTTGGGGTATCGCCAAAATCACCGCCGTACGCAAAGTATTCCTCACCCTCGTCGGTAAATTGACGGATGCCGTGATCACACCATTCCCAGACAAAGCCGCCCTGCAATCTTCTGTATTTGTAAAAGAGGTCCCAATATTCCTTCAATCCGCCAGGGCCATTTCCCATCGCATGGACATATTCACAAATAATATGCGGCTTCTTTAGTTCTGTTCTCTGCCCCCATTTTTCAAGTATCTCTATAGAGGTATACATGGATGTATGAACGTCCGAAACGGATGGATCCCTTTTAGGATCATTCTCGTCTTGCTGCATGATACTCGCCGACTCACCTTCATAGTGGACGAGACGCGTGGAATCGTTTTCCTTTATCCATTTGCCCATGGCATCATGGTTACAACCGTATCCTGATTCATTTCCTAATGACCACATAATAATCGACGGATGATTCTTATCACGAGCAACCATCCTCCTAGCCCTGTCTACATAAGCCTCTTCCCATTCTGGATCATCGCTTAACCTATTGCTTGGACCTACATAGTCAATCCCGTGGGTTTCCAAGTCTGCCTCATCAATAACATAAAGACCATACACATCACAAAGATCGTAAAACCTTGGATCATTGGGATAATGGGCCGTTCTTACAGCGTTAATATGATGCTGCTTCATTAAGATGATGTCCTTCTCCATGGCTTGAAGCGGAACAGCACGCCCTAAATCCGGATGATGGTCATGCCGGTTGACACCTTTTAGTTTGATGGCTTTACCATTCACCAGGAAGACCCCATCCTTTAGTTCAATGGATCTAAACCCGGTTTTATTAGACACAATCTCCAGCGTATTTCCATCAGCATCTTTCAAGGTAACCAGCAAATGATATAAATAAGGATGTTCAGCCGACCACTTTTCTGGATTTTCTACCGGAATGTCGATTTGTGCCTTGACAGATTGATGGTTTGGGGCGAATACATCCTTTGATTTTACAGAAACTACGTTTCCTTCCTGATTGAGAAGGCGGTATTCAAGCTGATAATTTTCAATCTGCTGCTCGCCGCCATTTTCAATGACCGTATCAATTTTAAGAATGGCATTTTCATAGTTTTCATCCAACTTAGTTCTGACAAACAAGTCTTGAATATGGACCTTAGGTTTTGCCAATATATACACATCACGAAAAATGCCGCTTAACCACCACATATCCTGATCTTCTATGTAACTGCCATCAGACCACTGATAAACCCTGACAGCTAACGTATTATTCCCTTCACGAATATAGGGAGAAATATCAAATTCTGCTGGAATCCGGCTTCCCTGGCTGTAACCAACCTCCCTGCCATTTACCCAAACATGAAAGGCACTGTCGACGCCTTCAAATCGTAAGATGGCCTTTTGCTGCAGCCATTCCGATGGGATATAGAAATTTCTCTTGTATGACCCAGTCGGATTTTCTGTTGGGACATACGGCGGGTCAACTGGAAATGGATACTGAACATTCGTATAATGCGGCTTTCCGTAGCCATTAAGCTGCCAGTGGGAAGGAACCATAAGGTCATCCCATCCGCTTACATCGAATTCCTCATGGAAAAATTGCGCTGGTGCCAGCATTGGATTTTCTGCGTAATGAAATTTCCATTTCCCATTTAACAGCTTAAACCCTTGCGACTTTCCTCTTTCATAGGTTAGGGCAGCATGATCATCGGTAAACGATAAAAAGTATGCCCGTTCAGGCAGCCTGCCTCTTTGCAGGACAGAAAGGTTTTCCCAGTCATGTTTCTTTTTCTGCACCATTCAGCAATTCCCCCGTCCAATATTATCGTTTGATTTCTTCTTTGAACGCCTGCTGTGCAAGCAAAAGCGAGCCCGTAATCCCAGCATCATCGCCAAGTCCAGGACTTACAATATATTCCGGCAGTTCCGGCAAGGAAACATAATCATGAAGCAGCTCCGGCAAATATTTATAAACTGAAGAGAATACTTGTTTCTGCTTCATCACACCGCCGCCTAGAATAATTCTTTTTGGTGATAGAATTAAAATATACTGCATCAGGGCTTGGGCAATATAGTAACCTTCTAATTCCCATACTTCCTCACGACCCACTAGATTGATCCCTTTTTCTCCCCAGCGTTCTTCAATCGCCGGACCTGCCGCAAGACCTTCTAAACAATCGCCATGATAAGGGCATTTCCCTTGATAGTGATCATTCGGATGACGCCTTACAAGGATATGGCCCATTTCAGGGTGCGACAGTCCTTGAAGAAGCTGGCCTTGTACTACTGCGCCCGCTCCAATTCCCGTCCCAACTGTAATGTACAAGCAGCTGTCCAAACCTTTTGCCGCACCGTGGACGGCTTCCCCCAATGCCGCTGCATTCACATCGGTATTAAAACCAATCGGCACGGAAAAAGCATCCTTCATGGCTTGCACAAACAGAAAATTCCTCCATGCCAATTTCGGTGTAGAGGTAATCATGCCATAGGTTGGACTTTCCGGATTGACATCAACAGGACCAAATGAGCCAATCCCAATCGCCTCAAGTTCATATTTTTTAAAAAAGGCCATTACCTCGGCCATCGTTTCTTCCGGCACGGTGGTTGGAATCTTGACCCGGTCAATAATATTCCCCCACTCGTCTCCGACCGCACAAACAAATTTTGTCCCTCCAGCTTCGATCGCACCAAACATCTTGGGTTCCTCCCTAACGTTATTTTTATAGTACTGATGCGGGATGCATCTTTAAGTAATGAAACAAGGCTCCCATTAAATTGGCATCGTTATCAAATTGGCAGGCTTCCACTTCTATATGCAGCGTCGAGATTTCATTCTTTAATAACGTTAATTCTCGGTTGATCCCTTCGATCACTTCTCCGCGCTTACTAATCCCGCCGCCAATTAGAATTTTTTCGGGGTCCAAAGCATATTTCAAATTATAAATCCCAATCGCGATTCTTTTATAAAAATGAGCAATACTTTCTTGGGCAACGAGGTCTCCTGCCTCCGCTAGAAGAAATACTTCCTCTCCATCTAATGAACCATGTGCCAATGATTTTTTCATTTCCACTTCTCTGACAAGGGCATTCGTTGAGGCAGATAGACTCCAGGTTGATTGCAGCGGATTCTTACCCGTTTGGAGCGACCCGTCCAAAATCATGTACCCAAACTCACCGCCATGGAGCGCTGCCCCGCGGAGAATGGTATGGTTCATGACAATGCTGCCGCCAATCCCCGTACCAATCACAATACAAATATAGTAATCCGTATCCTTAGCTGCCCCTAACCAGCCTTCCGCCAAAGCGGCGCAATTGGCATCATTTTCAATTGATACCGGAAGACCTGTCCGTTCCCTTAGCAAGTCCGTCATGGATCCTCCATGGATATAGGGAATAGCACTCGCGCCGCCAATACATCCTGTTTTTACATCGACAGCACCAGGAGAGCTTAAGGCAATGCCTTGGAGTTCATAGGAATCTTTATACTCTTTTACGATAGCGCAAATTTTTTGCAAAAAAGTCTCTAAACCTTCCATAGGAGTTGGAAGCTTCCCGCTCGCCAGCCTCTTTGCCGCTTGATCCATCACGGCATATTTTATAAATGTCCCGCCGATATCTAATACCATGTAGGCTTTCATTGGATTCCCCTTCCTTTAAAAATTTTCTCCAATCCCTGTATATCGTTAAAAACCGTTGTTTTCAGATACCTGTTGATACCATCGGCCGGATTTCTTAATCGTTCGTTTAAAGTTGTTCTGTATATCTACCTCTACTAATCCATAGCGGTTCTTATAGGCATTTGTCCATGACCAGTTATCCATAAAGGTCCAAAGGTGATAGCCAAGACAATTGGCCCCTTCTTGCAGACCTTTATGCACCCACTTCAGGTGTTCCTCGATAAATTCAATACGATAATCATCCTCGATGAATCCTTCGGCATTCCGAAATTTCGCTTCCCCTTCAACACCCATTCCATTCTCTGAGATAAAGAAAGGGAGATTGCCATAATGGTCACGAATATCAATCATAATGTCATAGATGACTTCTTCACAGATTTCCCAGCCGCGGTGCGGATTGATTTTCCGGCCTGGCATGATATAGGGTTCAAATAGATGTTCCGGCATAAACGGAGTTCCTGCTGGCACCGGCTCTTCCTTTGCTTTGACACGGCGCGGCTGATAGTAGTTCACGCCTAAAATATCAATCGGATTGTTACGGATGACCTCTAAATCTCCCGGTTCCACTGTTGGAAGTAGCTCTCTATCTTTTAAAATCGCAATCAAGTCTTGCGGGTACTCACCTTTTGTGACTGGATCAAGGAAGCTTCGGTTAAAGATAAGGTCCGCAATATGGGCAGCCTTTACATCTTCAGTATCCTGGCTTCGTGGATAAGAGGGCGTTAAGTTAAGGATAATGCCAATCTTGCCGTCTCCATTCCATTTTTTGAAAGCCTCTACCGCTTTTGCATGGGCCACAATCGTATGATGAGCGACAGACGCTCCTCGTTTGAAATTTACTATTTTTGGATAATGCAAATTATATAAATAACTAGCCTCAACAGGAACGATTGGTTCGTTAAAGGTAAACCAATACTTGACCCGGTCCCCAAATAATCGAAAACAGGTTGCCGCATACTTCACATAAGCATCGACGACTTCCCGGCTTTCCCAGCCGCCTTTTTCCTGCATACACATCGGCATATCGAAATGGTAGAGATTCATAAATGGTTCAATATCATTTGCGATTAGTTCATCAATGACGCGATTGTAAAAATCAACTGCCTTCTGATTCACTTCCCCGACCCCATCCGGAATCAATCGCGACCATTGGATGGATGTACGGAAGGAAGTGTGACCCGTTTCCTTCATTAGTTGGATATCTTCTTTAAACATATGATAGAAGTTAGATGTATTCTCAGGCCCTACACCATTATGAAAACAATTTGGTTCAATGCTATACCAATAATCCCAGATGCTGGGTTTCCTTCCGTCCAGATCCGCTCCACCCTCCGTTTGCGGACCTGATGCCGCACTCCCCCACCAGAAGTTTTCAGGAAAACGATAGGTAAGGTTATTGTCATGATAAGTATTGTCCATTATTATCTCCTCTTTTAAAAACGAATTATGTTAAGACTTTTTTCCACATTCTTGTGTAGATGGCATTTTCTATTTTTGTTTTCGCTCTATGTTCGTTGAGATCACCTATAGCAGTAAATATAAACGCTTTCATTTCTTTGCAGATGATTTTAGGTGTCATTCTGATAGGCAACACCTTTTTATCCCTCTCTGCTCCTCCCCTTTATGTGTTTAGATAGTTTCTATATATTTATTTTAAAAAAAGATAGCTTTCCATAATAGTTAATAAAATTAAGATTTACTGTTTTTATCACTAGTGTTGTATGAATAAGTGAAAAGCTCCAAAACAAAACCGGGCAATAACTGCCCGGTTCTGTTTTTTTAAATCCCTGCTGCACTTAAAAACCATAATCATATGTCAATTCGTCTTTTTCTTCGTTAAATTTTCCTCCACTCACTTGGTGTTGTACCAACCGTTTTCTTAAATTGTTTATAAAAGTAAGTAGTATCCGAATAACCTACTTTTTTCCCAATTTCCCCCGCACGATAATGAGTGGTTTTTAGCAATTCCTTTGCCTTTTCCAACCGATAACGATTAAGGTATTCAGAGAAGACAACCCCGACTTCTTTTTGAAATAACTGCCCAAGGTAGATAGCGTTTACATGAAACTGTTGACCCAATGTTTTTAAGGATATCCCTTGATCATAATGGGCATGAATAAACTGAAGAACATTTTGGACAATCGGGCTCCTCATGTGAACTTGATTATTAATAGAAAGTATTAATTCATGACAATACTCTCTCAAAATAGCTTTTACCTGAGCGATATCGGAGCTATAGACAATTCTTTCAACTGCGGCCGTATAAGAAGAAAGATTATCTGGCTGTATGGAAAAATGAATATAGGACATCAGATCAAATGTATATTTTTTTGCAACCTGCGGTGAAATAAATTTTGATTGCTTGGTCAAATGGTCCAAGAATAAATCAATCATTGGTAATGTTTCTTCATCTGCATTTAAAATCCGCTTGACAATAGTTTCTTTAAAATCCTGCTGCTTTTTTAATTCTTCCTGCCGGTCAATCGTAAATCCCTTCGAAATAAGCACGTTTGGCTCCGAATAAAGTTGCAATAAGCTATATTCACTGGCATTGATCATGCTTTCCTCTAATTCATCGATTGTTTTTACCGGTCTTCCCATAGATAAATAGAATAAACCCGTCTCCTTTTGTTCCTCACAAAGTCGATTCACCAAACTTTGGTTCCATTTCACTAATTCCTCTTCATTCGTTCCGCCAAAAATAATGATTAATTCATGATTGGGACTATAAAGGCATGTGGCGGAATAATGTTCTTCAATAATGCTTCGAATCTTCTTTGTGATTTCAGTCTTATGGTACTGTTCAAAATTTAAAATCGAGACATTATAAATCAGCTCAGTAAATTGGATATTATAGAATGATAGTCTTTCAAGACAATCATTTTTATCAATTTCACCATTTAGGAAACGCCATAACGTATTATCCATCAAGGTTGTCGTATCCTCTGTCAGGCTTGATGCCCCTACAACCGGCACAGTACTTAGTTTGCGGCCAACATTTTGGATAGTCGTCAATAATTCATCCTCATCCACGGGCTTCACTAAATAGTTTTCAATACCTAGTAGCAGCCCTTGTTTAATAAATCCAAACTCTTGATAACCGGTTAAGACAATACTTTTGATCTGGGGCTGAATTTGCTTCGCCTCTTTAATTAATTCCAATCCAGACATTTCCGCCATTAAAATATCGGTAATTAGAAGGTCAATTGGATGATCCTTGAGATAGCTGAGGGCTTCTTCGCCGCTTTCCGCTGTATAAGCAATTTCAAACCCGTAATCCTCCCAATCCAAAATCGCCCTCAGTCCTAATGTTATCAGAGATTCATCATCAGCCAGCAGTACCTTATACATGATGAATCCCCTGCACTGGAATGGTTAGCGTGACAATCGTTCCTTCGTTTTCAAAGCTTTTTAGTGAAATGCCAAACTGGTCTCCATATCTAATTTTTAACCGTTGGTGGATATTTCTTAACCCGATTGATTTCATTTCATCGCCCTCTTCACGATTGATATGATGAACAATGTTGGAAAGTTCCTCTTCGGTCATCCCCTTGCCATTGTCTTCTACACGTATTTCGATTTTTTCGCCAAGGTTTGCAGCGCGAATGAATAGCACATTATCCGTCCGATCTTTTTTAAAACCATGAACAAAATAATTTTCAATGATTGGCTGCAGAATTAATTTTTGCAGTAGTATTTGTTCCACATTACTAGGTATCTCCATATGGACCTCTAGTTTATTGGGGTATTTAAACTGCATCAATTTTAAATATTGATTGACATATTCGATTTCGGTATATAAAGGTACGACGTCTTTAGATTCCAAGGAATAGCGAAAAAGTTTGGCTAAATGGAAAATCATTTTACTTGAGGTTTTCGAACCCTCTACGACAGCAACCATTCGGATTGCTTCAAGCGTATTGAATAAAAAATGCGGATCAATTTGTGCTTGAAGGGCTTTTAACTCTGCCTGCTGCTGCTTCATATTCAGCAGGTAAAATTGTTCGATATAATTATTCAATTCCCCTAACATGGAATTGATATTGACCGCAATCTTTGATAATTCATCCTCATGTTTGGATTCCGGAATACGTGCCTCTAAGTTTCCTTTTTCCACCTGGCGAATAATGGAGACAATCGTGTTAATTCGCCGCGAATAATTTAGCGTAAAGGAATAAGAGATCAAAATGGCAATAATAATGAGGAAGATAATAACAACCCACATCGTTCCCCTTACAATCGATAACTTTTGCCATCCTTTGTCAGGAATCACACTTACATACGTATAATCTCCCTTGTTGGCAATGGTGTTAATATAATAATTTTCATGTTTCCACGCTAATTTCGTCTCATTGGTTTCAGGTTTTATTTGATTGATTATATCCAAAGGAATTCCCTTATTAAGCGAATAAATAATCTTGCCGTCCGCATCTAGTAAAAAGAATGAAGCGGGCGCCCCTTCATGCTTTTTCAACATCTTGTCTAAACGATCGGTGGAGTAGAAAATGGATATCTCACCTATTTTTGTAAGCGTTACTGGATTGTTAATTTCTACTTTTCTCGTAATGGTGTTTCTTAATTCCCGTCCCTTTGGCAGACCTTCTTCACTTATTCTTGGAGGCCCCTGTGAGAGGGATGGTGCTGGGGGTGTTACATGATCAACAATGCTTTTATTCCAGCGCAAATTATTATTGATTAACAAATATTCAATCAAGGGATTTTCTAATGAACGCAAACTAATTGCATTTAGATCGCTATCTTGGCTGAAATAGCCATTAAAATAGGTTTCTATATTTCTAGGCGTAAAAGATTTGTCCTTCGAATATTTAGTTAAGCGGTATTCTAAATATTTTCCATAGCCATTGTGAAGGGCAAAGGAAATATCATCAATCATATCGCCATTAATATAAAGGTCCTTAATCACCCTGCTGATATCTGCATCTTTCGTGGAAAAGTAATCCTCTACTCTTTCCAATGTTCTTGTATTAATATTGACTTCCTTTTGAATAATCACATCCGAATAATAGTTGGTAATCGTAACAATTAAGATAATGACGGTCATAATGATGGTGATGGAAGATGTTAAAAATAATTTATTAAATATTTTTTGGTTAAAACGTCCTTTTTTTCTCATTCCCATTTAGATATCCTCTGGTTACATTGAAATAAAATCAAGCTGGAATATTCCACCCAGCTTGATTTTACTATATTTTATTTTTGTTTGCCTTTCCAGTCATCAAATTGCTTTTGAATTTCATTTAAGACTTTATCAAGCCCAGCTTCTTTTAACTTTTTATTGTATTTTGGCAGATATTTTTCTGGGTCAACAGAACCTGTTGCCAATGCTGGATAGAACTCTTTAGAAATATTCGTAATCGATGCAATTTCTGATCTTACTGGATCACTGTCAAAGTGGAAACCAAGCGTTGGTGCTGGTTTAGCCGCTTCATTAAATTCCTTGAATTTGTCCCATTTATCCTTTGGATCATCTTTATATAAATCCAAGACGAAGAAGTTTCCGATAGAATAAGTTGGAATATTATATTTATCTATACGTGCTGGAAGATCTTCAATTGTTCCATCATCATTCTTTTTGTAATGTACTCCTTCAATTCCTTTATCAACAAGGTTACGAAGGTATGAATCTGTGTTAAGCAGATTTAAGAATTCCATAGCTTTTTTAGGATTCTTAGATGTAGCAGAAATGGCCTGAATCGAACCAGAAACAGAATCGTTAAACGTTGTAGGCTCTTCAGCAGGTACAGAAACGACATCATATTTTGCTGAACGTGACCACAGTAAATCAGCATATGGCTGTGAATCGCCCATACGGACAAACCAGTTTTCTACATCCATTGGCCAGCTGTCTTTGCTTGTTGCTGCATCTTCTTTAAGGTATCCAGCTTTGTAATAACTGTGCATGGTTTTAAAGGTTGACATCGCTAAATCCGTATCAAATTGGTTAACAACATGGTCTCTGTCACCCTCAATCGGGAAGGCAAATGGCATTTCATTATTAAAGGTATAGTCATATGGAAGATACGCTTTGAATGTTGCCATTGGAGTAATGCCCGATTCGTTTTCCTTAATCGTCTTCAACATTGGTTCAAGGTCTTCCAACGTTTTCACTTTTGTAAGATCGAATTTGTATTTATCTACTAGGCGTTTATTGAATGTATAAACAGTTTGTCGAGCCGCTTCTTTATTCGTAGGAACACCATAAATTTTACCGTTGATCCTATTTCCTTCTAAAAGGGCTGGATTGACAGCATTCTTAAGGTCCTTACCTTCTTTATTTAACAGATCATCAATTGCCACAAAAGCGCCCTTTTGTGCGTTCTGTACATAATCCGTACCATTCGTAAAGATAATATCAAATGGTTCGCCTGCATTAATCATAACTTGGGATTTTTGTGCCCAATCGCCCCAGTCAATTTGCTGCATTTTAACGGTAGCATTGATTTTTTCCTTCAAATACTTATTCACTTCTGCAAATACTTTATCTGTATCCTTTTGTGGGGTTCCAATAGTATACCATTTAATTTCGTATGGCTGACCATCTTTCCCGCCTTTATCCGAAGTAGAACTGTCTTTACTGCTGCATGCAGCTAGAATGGTTCCAATGGATAAAACTAATGCAAGTAATAATACTAACTTTTTCTTCATCCTTATACTCCCCTTTTTCTTTTTATTCTTTGGTTTTGTTAAACTTGGCTGTTGATTGTAACGAAAGGCGCTTCGCGCACCTTAGGGCGGTCTGGGGAGCCTCCTCGGCACTTTCGCACCTGCGGGGTCTCCCCTGCCCCGTCCTCCCGCAGGAGTCTTCACGCCTTCCGTTCCAATCAACAGTGTTATAAAATCAACATTAACCTTTTAACAAAGCCTATTCTTTAACGCCGCCAATAGTCAGTCCGCTAATAAAGTACTTTTGAAAGAACGGATAAGAAACTGCTATTGGTAAGGTGGCGATAACGACCATGGCCATTTTGGCTGAATCTTGCGGCAGCGTATCAAATAAACTTTGCTGCATTAATCCGACATCAACATTTTGCTTCATGAATTCAAGATTGGCTTCAATTTTCATGAGTAAGGCTTGGAGCGGCACTAATTTTGGATCATCAATATAAAGTAATGCCGTAAACCAATCATTCCAATAACCCAATGTGCTAAACAAAGCAATCGTGGCAATCCCTGGAAGCGAAAGCGGAAAGACGATTTGAAAAAAGATCCGCCATTCACTTGCCCCATCAATTCTCGCAGATTCCAAAATGGATTCTGAAACAGATTTCATAAAGAAGGTTCTCATGATGATAATATAAAAAGCATTCATAACAAGTGGCAGGATTAACGCCCAAATTGTATTTTTCAATCCTAAAAATTGCGTAACCACAATATAGGTTGGAACTAATCCGCCGCTAAACAGCATCGTGAAGAATGCTAGGAATGTGAAGAATCTTCTATATTTAAATTGAGGTCTCGAAATCGCATAAGCATAAAAGGAAATCATCAACACACTAATAACCGTTCCTACTACTGTAATCAAAATAGTTACACCATAAGAACCGAGCAATTGATCCTTGACATTCCATAGGTAACGATAAGCATCGGTACTCCATTCCGCCGGGATAATTTGAAAGCCATTTCTTACAATACTTTCCTCACTTGTAAGAGAAATGATGATAACATAGATAAATGGAAAGACACACATTATCGTAAAAATACCTAACAACACACTGAAAATGGTATTTACAACGGGATGCAGTTCATGATAATCTCTTGTCTTTTTCCGTTTAATCTTTGCCCCACCCCGTTTTAACTGATCCAATGGCTGTGATGCTACGACAGAAACTTGAGTTTGATTTAGATCATTTGGCATATACTTAGCCGCCGGGCGACTTTCCCCCTTTCGTGAAGAATCCACTATTAGAACAAGGCACTTTCATTATCAACTTTTCTTACGATATAGTTTGTAATCATAACAAGGATGAAACCAACAGCCGATTGATAAAGACCTGCTGCCGTACTCATACCGATGTCCCCTAAAGTCATAAGCCCTCTGTATACAAAGGTGTCGATAACATTTGTGACCGGATATAGGGCCCCCGAATCTCTTGGTACTTGATAAAATAGTCCGAAATCGGAGTTGAAGATCCTGCCAATATTCATGATGGTTAAGATAATCATTAATGGCTTTAGCATCGGAAGGGTCACATGCTTAATCTGCTTCCATTTTGATGCACCATCAATCATTGCCGCTTCATAATACGTTCGATCAATTCCGACAATCGATGCTAAATAAACGATACTGCCATATCCGACACCTTTCCAGATGCTCATAAAAATGATGATATACGGCCAATATTGAGGCTCACTGTACCACGAAACAGCATCAATATGGAACCAGCCAAGAACATTATTTAACAAGCCACGATCCGAACTTAAGAAGGTGAATACAAAGTAGCTGCCAATAACCCACGAAATAAAATGCGGGAACAGCATTCCAGTCTGATAAACCTTTGATAACCTTTTATTTACCAACTCACTGAGTAGGATCGCTGTGGCAACCGCCGCCACAAGTCCTAATACGATAAAGACAAGATTATACAAGATCGTATTTCTTGTAATAACAAGGGCATCGTTTGTGCTAAACAAATATTTAAAGTTCTCCCAGCCAACCCATTCACTATGCATAACACTAGCAAAAAATCCATCCGGGTCAATTCGAAACTTTTTAAAGGCCAATACTTGACCAAACATTGGCAGATAAGAGAATAATAGCAGCCAGATTGTTCCTGGTAACACCATGAGTAACCAGATTCTATTTTTATAGATATCACTTACTATCTTTTTCACATGTATCCTCCTCTCTCTCTTTAATGTAAGCACTTCCATACCTATATTTTACGGTGTTTAGGTGCCCAATTATAGTTGACTAATTTGGGATTAAGTGCAAAAATCTTAGAAATCACTAAACTTTATGTCTATTTATCCATGGAAAAGATATTATAAAACCGAATAATGAATAATTCTTTCCGTTAGGGAACGAAAAGAAAGGAGTGGAATGATGGTCAAAGTGACTGTATGGAATGAAAACCGCCACGAACAAAAGAATCCAATTGTCCGAGAGCTATACCCAAACGGTATTCACGGAACCATTGCAGAATTTCTGCAGGTAGAAGGCTTTGAGGTAAGAACCGCTACTTTAGATGAGCCAGAGCATGGCCTAACAGATGAGGTTCTAAAGAATACGGATGCATTAATTTGGTGGGGGCATCTCGCTCATGATGAGGTAAAAGAGGCAATTGTAGAAAAAGTGAAACAGCGTGTTCTTGAGGGGATGGGGCTGATTGTGCTGCACTCCGGTCATTTTTCAAAAATATTTAAAGCATTAATGGGGACCAGCTGTGATCTATTATGGCGGGAAGCGGGTGAAAAGGAGCGCCTTTGGGTCATCAGCCCAGGTCATCCGATTACTGAAGGAATCCCCGAATATATTGAATTAGAACACGAAGAAATGTATGGCGAGCATTTTGATATTCCTCAGCCTGACGAGCTCATCTTTACCAGCTGGTTTGAAGGCGGAGAAGTATTCCGGAGCGGCTGTACATATAACCGCGGACTTGGGAAGGTGTTTTACTTTAGACCAGGCCATGAAACCTATCCGACCTATCACAACAAACAAATTCAGCGAGTCATTATCAATGCGCTGAAATGGGCGGAGCCGGCCAAACGTGAACGTCCGGTATACGGACATCGAAAACCACTCGAAGAAATGAAAGGAGAAAAATCAGAATGAAAAAGTTAAGAGTTGGTGTCATTGGCTGTGGCAGTATTGCCCAGCATCGCCACTTGCCAGAATATAAGCTTAATCAAAAGGTAGAGTTAACGGCTGTTTGCGATATCCATGAAGACCGGGTGAATGAAATCGCAGAGAAATACGGGGTTGCTGCCTTTACAAGTTTTAAGGCGTTGCTAAGCAGCGGCATGGTGGATGCCGTCAGTGTTTGTACCTCCAATGATCTTCATGCCCCGGTTTCAATTGCGGCATTAGAAGCAGGAATCCATGTCCTGTGTGAAAAACCGATGGCTACATCGAAACAAGAGGCCGAAGCGATGATTGCCGCGGCGGAAAAGAGCGGAAAAAAGTTAATGATAGCTCATAATCAGCGCTTTGTCCCTTCCCATCAAAAAGCACGTCAGCTGCTTCAAAGTGGAGAAATCGGCAAAATTTATAGCTTCCGCACCACCTTTGGACATGGAGGCCCCGAAAATTGGAGCGTCGAAGGCAAAGACGGCTGGTTTTTTCAAAAGGAAAAAGCCTTCGTTGGCGCGATGGGCGACCTAGGTGTCCACAAAGCCGATTTACTAAGGTTTTTACTTGATGAGGATGTCGTTGAGGTCGGTTCATTTGTAGAAACCAGCGCAAAGGATTTTGCTAATGTCGATGACAATGCGGTTTGTATTTTGAAAACTGAAAGCGGCATCATTGGGACTCTCGCTGCCAGCTGGGCCTATGTAAGCAGGGAAGATAACTCGACCATTATTTACGGTGAAAAGGCGATTCTTCGTTTAGAAGATGACCCTCTCCATTCTCTCGTTGTTCAATATGTCAACGGGGAAGTGGTCAAATATGAACTTGGAAGAATCCAATCGAATGAAGCGGGCGGGCAGAACACCTCTCAGGTGGTCGAGAAGTTTGTCGATTCTATCCTGCTTGATCAAGTGCCGCCAGTGCCTGGTGAGGAAGGAATGAAATCATTAGCGGTTATCCTGGCAGCACTAGAGTCAAACCAAACGAAGCAAATTGTCCGTGTCGATAATCAGATTTCAAGAATAGGGGATTAACAGTATGAAACTAGGTGTGTTTACCGTATTATTTGCAGATAAATCGTTTGAAGAGATGCTGGATACTGTAAAAGCAGCAGGCCTTCATGCCGTTGAAATTGGGACCGGCTGCTATCCAGGGAACAATCATTGTGATTTAGATGGGTTATTGGAAAGCGAAGATGCCCGCGTGGACTATGCCCAAAAGGTCAAAGACCGCGGGTTGATGATCAGTGCCTTCAGCTGCCATGGCAACCCGATTTCACCTGAAAAAGATTTTGCCGAAAAGTCTCATGAAACTCTATTAAAAACGATTAAACTGGCCTCGTTACTAAGCGTGCCTGTGGTCAACTGTTTCTCCGGTACGGCGGGTGACCATGAAGGGGCGAAGTATCCTAACTGGCCTGTGACACCATGGCCAAATGAATATGGTGACGTATTAAAGTGGCAGTGGGAAGAAAAGCTGATTCCCTACTGGAAAGAGGTTGGGCACTATGCGACGGAGCATAATGTGAAGATTGGCCTTGAACTTCATGGCGGCTTCTTAGTCCATACACCCTATACGCTGCTAAAATTGCGCAAGGAAACATGTGATGCGATTGGTGCCAACTTAGATCCAAGCCATATGTGGTGGCAGGGGATTGATCCGGTTGCTGCGATAAAAATACTGGCAAAAGAAAATGCCATTCATCATTTTCATGCGAAAGACACGTACATCGATCAGGAACAAGTCAATATGTATGGATTAATGGATATGCAGCCCTACGGAGAGATTAGAACCCGGTCCTGGACCTTTCGTTCAGTTGGCTGCGGACATAGTTTAAAGGAATGGTCCGACATGTTAAGTGCACTTCGTACGTATGGTTATGATTATGTGGTCAGTATTGAACATGAGGATCCAATTATGTCCATTAATGAGGGCTTTAACCGAGCGGTCGTTAATTTAAAGTCTGTTTTAATCGAGGAGCCTGTCTCGCAAATGTGGTGGGTTTAGCAGAATGATAGAGATGACCGGCTGGAATACTCCAGCCGGTCATCTTTTTTCCATTATAAAATTCTAAAGGTCTTGATTTCGTATGGTTTGATGTCAAACTCAATTGGTGATTGCGATGCTTCTGTGATTGGTTCTTCCATCAAATTGGTCTCAACCCATGATGTGATGTCTTTTTGAACGTTCAGAGACACCTTGCCTCTACGTCCTTCATATTCATGTAACCGGACAATCACACCATTGCCATCGTAAGCCGGCTTAATCGCGTCAATCCAAATATGGTCTGTATCCATTTCAATAAATGAATCTTCCTTTGTCCATTTCCCTTCCACAGCGAAAATTGGATCATTTAAATCCCACGCTGTTTCCACGGTCTTCGCCTGGCGCCAGTCGCCCATATGCGGATACAGCGAATACGTAAAGGAATGCAAGCCTTGATCTGCTTCCGGATCAGGATGTGTCGCTGCTTTTAATAAGGTTAAACGCATCACATTTCCTTTAATGTCATACCCATATTTGCAGTCATTCAGCAGACTTACTCCGTAATCTGGTTCTGAAAGATCAGCCCATTGGTGTCCGACCGATTCAAATTTTGCCATTTCCCAACTTGTATTCCAATGGGTCGGGCGCTTCACATTGCCATATTGAATATCATAGGTTGCCTCTGTTGCGCGAACATCGACTGGAAAGCTGGCCTTGAGTAATTTTCGTTTTTCATGCCAGTCAACATTGGTTTCAAAATCAATCCGGCGATCATTTTCATAAAAAACAATCCGCTGAGAAATGTCAGAATGATGATACTTCCATTTGACATCAACCGCAAAAGTAAGTTCCCCGTTGTCCACTACTTTGAATGTGGCGATATCACGGATTTCCTCCATCTTTTCTTGGTAGAAAATATCAATATCCCAGGCATCATGGGCAAGAGGTTTATCTTCAAAAATTTGCATTACGTTGCCGCTTTGGCCTTCTGCTAACACATGGCGCTGCGCCTCTTTATCAAAAAGCTTGGTGATCTGTCCGAACTCGTTCCACTCCACGAGATAATACGGCGATTCTAATTTTCGATCTTGATAGCTAAAGTTTGTTTTTGTTTCCTTTGCATTTTCATGCGGTTCAAAAAACAATGTTTGAGCTCCAAACGATGGAAGGGCATCCACTGCAACGAGCCAGCCATCAGGGCGCTTTTGATGAGTTAACAGTTTGCCACTGCCATCTGTCCAGTTCCCTGCTGAAAAATCGGCAAACTGGGAAATGAACACATTCTTACTGCCTTTCCGATGTGTCGAATTAAAGACAACAACAGAACGGTCCGCTTGTTCCACTCCGGTTTGAATGATCTGCGATTCCACTCTATTAACAATTTGGAACGCCTCAGCATATTCTTCCTTGGCATCTTCGTATACCTCATGAATCGAAGAACCTGGAATAATATCATGAAATTGATTTCTTAAAATAATTTTCCAGCCATTTTTCAGTTCCTCATCGCCAAGCCACGCTCCATTTTCGGCGGACATCCAGGAGGACAAGAATTCTGCTCTGCGATATAAAAGCTCAAGCTTCCGGTTCAGTTTTTTCATAAAGGCCTGGCTTGTATAGGTACCGCGATGGTATTCCAGGTACAGTTCGCCATCCCATTTATGAATATAGCCATTCGATTTCTCCACATTTTCATGGAGCTTTTCGAAAAATTCCCCTGCCGTTGTTGTTTTCACATTTGGCATCCCAGGCATTTGGTCCAATCGTCTTCTCATTTCGAGCATATGGCGGTTGACGCCGCCGCCCCCGTCACCGTACCCATAAGATAGAAGCAGGTCTTTTGATAATTCCTTATCGCGGTAGCCCTTCCAAGCGCCTTTCACCGTTTTGGCCGTAATGTAGCCATTATACGTATAGAACCAAGAATCCGGGCCGTTCCATGGTTCAGGTGTGGTGATAAAGTGCGTTAAAATCTCAGAACCATCGATTCCCTTCCAGTGAAAGGTATCATGCGGCATCCGGTTATATTGATTCCAGCTAATTTTCGTGGTCATCATCGTGTTGATGCCGGCCTTTTTCAAAATTTGCGGCAGCGCCCAGCTGTAACCGAAAACGTCAGGGAGCCATAGGTATTGACAGTCAACGCCGAACTCTTCTTTAAAGAAGTTTTTGCCGTGCAGGATTTGCCGGACAAGCGACTCGCCGCTTGGAATATTACAGTCAGCTTCGAGCCACATCGCCCCGCCGGCTTCCCACTGGGCTTCTGCAATTCTTTCCTTCATTTGTTCGTAAATTTCGGGATAGTCTGTTTTGATATAATCATAGAGCTGTGGCTGCGTTTGCAGGAATAAATATTCAGGGAATTGCTTCATTAAATGCAGGACCGTTGAAAAGGAACGAGCTGCTTTCTCCCTTGTGTTCTTTAAGCGCCAGAGCCAAGCTACATCAATATGGGTATGACCGACTGTATGAATCGTCACATCGGATGATTTTTCGATCGACTGAAGCGTCTCAGTTAGACCGGTCTCCGCCCCATAGCAGGACTCATAAAACTCAGGACTTCCAGGTTCCGTCCAATCTATTCGCTGTAAGGCATCCTGAATCATTTGTTTCATGGTCGTATAAGCAGAATCAGCTTGATCCGTTTCCATTAACACTTCGTAGGCGGCCAAAAGGGTGTAGTATAAATTATCGACTCTTTTGTCAAGCCAGCCGATTTTTGCCTGTTCCAGTTTAAATTCATTTTCAACCGGAACGCCTCCGCCCTCAAGTCCAGACCAGAGTCTGAAATCTAAACGCATCGGTCCTTTAGCGATTTCCTCATCAAAAAGCACTTCCTCATGATTGGAGTCGACGCCTTGATAGGGTTTGCCGTTCACAAACAGTAATGATTCAAACCCGGAATTATTCCCTCCGCCCGTCTTGCCAAATGAAAAGATACCTGCGACTTGATGATTGTTGTTGGGCAGGTGGCAATCCACATCAGCATGAAGCCAAATATAGCGGTCGCGGCCCTTCCAATAGTCGCCAATCTTCATGATGCTTTCTTCGCCGTATACGGCTGGCGGAAAGGCACCAATCTCACCTGTATCCTCATGTGTGTGAAATTGCTCAATGCTGACGCAGTCACGATAACGATAACCTTCCAATTCCCTTATCCGTGCTTCAAATTTTCTTTCGGTTAAAAACATGCCTTCACCCCGTTTGGTTGGTTGGTTTAATAAGTTATTTTGGACACTGAGATTCCCTCTGAGTGCCCGGTACCTTCGTTTGGTTGCTCTCATGGGCACTGTGATCTCCTCTGAGTTCCCGTTC
>NZ_BCVI01000032.1 GCF_001591665.1 Neobacillus soli NBRC 102451 | reverse complement strand
CTTTTTTCAATCTTATGGGCACTGTGATCCACTTAAAGTGAGAAATTCCCGGCCGTTACAATTCGATGATACACATTCCCGCCTACTAACCCGTCGACAATTTCCCATGGTCCATCATGGCGCAGGCGTTTTTCTTCTAACTCTTCCAAACTAGTAATCCTGCCATCAATCCACTCGTTTATCCGATATTTGACTGAATCAATTCGTGTAATCACGCCGCCATAACGAATATCAATGACTTCCCAGCCAAATGGCTTATAGGCTGCAAACCATACTTTGCGGTGCTTTTGACGTAAAAGATTCACATTGGTTTGAATCACATCCAATTGAACAAGGATGGATTTCATTTTCTCGAAATCTTTTCTCTCATAAGCTTCTTTCAGGACAAGACCAATTTCCGCCTTCTCACTAAGGACCCTTGCTAATTGTTCGTAAAAGCCAAATAGGTCCTCCCATCCAGTGTTATTTTGCTTTGCTCTTTCAAGCTCCGGGACTAATTTTTCATAATGCTCGCCTAAAGACAGGCCGCGGATATTTTCATCATATAATCCAATTAACACATCTTGGTAAAGTAACACTTTAGAAGTCATCGATGTGTTCATATTATCCTTCATGACGCCGGGTGTTTCGTCCAGCTTTTTTAACATCATAAAATCTTCAAAATGCCCATCGCCGCAAAATTCAAAGCGCTTCGATACCTGTTCGAGCGTCACATCCTGATGATAGGTATGCTCCGCGAATAATTGCAGGATTGGTAGTGATGTAGAGAACGGCGTTTCTGCCCCGTTATCGCCCCACATCGTGACAAAGACCTCTTTTACGCCTTCTTTTTTACAAGCCGCAATGCCGGCTTCCGTTGTCACAATCGCTTTTCCATAGTTCGGCGCGATTCCGTTCCACGTCCAGGCTCCGCCGGCAAATATCGGAGTTTTGCCGAGCAGTTGATGGTTTTTCATCTCTTTTTCATAAATCCCCTGATCCTTACTATAATAATTCCAGTAAACAAGCTCTACATCTGGAATCTGAGCAATAAGATCTTCCGGTATTTCACCGTTCTCATCTTTGTACTTGCTGTCCTCGGAAAACAATGGAAAATACATATCACTCCAAATCATCGGTTTCAGCCCGTGCTTTTCCGTAATTGAAACGACCTCTTGAAGATGCCGATTCATCAGATCAATATGGTTTTCATAGCCATGCTGCTGCAGGTATTTTCCTAACCCAAGCTGAAACGTCTCATCCATGCCGATATGAATCCGTTTGGTCCTAAATGGCTCCGAGGCTGCCTTTATACAATTCTCTAAAAACTCATACGTTTTCGGTTCGTCGACTAGTAAAATATCATCTGTATCCTTAATGTCTGCCGCATAATTCCATTTCAGCGCCTCTTTTAGGTGACCCAATGTTTGAATACACGGTATCATCTCAATCCCCAGCTTCTCGGCATATTCATCACATGCCCGCAGCTCCTCAAATGAATACCGTCCCCGCATGTATCCGAAATACGGATGTTCCTTTACCTCATACGTATCCTCCGTATAAAGCATCAAGGTATCCAGGCCCATGACAGCCATTCTTCGCAGCAGACTTTCTACCTCAGCAGTTGTTGGCACGGCATTTCTTGAGGCATCTAACATGACACCGCTCATGTCAAACTGAGGCTCCTCTGTTACATCAAATTCGTTCCCTTTTTGAAAATGTTCAATCCACAGTCCTAGAGCCCGGAAAAAGTGAATCGTCTTTTCAAAGGAAATTTCCCCGTGACCATTTTTATTAGCGACCCTTATCGGACCATTTTGATTTTTAAGCTGTACAGGGTACCCATCAGGAGAAAGTTGGATATGTACATTCTCCGTTACAAGTTTAAGCCCTTCAGCAACTGCTGATATTTCGCCGGTTAAGTGAAGTTTCATCTTGATCTCCCTTTTCACTTTCTTTTTATAAAAAAGTTCATTTATTGTTGATTGGCTATTCTTTCAAGCTTGGTAAACCGGCTCAGACAGACCCTCATCATCCAATAAGCTGGTGCGACCGCGGAAATAAACGGGATTAAGCCTGGAACCTTCAAAATTACCATGCCCACCACAAACAGCCCTGCTCCAATCCATATAGTCGTTCCGAAACCTGTCACTGCAAACAGAAACGATTGTTTGATATATTCCTTAGTAGATAACTGATAATGGACATAGATCGCAAAGAAATAACCAATTGACATGATAAATAGGAAGGCGACAAAGTATAAAAATACGAGCAGAAAGATTGAAAAAATACCAGTCATGATTCCCATTACAATTCGTATATCGAAAAAGAGGAAAAGGCCAATGCAGTAAAACACAAGGCCAATCCCATTACTTCGCTTCCACTCTTTAAAATACACATGCTTAAATGTCTTCCAGACAGATAGATCCGTATCTTTTCTAATCCATTTCCGGACAATGGTAAAAAGGGCAATAGATGAAGGAAAAAAGCCCAAAACCCCTAATCCTAGAACAGTAAAGGCAATCCAGCACAAATTAACCGAAACCACCCTCCATATCCAGTCAAACACAATCATCCATGAACCTTTTTTCATGATGTATCAACCTTTCCAATGGACTTTCACGGAATATCCTTTTACACTATACTCATTTACTTTACAGAATTGGTCTCCAGTAATTGGTGGTAAAGTGGACTTCCCTTGACCGCTTTACCCGTTAAACTTAAAACAAATTCACTGAACATCGTGTTTGCCCATGCAAACCAATCCCTTGTAAATTCTTCCGGGCAATCAGAATTAAAGCCCTCATGCATGAAAGTAGTACCGCCATCAGTATTTTTGAAATAAGCTAAAATTTCCTGCCTTTCCGTTTCATTTGTCGCTGTCATCCCTTGGATGGCCAGTGCAATATGCCATATGTAATGATCAGGAGTATGCGGACTGCCAATCCCATTTGCATATTTTCCTTCATAATAATAAGGATTATCTCTGCTCAGCAGAAAATTGCGTGTATTTACATATCTCGAGTCATCAAATGGAAGGTAGCCTAAATACGGTGCGGCCAGCAAACTCGGAACATTGGCGTCATCCATTAAATTGACCCGTCCTTCTCCATCGGTTTCATAGACGTACATATCACCGTGAATCGGATGATCCAGCTTAGCATACTGCTCAATGCCATTTTGAATTTCCGCGCGGAGCTTTAGGCATTCTTCTTTTAAGGAAGGATGGTTTAGCACTTCCTCACACATTTCAGCTGCATAGCCTAGGATGACAACGGCAAACATATTCGCTGGTACGAGATATCCGTAGGTGCAGGCATCGTCACTCGGACGGAAGGCGCTCCATGTCATCCCGGTCGGAACAACACGGCCCCCCTTGCCCTCACGAATTAAAGTATCCGATTGACGGCAATCCGAACGCTCAAACCGGTAAGGAGAATTGTTTTCATGATCTTGTTCGGTTCTCCATACTTGGATAATCGTTTCAATCACCTGCTGGAACGTTTCTTTTAAATGAGAGGTACGTCCCGTTGATTTCCAAAATAGGTAGGCCAGCTGCACCGGATAGCACAAGGAATCAATTTCATATTTTCGTTCCCAAACATAAGCTGACATTTTTGTATCGTCCGTTTGATGACCTTTGCCATTTGCACTCTCATTGAAGGCATTGGCATAAGGGTCGTGTAAAATAAAAGCATAATGCTGGCGGATTACCCCTTCAAGCAAATCCGCGATTTTTTCATCCTCTTCCGCAGCCAGCAAATAAGGCCGTACCTGGGCAGCTGAATCCCGCAGCCACATCGCTGGAATATCGCCGGTGATGACAAATGTTTTGCCATCTTCTTGTTTTTTCATCGTAGTTGTATACGTATTGACAAAACATTGCTCAAACATCTGCTGAAGCTTGAGATCATCAGGGAAAAATTCCTTGACGTGATTGATAAGTTTTTGCATTGATTCAGGAATCACTGTCGTCATGTTCCCACTCCTATTCCTTTTTTTCGAAACCAAGTGTGATGATTTCGTATTTTTCTACTTCATATATATCCGCTGATTGATTTGTTTTTTCTTCAAGAATCGTACTCTTATAGGATTGATAGCCATTATTAATAGAAGCTTTTAGGCTTTTCTTTTTCTCTGACGGATTAAACCAGCGAATCATGACATCATTCTTCTCTTCCCCAGCTTTCATCGACGTCCATACAAGACCGTTTGGCTCTGAGTTTACAAACTGATAGGTCCCCGGCAATATCCCCTCATGGGAGTCTGTCTGAATAACTGTTAGCGGTACTTTGTATTGGTAAGCATCCACAAATGCTTGTGACTCAATGACATCCTTTTCATGGGGCAGGACCTGCCATTCTGCTGTTTGCATGCCCAAGCATTGGGCTTCAGGTGTCGGGAAGTAGCCCCAGTCGCCCAGTTCCGCCGTCGAGCGAAGCACCGTAACGGCAATCGTTCCGTCTGCCGGTAGGATTTCATATTCTTGAAGTCCATCGGTTGCAATGGTTAAGCCCAACTTGTCATCTGAGAGACTCGAGAATCGCTGCTGATGATGACAGAAGCTTGGATTTTCCCATTCCTTCTCCGGCGTATTCGGGCGCGTAACGATTTCAAAAATACTGCCTGCCTTATGTGTTTGAGTTTGCAGTCCGGTCGGGAAGAGCACGCGCAGACGGTGATCCGTTGCTTGGTTATCAATCGTAAGCTTAAAGGCTGGACCCTTCATTCCTTTTTCAAGGGTAACAATCGTTCGCAGTGTGATCGTTGTCATTTCGCTTGATCTGCCCGCTTCTCTTTCCTTATGCCAAATCAATTTATTCCGTTCAATGGCTAATCGGTCGTCGGCAGAAACTGGAATCGATAAAGTGTGCGTGAACTCTAGAACGGTTCTGAGCGAATTTCTCTCTACAACGGTAAATTCCGCCGGCATCCCTTTTGTTGTGATCGCGGCATGGCCGTTAGCTTCCTTGTACATATATTCGTTTCCGACATCCCCAGTGTCTTCGTAAATCCCAAGACGATGGAAAGTCCCGCCGGATTGCTTATCGGTTAAATCATAGCTTCCATCTTCATGGAACAGTAAATGAACAGATTCATTTTCCATTTCAAGACTGGCATCCTGTTGGTGAACCTCTTGCATGGTCTTATGATTAGCCGGCACAAGGAAAAATGTTTTATAGCCAAATGACGGAATACTCTCAGCGAAAAATGAAAGCTTTGCCCGTTTGGCAAAAAACGGCTGCCGGAATTTATCATCTGGTAAATCGTAGCCGAATTCGACCGTTGGGACCTCAAGCTGACATTCGACCGTTTTGCCTTGATCATCTACCAGCTTGTAGTCTGGTATTTCTTTATCCTGCAAATAGGCTGGAATCTCTTCAAAGTGCATTTGTGAAAAATACACCTTTTCAAGATCAACGGTTTTCGTGATAACTTCATTTTTCACCCATCCGGTTGTATTCATCACAATAAGCGGAATGCCGCCTTCCGGTGTTTTTGATGTATCAATCGTACGTGCCAGTTTCTCTGCCTGTTCCTGTACGAATACTTCACCCATTTGCGAAACGTTTTCAAAACGGGTAACCATTTCGCGGTGAACCTCATCGACACTGCAGCCGCAAATGCTGTCATGCGGGTGATTCTTCATCAGCGATTTCCACATAAAGCGGATGTATTCTCGCGGGTAGGTGGCGCCCGCTAAATAATTCATCGTTGCCATCGGTTCAGCTGTTTTTTCCAACAGGTTTTGACAGTGGTTGTTCCATTGCTTCAAGTAAATCCGGCTTGACGCGGTGTTGACGAGTGTAGACCAGCCGTCCGTCCGCTGGTTGCGGAGCTCCCCTTCAATGACCTGCAGCTTCTCTGGAAGAGAACCCTTTAATGCCTCTGTATATTCGTCAAAGCTTGAATGCTTAAAGTTGTAATCAGGATAAAGGACCGATGCCGTTTCAATCGCCTGCGGAATCGTTTTTTGCAGCGGCTGGTGGTCGCAGCCATTCATAAATAATAATTGATTCGTCGACGCATATTTCTCGGCCTCCTGGAGCTTTTTATCCCAGAATGCTTTTGCTTCGTCTTCATCCGCTGGGATTTCATTCCCGTTTGAATACCAATTGGCAAATAAAATTCCTAAAACACTGGAGCCATCCGGCGATTTCCAAACCATTTCGGAATATGGTGATTCAAAATTAGGAGTATCTGACACCGTGTTATTAAAGCCGGTCGGTTTTACGCCCCGTCCGAAGGCTGCTGTATCAATGCCCGCTTGTTTTAAAATTTGCGGTGCCTGCCCATAAATACCGAATGTATCTGGAAAATAGCCAATTTTTGAAGCATGGCCATAGGCTGACGTATCATTCAAACCAATCTGCAGGTTGCGGATATTGGCTTCAGAGCTCGTTAAAAACGCATCCTGCAGCACATACCAAGGGCCAATATAGAGCTTTTTCTCTTCAATTAATTGTTTCACGATTTCACGATTTTCTGGATGCACAGCAAAATAGTCCTCTAACAGAACTGTTTGCCCATCCAGATGAAAGGATTGAAAAGCATTTCCTTCCTGTTTATATTGTTCAATCAGTTGATTCATGAGTTTGATAAAGTAATAACGATGTTTCTCAAAAGGCAAATACCATTCCCTGTCCCAATGAGAATGGGAGATAATATGGGCTGTCTTCTTCATAAGACGTCCCCTCCTTCAATGATTTATATAACGATGCGAAAACGCTGTCATTTTTGTGTGATAAAATTCCTTCACCAATAACAATAAAAAAACCTGACCAAAGTAGCAATAGAATCCCGGCAAGTCATTAAGATATTACAGTGGATATTAAATTAGTCCATTGATTAAGCGAGGAAGCAAGGGGACGATATGAGCGGACTTATTAAAGACAGTTTCTTCGATTTCATCGGGCGTTTTGTCCTTAATAGGCCTTATTG
>NZ_BCVI01000031.1 GCF_001591665.1 Neobacillus soli NBRC 102451 | reverse complement strand
AAACTAAGTTTTGTCCTTTATGACACGATGAATGACAATTTCTTTCGTTACGGATGGTTTTTGTGCTTCCTCTGATTAACCGAAGTAAATCCTAACAACACAAAATGGGTTAGTCCCCCGCTAATAAGAGCCGCGAAGGTCTAACCCCATAATTTGTTACTATTTTAAGAGAGAAGGATTATCCCTGTGTTTCTAGGAATTCTTCTTCAATTGTTGCATGCGGTCCATGGCCTGAACCAAAAGATCGTAGTTTGTAACCTGTTTTCTTAGTGTTGGATGGAGCTTATTATAGGCCACTTTGCAGTCATTGACGAGGTGCTTATCACTCAGCGTTAGGTCGTCGATATTTGGCAGATTGTTGATTTGATGAATGACCTCGGTTACCTTCTCGTTTAAATAAGCAACGCTAAATCTTAAGCTTTCTCGTTCATCTACGGTTTGAACAGTATAATAGATTCTGCCGGCATCAGCACCAAGGTCCAGCTGTTCAAATGTGATTGTTCCGTCTTTTTCAGCCGTCTTCTCTGCTAGAGCAACACTAGCGTCCAAAGACTTATATAATCGAACCGTTTGACCTTTCTTAACTCCTTCAATTGCCACCTTATCCTGGGCTCCAGCATTATTTTCAGCTGTGACAAAATGCATCATAATATTTTCTGTTCTTGGAAGGGCAGCATTTTCGAACATCTGCCATTCATATAAACGAATCGCGCCCCAAGGGGAAGTACCGCTATTATAAATCTGCAGTTTGAATTCCCTTGCTGTAACAGGCTGATCTAAGATCACATCAGTCACAGCCTTCGTGTTATCTTTAATCCGTTTGGCGCTGACCCATTCACCGTTTTCATTTTTATAAAACAGTTCAAAATCAACCGTGTTCATGTTGCTTGCTTCCCCGCCATATTCGGCATGTTCCACACGCCAGCGGCTGATTGTTTTCGTCTCGCCAATATCAATGGTCATGTAACCACTTTTCGCATTCGTAGCACACCATTTACTATTACCGATAGCTGTTCCGTCTAGTGCCTTAGAGGCAGGTTCAGCAGCATTTTCAGCTGAGACCGATGTGACTTTGGCATTCAGCGCGACATTAGGTGAGGTTGGATTGCTCTCAATCTCTGTTGCATCCGTACCCATACCCCAGTCAAACGCGACTTCAGCCGCTTCACCGCGTACGTAATCCTGATTTACCGGAACAACTTTCAGTGAAGTAATATGATCAGCCGATGCATTTTTGATGGTTCGGGTAATATTCGGAGTGTAGAAATAGTTATTCGGTGTCACTCCTAGAAGTGTTTCCACCCCATCCGCATTCTGTTGGTAAACCTCATAATACAATACGTTTTCCTTGTCGGACCAGCCTAGACGTGCCTCAGCTTCAAATGCTGTTTTCGGCATTTTTTCTAAAATTTTTACATTGCTAGGTTTTGAAATAACGGGTGCCGCCGCATCATAGACGGATAGCTGACCTAAATGGATGGAATAGTTGTCCATTTTTTCAGCATTGCTGACTTTAAGACTTAAAGCATAGGCTGTTTTCCCGGCATCCTTTCCAAGATCAACAACCGCTGTCTGCCAGCCATAACCGGACTTAGGCAATGAGTAATATTTCATTTTATCCTGTGCATAGTCTCCACTGTATGCCACACCAAGCGACATATCGGCACCAGACTGGTTTTGGTAAACGACACGGACCTTTGTTGAATCTGTTACTGGTAATTTTGTGCTGTAAAGCATCGTGTCACTGACAGAGCCAGCATCAAGCGCACCGCTTAATTTCAGTGAATTGCCGCCGTTATAGGCCTTATCAAAATCATAGGCAACCTTTATTTTGCTGCCTTCACCACGGGTCCACCAGCGCCAAGTCGGCATGATATCCTGAATCGAGCGGTTATTCCACTCCAGACTACTGGCGATTTTTCCATTTACAAAATATTGCTTTCCGTGTCCGCTGTTAAAATTCGTTGTAAAAGGCTTCGCTTCGATCACTGATGAATCGGTGACAAAACGGGCCATTCCTTTCCAATTAGCAGAGTCGTCTGCTAGTGTAGGGTCGCCCTGCGGACCTGTCCATAAAATGTTTTCTTTTTCATGGAAGTCGGCAGGATCCTTTGCTAACCCCATGGTTGAGTTTGGTGCATAAAGGGCAATCGACACTTTTGGCTGTTTGTTTTCATCCAAGAGTGCATTCGTATTAATTTTTGTATTATAAGAATTCTGTTGAATTTCGAAGCCTGCATAAGCGTCAAATGGGCTGCGGTTATGGCCTTTCATCGTTTCAACCGTTGTGTTGATTTTACTGGGTGTCCAGTTATAGTTTAAAAAGAACTCATCAACGGCATATACCCCATCATTTGCCGGTTTTACATACATGTCATTCTTGCTGTTGATGGAATCCTGATAGTTGATGGCGCCATTGTTATCCTGGGCATCGTACCAGCTTACATTAAGATTTGATTTTCGTTTGATATAGCGCATCATTTCATTCATGCGTTCGGCTGTTTGCTTGCTGACGCCGGATGTTTCCTGATTAAAAAAATAGCCGTCAAAGCCAAAATATTGTGCTACCTCAATCATTTTGTCTGCTACCGGGAAG
The DNA here is from genome assembly GCF_001591665.1 of Neobacillus soli NBRC 102451. Lineage (GTDB taxonomy): Bacteria > Bacillota > Bacilli > Bacillales > Cytobacillaceae > Neobacillus > Neobacillus soli. Next base: position 12,251 of record NZ_BCVI01000031.1, on the reverse strand, counting down.
CTTCCGTCTGCCGTCTGCTTTGTGAACTTTTCTATTTCAGCGACTCCATCCTTGGAACTGCCCCATGGGAAGCCAAGTGTTGCATAGACCGGTACCCCATTGCGGTGAGCGGCATCAACGATTTCCGGTGTTGGAATCGCGAAAATCCCCTCATTGGTGCCTGACCAGTAAATATACGAATCTAGTAATTGCCAGTTATCGAAAGCGTATACATTGAAATCGTTGCTTCCGACAGAGCTTGCCTCATCATGATTCCATGTTGTAATTGCTGCAGAAGTGATTCCGGCCTTTGGATTAGCCAGCGGATTAATCTGAGATCCTTTGAACCGGTGTTGATTTAAAGGGACACTGGCGCGGTTCAATTCTGCATCAGGATCCTTTTCTGGTGACCATTGCAGCAGTGTATCTACCCTGAAAGCTGGAGCAAGCGGCCTTAAACTGAGCTGGCCCGCATAATTCTCATTGACCACATCGGTTCCGTCCCCATTAACCTCGGCTTTTGCCCCATTGGCCCCCATTGAACTAAGTAACATGAACGCTGCAGATACAGATAGAATTCGGCTGTAGAACTTATTTCGTTTTTTCCTCATATTGTGCTCCTTTTGATAAAATTTGTTTCCATTATTGGAAACCCTTTCAATTATTATAAAATTGCGACCACTTTTAAAATAGTGGACTATTAATAGATTTACTGTGCAAATTAAAGGACAAAATGTTCATGTAACCCTTTTTACCTAGATACGGAATAGCCCATAGGAATATGTAACCAGGTGGGTTAAGGTTAAAAATAAACCTGCCAATATGTATGATGCCACTTCGACGTTGGGGATTAATTTCTATGGAACCCCCTATGTAGAACGCTTCTACCTCGACGTTAGAGCTGAAAATTCACTTAAACATCGAAGTAGACGGGCTCTACTTTTGATTCTTTTGCCCAAAATTGATTTTCCCGGTGGAACGGGTTCCACTAAGCCCGATTGGATACCTCTTTCCTGATTTCTTCGACCCCGGATGGTTTTTATGCTTCCCCTAATTATCCGTAAGCCAGGTAAATCCGAACCATAACAAAAGGGGTTAGTCCCCGCAGCGTATAAGCTGCGGCGGACTAACCCCTTACTCTGGGAGAACCCTCCCTGTACTTCTATGGAGCTGGAAATCCGTGGGCCTCGAATTCGTAGATTCTTGCGGCTTGGTCGCCGCCTTGGGTTGGCTTATCGGTCCATAATCGTACATAGCGTGCATTTGTTAAGGTGATACTGTGTTCCGAAACAGCTGCTGTATTGTCCGTTACCTTCACAGCCTCTGTCCAGTTTTCGCCGTCGGTACTTACTTCAATTCTAAATGCCTGGGTATTAAAGGCTTGCGGCTCCCCACCGGCTTGTGCATGGCGAACAACGAATTTTGAAATGGCATATTGACCGCCAAGATCCACCTTTAACCAATGAGGGGCATCTCCTAATGCGCACCATTTACTGTTAACGTTCCCGTCAAAAGCATATTTTGCCGCCTCACTCGGAGCACACTGCCCGCTGGCGATGGCTGTTTTATTCATTGCAACATTTTTAATATCCTTGGCAGCTTCGGAAATGGTAATCAACGCTTCTTTAGTAAGAACACTTTCACCCTCGCTGTTCTTCGCAATCAAGGTGACATGGTAGACGCCTTCTTTTTCATAGGTGACAACCGGATTATTCTCCTTGCTGACAGACGGTGTTCCGCCCTCAAAATGCCATTCCATTTCTTCCGTTACCTCTGATGATGCATTGAAAAATTGAATTTTCTCTCCTGGTGCCGCTACCGTTTTATCCGCACGGAAACCTGCTTCCGGTTTTGGATATGGCGGCCAGTCGAACGTGACGGATGCTGGCTCGCTTCGTTTGAACTCTTTGTTCACCGCAACAATTTCTAAATTGGTGCTGCTTTCCTTCCCGTTCCGCTTCAGATTGGAAAGGTAATAAACATGGTTAGGTGTAGCGCCGACAAACTCTTTTTCATTGTTTGGCAGCTTCCGATAAATTTCATAGTGACTCACATCGGAATCAGACGGCTCCCAAGCAAGCGCGACATCAGCATAGATTCCTTTGTTAAAATCAATGCCGCTTACCTTTGCATGTTTCGAAGAATCGATGGCATTGTGTTTCTCTTGTTTGTTATAAACCTTAATTTCTCCAATATTTGTCGTAAAGTCTTTCACTTCCTGGTCACTATCTACCAAAAGCGAGATGGCTGCGATGTTTTTATCACTGTATTTTTTCAGTTTAAACGAATCGGTCATCCATTGTTGATGACTTTGTTTTTTTACATCGAAAAAGACAAATTGATCGGGATGGTCGGTGAAGCTGACCCCAAGCTTCATGTTCGGCTTTTTCAAATCCGTTTTGTATGTCAGTGAGATTTCCGTATCCTTTTGAATCGGCAGATTGGTTTTATAAAGCTTAATATGAGTGGGATTGTTTGCATCAATGGCGCCTGAAAGCTTTAATGAGCTGCCGCCGAAATATGCGGTTTTCCAATCAAAGTCAACATTAACAGCCTGTCCGCCCTCTTTCAGCCAGCGCCAGGTTGGCAGAATATCCTGCAGACTGCGGTTATTCCATGACTGGCCGCTTACTTGGTTCCCATCGACAGTGAAAAACTTACCGCTGCCCGTATTAAAATGCGTGACAAAAGGAAGTTCCTCAATGGCCGTTTTGGCAGTGAAATAATGGGCCATTCCCTTCCACGCACCGTTATCGTTTGTTGCTGCCGGATTGCCGGACTTTCCAATCCAGAATTCATTTTCCTTTTGATAAAACTGTTCCATTGTTTCAGCCGTCTTAAAGGCCCAATCCGGACGATATATTCCTAAAGATGTAGTAGGTGCTTTGCCCTCAGGGAAAATCCCCTGCCAAGGAATGTTTGTGCGAGTTCCATTTGCTTCCACATCAATCCCGGTATACAAATCATATGGGCTTCTGCCGAGTTCGTTCGCTATATTGGCGGAAGACTGCTGGTCGCGCCACCAGAAGTTTAAAAACATGCTGTCAGAAACACGTGTGTTGCCGTCCTGCAAAAAGCCTTTATTTTTATCAGTCAAAGCATTTTGCCAATTGATACGCCCATCATTTGTCATTGAATCGTACCACATGATCTGCAAATCCTTCTGCTTATGCTGCTGAAGATAAGCGAGGAAGTCCTTCATCCTTTGAGCCGTTTTTGCGTTTCCGCCTTCGGTTTCCTGATTAATAAACCAGCCGTCAAATCCGTAGTAGCTTGCCGCTTCGAGCAGCTTGTCTGCTGCTGGGAAGGAACCATCCTCCCGCTGGGTCAGCATTTGGTTCACCCATTCAGCCTTTCCTCCATAAACAGTTGGAGGAAAGAAGACGTTTCCTAAAATCGGGACGCCGTTTTTATGGGCGGCATCAATCACGTCTGCGCTCGGCGGTACGATAATCCCTTCACCAGCCGATCCTGCCCAATACACCATAAGGTCAACATATTGCCAATAACTAAAAGTGTTTGCATAGAAGTCCTTCCCGCCTTGAGAAGGTACACCGCTGGTATTCGGGTTGAGCGCGGACAAAGCAACCAACTTTGCATCTGACTGAGCATTGTCATTTACTTTGTATAACACGTCCCGTTTGGCTAATGGAATTTGGCTGCGGTTAAACACAGCATTCGGATCCTTCTCCGGAGTCCAGTTCAAAAGTTGTTCGGGATACCAATAAGATGATTCTGGTTGTTTAGCAAAGCCCGCATTTGGCGATAACAGGATGAAACACAAGCCGAAAAAGGCAGCCATCAATAAATGGCTCTTCTTCAAATAAATCATTTTCCATCTCTCCCTTTTCTATTTTTTATAATGAAGCTTTTAAAAGCTAGCCTCCCAATACCTGTTGCTCTCCCTATCCACCATAGAAAGCGCTATCAAAAATAAGCAACATATGTACAAATACTCTATGAATCTATTCTTCTACTACAATATTTGGGGTTGTTTACTTCGTCAATGGGCTTTAAAAATGTAGTGAAGTTTTTTCACTATTTCTAAAATTAATTCATAAAAAAGGTTTATAATGGTGCCCTTCCTAAATTCGACTAAATAAACGGTGCATTTTTTCAAAATTAGGAATAAAAAAATTAAAGCCCCCCCTTTTTACCTACATACAAAATTCCTGATAGGAATATGTAACCAAAAACAGGAAATCGTATTGACCACACTATGTAAACGCTTTAAAGTAGAGGCATATAATTGGTTTCATGTGACTAGATCATACTAGGCATGGAAAACAGTACGAGAGGAATCTCGTCGGTTTTCCATGTCTTTTTGTTTTTCAGCCTTAGAAAAAAATCTAGCACCTCCAATTTTCAGAAGACAGTTAAAGGAGATGTTTTTATCGAGGAAAAGTAATCTATTACCCAAAGGTAAAAAAGCCACTGAATTTAAAAATTTCGCAGAAGGAAGGGTTCAGTAATTGAAAAAGAAAATTTGGTTAAAGCTAGGGATTATTTTTACCATGGTATTTAGTACACTATCCGGGTTAAAAGCAACGGCTGCTTCTGCAGCAGAAACTGTTCCAATCAACTATGAAATCTACCCTGTACCACATAAAACTACCTACCATGAAGGCTCCCTGAAAATCGACAAACCCATCCAAGTCATTTACGACGACACCATTGATTCCGTCACAAGAAAAAAAGTAGAAACTAGTTTTACACACAATGACTACCCGGCCCCAACCATTGGGACACAAGTAACTGATGATAAGATTTCAATTTTAGTAGGGACAAAGGGATCGAACGGCCCTGTAGACACCTATACAGCTAAAAATGTAAACAGTGACGGCATGGATTTTTCAAAAATTGATGCTTATCAGCTGGATGTACAAAAGAATGCCATTACAATCGTAGGAAAAGACACGGACGCCAGCTTTTATGGGGTGGTTACATTAAATTCCATCCTCGCTCAGGCACGTGACAAGGAGATTAGGAATTTAACCATTCAAGACTATGCCAATACGAAAATCAGGGGATTTATTGAAGGGTACTACGGTATACCATGGAGCAATGAGGACCGTAAGTCACTCATGCGATTTGGCGGTCAATTTAAAGCAACTTCGTATGTCTTTGCCCCAAAGGATGACCCCTATCACAGGGAAAAGTGGGATGAGATGTACCCGCCTGAAAAACTTGCAGAAATTAAAGAAATGGCCCGGGTCGGCAATGAAACAAAAACCCGGTTTGTATGGACCATCTCTCCATTAGGTGAAGTCGCACAGATTGCCCAAGCAGGCGGTAACCCAATGCTGAAGCTTGAAGAAAATACAAAAAAAATGCTCGCGAAGTTTGACCAATTATACGATGTGGGTGTTCGTCAATTCGGTGTTTTAGGTGATGATGTTGGCAGGCTGCCGCATGATTATGTCATCGCATTAATGAATTCTGTATCAGAATGGGCAAAAGCCAAAGGTGATGTCTATGATACCTTGTACTGTCCGGCAAGCTACAACTCCAGCTGGGCTTGGAATGCCGCTGAATTGAATGCCTATGAACAAGGATTCGCCAAAAATATCCAAATATTCTGGACAGGATCGACAACCTGTGCGCCAATTGACCAATCAACCATTAATACATTTAAGACAAAAAGTAATAACGGTGTTGAAAGACGGGATCCATTATTCTGGCTCAACTGGCCGGTCAATGATGTCGACATGTCACGCGTCTTTTTAGGAAAAGGTGAAATGCTTCAGCCTGGCATAAAAAATCTTGCTGGTGCGGTAACAAACCCGATGCAGGAAGCAGAAGCTTCAAAGGTAGCGATTTTTGCTGTTGCCGATTATTCATGGAACACGCAAGACTTCAATGCCCAAAAGAGCTGGGAAGACAGCTTTAAATACATCGAACCAGATGCCGCCGCGGAGCTTCATACTTTAGCCAAACACATGTCTGACGCTGATCCTAATGGTCTCAGACTGTCAGAAAGTGAGAATATTAAGAGCTTGCTAGATTCCATCACAGCTAAAGTAAATAATGGAGAATCATTAAAAGCTGTTGCACCAAAAGCAATCTCTGAGCTGCAAATAATTGCTGATGCCGCTGATCAATTTCTGGCAAAAACAAAGAATGAAAAGTTAAAAAACGAGCTAGCGCCTTTTGTCAACGCATTAAGAGACATGGTTCTTGCGGATATTGAGTTGATTAAAACGGCTCTCACTCTTGAAGCGGGAAACAAGGCGGATACTTGGGATCACTATGCCAAAGCAACGGCTTTACGAAACCAAAGTTTAAACTATGACCGCCCCATGTTAAGCGGAACCATGAAAACAGAGCCTGCAAAAAAGCGGCTGCAGCCATTTACCAATAATTTAGAGAACAAGATATCACCTAAGGTCGCTCAGCTGTTAGACCTTCAGAAGGAAGAAACAAAAGCAAGCATATTTACCAATGTAGAGGCTTATCAGAATTTAGCGCTAACCGAAGAAAAAACAGTCACTTCCATCAATGATGCTGGTAAAATTACACTCCATAAAGGTGAATATGTTGGGGTAAAATTAAGCAGAGTCAAGGATGTAACTGACATTTTAGCTCCTTCTGAAAAAGGGCTGACACTAGAATTCTCTTTAAACGGCATCGAGTGGGCTAAGGTAAAAAATAAACCTGCCCGATATGATGCTCGATATGTAAGACTTTTGAACAAACAGGCCAAGCCGGTAGAATTTACCTTGGATCATTTAAAAGTAACCTCGTTTGAGATTGATCCGAAATCAGTAAAAGAAACGAATTACACAAGCATGGAAAATCCATTGGCCCTTTTGGATGGGGATCTCACAACACCTGCTTGGTATAAAAATAGTCAACTAGCTGGAAAGTATATCACGTATGATTTGGGCCAAGAAATCACCCTAAAAAGTTTAAAAGCGGTTATTGCAGAGGCAGAACATGATTATCCACGTCATGCCATTATTGAAGCTTCTTTAAATGGAAGCGATTGGACGACCGTCATGACCTTTGGCAGCCAGGATGGGCCAAATAATGGAGAGGCAAAGAATGAAGATCAGTCCGATGCGATATTTGATCAGCAGGAGTCCCCGTATCGGGCAAAAGAAGTCAGAGATTTAGATCAAAAAGCCAAGTATTTACGCTTTAAACTAACGCAAACGAAAGTCGGATCCGACAAGTGGGTCAGGATGCAGGAATTGATCATCAATGATGGACAATACTACCCTGAAAGCAATGACCCAACGATTACGACCAATGCTGCCGTCAAAACCGGCTCTACCAAGGACCAGCTCATCGATGGCAGTTTGAATACGAAGTTTACGCCGGCCGGAACGGAAGCAGGAGAAATTCTCTACCATATTGGTGAAGCCGGAACAGGCATAACCGGGATTACCATTTTAGAAGATCCAAACAGTCTATCCGGAAGCAAAGTGACTGTCAAAACGACAAAGGGCTGGAGAACGCTTGGAAATATCAAGACAGGATACCAATTCTTTGATACAACAGGGCTGCCGGAGATCTTGGACCTCAAAATCGAATGGCCGGAAGGAAAAGCCCCGACGATTTATGAAATTAAAATCGAGCAATCCTGAATGAGATGTTAAAATAGAGAAATTTTAGCGAATCGAAAAGGTAGCCTACTGTGGCGGAATTTGGTGTGTATAACACAAAAGGAAAACAGTCCATTACAAAAGGGGTTGGTCCCCGCAGCGTACAAGCTGCGGCGGACTAACCCCTTACTGGTTACGCTTTTAAAATTGGCGATTATCGTTTAGTTGAAACAGCAGCAAAGTATTGACTTTGATAAGAAATCCCCCTACAAATATGACATGGAAATTGTCGATAATTGCCTAGGAAATTTGCAGATAATAACCCACTTTTTTGCACGATTTGACTCATCTCACTTGAATTTACATCATTCGATCTATTCCCCGTAATTCTACCACTACTTAAAAGCAACCTTATCTTGCTCCAATTCAGGATTCATCTCATTAACGGAAGCAATTTTTTGGGACTGTAAATTCCTGCTGAAAGAGCAAGGGTCTGACCCAATGTCATTTAATTTCCTTGATTTATATCAAGGAAATTAAAAAATAGGTGCTTTAAAATCAAGTTGCAGTAAAACAAAGGAAGGAAGGAATACATAGGTGAACCATCCATTTAGCTAGTTTCAAGATAAAACATTCAATATAAGGGAGTCTGATTAGCATGAAAAAGATTGGATTATTATTATTAGCAGGAGCATTAACATTAGGTCTAGCAGCTTGCGGAGGATCAGATGAAGGAACAACTCCTAAACAGTCCGAAAAAGCCGCTGAAACAACATCATCGACAGCATCAGATGTACAAGAGTTCACTATCACGGCAAGTAACTGGAAGTTCTCTGCAGATAAAGAGTTGGTTGTAAAAAAAGGGACGAAGGTCAAAATTAACTTATATAACAAAGAGGGGCTTCATTCCATTAGCAACGATGATTTAGGCATTAAAGTTAGTGCCGACGCACCTGCTGAATTTACAGCAGAAAAAACAGGGGAATTCGATTTAAATTGTAATACTGTTTGTGGCGCTGAGAAAGACCATCAAGGAATGAAAATATCACTAAAAATAACTGACTAAGTTTTTAGGTATTTACGGGTCCCCGGCACTGGTCGCTTGTCCCGGGGGCCTTGGTAAGTTACTCAATCTTTCAAGCACAACAAACATCCCAAAACACACTATTTCGCCAATTCTTTTCGATTGGGGGCATGGGGAGGTTCCTCGAACCATTGCCTTTCGATCAGCAAATCCATTCCTTCTTTTCCATATTGCATAATCTCAACCATAAGTTTTGAGTATTCAACGGACAAGTCCACTCTTGAAGATGTGGATAGTGAATGTCCTAAAAAGGTTAACGCCGTTGAGTTTAGCATTGTAATCAAATTTAAAATCAATTTATCTGAATAGGGAGAGATGGTGGACGCTGATATTTCCGTGTTAACCATAGATGCTACTGGCAAATCATCGTTCATTAGCGTATTATTCAAGAATTTAATTTGCTTTTCCGCTAATTTTTTCCCTTTTATTAAATACTTCTTGATACTCTCGTCTTTTACGACCTGTATAAACCCAGTTAGAAAAATCAGGCCAAAATAATTTCTTTCACTATTGAAAAAAATAGCTGTTAGCTCCATCACATTAAGGGGTCTTTGCGGTTCAAACCATTTGGACAAGAAAGTTTCACGATTCTTGGCAAATTCGATACCTTCAGGATAAGGAATCATCGCTGGGCGATCATAAATTCCTTTTTTTAACATAATCGTAATGGCCTTGTTAAATAGGTCATTGGACGAATTCAAGCATGTTGAAAAGAACAAACGTATATCCTCTCGCGTCATGGAAGTAATCACCATTCCATAATTTACAATAGATAAACGACTCATGCCATAAACGTAGCTTAGCGGCAATAAATTGAAAAATAAAGCTGGCGCATCAGAATGATAGTCATCATCGGTAAATCCCTGAGGAATCGGGAATTTTTCTTTCATAAAGATCGTTTGAATTTCACTAAGTTGCTTTTGAGACACTGCTAAAGACTCCTCCAAGAGGGCCTTTATTTCGGCATCCTCCAAATATTTCAACATATGTTTGGTCAGGCAAATCGACATGGATTCGCCGATATATGTGGTCCATAATCCTGTTATTTCAGCTGATGTCAAACCAACCTCATGATTCTTCGTCATATCTCTTCCTCCTACCGGTATCATTGGCATATTTTTCCCCATATCAGATAAACTATGTAAGGTAAAATAATCTTCAGGAATTTCGGGGTCAGCTGCTGCTTTAAAGTGGCGGGGGACCTTTTATTCGTGAATATAGGAAAAAGGAAGCAAACCAGAAGGTTAACCCTTTCATGTATCCATAGGTATGAATTAAAGTATAAACAAAGTTGTTTCTTCCTTTCCATTCAGCTTTTTGGGCACGAGGGCGTGCACAAAAATGGGACGAGGTGCCTGTCCCCCCGTCCCATCAACATATCTCGAATTCTATTTGCGTGGTTCTATCTTAATTAGATAGAACCACGCAATATTAATTAATACTGCTTAATAGCATTTAAGAATCGTTCTACTTCTTCCTCGGAATTGTATGGGGCAAGTCCTGCCCTGATCCAGCCGCCCTTCTCGTTAATTCCTAAAATATCACCTAGGGTTGAAGCATAGAAATGACCATCAGCGACAAAAATCCCATGTTCCTCTGATAATTTTCTACAAATCTCTTGTGGTGTGTATCCATCTATTGTAAAGGCAATCGTAGGTGTCTTTGGTACGGAAGAATCTGCTTGATAAAGAGTGATCTTGTCCATTTTTGCTAAACCAGCCCGCATTTTATCTGCTAGTTTATTTTCATGGGCTTCAATTTGCTTTAAACCTGATAAGATTCGTTCCCTTCTTGTTTCTCCTTCTCCCAAACTAGCAATAAACTCGATCGCAGGTGAAATTCCTGCGATTCCTTCATGATTTAGTGTTCCTGTTTCCAATTTATCAGGTATATAAGTTGGGGCTGGTGAGAGTTTAAAAGGATTCAAGTTTTCAAAGATATTTTTTCGGATGGCTGCTATTCCCACATGAGGGCCAAAGAATTTATAGGATGAGCATAATAAGATATCAGCTCCCATTTGTTCTCGATCGATGGCAATATGTGGTGCGGCATGAACAGCATCAACAGCAACCAAGGCCCCTACATCTTTTGCTCTTTTGGCAACGGTTTCCACATCATTGATTGTTCCTACCGCATTGGAAGCAAGACCAACAGCAACAAGACGGGTATTTTCATTTATCATTTCATTTAAATTGTCTAGTTTTAATGTTAATGTGTCTGGATCAACCTTTATCCACTTGACAGTCACCCCTCTATCTTCGGCCATTGTCAACCAGGTATCCACATTCGCTCGATGATCAATTTCAGTGACGACTATTTCATCACCCTTCCCCCACTTCCTTCCAAGTGCCCGTGCAATAGATAGGGCTAAGGTTGTCATATTTGCACCAAAGGCAATTTCCTCTGGCTTAACATTTAGAAAATCACTAATTATCGCTTTTGCATTTGCGATAATTTCTTCTGTCTCATGACTCGAAGGAAAGGATCCGTGCAAATTAGCTCCACCATTTTCCATATACTTTGTAATAGCTTCTATCGAGGACTTTACTACTTGTGAACCTCCCGGGCCATCAAAATAAACTACTTCTCCGCCATTAAATTCTCTTTTTAAGGCTGGAAACTGATTACGTATTTCTTTAATTGGATAAACCTGTACTTTTTGACTCATTTTATTCATTCCCCTTTCACATATTTAAATTTTGGGTTCAGCCCCCCGTTTCTTTTAAGTGGCGGAGGACTGATCCTTTTATTCCATATTCCCATATTCCCGCTTACTTTCAGATTAAAAGATGTACAATAGGATAAGTTATCCATAAATACAAAAAAATCCTTCCTTTTCTCAAAAAATTAACACTATTTGTTCCGCCAGATAAAGTAACATCGAGGATATTTAAAATAAGCTGCATAACTAGAAATAAATCTCAGTTACGAATACCCTCCAAAGAATTTGGTGTCAGAACCCCAAATTCGATAATAAACTTTGACAAATTAAAGACTAAAAAAACAGAGAGGAACATCTTTCCCTTCTGTTTACCTTTTACGCTTTACCGCTTTATACCTCTATCTAAGCGAGAGTGGGGGCTGACCCCAAATCCAACTAAGAAGCTAGAGAACCGACCCTTGCTTCCGGAAAAATCCTATTCAGGATATCCGCATTTATAACCCGCCAGCTTTCCAAAGAAAGCAAGGAAGGGCAACGTCGCTTTTTGCAGCCAAATGGGCTGCCCAGCCATATAGACTTTACTTTTAACACCGTTAAATAATACAGCGGTATGGAGGGGCTTTATCGATCCATCTGGATTTGCATCCCCTTTTTCCGCGGCTTTAATAATCGTTTCCAATATCACATGAAAGTCCAGGGCCGGAGCTACTCTAACCCGTAAATGCAAATCCTCTTCCCCATCCGGTATGGGATTAATATGGGCAATCCCCGGGCCAAAGCTGACCTCCTCCCCAGCCTGTAAAATGCCGTCCTTGCCATTCAATTGATACCTTGCCACTCCAGAAAGGACATGAAACGTTTCCGTTTGAACCGTATGCACATGAGCCGGCAAAACGGAATTTTCCTTTATAATTTGTTCAACTTCTAGGTATTCGCCATTTGTATCCTCTGCTGTTTTATTGAACTACTCGGCACTGAA